>JAFXMZ010000017.1 GCA_017529925.1 Clostridiales bacterium
GAGAGATAGCTGATTACATCGTGTTCTTTAATGAACAGAGACCTGCCTACTCTCTGAACTACCTGACGCCAAAGCAGTACAAAGAGTACTACTTTGGAAATCAGTTGAATACAAAATAAGAAATGTGTCTACTTTTGCTTGCCAACTTTAAAGCTGATCTGAAATACGCACAAAAAACGGCGGGAAGAGATCATCCTGCCGTTTCCTTTACTACCGTAAAAACTATATTACTCCTTCTTTCCTCTGCCGAGCCTGTACATAAAGACTCCTCCCGCAACAAGAACGGCAAGACCGACGACACAGCCGGCGCCGATAAGCATATATGTCACAGGCGACCCGGAAGAATCCTTGCCCGCAGCAGGAGTTGCACCGTCAGAAGCGCCGGACGGTGCGGAAGATGTCTCCTCAGGCGCCGGACTTCCCGTCGGTGCTGACGAAGGCTGCTTTTCCGGAGAAGCGGACGGAGTCGGGGTCGGCGTTGCCTTTCCGTCCGGCTCGGGATCGCCGTTGAGCTCAGGTACCGCATCCTTTCCGGAATAATCCTTGAGCGATATACCGTTCTCACCGAGAGGAACCTTATGGTCCAGGCCGACGAACCTTCCGGAATCGTCCTGCCAGAGGACTTCCTTTACAAAGTTATATTTCTCTTCATCCCATGTTGTGAAATCATCCTTAACGAGTCCGCCCGTATCACCGGAGTTCGCGTTAAAGCACCAGAATGTATGGTTCAGATGGTACTCGGCGATGAGCTGTCTCATATAAGTCATCCAGGTCAGATTGGGATCGGTCATGAACCCTCCCCACTCGCCGATGAGAAGAGGTGCGGTCTTCGTGTCGTCGATATAGAGCCACGAGTCATACCAGTAATCATCCATAAGGGACTGATATGTAAATCCTCCCTCAAACCAGGGCTGGGCATATACAGAAGGTCCGTAATCATGAGGAGAATAGACTACCTGCTTATTGCGCGCTTCGGATCCGAAATCTATAGGATAGTCCGCTACCGCACGCAGGTTTCCTCCCCACCAGGCATTGTAATAATCCCCGTCATCCGTCGAAGTATAATTATTCTTCCGGATATCGATAGGATATATCTGTATACCCTCGATCACGATCAGGGCGTGGGGATTCGCATCGAGTATAACGTTGCCTGCCCTTTCAGCCGCGCGCTTCCAGTTATTCTGATCGTCCGAATCATTCCATATCGCGTGATCTGTCTCCGATGCCTTTCCGTGGGGTTCGTTCTTTATGTCATAAGCTAATATCGTGTCGTTATTCGCATATCTCTTTGCCAGCCACTCCAGCGCCTCGATATACTGGTCCTCCGTAAAGTCGGAAGTATACCACATAGGCATCATATGACCCATGGAATCCGTCTTGCATGAGTGGATATCGATCATGACCTTGATGCCTTTGTATTCGCAGATATCGAGGACATATTCCCATATCTCGAGACTGTTCATCGACTCGAGTTCGGAATTGTACGCGTGGTTATAGTTCGCCTCCGGATATTCCCCGTTCTTCCACTGAAGGATCAGCTCGGCGGACATAGGCACGCGCAGGAGATTAAATCCATGATCCGCAATAGATTCGAGCGACGAGCGGAGATTACATCCCCATACCCCGTCGAAAAGATTCGACCCCGTATTGTATCCAAACCACGATACACCCGTAAGCCAGACTTCAGTACCGTTCTGATCGACTATCTTATCGCCGTCAGTCGTGAGCCAGTCGTCACCGGCTACCGCGTCGCATTCGGGGATCT
This sequence comes from Clostridiales bacterium, assembly GCA_017529925.1. GTDB lineage: Bacteria > Bacillota > Clostridia > Saccharofermentanales > Saccharofermentanaceae > Saccharofermentans. Next base: position 1,766 of record JAFXMZ010000017.1, read on the forward strand.
CGGCACTTCCGCTTCCTCCGTTGCCGGCGTTGCCGTTATTTCCGCCGTTGCCGTTATTGCCGTTGTTGCCGCCATTATTGTTATTGTTGTTGCCGCCTCCGTTCGGAGCAGGAGCTGTACCTGATCCTTCGACAGATATCAGCGAGGCCGAAGTGATGTCGGAACCTTCCACCTGTATGCCGACATTGGAATCAAAGCCCCATGAGTTGGCACCGTCGGCAGATACCACTGCGGTAACACGGTTTCCGTCGACAGTATATGAATCAAATCCCCATCCGCTTGCAGACTTTACCGTTCCCGAGAACTCCACGACAACAGTTATCGTCTGATATCCCGAGCATCCGCTGAGATTAATCGTGATCTGTCCCCCGCTTCCCCAGGGGTTTACGTTGTCGACCTTACCTGATGCCTCGGCAAGTACGACACGGGGCGGGATGGCTGCAGTGATCACGGCAGCCGATGAGAAGAATATTGCCGCCGTCAGTATCACGGACGCTATCTTACGCATCTTCATATATGGTTCCGACCTTTCGATTATCTTGGTGAGTACGGTCATTATATCACAGCTTCTACATTAATATATAAACCCCCTGATGCCTTCCGTGAGGCTTCAGGGGGCAAAGCTTTATCAGCATTTATTCAGGCCGCGGCTGTCCTTATTTCTTGAATCTTGAGTCGACGACCCTTACCATCTTTCCTTCCGATCTCGGAAGTGATCTGGGCTCGACGAGCTGTACTTTCGCATGGATACCCGTCATGGATGCGATATCTCCCTCGATCGACTTCGTGAGCTTCTCGAGGCCCTTCATCGTATCGGGGAAGAATCCGGGATTGAGCTCTATCTTTACGGTGATGACGTCGAGGTTGTTCACGCGGTCTACATAGATCATGTAGTGGGGCAGGACTTCCTTATACTTCATGACGCAGGCCTCGATCTGTGTCGGGAATACGTTAACACCCCTTATGATGAGCATATCATCAGCACGTCCGGTGATCTTCTCGATCTTAGGCGTAGTTCTTCCGCATGAGCACTTTCCGTAATGGATACGCGTAAGGTCGTGCGTATTATAGCGGATCATGGGAACGCCTTCCTTGAGTACGGAAGAGAATACGAGCTCTCCGAGCTCTCCTTCGGGGAGGGGCTTTCCTGTCTCGGGATCTACGATCTCGGGCCAGAAAAGATCAGACTGGATATGGATCATGTCCTCACATGCGGTGCATGAGCATCCGACACCCGGGCCGACGATCTCGGTAAGTCCGTAGATATCAAATGCCTTAAGGCCGATCCTTGACTCGATCTGATCCTTCATCTCGCTCGTCCATGCCTCGGCTCCGAAGAATCCGCTCCTCAGCTTGACGAGGCTCTTGTCGACACCGTTCTTCTCGATGGTATCGATGATGTGGAGCATATATGTGGGGGTGCAGCAGATAACATCAGGCTGCCACTCCGTAAGGATCTGGATCTGACGTGCGGTATTGCCGCCCGATACGGGGATCGCGACCGAGCCGAACTTCTGGCATGCATAATGGGGACCGAGACCTCCGGTGAAGAGTCCGTATCCGTATGCGATGTGGACAAGGTCTCCCTTCTTCATGCCGCCCATAGCGAAAGAGCGGCACAACGCCTCCGACCACAGCTCGACATCGTTAGCCGTATATCCTACGACCTTCATCTTACCGGTCGTTCCGGAAGAAGCATGGAACCTTACGAGCTGATCCCTCGGGACGGCCAGCGTTCCGAACGGGTAATTATCGCGGAAATCGAGCTTATCGGTGAAAGGGAGCTTCTCTATATCATCGATGCCCTTTATATCGTCGGGAGTTACTCCCGCTTGATCAAGCTTCTTTTTGTAGTAGGGAACATTGTCATATGTGCGCCTTACCGCACTGACAAGTCTCTTGCCGACGAGATCTCTTCTCTCGTCCTCGCTCATGCATTCGTGTTTTTCATCCCAGATGAATGTCTCTATCTCGGCCATAAAGGTCTCCTTTCGCCGCCGGGCGGTTTTATGCTGCGATCAGACGTCGATATTGATCGTCCTGTTCGAAGGTGTGTACTGAGTATATCTGACGCCCGCTGCATCCAGCATGCGCCTTGCGGCTTTCGCGCCTTCAGTATCATGATATTTATCGCTGTCGTAGATTATCTCTTTTATACCCTTCTGGATAAGTGCTTTTGTACATCCCTCGCAGGGAAAGAGCGTAACGTAGACGCGGTTGTCGCGGAGATCAGCCGTTCCGCAGTTAAGGATCGCATTGAGCTCGGCATGGCACACATATGCATACTTCGTATCGTATGTTCCGCCTTCTCTCTCCCACGGGAATTCGTCATCGGAACAGCCTTTGGGAAGACCGTTATAGCCGATAGTCATTATCCTGTTCTCGCTGTTTACGATACAGGCTCCAACCTGGGTATTGGGATCCTTGCTCCTCTGGGAAGCGAGCTTGGCCACTCCCATGAAGTATTCGTCCCACGTGATATAGTCTTCTCTCTTGTTGATCATGACGCCCCCTCCGGTCCTAAAGATCGATACGGCTTGTAAATCGCGTCGTTATTTTAACTCATAATGTCATCAACTGCAATAAAGGCCTCACTTATGCAAGCCTGCAGATTATAGCCTCCTGAAGCGCCGTCAACATCTATATATTCGCCAATAAGGTAAAGGCCGCCCGCTATCTTCGACTCCATACTCTTTCTTCGCAGCTCACGGAGCGCAACGCCTCCCCTTGTAACATATGCCGTCTCGAAAGGCGGGGGCTCTGCGATCTTTAGACCGAGGTGCTTCAACGCCCTGATGAGTTCCTTCCTGGACCTCCTGTCGCATCTTCCGGCATAGATGTCCGTAACTCCGGCTCTCTTTCCGAGAGCAGATGCCACAGAAGAGGGAACATACTGAGAGGCAAGTGTCGTCAGTTTGGAATCAGTATGAGCCTTCATCGATTCGAGAAGTTCCGCGTCGACCTCCTCATCCGTCCTTCCGGGAGTAAAATCGAGTTCTATCCATCCGTCCCTCGAAACTACATCCCTCGGAATCTCCCTGCTGAGCTCATATATGACCGGACCCGAGAGTCCCTTATGCGTAAACAGGACATCGCCTGTTCCGCCTGCCTTCTTTTTGCTGTCTACATAGAGAGAAGCCCCCGCATTGACGGACACGCCGCTCAGGGATGAAGTAAGCTCACGGTCCTCCTCGCTGACAGTAACTGATGTCAGTGCGGGAAAGAGCGGTGTTACCGTATGTCCCTGCTTCTTTGCCAGCTGATATGAAGATCCGTCGGATCCGGTCCCGGGATAACTCCTGCCCCCTGCCGCTATGATGAGCTTTTTACACCTGATGCTCCTGCCCCCGGCGGAGGTAACGGTGAATCCTTCGTCTATGTCAGTGCAGTCAAATCCCGTCAGGATATTCTCTGATCCTATATATGCCACGAGCGCATCCCTTATCGTCCTGCTGCTGTCTGATACGGGGAACATCCTTCCGTCCTCCTCTTCCTTGAGCGGGACATGAAGCTCGTCTTCGATAAAACGTATAGTGTCCTCAGGTGTAAATCTGCTGAGTGCGCGGTATATAAAACTGCCGGCTTCGCGGTAGTACCTTCTTGGGTCTTCAGCTGCTTTTCGATTAGTGATATTACATCTTCCGTGACCAGTCAGAAGGAGCTTTTTTCCTGCCTCATCGGTGCGTTCCAGGATGACGAACGATGCGCCCGCCTTTTTCAGGAAACATCCCGCAAAAAGCCCGGCAGCACCGCCGCCTATCACGGCGACGTCAAATACTTCCGTCTCTCTTTTCTCCATCCCTTATCGTCTTCCGGCTGCCATGACGATCATCTCAACAAGATCGTCGTATTCTATACCGGCCTCTCTGGCCGCATCCGGAACAAGACTCGTATTTGTCATACCGGGAAGGTTGTTGGCCTCGATAAAATAGAATTCATCCTCATCTTCGCTGTAGATCATGTCGATCCTTCCATAGGAATCCATCCTCAATATCGAAAAGAACCTTTCGGCCAGCTCCTGGGCGCGCTTTGTCTGCTCCGGCGTCAGCCTTGCGGGGCAGATATGGTCTGTAAGTCCGGCCTGATATTTATTCTTGTAGTCATAGAATCCTTCGTGGGGAACGATCTCGATTATCGGAAGAGCCTTTCCGTCGATGACGCCTACAGTGATCTCGCGTCCCTTTATGAACTGCTCGACAAGGAGGAGCTGCTTATATGAAGCAGCCAGGTCGATCGCCTTCTGGAGTTCCTCCTCCGTCTTTACGACAGATACGCCGCAGCTCGATCCGCATTCGATTGGCTTTACGACACAGGGAAGTCCGATCTTTCTCATTATCCTTTCACTGCTTATATCCTCGGCAGGGCCCGTGATCCACGTTGCGGTCTTATATCCTGCGCCCTTGATGAGCGCTTTTGAAAGGTCCTTGTTCATCGCGATCGCACAACCAAGATAGTTACATCCCGTGTACTTTATTCCGTATGCATCGAGGACGGCCTGTACCTGACCGTTTTCTCCGTGAGATCCGTGAAGCCCGAGGAATACGGCATCGGATGCCTTGCATATCTCGATGACACGCGGGCCTACCCACTCTTTCCTTCCGCCGTGTGCCGCTATAACGGCATCAAGATCAGGCTCGTTCTCGGGGATATCGAAAGTAAACTCCTCTGCGGTCCCGGTCCTGAAGACCGAATCCAGGGGCTGATCGTTCTCAATTCCGTCATAAAGGTCGACGAGCGCGACTGTATGACCCTTGCGCAAGAGAGCGTTGGCGATAAGGCTCGCCGATTTTTTCGATACATCTCTTTCAGGGCTTAATCCTCCGCCCAGAACAGTAATCTTCATAAGTGATCCCTCCGATCAGCCTTTTTCGATATGTTTGATTGTACTAATCGTTTATTACATGACTGGTCGCGTTAAGGTTACAGTTCTGTTACCACGCCGAATCGTTACCTGACTGTAAAGTTACAGCCTCTTTATATTGCTATACTTTAGAAAAAAGAATGGAGAAATGTGATGCTCGCGGTGTTTTATCTTCTTATCTGCCTCCTGTGGGGACTTTCATTTATCAGGCTTACCGTCCCTGACGTAAGGAGGCTCTATGCTGCGATAGCACCTTCCAAGAACGTCGCATCGAACATCCCCGATGAGCTCTTCACGGTCCCTGCCGGATTCGTGACGGGTATCCTTTGCGTAGGAATGTTCAACTATTATGTCACTTCGGTATTCGCGAAGCTTATGACCGGGAACGACTTCTGCAAGAAGTCCGGCATCCTCGTGACGCTCGCTTTCTTTATCGTCATGTCATGCATCAACGCAGGGATCTGTCTTAAGAGAAAGCCCATCGAAAATTCCCCCATCCCCCGATATGACAGGCGTATCACGAGCATCCTGATCTATTCGGTCACGCTCCTCGTCTCCACATGTCTTGCGACGTTCGTGATGTTCTATACATACAGGATGAACGGCAGCGTGCTGATGGCGGGGTATTCCACTTTCTCGGATCTTTCACCGCACACCGCGATGATGAGTTCATTTTCGAAGGGATTTAATTTCCCGACACAGTATATGCACTTCTCGGGAGACGGCATACAGTACCATTTTTTCTTCTATTTCTTCTGCGGTATGCTCAACTATCTCGGACTTCCGCTCGACTGGGCGCTCAATCTGCCGAGCATAATCGTTATGGTCAGCACGTTCGCCCTCGCGGGACTTCTCGCTGTCCTGTTTTCGAGAAGAAGGATATCCTTCATCTTTATCCCTCTGCTCGTCCTGTTCAGGAGTTCGTTTAATTTCGTAGATCAGATAAAGGACCAGACCGCGGCTGGCAAGAGCTTCCCGGGGGCAGTCAGGGCGATCTTTCAGAATGACGCATGGTACGGGAAGACCCCTTTTGACGACTGGGGAATATGGTCTGTCAATGTCTATGCCAACCAGCGTCATCTCATGCTCGGGACCGCATGCATACTCCTTCTCGTTATACTGATGACTCCTTTCGTAAGGAGGATGACTATATCGCTTATTAAGAGCGGAGCCGAAGGTGTCGGCGCATCCTTCAGACAGATGTTCGCATCGCGTGAGGCATGGCTCTGGAGAAAAGAGGATCCCATCAGACCTCTGGGCATCCTTATCCTTTCATGCATCATCGCAGTGACGATGCCCTACTTCCACGGTTCGGCACTTATCGCCGTTCTCCTGATCCTCGCTTTCATGGCTCTGCTGTCAGAGAGCAGGCTTATCTATCTTGCGATAGCAGTCTGCTCGGTCGTCTCGTCAGTCATCCAGTCACAGCTCTTTTCGGGCGGGGCGGGAAAGATCCTGTCACTCAAGAGGCAGGAAGGCTTCGTATGCACGGATAAGACTTTTGCCGGAGAGACAGAATACCTCATCAAGGTGACCGGTCTGACACTCATCATCGGTATTGTCTATGCGATCGTTCTTCTCGTCCGCGACATAATGAAGGACAAGCCGATCTACAGGTCGCTCATATTCATATGTTTCCTGATCCCTCTGTTCTTCGCTTTCAGATATCAGGTAACTCTCGAGATGCTCGCGAACCATAAGTTTATCCAGTTCACTCTGATACTTGTAGACATCTTTGTGGCAGGAGCTCTGGCCGAACTCTTCTGTCTTCCCGTTAAGAACAAGAAGACCTGCCGCAAGGCGCTCTTCATTCCGGCACAGATACTGTCGATACTCGTGGCCGTCTGTATGTTCATACCGCTGTTTACCACCGGCGTATTTGAATGGTGCACATATATCAATGTCAACCGCAACCGCCTGAATGCCGATACGAAGTCCGAGCTCGTTGAATGGATAGAGGAAAACACATCTCCTGACGACGTATTCCTTACGCCTGCCTGGTCATATAACAGGTTCTTCCTCGCAGGCCGCCCGGCATACTTCGGTCATCCCTACTATGCAATGTCTGCCGGACACGACACGATAAAGCGAGACGAGATCTACTACTGGCTGCTGTCAGGATGTAACGGCAACATAGATGAGTTCGTCAGGTACTGCAAGGAACGTAATATCAGATATCTTGTCGAGGATCCCGAGATCTTCACCCAGGTAAGTGACAGGACCGGAAGAAACTATAATGCAGTATATCTGCGTGAACATCTGACTCCCGTCGCATACTTCTACAACGATAACTTTACGACTGTTTATAAGATCTGGTAACGGTCTCACGTTCATTCCGCTGCCGGTCATCTGAAGAGTATCAGAAAGACTGCTCTCCAAAAACAAGGGGACCGCTCCATATCATCACACTTTTGCCCCCACGAAACTTAGGTCAGCTCCGGGAAACTCTGTGCTCTGAATGAAGCGGTCCCTTCTAATTCTTGCTCTTAACTTTTATTCTTCCTCAGCCTTTGAAGCCTCGATAACCTTCTCGGCAACTTCCGGAGGTGCAGGCTCATACCTGACGTGCTCGATCGTGTACCAGCCTCTGCCCTGTGTCATGGACTTGTGGTCAGTAGCATATGTAGCCATCTCGGCCGTAGGAACTTCACAGGAAACGACGGTAGCGCCGTCCTCATCAGTTCCGTAACCCATGATCCTTCCGCGCCTCTTGCTCATGTCGCCCATGATATCGCCCTGCTTATCCTCGGGGATATGTACGCCTACCGTGCTGTACGGCTCGAGGAGCATCGGATTGCCCTGCTCCATACCTGCCTTGAATGCAAGGCTTGCAGCGATCTTAAATGCCATTTCCGAAGAGTCTACATCGTGATATGAACCATCGACGAGAGTAGCCTTGAGATTGACAACGGGATAACCTGCAAGAACGCCCTTCTTGATAGCTTCCTGGAGTCCCTTCTCGACTGCGGGGAAGAAGTTCTTGGGTACTGCTCCACCGAATACCTTCTCTTCGAAAACGAGATCCTCTGATTCCGCATTCGGCTCGAACTCGATCCAGACATCACCATACTGGCCGTGACCGCCGGACTGCTTCTTGTGCTTACCCTGTACCTTGACCTTCTTACGGATAGCCTCTCTGTAAGGTACCTTCGGTGCGGAAAGCTCGGCATCGACATTATACTTAGCCTTGAGCTTGCTGATGAGGACCTTGATCTCAGACTCGCCGAGTCCGGAGATGACCATCTGCTTCGTCTCGGGATTGTTCTCTACCCTGAAGCAGGGATCTTCATCCGCGAGCTTCGTGAGACCTGCCATGATCTTATCTTCCTCGCCCTTCTTAAGAGGCTTGATGCTCATCGAAAGACAGGGTGTCGGGAAGGAGATCTTCGGCATCTCGATAACTCTCGTCTTGTCGCAGAGAGTATCGTTCGTCTGCGTGATGGCGAGCTTGGCCGCGCATCCGATATCGCCTGCGGAAACGCTGTCCGTCGGGATCTGCTTCTTACCTACCATAAAGAAGAGGTTGCCGATCCTTTCTTCCTTGCCCTTCGTGGCATTGAATACGGTAGAGTTTGCCTTGATGACGCCGGCATTGACCTTGAAGATGCTGATCCTTCCTACGAAGGGATCGGCGATCGTCTTGAATACGAATGCTGCGAGAGGATCCTCGACCTTGCAGTCGACTTCGATCGTGGAACCGTCGGGAAGAGTACCCATGAGAACGGGCTTCTTACCTGCCGGCGGCGTATCCTTAGAGATACAGTTGAGGAGGAAGTCGACTCCCCAGTTCATATATGCGGAACCGCAGTAGATAGGATGGAGCTTTCCTTCGCGGAAACCTGCATGGACTCCGTGCCTGAACTCATCCTCCGTGAAAGGCTCGCCTGCAAAATACTTCTCCATGAGAGCGTCATCTGATTCTGCAACGACCTCATTGACCGCATCCTGAAGTTCATCTATCCTGCTGTTGAATTCTTCGGGCAGAGGGATCTCGGATGATGCACCGGTCTTCGCATCAAGTGCAAAAGCCTTGCGGTTCATAACGTCTACGATACCTGTCATCGTTCCGTCTTCCATTATAGGGAGAGACAGCGGGATAACGCTCTGGCCGTAGCGGTTTCTCATTCTCTCGATAACGCCCTCAAAATCAGCATTAGGTTCATCCATCCTGTTTACGAAGAACAGGAAAGGAACGTTTTTCTTATTAAGGAGCCTTACGGCTTTCTCGGAACCTACGGAAGTTCCTCCCTTAGCGGAGATCATTACGATACCGCTGTCGGCTATCCTTATTCCCGACATCTCCTCACCGAGGAAATCAAAGTCACCGGGAGTGTCGATGATGTTGATCTTGCTGCCCTTGTAATCGCATGTGGCAACAGTGGCATTTATGGAAATCTGTCTCTTGATCTCTTCGGGATCAAAATCCATCGTAGTATTTCCGTCTGTCGTTCTTCCGATCCTGTCGATCGCCTTCGTGTAGAACAGGATGGCTTCTGCAAGCGTCGTCTTGCCTGAGCCCTGATGACCAAGCAAGGTGATGTTACGTATCTTGTCTGCGGAATAATTTCCCATAAGTGCTTCCTCCTTCGGATTAAACAATATGTTCCTATTATAAAGCACATTCTGTGCTAATTCCACAAAAAGATTTAATCAATCACCGTCTTTTTTGTGGATTGTCTATTATCTCTGTTCCTCCCCCTCATCGAAAAGGGATACCTCCCCGCGGGGCTCTGCCCGCATGAGGAAATATCCCTTTACCCTTTCGTCCCGTGACGTCCCGCAGACGGGTTGAATTACAGACCGAACTGCCTCATATATGAGACATAGTCATTACAGAATGCATCCCAGCCTTTCGGAAGCCACGCGGCAAACCTCTCAAAAACGTCATCCGATGTTGCCGTCTTTATTATCTCTATGATAGTATCCGCATCATTCTCGCCGAATTCATATCCGCGCGAGACTTCACTGATCTTCAGGATGACGTCCGGCCCGTATTCCTCCATAAGGAATGTCACGAACCTTATGCCGTACTGATAGTTCCTCTGGGCCGCATTTCTCTCTTCGGTCATCACTTCGGCGAATACTCCCTCAGGGTCTTCCACTATCTCCGAATGGTCATATGCGGATGTGAATCCGTCCTCCGTATCTATATACTGGATGATGCTCCAGTCGGGATAAACAAAGGTCCTGGCAAGCTTATCCTGGGCATACAGAGCGACTCCCTCCTCCATGACCTGACCGAGGCTTTCGCCCTGATGCATCCTCAGTACATGTGCAAGCTCATGATAGACTGTGTCAAATGTCATTCCTTCACAGTCCAGATCCGTATCGAATAACTTGACCTCATTCTTCCATGCCCACTCTATCGTGCCGTCACCCGGATCAGGCATGACCAGTATGCTTATCCCGGCGAAGTCAGTATTTATGTCCTTGAACGAACCGCCATAATAGACATCCTTCCAGTCATCCTCATCGGCATAATCCGTCATATCGAAGCTCATGCCGTAGAGCTTTTCGAGTTCATCCATGACACGCCTTACGTTCACCGCATAATCACCTCTCACAGTGCTGCCCTTCAGGATGAACAGATAGAATCCGTCACCTTCGACATATGAGTTCTCGTCGACTTTTATGATGTCATCATGATCTCCCGAAAGCTCTAATCTTTTATCGGGATACTCAATAGCGGATGGTGCCTCATAATGCTTTTCCGTCTCTTCCGCCGCTGCTATGGTCTCCTCAGAAGGCGTGCCGGTGACTGCTTCTGTTGCCGCAGCATTTTCGCTGACCGGCGCAGTCTCCTTATCATCCTGTGCTATGTTTGAACACGATACCAGTGCTGAAGCCAGACATACCGCGGCGATCACGGCAGTAATCTTTCTGCTGTTCATATCTTTTTATCATGCCTCCTTAACGAAGTTCTACGCTGTCAAGCACGGCATGTATCTCATCGTCGCCCATATCCTGGAAAGTAATGACGCCTCTTGCGCTGTCATATGCGATCAGGACATAAGTCTTCGTTACACCGTCAGTTGAACCGTCTGCAAGGACAAAAGTCTCTCCGTTGGAGGAAGTGTATTCGCGTACGTTCGTCTTGTTCGGTATCGGGACTACATATGCGGCATCCTCGGCGATATTGCCTTCCGACTTATCGGAATAAACATTGAAAACTCCGTTCTCACCGTATCTGAACCATGCATTGAGTGATGTATTCCTGTAGTTATCGGGGCCTGTGGTGACCGACACTCCTACGGTCTCGCACAATTCATAATCCTGCGAGAATCCGATCCCGAATCCCGTCGCCTCCAGTCCTTCCTCATATGTATCATATGTTTCTCTCGTTGTTTCATATCCGGGACTCACGGGCTCGGTCGGATCGAGGGTCGCGATCGCTTCATCGTCGACATATTCCGAGTTTCCGACAAATATCGCATGGTCCGTCTCCTGCGGCTTCATGAGCCTTGTGGCGGCATATACGCCTGCCGAGCACAGGACGACTGCTCCTATCAGTGCCGCGACCGTACCGGGCCTTAAGGCGAACGCACGCTTCTTTTCCTTTTCGCTCTTCTTACCGACGACAGCTGCATACATGACCTTGCGGTTCAGTTCCGCATCTGCTTCAAATACAGGTGCAACAGCACTCTTCACAGCCTTATCGAATTCAGTATCATTATAGTCTTTCATAGTGTTCCAGCCTTTCTCTGAGCTTTTTCTTTGCACTGTGGAGCCTGCTCTTCACCGTTCCTTCGGATATGCGGAGGATCTCTGCTATCTCGGTTATCTTCATATCCTCCGTATAGAACAATATGACGACCTGTCTCATCTTCTCCGGGAGTTCCATTACGGCCCTGCGTATCTCATCGTTGCGTTCCCTGATAACCGCAAGTTCCTCTCCGTCCGGAGAAGGATCCGCGATGTCAAAGGAATTCTGATCATCCGTAAAAACGTATTCCGTTCTGCTCCTTCTGAAGAACAGCCGTCTTCTCATGTTCCTCCAAACGTTGACGGCTACCGACAGAAGAAATGACTTCGGATTTCCGTTTCCGTCTATCTCATCCTTCTCGATGGCAACAAGAAAAGTCTGCTGATAAAGATCATCGGCAAGATCCCTGCTCCCCGTAAGGTATACGCAGAACGAATAGATGTCCTTCCCGTATTCGGTTATGTACTGTTCGATATTGTTCATCATGTCTCCGGCCTTCCGAATGCCTGCTCCTTCTCGAAAAAATGTCTGTGCACAAACAGCTTTCACACAAATATTGTCTTCAGGACCAAAAAGGTTCAAACAAAAAGGGACCGTCACCGAAAACGGAGACGATCCCTCATTTAAGCTATCTTAAGATGCCCGGCTGATCATTTCTTCCTGGGTCTCTCGAAGATCATGACAACGCGGTCTTCCTTGCTGACATAAGCACCGACCGAGAGGGAGCCGCCTGAAGTATCATTACCCTGCAGCGCGCTCTGGATCTTTCCGCCGTCGTCATTGATTATCGATACGAGCGTCCATCCGTCGGCAGACTTCTTCTTCAGCACCTGATCGATACCCTCGGCATCGACTTCGCTCGATCCGTTATGGTTTACGACCTCAACGGAATATTCCTTGGGTCCGGAAGCACCTCCGCCGAACGCACCGGACTGGGCCTTCTTCTCAAGGGATTCAAGGGAATCCTCGAGTGCCTTTATCTTCTTATCAAGTTCTGCCTTTTCCATCTCCATCTCCTCGATCTTCTGTTCTTTCTCCTTGATCTGCTTGATGTATTCTCCCTTAGCGCTCTCTGTAAGAGCCGCTTCCTTAAGGAATACGGATCTCTTCTCGGCATCGAGGATTATCTCCTCGGCGACTGCCTGAGCCTGAACGGTAACATTCTTGGAATCCTCGATTATCCTCTGGGCATTCTCATACTCGCCCTTGATCGCCTCGATCTGTCCGTTCCATTCCTCGGCCTGCTTCTCGTAATCCTTGATCTGAGCCTCATGCTCGGAGATCTGCGCTTCGAGTTCCTTCTTCTGGGCTATGATCTTGTTGGCCTCTTCCATCTGGGCGGCAACTTCGTCACGGCGCGCCTTGATCTCATTCTCGAACTGCTCTTTCTGCTTCGTCATCTCATCGACGAGGGAATCTCTTCTCTCGGCGGCTTCCTCAGCCTCTGCGATGATCTGCTGAGCCTGTTCCCTTATGCCGTCTATCTCGGCCTGGGCAGCTTCCTGCTGCTTCTGGATATCTGCTATTACGATCTCCTTCTCACTGTTTATCTTCGCAAGATCAGCCTCTGCAGCCTCTTTCTCCTTGAGAGCATCTGCAGCCTGCTTCTCGACCATCTCGCGGCCTTCCTTGGCAAGACGCTCCTTCTCTATCTCAAAATCACTGTGGAGCTTCTCGATGGCAGCCTCTGAATCAGCGATCTCCTGCTTCTTGCCGGCGATGATCTTATCCTGCTGCTCACGCTCTGTCTCGAGCTCTTTCCTTATTGCTTCGCTGTTCTCGATGAAAGCCTGGGCTTCAGTAGCTTCGGCAACGAGCTGGTCCCTCTTCTTGAGGACTTCAGCGTACTCCGCATCGATCTTAGCCGCAGCCTCGGTGATCTCCTTCTGTGTAGTCTCGATCATCTTCTGCTGCTCTTCTGCAGCGAGTGCGATCATCTTGTCATACTCAGCCTGACCTTCCTCGATCTTCTGCTGCTTGGCCTTCTCTCCCTCGGATCTTGCTTCCTTGATCTTATTCCTCTCGAGCTCGACCTGATTCCTTGTCTGGTTGAGGTCTTCCTCGAGCTTGAGCTTCTCGTCGATAGCCTTCTTCTGTAAAGCTGCATATTCACTGTCAAGACGGAGCTTCTCGGACTCGAACTTAGCCGTCAGCGTCTCGATCTCGCGGTTGATCTTCTCTCTTATCTCGGCAAGGTGCTTCTCTTCCTCAGATCTCTTCGCCTCTGTCCTTGCAAGGTTTTCTTCCTCTTTTGCCTCCAGGACCTTCTTGGCCTCCGCCACTGCAGCATCGGTCTCTCCGCCGGAAGCCTTCTGGAAATCGTACTTACACATTGAGCAACGGGCAACGTTATCGCCCATCATTACTCCGCAAACAGGACACTTTTTCATTACGTGCTACTCCCCGATTATCGAAATTGTTCTTGTCCTTTTCCTTCAGGACCTATGTATTATACACCAATTGTCATAAAAATATTACTGTTATATATCGGAATTTGGTAATTAGACACAAAAAATATTTTTGATGTCGAAAAACACGGCCTTTCCGTCTATATTAGCTATGGAGAAAAACAAGGGAGGTATCACCATGAAGAGATCACTTCTTAAGATGATAGCAACAGTTACCATGCTGGCAGTATGCCTCGGAGCCGCTTCCTGTTCAAAAAAGAAGGACGCAGCCACAGAGAAACTCGACATTACGGTCGGCATCACGCAGGAACCCACTGTCTTCGACCCTCATACCGTAGTCGCAGCCGGTGATAAGGAGATCCTTTTCAACATTTTCGAGGGGCTGTACAAGTTCGGACCTGACGGTTCACTCAACCCCTGCCTCGCGACTGACGTTGAGATCAGCGACGATGCGAAGACATATACGTTTACCCTGAGGGAAGGCGTTAAGTTCCATAACGGCAACGCGATGGATGCGGATGACGTCGTCTATTCGCTGAAGCGCGCTTCCGGACTTCTTGAGGGAAGCGACGGAACTGCACTCGTAAGAGGACTCGAGGGCATCAGTGAGATCACGAAGACAGACGACGGCAAGGTAAAGGTCGTACTTTCTTCCCCCGACAGCGAAAAGCTCTCTTACTTCACGGTCGGCATCGTCCCGGACGAGGTTGAGGATCCCGGCACTGACATCATCGGTACAGGTCCGTTCAAGTTCTCATCATATGAGATCGGCCAGAGCGTAGTTATCGAAAAGAATGCCGACTACTGGGGCACCCAGGCATATGCCGACACTGTAACATTTAAGATCTGCTCCGATATGGACAGCGGATTTATCGAGCTCGAGAACGGAACTATCGACATCTTCCCCTACCTGACGACAGAGAAGGCCGGAAGACTCGATCCCGAGAAGTTCGATGTCCTCAGCAAAGGCTCTGACATGGTCCAGATCTTTGCTCTCAATAACGACGTTGAACCTTTCAATGACGCGAACGTCCGCCGTGCTGTCAATCTCGCACTCAACAGGGATGACATCATCGCACTCACGATGGATGGTGCGGGACTGCCCCTTACAACAGGCATGAGCCCCGTCATCGGAGAAGCATATGACAAGTCCGTCGACGGCGCTTTCGACCAGGATATAGAGCAGGCAAAGAAGCTCCTCGAAGAGGCCGGTTACAAGGACGGCTTTGATATGACTATCACTGTTCCTTCAAACTACCTCATCCATGTCGATACTGCAGTCGCTATAGCAGACCAGCTTTCGAAGATCGGCATCAATGCGCAGATCGAGCAGGTCGACTGGGCTACATGGCTCGAGGATACATATCAGGGAAGGAACTTCCAGTCCACCGTCATCGCGCTCACGAGCGATTTTGCTCCCTACGATATCCTTTCGAGATATGACTCGGAGAATGACGGCAACTTCATCAACTACAGGAATGATGAATACGACAGGATAATCAGGGAGATCCCCTTAAGCTCTGATGAGGATGCCAAGATCGAGATGTATCACGAGCTCTGCCGCATACTCGTCGAAGATGCAGCCTCCTGCTACATACAGGATCCCTACAATACCGTTGCCGTAAATAAGAGGCTTACGGGCTATGAGGTCTATCCCATGTACGTTCAGGATATGGCAAGGGTGAAGCTCGCAGACACGGAAAACTGATGATCCCGAAGATCGATCTGGAAACATAAAAACAAGAGGCTGTCCCATGGATTACGGGACAGCCTCTTTTGTATTTATTGCTTATGCTCCCGTGGATGACTGCCTTGCGCCGCCGAGCATCTTCTCGGCTTCGATGAGTTCCCTGGTGACATCCGATCCGGGATTCTTCATGACTTCTCCCGTAAGGCCTTCCTCTACTATCCTTCCCTTGCTCATTACGATAACGCGCTTACACATGGCACGCACTATCCTCATATTGTGCGAGATAAGGATTATCGCGGTCTTCCGCTCCCTGTTGATCTTTGCGATGAGCTTCAGTATCGATGCTGCAAGAACTGCATCCAGCGACGAGAACGGTTCATCCGCTATTATCAGCGACGGCTCGAGAACGAGGCACATCGCGATCGCTACCCTCTGTCTCTGTCCGCCCGAAAGCTGCGACGGATATCTTCCCAGATGTTTCTGCTCAAGTCCGACATCCTCGAGTACGCGCCTTATGACCTTATCCTGTTCTTCAGGGCTGAGCTTCGAGCCCGAAGCGATAAGCGGCTCCCTCAGATGCCACCTGACATTATGCGAAGGATTGAGGCATGAACCGGGATCCTGGAAGACCACTCCAAGTCCCATTCCCTCCTTCATCCTGATCTCTCCGTCTGTCGGCTTCATGAGCCCGCAGATCGTTTTTGCAAGTGTTGTCTTGCCGCATCCGGAGGATCCGATAACACCGATTATCTCGTTAGGATACACATCGAAAGAGATCTCCTTAAGAGTCTTCGTCCTGGCCTTGCGCGAAAGTATACCGGAAGAATAACCCGCGACAAGATCCTTCACGTTGAGGATAGGACTTCCGGAATAATCGACCGAAGGCATGTCCAGGAGCAGCTCGGACGGATCGAGCCTTGACTTGGCGAGCATCTCCGCTATGAAGGCATTATTCGTACCGGTGAGCATCTCCTCTGTATTGTCCGTCGCGACTATCTTTCCGTCCTTCATTACCATCACGCGGTCACAGAAGTTGCGTACGACATAAAGATCGTGCGATATGAACAGGATGGTCATATTCAGTTTTTCACGAAGCGACTTCAGGAGCTTCAGTATCGACATGGTCGTAACCGAATCGAGAGATGAAGTCGGTTCGTCGGCAATGAGGAGCCTGGGATGAAGGAGTGCCGCCCCTGCGATCAGGACACGCTGGCGCTGTCCGCCCGAGATCTGATGGGGATACCTCTTATAGACACCCTCGGGATCGATGAAACCGACTGTCTTCAGCATCTCTATGATCCTGTCTTTTCTTTCCCTGACGGGGATATTCCTGATCTGAAGGACTTCATCGAGGTTCCTTCCGATCGTCTGCAGGGGATCGAGTGCCGTCATCGGATCCTGAAAGATCATTCCTATCTTATCGCCGAGGAGCAGCCTCCTGTCCTTCGGCTTCATCTTTGTTATATCCTCACCGTCGAAAAGGATCTGTCCGCCTTCGACAGAAGCCGTCTCGGGAAGCAGGTCTGCGACCGACAGTGCGGTCATGCTCTTTCCCGATCCGGAATTGCCGATAAGCCCGATGATCTCGCCGTCCCTGATATTGAACGAGACATCATCGAGAACCTTTACCGCGGATGATCTTTTCGACGGGAATGAAAGCGACAGTCCTCTGACTTCAAGTATATTCTTCATCGCGACTCACCTCCCAGGGAGATCCTTATCCCTTCAGACAGGAAGTAGAGTCCGAGTATATAGCACACCAGCATGAGCGACGGAAATATGATCATCCACGGATAGTGCATCATATAGCTCTGCGCATCAGCGAGCATCTTTCCGTAACTGGCGTCAGGCGGCTGAACACCGAGTCCGAGATAGCTCATCCCCGACTCGAAAAGTGTCATGTTGGCAAGTCCGATTACAGTCGCGGGAAGGAGCTGCGGCATGAGATTCGGGAAGATATGGACTGCCATGATCCTCGAAGGCCTGACCTTGAGGACCTTGGCATGCATGATATATTCCTGCGACAGAAGACCTATGGTCCCTGTCCTTGCGACCCTCGCGAAAGTCGGCGCGAACACGACTCCGAGTGCAATGACGACATTAAAGAGCGACGGACCGAAAACGGCCACGGCTACGAGTGCAAGAAGGATACCCGGGAAGCACATGATGCTGTTTGAAAACAGCATTATGATACGGTCGCAGAATCCTCCGAAGTAGCCTGCAAGAAGGCCCGTGATCACGCCTGCGGTAAATGCGATGAGCACGCCCGTTACTGAGATCAGCAGTGTATATTTCGACGCGGCAAGACATCTTGCAAAGACATCTCTTCCCATGTTGTCGGTTCCCATGAGATGCGCTGCAGAGGGGCCCTGCAGTTTCTCTGCCGCAGATGTCGCATTAGGAGACGGCGCTATCCCGGTAAGCGACAGGATAAATGCCAGTATCACGATCCCGAGAAGGACCGCACCTGTTACATAGTATGCTCTCGAGGGAGATCTGTATGTCTTTGATGCCGTCATGGTCTTGCCCTCTCTGAAAGCCTTTGTCTCGGATCTATCATCGCAGCAGCGATATCAGCGATAAAGTAGAGAACTACCGTGATCACCGCCAGATAGAGGACCATTCCCGAAAGAAGCGGGAAATCCCTGACGGAGATCGCGCGCAGAAGAAGCCTTCCGAGTCCCGGAAGATTAAAGACCTGCTCGACTATAAGGCTTCCTCCGAGTATGTCGGACAATACGAGCGATATAACGGTTATCGTTGATACGGATGAGTTCGGAAGCACGTGTCTTACCATGATCCTGACATCGGACAGACCGTGGCTCTTGGCCGTTTTTACATAGCCTGATGCCCTCTCCTCGATCATGGATGCACGAAGGAACTTGAATGTCATCGCTATCTTCGGAAGTGCGATACACAGTGAAGGCAGCAGCATGCATGAAAGGAACTGTGCGAAGTCTTCGGACGGAGCAGCATATCTGCCTATCGAGATAAATCCGAAGAGATTGGCAAACAGTACGATCATGAGCAGCGATAAAACGAAAGGCGGTATCGCGAATATGACATGCCCGAATACGGACAATATATGATCGAGAGCATGTCCCGGGCGCCTGGAACTGAGCATCGCCGCGGGATAAGAGATAACTATGACCATTATGAGAGCTATTGCGCTCATTCCGAGAGTCACGGGAAGCCTTGATGATATAAGCTCGGAGACGGGCTTCCTGAAGGACACCGATTCGCCGAGATCGCCCGTAACGGCGCCCCTTATCCAGTCCCCGTATCTCTCGGCGACAGGCTTGTCGAGCCCTGTCTGTTTTCTGTAATTTTCCACCTGGGCTTCGGTGGCATTCGGCCCGAGGACGACCCTCGCGGTATCACCGGGGATTATCGAAAAAGCGGCAAAGGTAAAAAAAGAAACGACAAACAGAGTAAGGATCAGTTCAACGATCCTTACTCCGAAATAACCCGCCTTTCCGTTGATCAAACCTTCCATAGTTAATTGATTATAACACGAGAGTCCAAGATTATCGCACGGATACAAAAGAGCCGCCCGGAGGCGACCCTTCATATATCTTTAAGATGTGATATGTCAGCTTACCGTAACACCTGTCAGCTGGACATTGCTCAGTCCTGATCCGGAGAACTGCAGATATACTTCCGAGTTTCCGCTGAATCTCCATGAATCCGAATTCTTGTTGAGCGTTACCTTGAGCACGCCGTCACTTGCGGTAAAGGAATCTCCGCTTCCGTAGTTTCCGAAGTTGCCGGAGACACTGGTTACTGATCCTGTATAAGTGTATGTCAGCGTAACCTTATCTCCGCCGGAAAGAGAGGATGCATCAAACTTGACCCAGTCCTGATGATTGTCGCTCCATCCATTTGTCCTTCTCGAGGATACCGAAGCAGTAGAACCGCCGCCTCCGCCGCCGTTGCTTCCGCCGCCGCCTCCGCCGCTGCTCGTGGGAGCCGTAGTCGGTGCCGTGGTTGTCGTCACGGTAGTCGGAGCAGTAGTCGGTGTTGTCGTTGTCGTTGTCGTGGGCGTTGTAGTCGTAGTAGTCGTGGGCGTCTCTGTGGGAGTCTCGGTAGGTGTGTCGGAAGGCGAACCTGTTACGTTATCAACGACTGCGCCGGTAGGCTCAAGGCCCTCGATCTGGGAATTCTTATCGATGATAGCCCTGATGTCCTGCTGTGCCTGCATCTCAAAATCATGCTTGGCATATTTGTTTTTCACCTCTTTGGTGTCGTTGATCGATTCACTGATGCCTACGATCGCAACAGCCGACAGGATGACGATCACGGCAACAACAAGAACGATCTCAACCAGAGTGAAACCCTTTTTGCTTTCGATCTTCTTCATATTCACATCTCCTTATTCAAAAATCCTGCGGACCTGTAAAAAACTATCTTGATTATAATTCTTAGCCCGCGCCGATTCATTCACTTATGGCCCGTTTTTGTTTATATATTATTAAATTTCTATGAACTTGTGATCAGACATCCGCTCCAAGACATCTCAGCACGTTGGAAAGATCCTGGACCGACGCCTTCTCAAGGCCATAGACAGCCGCTTCCTTCTTAACGTCTGACGCGATCTTCTCAATAGTCTGATCGTCGACTGATGGACAGACGGAATCGGGTGAATGCCTCCTGACGGTCATGCGCAGATAATTGACAAAGACATCTCCCGCCTGCTCATTCGATGTTCCGTTCGTACACAGATGGGCTTTGTGGGACAGTTCCGCCGCGCACTCTCCGTACAGCTTCGGCATCGTCTCTATCATAGCGGCGATGATCATCAGGTACAGTCCCCCGTCAGCCGTATGATACTTCTCGAAAAGGGCATTCATCAGCAGTTTCCCGTAGCCGAATCCTGTCATCCTCGATGCGAGCCCCGCATAGAATCCCCCGATGGAGTTCATCCTTCGAAGATAAGTATCTCCGGGATTGTTCCTCATCTTATCTATATTGGATATTATGCCCAGACACGAATCGAGGGCGTTGGCTTTGTATTCCGGCGAAAAGGACGAATACGGTGATGCATAAGATTCGAATGCCAGGCCGAGCGACAGCATGGAACTTGAAGCAGATTCCTTCATGTCCGTCCTCATGGAAACATCCATATCGATAACGGCTATCTGAGGTATCAGGTACGAACTGAAGGCTGTATGCCATTTCCTTTCGGTGTCGTCATAGTATTCTGCAAATGCCGACGAAGCTGCATATGAATTGTCGGTCATGACGCAGCAAAGGACGGTCATGTCCCTCCTGATGTTGTTGATACCGTCAAAATCTTCGGCGCTCCTGCCGTAATTGGCTGCAAGCGCGGCGATATACTTGCCGCAGTCGATCTCACTGCAGCCGCCTATCGCAACGACCGTATCACAGTTGAATTCATTGAATACCCTTATCCCTCCACGGATATCCGTAAGGGTGAGGTGCTTTTCGCGGCGTGTATATGAGAAGAGCCTGAAGCCCTCCTCCTCATATTTCTTCTTAAACTCAGAGATTATCCTGTAGTTCTGGTATTTGGCATCACAAAGAAAGAGTATCCTCTTCGTTCCGAGGCTTCGAAGTTCCTCCGCGGTCATCGTTGCCGAGCCGTTGTCGAGGTACAGGCTCTGCGTCTCATAAGATGCTTCCGAGACGTATTTGTAGAAGCCGACCGATGCCATCTTAAGAATTAAGTTCGCTCTTTATCGCGGCAAGGAAATCATCGAACTCCTCGAAAGCCTGCAGATCGGGATTATCCTTCTTGATCTGCTCGGTGCTCCTGAAGAGGAATCCCGCGCGGCTTGCCCTGATCATGGCAAGATCATTATAACTGTCGCCTGCAGCAATGGTATCAAAACCTATCGACTGAAGTGCCTTTACAGTGGACAGCTTGGAGTTCTCTATCCTCATCTTAAAGCCCGTGATCTCACCGTCGGGTGCGACTTCGAGCGTATTGCAGAAGAGGGACGGATAACCAAGTTTCTCCATGAGAGGCATCGCAAACTGCGTAAATGTATCGCTGATGATTATCACCTGTGTCTCACGGCGGAGCTCGTCAAGGAATTCCTTCGCTCCGGGAAGCGGATCGATCTTCGCGATCGTCGCCTGTATCTCCTTCAGGCCTAATCCGTGCTCCTTGAGGATCCCGAGCCTCCATCTCATGAGCTTGTCATAATCGGGCTCGTCTCTTGTCGTCCTCTTAAGTTCGGGTATCCCCGACTCTTCAGCAAACGCGATCCATATCTCGGGCACCAGTACCCCTTCCATATCAAGACAGACTATATCCATTTTCGATACCTCCGAGTAAATAGAATAACATATGACAGCCCCGATGAACATATCCCCGGGGCATCACTGCCCGTGGCGGTCCGCTTTCAGCGTTCCTGCCGGACTTTCGTCTCAGCCGAACTTCTCCTTCGCATCCGTGAGCGCCTTATATGCCCTCATCCTCGGATGATCCGGGTCGGTGATACCTTCCTCATCTATAACCCTTTCCGCATCGGCGATCATGTCAGAAAGAAGGCTTACGTAGAGATCGTGATCCGGGGCATCATTTATACCCATCTCGATGATCTCAGTGACGAAGCCGAGCGTAGCCGTAGTGTAAAAACCGCCCTTATACTTATTGAGGGTCTCATCCCCTTCAAGTATCCTGCTGTGAATCTTATTCGTCAGGAGAACGATAACAAGATCCTCATCAGGATCTATGACAGTGAGCGTTCCCGTGAAGCCCTGGTGACCGAAGATATCCGTGCTGCTGACCGACCCGAAATACCAGTCACGTCCGTGATATGCCTCCCTCCACCAGCCGAGTCCGTAATCCGGATCATCCGCGCTCTTGGGCGATGTGAAAAGATCTATTACGTCTCTCGAGAAATACATGTTTTCCCCGTAGCCGCCCGTAAGCATAACGGAAGCGAGGATGGCAAGATCCGTTGCGTTGGAGAAAAGGCCTGCGTGTCCGGAGACGCCCGCCATACAGTAATATGCATTCGGATCATGGACCTCTCCTCTTACGACATCATCCCTGATCCCCGTATAGCGGACATGGCCGTCTCTCGAATTGCCCATCAGTTCCGTCGCCGCACACTGGTCCGGGGTGAAACCGTTTTCGAGAGGAGCATAGGTTATATGCGTAAGTCCCATCGGCTTCCAGAATACCTCCGAAAGGAATTCATCCATCCTCATTCCGGTTATCTCCTCGACACAGTAACAGAGGATCATATAATCAAGATCGGAATACATGGTCGCAGTTCCGGGTTCGTACATCAGCGGAGTCCGGAAGATCTGCGCGAGAGTCTCCTCTCTTGTCTTCTCGTCTGCGCCCGTTCCGGCATAAAGGACATTTCCGTTATCGGAATCAAAATCAAATGTCGCGTTGTCCCAGCGGTCGTTAAAATACTGCGGGCCTGAGGGAAAACCTGCCTGATGGCAGAGAAGATCCCTTACCGTAAGCGAAGCCTTCCACTCCCTGTTTGTCTCAAGAGATACCCCCTCGTAACCCTCATAATCTATCTCTATTGTATCGTCGGCAAACTGCTGCCCGAGGATATCCACGATCCTGTCATCAGGAGATATCATCCCTCTGGTCATGAGATACTGTACTGCATAGTTGACGCTGTACATCTTGGTATTCGATGCAAGATCATATAACGTGTCTGTCGTAACGGCAGGCGCATCGACAGCTTCGCCGTTCCTGTCATATGTCATCACATTTCCCCACGCGCCCTCGTAGATCAGTTTGCCGTCCTTTACCACAGCCAGCTGCGCGCTCGAAAATCCGTTCTCGATATCCGATGAGATGATGCAGTCGATGAGCTTTATTGCCTCCTCCGAAAGACCGGCATCGGACAGCGTTCCGGGAATGACCGTGGGGTATGCGATCCTTATGCCTACGGTTCCTTCCGTAATGTCACTTATCTGGAGGGAATTCAGACCGTTCACCGTAACAGAGGATATATCCGCCCTGTACTCCCCGCCTGCTTTCATTTCCGATGTATCTATCCTGTATCCGTTGATATACATCGAAAAACTTCCGCACGATCCGTCAGGCTTCACATATATCTCACCCTGACCGGAATATGAATAGAAACCTATCCTGTTATTGACTGCATAAGAGGAACTGCGGCTGCCTTTCCAGTCGGGAAAACTGACATCGATCTGCCATTCGATATCGTCCCCGGACGAAGCCTCGGTAACAGTGACCGCGGGGGCATCCGCGGGTTCAACTGTCTCCTTCGTATCCTCAGTCTGTGAACTTTCTGTCAGTACGGTCTCCGAAACACTTCCGGTCTGTTCCTCTTCACTATTCACAGTATCTGAAGCCTTCTTCTCCGCAGAACATCCTGCATAAGACAGCATCATCACAGAAGCCGTCAGCAGTGCAGTCATCCTGATCAGTGTCTTTTTCACGTACTGTTCCTCCCTGCCCTTTGTTCCTTCACGATAATGATCTTCCGTCATTATAAAAGAACTCCTTTATCATATCCTTGAACTCGGGGATCTCGTCATATACCGCATGACCGTATCCCTCATATATCCTGAGCAGCGCCCCCGTGCTTTCGGCAGTCAGACTGAAGGGATTCCCGAGCACCTTATCGCAGGATCCTCCCGTCACAAGTACAGGGCACTTTATCTCTGACAGCTCCCCTGATATATCGAATCCCTCTATAGCATGTGCAAGGACGGTAAAGCGCCTGATCTCATCCTCAGACGGATCCTTCATCCCGTCCAGTATGATCATCCTGTAGAGCCTTACCGTCTGCTCCGAATAGACATTCTCGAGGAACATCTCTCCCAGTTCGTCAAGCCGTCCTTCTGAAGCGGCACTGACCCACTTCCCTATCCCCGCATCATTTTCAGCGGTCATCCTTGAAGTCGTCGACGCCAGGATCATGCACTTTACAAGATCAGGCCTGATCACAGCGAGGCACTGGGCGATCATTCCGCCCGTAGAAGCCGAGAAGACATATGCCTCTCTTATCCCCTCCGAGTCCATCGCATCTGCGGTCTTAAAGGCGATATCGCGGACCGTATCGCCCTCTTTCATATCATCGGGCCTTTCGAAAAGATAAACGGTATACTCCTCGCCGAACATATTATATGCGGCAGCTACCGCAGGCCCCGCACTCATAAGATCCTTAAGTGAAAGTCCCGGCAGTATCACCATCTTTTTCGAGCCGTTTCCGAACCTGAAGAACCTGACGCCTGATGAGCTGCCGTATGTTATCTCATATTCCTTCATCTTCTTTTCCGTCCTTCCGTTCAAGTCTTACTATGCACTCTGTCGAATCAGTCCACGGAAACATATCGAAAGGTATCGCCCTTACGGCTTCAAAACCTTCCTTTGCGAACAGCTCCAGATCCCTCGCAAGTGTCTTCGGTTCGCAGGAAATGTATACTACTCCCGATGCGCCCGTCTTCGCGCACGCCCTGATGAACGCAGGCGTTGTCCCGGCTCGCGGCGGGTCGAGGACGATGACGTTAAAATCCTTATCCTTACCGTCCCCTGTCATATACTCAGTAGCATCCCCGAGAACAAATCTTATATTGTCCCTTTTATTTCCCCGGGCATTCGCCTTCGCATCTTCAAAAGCACTCTTATTGATCTCAACGCCCGTTACCGACTTTGCATAACGCGAGAGAGTGATACCGATCGTGCCGGTTCCGCAGTATGCATCAAGGACATTATCATCCTTGCCGATCCCCGACATTGCAGCAGCAGTGGAATAGAGTTTCTCTGCCTGTGCCGTATTGATCTGAAGAAAAGACGATGCTGACACCTTGAACTTCATCCCGCAGATGATCTCATATATAAAGCCGGGCCCGTATTCCACCGTAGGAGTGCCGTCGAGTATCATGGAGTCCGTTCTCCTGTTCACATCGAAAAGAACAGTAGTTATATCCGGAACATTCCTGACGAGTTCCTTAATGAAATTCTTCTTCCCGGGAAACATCCTGTCCGTCACGACGACAACGACCATCATCTCGCCCGTATTCTTTCCGACACGGACGAGTACTCCGCGCAAAAGTCCCCTTGAGGTGCGCGCATCATATACGGGTATCCTGTATCTGCGGATAAGCTTCTTGACCTCTTCCTTGACGGCATCTGCACGCCCGTCTTCAAGAAGACATCCGTCCGTATTTACGATCCTTTTCGAGCCTCTGAAAAAAGTCCCCGCGCTGATCCTTCCGTCGCGCGTTGACGAGAATGCGATATATATCTTGTTTCTGTAGTGGAATATCTCATCGCAGGGAACGATATTCTCGAGCGATGAAACCCTGTCTTTCAGGAGCCTTCTTACCTGCTCCTGCTTTACCGCGAGCGTACCCGCATATGTCGAATCCGCAAATGCGCAGCTCCCGCAGCTCCCCTTCTTACTGCATATGAGCCTGTCAGACAGATCTTGCGGCATTTTGGACCACGTGCTTTAAGAGGACCGATGTCGTTACGGATCCGACTCCTCTCGGAACCGGTGTGCCTGCCTCGATGATGTCCTTTATCGAATCAAGGTCGACGTCTCCGCAGAGCTTTCCTTCCTCATCGACATTCATTCCTACATCGATAACGATCTGGCCTTCCCTGACATGATCCTTTCCGATCATCTTCGCACTTCCTGCAGCCGCGACGATGATATCCGCATTCCTGCATTCCGATGCCAGATCCTTAGTCTTTGTATGGCATACCGTAACGGTTGCATTTTCCTTTATGAGCATCAGTGCGACAGGCTTGCCGATAACGAGGCTCCTGCCGACGACTGTCACTTTCTTACCCTTGAGGTCGATACCGTAATATTTGATGAGCTCTATTACAGCCTGGGCTGTACAGGGTGCAAATCCCTCTTCATCCCCGGCGAAAAGGCGCGCCATATTCTCCATTCCCATGGCGTCGGAGTCCTTGCCTGCCTTTATCGATCTGACGATATTCTTATCTGTAAGTCCCCTGGGAAGCGGACGGAACATCAGGATACCGTGTATGGAATCATCCTCGCCGAGGGCCTTCGCAACATTGTCGAGCGTCTCCTGGGTCACATCCTCAGGGAGCTCCTTTATGACGACATTGCATTCATTTGCTTCGAACTTCTTCTTGAGCCCTCTCTCATATGCAAGGTCATCCTCGCGCTCGCCGACCCTTATGACCGCAAGTGTAGGAATGACCCCTTTCGCCTTGAGAGCAGATACTGTCTCCTTAAGTTCTTCACATATCCTGTCCGATACCGGCTTGCCTGTAAGTTCTGTCATTGTCTTTCTCCGTGTCTCTTATTTCCTGAGCCCCTCAAGGACCTTCTCATATGCATCTTCGCAGATCTTAGTTACATCAAGGACTGCTTTGTCTGTCCTGCTGTTCATCTCATCTGCATATGCCCTGTCCTTCATGAGGCCTGTATTGATGTAGACATTCATCGATGCGCCCTTCGCAGCTGCGATGCAGGCGGAAGCAGCAACGCCGACGTCACTGATCGCGAGCCTCGATCCCTTTACGGACAGCTCCTCTATAAGAGATGCGATCTCATGCGTCTTAACTATCATCTCATAGGGCGCATCACTGGCAGTCCTCAGGGCTGCCTCGAGTATCTCATCTCTTCCCTCCTGATCCTTCGGGATCGAATATGCTTTCGACAGCGGCTCGAAAACCTCCGCGTCCTTCTTTATAAGATCCTCACACTCGCGCGTAAGACGGTTCGCATCCGCGATGATCCTCTCAATATCTTCCTGATACTCTGCATATTTCTTCTTGCCGGAAGTGAGATTTCCCACCATCGAGCAAAGAGATGCGGCAAGGGAAGCCATAAGAGCCGAAGCTCCTCCGCCTCCGGGTATCGGTGCTGCCGAGGACAGTTCATTGTTAAATCTTTCTATCGAATAATCTCTCATATTTTTCACTCTCCGAATATCAGCTTATCATCCTTCTGATGGTCAGTACCGACATCATGTCGATACCCGCATAACGTACGTTGCCTCTTGAGTTGGAAGCGTGGATGACCTGTCCGCCTCCGACATAGATACCTACATGTCCGCAGTATCCGCCGCCGTAATCATAACAGACAACATCTCCGGGTCTTATGTCCGCTCTGGAAACTTCCTCTCCGCATGACGCGATCGAATCCGCAAAGTGCGGAAGTCCGACGCCGAGTTGTCTGTATGTATATACTACGAGTCCTGAACAGTCGACACCGTCAGCCGATTCGCCGTTCCAGACATAAGGGACTCCGAGCATGCTCTCGCAGATGCTGACGACAGACTCGGGATTTACGCCCGAGATGACGGGAGTTCCGCCTCTGCGGCCTCCGCCGCCTCCGCCTCCGCCGGACGAACCTCCTCCGCCGCCCGAGGATCTTCTCGGTACGGGAGTGGGTGTGGGAGTCGGCGGCGGTGTCTGTGTCGTAAAGGAGATATAAACATATCCTTCCTGACCGTCCATCGTAAATACATGGAACCACTTATCCGATATCTCTACACAATGGAGTTTCTGTTCATCATACAGGGTCTTTACTATCTCGCTCTCGGTGGAGGGTTCGGCCCTCAGCATCAGGCTTCCCGTGTCTACCCATACGTACCTGTCGATAGCGATCCATACCATCTCATACGAAAGTGTATTGGACAGGACATATCCTTCCTGACCGTCCTCGGTCCTGATCTTGGACCACTGATCGCCCACACCGATCCTCGTTACCATATCGCTCGTAACGAGCTGTGCGACTGTACTCGAATCCATATCCGGAAGTTCCTTGAGGATAGACTGGTCTGCCTTGATATACAGATCCTCTTCACATGGTGCAAAATACTGCGGATCGATAAGCTCCTTGGGAAGTCCCGCGGAATCATACTGCTGATATACGGTAAATGCGGGAACATCATCAAATTCATGCGATTCATATGATGAAGGTCCCTGACCGTCAAGATATGTCGCCTGTACGGTACCGCCGTTGCTCAGGTCGATAAGTCCGTCCGGGATCTCCTGGCTGCCGCCCTGTTCTCCGCCTTCGGAACCTACCAGAGCCCAGTCCTCGACAAGTATCTCGTCAGCTTTCTTCTCAGAAGGGAATGCCTTGTCATATGCCTTTCTTACCTTGGATGAGGCACTGACTATCTGACTCGTGCCTATGGGAAGGCACAGCAAAGGGATCGCCACTGATGCGGCAACTGCTATCGCGGTTATAGTCTTTACGGGCATTCTTCTTGACATAGCACGTAAATTATACACCCGTCAGTGTAAAAAATGTAGGTGAGAGCTGTGGCATATGGCCTGCGCGGCCGCATGCTTTTCTATGAGGTAAGATGTAATAAAAAAACTCTCAGGGCATCTTCTTTGATGTCTTCCGTCATATTAATACTATGGTAATATCGGGTCTGCTCTCACATAGACGCGTTGCAAACTCTTCTTCCCAATCAAACATCACTATATATTCAAGAGTCGGAATAGAATCGATCATATTGATCACCGTGTCTATGCTTGTATTTCGAGGATCTATAAATACAGCTTCGAGATTATAACAATCATAACAAACTGAATAATCCGTATTGTCAGGATTGCTGTTTCAAAAACCCGGCTCGAGATATAAACAAAGGAGCCGTCCCCGAAGGAACGGCTCCTTTACTGCTAAGTCTTTTGTTTTACCTGATATTACTCTTCGGCAAGAACAGCCTCAGCTGAAAGCGATTCATTTTCGCTGCGCTCTGCCTCAACGACAGACTCGTAATACTCATTTACGAAATCCTGAGCGTCATCATTATCAGGGCTGTACTCCTTACCTGTGATAACCTCGTAGTTCTCCTTGATTGCGGGAACTGCAGTGATATCACGGTATCTCTGTACACCTGTTCCGGCAGGGATGATAGAACCGATGATTACGTTCTCCTTGAGTCCGATGAGCGGATCTACCTTACCCTTGACTGCAGCATCTGTGAGGACCTTTGCAGTCTCCTGGAATGATGCAGCTGAGAGGAAGGAGTCTGTGGACAGCGATGCCTTCGTGATACCGAGGAGCATCCTTCTTCCGGTTGCGGGACGGAGTCCCTCTGCCTCAGCCTTCTCATTTGCATCGATGAAGTCGAACATATCGGCTGTCGTACCTGTCATGAGATCCGTATCACCCGGATCGTCGATCCTTACTCTTCTCATCATCTGACGTGTGATGATCTCGATATGCTTATCGTTGATCGTAACACCACCGTTCTTATATACCTTGACGACTTCGCTTACGATATACTTCTGAACGCCGCGCTCGCCCTTGATCTTCATGATGTCGGAAGGGCTTACAGGACCATCTGTAAGGTTATCAGCTGCCTCAACCTGATCGCCGTCCATGACCTTGATGGTAGCATTCTGGTTAACAGGATAACGTACCTCTGTGATGAGCTGGCCGTCCTCGTCATACTGCGGATTCTCGGGAGATGCCGTAACAACGATCTCTCTCTTGTTCTTTGCAGTAGTCTCGATCCTGACAGTACCGTCGATCTCGGAGATGATAGCCTCTCCCTTAGGCTTACGAGCCTCGAAGAGCTCTTCGACTCTCGGGAGACCCTGTGTGATATCCTCACCGGAGTTAGCGATACCACCCGTATGGAAGGTTCTCATCGTAAGCTGTGTACCGGGCTCACCGATCGACTGTGCAGCCATGATACCGACTGCCTCACCGCCTGTTGTAGGAAGTCCGTTAGCAAGGTTGATACCGTAGCACTTGGAGCATACTCCGTGACGTGAACGGCAGTCGAATACCGACCTGATCTTGACCTTCTTATTGCCTGTTGCCTCGATCTTCTTGGCAACATCAGCGGAGATGAGCTCATTTCTGCTGACGAGTACTTCGCCGGTCGTAAGATCCTTGATGTCTTCTGCTGCATAACGTCCTGTAAGACGGTCAGCAAGAGTCTTGATGACATCGCGCTTGTCGTTAGCGACATTGACTATCTCCTTGACCCATGTGAAATCATCCGTTCCGCAGTCTTCCTCGGAGATGATGACTTCCTGGGCAACGTCTACGAGACGTCTCGTGAGGTAACCGGAGTCAGCCGTCTTGATAGCCGTATCGGAGAGAGCCTTTCTAGCACCGTGTGAAGATATGAAGAACTCGAGAACGTTCATTCCTTCACGGAGGTTGGACTTGATCGGGATCTCGATGACCTTACCGGATGTATCGTTCATGTTACCACGCATACCGGCGAGCTGCTTGATCTGGTTATCGTTACCACGGGCACCGGATGCAGACATCATCTTGATAGGGTTATCTGCCTTGAGGTTCTTCTTGAGTGCTTCCGTGATGTCATCAGTTGTCTTTGTCCAGATGTTGACGACAGCCTTATAACGTCCGCTCTCGTTGAGGAGACCTCTCTCATACTTCTTGTTAACGAATTCAACCTTCTCGTCAGCTTCGCTGAGCATCTTCTCCTTAACGTCAGGAACGATCATGTCCTCGATACCGATGGAGATACCAGATCTTGTGGAGAACTTGTAACCGAGTGCCTTAACGTTGTCAAGGAATGTAGCTGTCTCGCCTGCACCGTGAACACGGATGCATCTTGCGATGATGTCCTCGAGATTCTTCTTTCCGATCTGGAAATCACACTCGAGAGCGAGCTTGTTCTCAGGAAGGCTCCTGTCGACATAACCGAGATCCTGGGGAACGATCTCATTGAAGATGAAACGTCCGAAGGAGGATCTGATGATACCTGTCTCGATCTTTCCGTCGATCTCTCTGGATACGCGGATGCCGACCTTACTGTGGAGCTCGATCTGATGATCGTCATAAGCCATCTGTGCCTCGTCAACGGAGGAGAATACCATTCCGTCGCCCTTGCACTCCTTCTTATCCATCGTCTCGTCACGCTGCATCGTCAGATAGTAGCATCCGAGGATCATATCCTGTGTAGGAACCGTAACAGGCTTTCCGTCCTGAGGCTTCAGGAGGTTGTTCGAAGAGAGCATGAGGAATCTTGCCTCAGCCTGTGCCTCTGCAGAGAGAGGTACGTGAACAGCCATTTGGTCACCGTCGAAGTCAGCGTTGAAAGCCGTACATACGAGAGGATGGAGCTTGATTGCACGACCCTCGACAAGGATCGGCTCGAAAGCCTGGATACCGAGTCTGTGGAGCGTAGGAGCACGGTTGAGCATTACGGGATGATCCTTGATGATCTCCTCGAGGATGCCCCATACTTCCGGATCCGCACGGTCTACCATACGGCGTCCTGTCTTAATATTAGCCGTGAGCTCTCTTTCAACGAGCTCCTTGATAACGAAAGGCTTGAACAGCTCGAGAGCCATCTCCTTAGGGAGACCGCACTGATGCATCTTGAGCTCAGGTCCTACGACGATAACCGAACGTCCGGAATAGTCGACACGCTTACCGAGGAGGTTCTGACGGAAACGTCCCTGCTTACCCTTGAGCATGTCCGTAAGGGACTTGAGCTGTCTGTTGTTCGTAGCGGAAGTCGTACCTGTAACCGGACGTCCCCTTCTGCCGTTATCGATAAGGGAATCGACTGCCTCCTGGAGCATTCTCTTCTCGTTCCTGACGATGATGTCGGGAGCACCGAGATCGAGGAGCTTCTTAAGACGGTTATTCCTGTTGATGACTCTTCTGTAAAGGTCATTAAGGTCGGACGTTGCATAACGTCCGCCGTCCAGAGGTACCATAGGACGGAGCTCCGGAGGAAGAACGGGAAGAACATCCAGGATCATCCACTCAGGCTTGTTGCCGGAATTCTTGAAAGCCTCGACTACCTCGAGTCTCTTGATGATCCTCTGCTTCTTCTGGCCGGAAAGCTCGAGTCTCTGCTGATTGAGTTCTTCAACGAGAGCATCGATATCGACCTGCTTGAGGAGGATCTTGATAGCCTCGGCACCCATTCTCGCATCGAAAGCGGACTTGCCGTACTTCATTACATATTCTCTGTACTTACCCTCATCGATCGTCTCGTTCTTGACAAGATCTGTCTCGCCCGGATCGATAACGATATATGCTGCAAAATAGAGTACTCTCTCGAGCGTCTTAGGAGGGATGTCCAGAAGAAGGCTCATCCTGCTCGGGATACCCCTGAAATACCAGATGTGGGAAACAGGAGCAGCGAGTTCGATGTGACCCATCCTCTCACGACGGACGGTATTCTTCGTTACTTCAACTCCGCAGCGGTCACAGACCATTCCCTTATAGCGGATCTTCTTATACTTACCGCAGTGGCACTCCCATGACTTTGTGGGTCCGAAGATCTTCTCGCAGAAAAGTCCGTCCGTCTCAGGCTTCTGAGTACGGTAGTTTATTGTCTCGGGCTTCTTGACCTCACCGTGGGACCATCCCTTGATGACCTCAGGTGAAGCAAGCTTGATTCCGATTGACGTTAAATGATTTGAATCATACATATTATTGAAGTCTCCTTCCTTAGACGTGTGCTTGTTTTTCTACTGATCAGATCTCGTCGTCGCCCCAGTCGTCGCCTTCGAAATCGTCTTCCGCGATCGTTCCGTCTTCATTTGCCTCAACAAATCCTGCATTGAGGATATCCTGAGGATCGACGGGAGTCTCGTCAAACGCACGTCTTATATCGTCATCCATTTCTGCATAAGGTTCTTCGTTGGAAGTATCGACAGCCCTGTACTCCTTGTTGTCGTCCGTGTGGAGCGATACATCGAGCGCAAGTGCCTTGAGCTCGCTCGTAAGAACGTTGAAGGATTCGGGGATACCGGAAGCGGGAACATTCTTACCCCTGATGATCGCATCATAAGTCTTGGAACGTCCTTCGATATCGTCGGACTTGACTGTGAGGATCTCCTGGAGCGTATGAGCCGCACCGTATGCCTCGAGGGCCCAAACTTCCATCTCACCGAATCTCTGGCCTCCGAACTGTGCCTTACCGCCGAGAGGCTGCTGCGTGACAATGGAATAAGGTCCGATGGATCTTGCATGCATCTTGTCATCGACAAGGTGATGGAGCTTCAGGTAGTACATGACGCCTACCGTTACCCTGTTCTCAAAAGGCTCACCGGTACGTCCGTCATAGAGGACTGTCTTACCGTCTGAGTCGATGCCTGCGAGCTGGAATGCTTCTGCGATATCAGCCTCGTTCGCACCGTCGAAAACAGGTGTTGCGACCTTCCAGTCGAGAGCTCTTGCAGCTCTTCCGAGGTGAACCTCGAGGAGCTGACCGATGTTCATTCGGGAAGGAACGCCCAGAGGGTTGAGTACGATATCGAGTGTAGTACCGTCAGGGAGGAAAGGCATATCCTCTTCAGGGAGGATCCTGGAGACGACACCCTTGTTACCGTGACGTCCTGCCATCTTATCACCGACAGAGAGCTTTCTCTTCTGTGCTACATAAACACGTACCATCTGGTTAACGGAATTCTTGAGGTTCGGGTTAGTCTCCTTCGTGAAGATATCGACATCAACGACTACACCGTACTCACCGTGAGGAACATGGAGGGAAGTATCCCTAACTTCACGTGCACGGTCACCGAAGATAGCTCTGTAGAGCCTCTCCTCTGCCGTAGGATCCGTCTCACCCTTAGGAGATACCTTACCTACGAGGATATCGCCCGCACGTACCTCTGCACCGATCCTGATGATACCGTTCTCATCAAGGTTCTGGATAGCATCCTCGGATACGTTAGGAACCTCTCTCGTGATCTCCTCTGCACCGAGCTTTGTATCACGTGCCTCGCACTCATACTCCTCGATATGGATGGATGTATAAAGGTCGTCTCTTACGATCCTCTCGTTTACGAGAACGGCGTCCTCGTAGTTGTAACCTTCCCATGTGGTAAATCCGATGAGAACGTTTCTTCCGAGAGCAAGCTCACCGTTATCAGTAGCAGGACCGTCAGCGATGATATCGCCTGCCTTGATCTCCTCGCCGAGCGAGACGATAGGCCTCTGGTTGATACATGTGCTCTGGTTGGAGCGCTGATACTTGGAAAGCTTATATGTGTCGACACCGCCGTCCTTCCTTGTGATCTTGATGAGATCAGCTGCTACGGAAGAAACGACACCGTCG
This sequence comes from Clostridiales bacterium, assembly GCA_017529925.1. GTDB lineage: Bacteria > Bacillota > Clostridia > Saccharofermentanales > Saccharofermentanaceae > Saccharofermentans. Next base: position 36,409 of record JAFXMZ010000017.1, read on the forward strand.
TTCTTTGCTACCTGGCATACACCGGAGTCCTTAGCTGCACGGTACTCCATACCGGTACCGATGATAGGTGCTTCCGGCTTGATGAGAGGTACAGCCTGACGCTGCATGTTCGAGCCCATGAGAGCACGATTAGCATCGTCGTTTCCGAGGAAGGGGATAAGGCTCGTCGAAACGGATACGAGCTGCTTAGGCGAAACGTCCATATAATCGACGTCGGAAGGGTCGAGCTGCAGGAACTCATCGAGGTGTCTGCAGACGATTCTCTTGCCAATGAACTTACCGTTCTTGTCAAGAGCTTCGTTAGCCTGTGCTATGTTGTAGAGATCCTCCTCGTCCGCAGTCATATACTTGACTTCGTCCGTAACGATACCCTTCTCCTTGTCATACTTTCTGTAAGGAGTCTCGATGAATCCGTACTTGTTGACCCTTGCAAATGTTGCAAGCGAAGTGATAAGACCGATGTTAGGTCCTTCAGGTGTCTCGATGGGGCACATTCTTCCGTAGTGGGAAGCATTGATGTCTCGAACCTCAAAGGAAGCACGGTCTCTCGAAAGTCCGCCGGGACCGAGAGCGGAGAGCCTTCTCTTATGAGTGAGCTCAGCAAGAGGATTCTGCTGGTCACCGAACTGTGACAGCTGTGAAGATCCGAAGAACTCACGGAAAGCTGCGAGCAGGGGTCTCGTATTAACAAGGGATGCTGCTGTTACCTTATCGGATTCCTTATCGTCGATGCTGGCCATCCTCTCACGGATGTTCTTCTCGACACGTGCCATACCCTGGCGCATCTGATTCTGGAGGAGCTCACCTACGGAACGGATCCTTCTGTTGCCGAGATGGTCGATATCATCCAGGGAACCAACGCCGTGACGGAGACCCAGGAAGTAAGAAACCATCGCATATACATCGTCTACGACAAGGCTCTTAGGCATGAGCTCAGACTTCCTGTCAGCGAGCTGAACCTTGAGCTCTGTAGCATATTCGCTCTTCTTGTAGTTAGCCCTGACCTCTTCGATGATCTCACGGAGTACGCTTACGCGGACACGCTCGTCGATCGTCGTCTCGGACATATCAAAGCCCTTGAGGTCCTTAGCTGAAAAGCTGTTCCTGATATACTTCTCGCAGTCTACACGTCCGTTACCAACTACCTTGTGAGGAACCTCAGAGATGTCGATACGGTCACCGATCTTCTTGATCGGGAAGATAAGGCATGATGTGATGCCGGCATCCTCGATCTCGCGAGCCAGATCCTTGCTGACGATCGTGTCCTTCTTAGCGAGGACTTCACCGTCTTCCGTTACTACATCCTCGGCAAGCTTATGGCCCGCGATACGTGCGGAAAGGCCGAGCTTCTTATTTACTTTATAGATACCTACTCTAGCAAGGTCATATCTCCTTGCATCGAAGAAGAGGTTGTTCAGATGATTGCTTGCAACTTCTGCAGATGCAGGATCGCCGGGACGTACCTTCGCATAGAAATTGATGAGAGCCTCTTCCTTGGAACGGCATGAATCCTTCTCGAGCGTGATCCTGAGGGACTCCTCATCACCGAATGTATCGATGATGTCCTCGTTCGTTGCAAGTCCGAGGGAACGCAGGAGGATCGTAAGAGGGAACTTACGGGCGCGGTCAACACGTACGCTGACTACACCGTTGTCATCCTCTTCGAGCTCGAGCCATGCTCCTCTGTTAGGAATGATCTGTGAAGTATAGACTGTATCGCCTCTCTTGTCCTTCTCAGTACCGAAGTAAGCTCCCGGGGAACGTACGATCTGGGAGATGATGACTCTCTCAGCTCCGTTTATAACAAATGTGCCGTGTTCCGTCATGATGGGGAATTCACCGACATAAGCGTCCTGTTCCTTGCTCTCGCCTGTCTCCGTGTTGCGGAGGAGGAGCTTTATCTTCAGGGGAGCAGCATAGTTGCTGTCCTTCTCCCTGCACTCATCGAGATCACATACGGGATTCTGGGGATCGAATTCCTTATCAAGGAAATAGATCTCCCAGACATTCTGTGAATCTGTTACCGGGGAAATCTCTTGGAAAATCTGTCCGATTCCCTCATCGAGAAACCAATTATATGAATTTTTCTGGATTTCGATGAGATTCGGTACTTCGATGACCTCGTTGATACGAGAGTAGGACATACGCTCGGTCTTGCCCTGTTTGACGGAATGCACCATTATCAAATCACCTCTTAAAAATGCTTCAGAACCGTTGTCCTGAGCGGTTTTATGCCTAAAGCGGCTTTATGACATACCACAAAAGTCCGCTTTCGTCAAGCGAAGAGGGCATAGTACCCCCACCCACTGCGACGCATTAAAAGATTATACTCACGAGGTCAATTCTTGTCAACAAGTTTTTTATTCCGGCATCCTTTCGGGAGGCCGCCGCGAAGATATAAAAAAGGGATGCTCTCTTTCCCTGCCCGGGTCGAATAGCATCCCTTTTTGCTCACTTATTATAGATATTAAGTAAGATAATACTTCATAAGCTTGTAATCTACTTCATAACCTGCATCAGCGGGGATGACCGTATCTCTCCATGTGTAGGAGGCTGTGGTGATCTTTGCGATCATGTTGTTGTAGATCCATGCGGGCATTACGCTCTCAACGTAGTAGACCGTTACCGAGGAACCGTCGGCAGACTTCATGACTACGACATCTCCGGCCTTCCTTCCGTCAGCGAAGAGCCACTCGCCGAGAGCGGCATTGTCGATGTTGGAATAGTCCGTAGCTGTTGCCTCGTAGTTGGGATCTGCATCGATGGAAGCCTTGGAAGCCTTCGCATCATCATAGACAGTACCGAAGTCTGTCTCATTCGTTACGCCGTTATAGTAGAAGCTCGAAGAACCTGTGCCCTTGAAACCTCCGCTGATGATCTCAGCGGGAAGATCGGAATTCTTCTTAACGAGATCGGAGAACTCGAGTGCGGACATTCCGCTCTTCGCAAGTCCGTTAGCCTTGTTCTCGAGCTCGGAGAGAGCCTTATCAACGTCAGCCTGTGTATGGTCATCGTCTACGACAACATCATTCTCGAGAGTAAGGGATCTGTAAACGACCGTAGGAGTCTCGTCAAGATATCTGTCAACGATAAAGAAAGCATAAGCGCCGTTCTCTGTCTCGATGACCTTTGCCTCGCCGATCTGTCCGTCCTTGAGGAGGAAGTCTGCAACGCCTTCGCCGTACATCTCTGCTCTTTCCTTATAGACGCCCTTGATGAACGTGATATCTGTCTCGCCTTCGAGGGATTCAGCCGTAGCAGCATCCTCTGATACCTGCTCGATGACAGCATTCTTAAAGGACTCGGAATCGACAGCCTTGGCTGCAACAGCCTCAGCCTTTGCCTTGCATGCAGCAATGGCCGCTGCATCGTCTGCAGCATCAGTCTCGAGAGACTTATCGAAGAAATACATGTTGATATCAGCTCTTAAGAAGTTCGTAGGATCTGAATCATAGTCTGCCTTAACCTCATCCTCTGTGGGACGGAGCTCGAACTGCTGGGCATATGCCTGATACTCTTCCGTAACGGCAGCCTTCTTGAGGATATTCCTGTATACGTTAACGGACATTCCGGAACCGTAATTCATCTTGAGCCATTTGTCGAGAGTCTTGACGTTATATGTCTTGGAGTAGACATTCTCGACCATATCTCTCTGATTGTCGATAAGGAGCTCTGCATATCTCTCGGATCCCGAATGCTCCATGAAGCCGTTTTCCTTGGCAGCCTTGTTCATAAGGCGGCTGTTCATTGCCTCCTGAGCCGCAACATCAAGGATCATGTCCCTGTATGTCTTTCCGTTCTCCTCATCGTAAACAGTATCGAGAGTATCGGGATCTATTCCGTAACCCATGGAATTGATGACCTGGTAGTAATAGTACGAAAGCTCAGCAACGCTGACCTTATCAACGGTCTCCCTTACTGTTCCGTCCTCATTCTTGAGTACGATCTTCTCACCCGTAAGGAGCTTCTGGGGAAGTCCCGAGATAACGACAAAGAAGCCCGCGACTATAAGGAGCACTACGGCTGTGATCACACCGACGATGATCTTTCCCTTTCCGGAAGCCTTCATGCTCTGGTTCGATTTTCCTTTTGTATTAGCCATTTTGTGATGTCCTGCCCTCTTATTCTTTCTTAAAAAGCATTGTATATTATAATTCGCAACCCGAGATTATGCAAGAAACGGACGATAACAGTTAATAGGCATTTCCCACGTGGAGGATATAACCTGTTCTACGTCTGCATTTGAAATATTATCGTTCTTTCTACTAAATCCTCAGATTATTTGATTTAGTAGAAGATCTGCCTTCACTTCTTCTACTAGATCATTAAAACCACCTGTTTAGTAGAAGATTTCCCTGTGATACCGCCCTTTCGCAGGTCAAAATCACCTCTTATTTCTACTAAATCCAAATAAGCCGTTGTTTAGTAGAAAAACATTCTACCAAATCAAAGATAGTCGGCATTTAGTAGAAGAAAACTAAGATTTCATTCTACTAAATTTGATAATAACAGGTTTTAGTAGAAACAGCAGAACAGAGCCGAACATAAAACCATCGAATGGCCTTGCTCGATCAATGGACTATATCCCTTATCCTGCCGACCACCGTTGTCCCCGGATCGTTTCTCATTTCCTCCGACGGCATCTTCGTCCAGTCGACGAGCACGAACTTCACACCGGCATTTTTGGCGCAGAGCATATCGGGAAGGGCGTCGCCCACATAGACGACTTTCGATGGGTCTTCTAAGCCGAGTCGCTCCATCGCACATAAGATCGGCTCTCCGTCGGGCTTGTGCCTGTCTGTATCCTCCCTGAATATCATCACATCGAAAAGATCCGCTATCCCTTTAAGCTCGACTGTCGTCATGCAGGATGTCTTTCTCTTTGAAGTGATTATCCCCTGCTTTATGCCGAGGCTGCGAAGGTAACTGATGTCGTCTATAACCCCGTCAAAGAGGTCGATCTCGTCGTTCCGGAGCATCTTTTCGTTGATATCGAGATATGTTTTTGTGAGGAGATCCTGGAGCTTTTCGCCGTGCATCTCGAAAGTGTCCTCCAGGGGCCTTCCGATATACTGGATGAAGTCTTCGTCCGTTCTGTCGCACCTGCCGAAGACTCTTTCGTATGCAAGCCTGAAACACATCAGGATAACGGGGACCGAATCGGCGATAGTGCCGTCAAAATCATAGAAGACGGCTTCGTACCGCTTACTCATCTTTTTCCTTCTCACCCGAAGCCTCGTTCTCTTCCTTGGGAAGGACGTGGATGAGCACCCTTGATATCCATCTCTCCTGAACATGCAGGACCTTGATACTGAGATTCTTATAAGTGACTACCGGCTTCTCGCGCTCTTCGGGGACCCTGTCAAGAAGCTGTATGACTAGTCCCGCGATCGTATCATATTCCTCGTCGTCGAGTTCCATATCGAGCACTCCCTCAAGATCCGAGAGGGTCATGTCTCCGGCAACGATATAGTCGCCGTTGGAAAGCCTGATGACTTCCTGCTCCTCTTCGTCGAACTCATCGGTTATATTTCCGACCAGTTCCTCGAGCATATCCTCGATAGTGCATATACCCATTGTTCCGCCGTATTCATCGAGAACGACGGCCATCTGCATTCCGCATGTCTTCATCTCATTGAAGAGCGACGATATCTTCTTCGTCTCATGGACAACGAGCGGAGTCCTCATGAGCGATGAGAGACTGAACTTCTCCTCTGATACGCCCAGAAGGTCTTTGATGTGGAGTATTCCCTCTATGTCATCGATAGTATCCCTGTAGATCGGGATCCTCGTGAACTTCTCATTCTTCGCGACGCGCATTACCTCTTCGTAGGAAGCGTCTATAGGGAGCGAGACGATCTTCTTGCGGTGGGTCATGATCTCCGAGACTTCCTTGTCGTTGAACTCGAAGACCTTCTCGATCATCTCCTTCTCGCCCTCTTCAATGTTTCCGCTCTCCGAGCCGACGTCGACCATCATCCTGATCTCCTCCTCGGTGACTTCCTTGTCATTGTCATCAGGATCGATCCTGAACAGGCGGAGGACAGCATTCGTGGAGAATGTCAGGAACCTGACAAAGGGCTTTGCGATGATGCCGAATCCGCGGACGAGCCCCGAGGCGGCAAAAGCCCACTTCTCGGGATATTTCTGAGCCACGCGCTTGGGAACGAGTTCACCGAGTATGAGCGAAAAATATGAAAGCACCAGCGTGATGAGCACTGTACAGAGAGGTACCGCCCACGACTTCGTTCCGGAAGGATCGATGAGCGATGCAGCCTTTCCCGCAAAGTTGCTCGCGGCAAAAGCCGATGACAGGAATCCGGCGAAAGTAACGCCGACCTGGATCGTGGCAAGGAACGTTCCGGGGTTGTCGAGGAACTTCAGAACCTTGCGCGACTTCTTGTCGCCCTCCTCGGCCTGCTTCCTTATCTTGGCATCGTTGAGCGTGATGACAGCCATCTCGGTGCCCGAGAAAAAGGCATTAACGAGTATGAAGAATAAAACGACAAGAAGATCTGCAACCGTCTTTCCCATATATGCCGCTTCTTACCTCATCTCATCCAGGAGTTTCTGCAGGGTCGCCCTGACAGCCTGGGGATCAGCCTTACCCTTGAGGCTCCTCATCGACTGGCCGATAAGGAACTGGAAATTCTTCTCATTGCCTGCAAGATACTCTCCGACGGCCTTGCCGTTCGCATCGAGGACTTCCCTGATGACAGGCTCGATCGCCGAAAGATCGGATACCTGTGCAAGACCGTTCTTTTCGACATATTCGGAAGGAATGACATTCTCCTCAACGACTTTCGCAAGGACCTGCTTACCCGTCTTCCTGTTGATCTTTCCGTCCGAAACGAGCTTTATCGTCTCGCCCACTGACTCAGTCCTGAAGTCGAGCTCGTCTATGGGCTTTCCTGAATCGTTTACTATCTTCAGAAGATCAGTAAGTATCCAGTTGGATGCCTCCTTCGGATTGCCGCATATCTCTGCAGTCTTCTCGAAAATGCGCACGAGTGTGGTCGATCCCGTGATGATGTCGGCATCATACTCGGGAAGACCCAGCTCGTTCATGTATCTTTCCTTCTTCTGATCGGCGAGCTCGGGCATGTTCCTGCGGACTTCCTCGAGATATTCCTCGCTTATGGTTATCGGCATAAGATCGGGCTCCGGGAAATATTTATAGTCCTGGGCATTCTCCTTTGATCTCATGGTATATGTCATCTCGCGCTCGTCATCCCAGCGTCTCGTCTCCTGAGTGATCGTGCCGCCCGCTTCGATGACGTCGACCTGACGCTCGTACTCATATTCGATAGCGCGTGCGATGGCCTTCAGGGAAGCGATATTCTTCATCTCGGTCCTCGTACCGAACTTCTCGGTACCGACGGGCCTTACCGAAAGGTTGACATCGGCTCTCATGGAACCCTCCTGCATCTTGCAGTCGGATACTCCGAGGTAGCGGAGAGTGTCCTGAAGCTTCTCGAGATAAGCAGTTACTTCCTCGGCAGACCTGAAGTCAGGCTCCGAAACGATCTCGATAAGGGGAACGCCGCATCTGTTATAGTCGACGAGCGTCTTCTCCGTGAAAGGATCGTGAACGAGCTTTCCGGCATCCTCCTCCATGTGGATCTCGTGGATGCCGATAAACTTCGTTCCCTTCGATGTCCTGATCTCGACCTTTCCGTTCCTGCAGATCGGGAAATAGAGCTGCGATACCTGATATGCCTTCGGAAGATCAGGATAGAAATAGTTCTTTCTGTCGAACTTGTTGTTTCTCGTGATCTCACAGTTAAGTGCGGTACCTGCCTTTATCGCATACTCCACAACTCTCTTGTTGAGCGTAGGAAGTGTACCCGGCATACCCGAGCATATCTCGCAGACATGCGTATTGACGTCTCCTCCGAATTTTGTTGAACATCCGCAGAAGATCTTTGACTTTGTTGACAGTTCGGCATGGACTTCAAGTCCGATGACCATCTCGTAATCAGCCATATCAGACTTTCCTCCTTGTATGATGATCGGTCATCCTCTGGAATGCCGATGCGACTCCGAGGATCGTCTCCTCGGAATAATGCTTTCCGATTATCTGCATGCCGACAGGAAGCCCCTGTGCATCGAATCCGCAGGGAACTGATACAGCGGGAAGTCCTATGATGTTGATGAGGACCGTGCAGATATCGCCCAGGTACATCTTAAGAGGATCGCTCAGGCTCTCGCCTGCCTTGAGCGCAGTCGTGGGAGCGACCGGTCCGATGAGGACATCATATCTCTCGAATGCCTTATCGAAAGCATCCTTGATGAGCGCCTTGGCCTGGAGTGCTTTGTTGTAGTATGCATCGTAATATCCCGACGACAGAACGAAGTTTCCGAGCATTATCCTTCTCTTGACCTCCATTCCGAATCCCTCGGATCTGGACTTGATGAACAGCTCCAGAAGATCCTCGGCATCGGGAGATGAATAACCGTATTTGATTCCGTCATATCTCGAAAGGTTCGAGCACGCCTCGGCACATGCGATTATGTAGTATGTGGGGATCGCATAATCCACGATGCCCATGGGGAATGTCTTGACTTCGGCGCCCTTGCTCTCGAGCATCTTGACGGCTTCGATTACCTGCTTCTTAACATCGGTATCGGCACCTTCTCCGAAATACTGCTCGGGAAGTCCGATCTTAAGTCCGCTTACGTTAAAATCCCTGATCTTATCCAGGTCGACAGGAGTCACCTTCTCGGCCGATGTCTGATCCTTGGGATCCGTTCCCGATATTATGTTGAACAGTGCGGCAACATCCATTATGTCTCTTCCGATCGGTCCGATCTGGTCGAGCGAAGATGCAAATGCAACGAGTCCGTATCTGGAAACCGTACCATACGTAGGCTTAAGTCCTGATACACCGCAGAATGAAGCAGGCTGTCTTATCGATCCGCCCGTATCGGAACCGAGTGCGATATAGGACTGGTCAAAGGATACTGCAGCAGCAGAACCGCCGGACGATCCTCCGGGGACCCTGTCCTCGCCCCAGGGATTGCCTGTGGGGCCGAAGAAGCTCGTCTCGGTCGTCGATCCCATCGCGAACTCATCCATATTCGTCTTGCCGAGGATGACCATCCCCTGCTCTCTGATCTTCTTTATGACCGTAGCATCGTAAGGGGGAACGAAATTATAGAGCATCTTCGATGCGCATGTCGTCTTTATCCCCTTCGTGCAGATATTATCCTTTATCGCTATAGGAACTCCGGCGAAAGGTCCCGTCAGCTCTCCGCTCTTTATCTTCTTATCGATCTCGCGCGCCAGCTCGACGGCATCCTCGCAAACTGTTATGTAGCAGTTGTACTTCGGATTCTCAGCCTTTATCTTCTCAAGGAAGATCCTTGTGATCCCTTCGGATGTAAGGATACCCTCTTTGATCTTCTTTCCTGCTTCGAGGGCGCTCATCTCAAGAACTTCTTCTTTTGTCATACTGCCCTCCTTACTCGACCGTCTTCGGAACAAGGAAAGCTCCGTCCTTGCTCTCGGGTGCGTTCTGAAGGATATCATCCCTCATGTCGCCGTTCGTGACTTCGTCTTCCCTGAATACGTTCGTCCTCGGGAAAGCATGGCTCATGGGCACCACGCCTTCCGTGTCGAGTTCGTTGAGCTTGTCTATATAACCGAGTATCGAACCCAGGTCCTTCATCGTCTTCTGCTTCTCATCCTCGGTCAGTCTGATCCTGCCGAGCTGCTGCAGATAATCTATCAATTCGGATGTGATCTCCATAGTATCCTCTCCTTATTTCTTAACTAATCGATTTTATCATGTGCGCAAAAGATAGTAAATAAGAACGGCTTCAGTGGTATAATCCCCCTATGGAAAAGACAAAAGGGAAAAAGACCTCAGTTGCGGTCCTGATACCGCTGCTCCTCCTCATCATGCTCGCGGGAACGGTGATGGTGATCCTCAAGCACGAAGGCATCCTCGACAGATGGTTCAGGTCAAAGAGCCCCGCTCTGGAGGATGCCGTTTTCGATGAGGTCGTTCCATATGAGCCTGAGGCCCTGAGCGAAAATCTCCTGCTCGTCAACAAGGACCACCCTCTTTCCGAAGACTACACCCCGGACATAACAGAGTACCGTGACAGCGGTGTCCTCATGAACAGCTGCATCACCGAAGACTACGGAAAGCTCTCGGATCACATACGCTATGACATGAACGACAGGCTCTATGTCATGAGCAGCTACAGGAGCTTTGAAGAGCAGCGGAGAGTCCTCGAGGAGGAAGGCTCGGAGGTTGCCGCAAGACCCGGCGAGAGCGAGCATATGACAGGTCTCGCGCTCGATGTATATGCGATGTATTATGCAGGCTCCGCATTCCCGCAGTCGCCCGTCGGACAGTATGTCCTGTCGCATTGTCAGGACTACGGTTTCATCATCAGATATCCCGAAGGAAAAGAAGACATTACAGGGTTCGAATATGAGCCCTGGCACATCAGATATGTCGGGCTCCCGCACTCGAAGCTGATCATGGAAAACGATCTGACGCTCGAGGAATATATCGATTCAATTGAGCCCGGGAAATGGTATGACAGCGGCGACTACCTTATCGGAAGATTCCCCGAAGGCGAAACTGTCGTCCCTTTGCAGTATTCCTCATCGGAGATCACTGCCGGACCGGATAACACCGGCTGCATTATCATCACCGTGAAAAAATAACTCTAACTATCTGTTTCTGTCCGCTGAGTCCGGAACATTCAGAATGTCACTATTATCAAGATGTGGGTAAAATGTGGGTATTTAACCCCTGTTTTCCCACACTTTTATCCACATTACCGCAAATGTGGGTAAATGTGTGGGTAAATGACACTCGAAAACCCACACTTTTATCCACATCTAAAAGAAATTTGATCCGTGCGGCCGCATTTCCCACACTTCGAAAAGAGCACGCCGGCGCGGCATACAAAAACGCCGGCGATCTTACATCACCGGCGCTGTTGAACACTCATTAGATTACCTTCAGTCCGGAAGCGTTACGGGATAGGAATCCGTCGTACCGAAGCTGTACTTTCCGCTCTCCTCATCAGCTGAGATGCTGTTCATGAGAGCCTTGGTGGCGATATCCTGCTTGGTCGTCTCATCAACCTCGCCGAGACCTGCATATGCAACTACAAAATATCCGTACTCGGGAGCATAGATAACATCAAAGTCTCCCTCTTTCCTGGCGGAATCATTTGCCCATATCTGGAAATTCTGGACCGTGTTTCCGGCCTCGATTATCTCACCGTACTGATGGACTTCTCCGTTTGTCTGGGCAGCTGATCCCAGTACTTCGAACGAGTCGAGATTGCCGTTGCACTCCTCCATGAGAGCCTGTGCCTTGGCCTTCTGCGCATCAAGTGTCTCCTGGTCTGTTCCCTGAGGTGCGGAATAGAGCGCATATCTGATCTTGGGTCTCATTATCTCATCTTCGGTGAACTGATAGTTCTGAATGTAGATCGAAGTATAGTACTCGGCAAGTGCCTGCGTCTTCATGAGTTCGCGGATCTCATCGACTGTCGTCCCCTCGCCGTACATGATGCTGAGGAACTGCTCCATGGTGACGCCTTCCTTGTCGAGCTGCTCCTGAAGCTGCTTGATGTCATCCTCGATCATGTCGAGCTGCTCCTGGGGAAGCGTGATGCCCGCATCGTTTGCCATCTTTACCATAATGCACTGGCTCTCGAGCATGTTCTGCGCAAAATCGACTACGAACGCACCGTATGTCTCGAATTCCTCGCCTTCATAATTCGCATACATATCAAGGAAGCCTTCCGATGTCACGGGGGCATATCCCTGTACCGCATAGCTCGTTATCTCGGAGAACTCATTGAGGATAGCATAATCGGAAAGTATCCTCGGTATCTCCTTGCCGTCGAAAGTATACTTCCTGCCGAGGAAGTCGCCGATCTGTGTTCCGTAGAGCGACTCGAATGTCATATCCTTAAGTCCGACGGTCTCTGCCGCAGATGAGGATGCGGATGCGCTCGTGTCGCTCGTCTTGCTCTCATTTGTATCTGTTGCCTTCCTCGATGTGCATCCCGCTGACGCAAGGATGAGCACCGATGCCGTGATCAAAGCTATTGTCTTCTTAAATGATCTCATAATGATCTCCTGTCTTTTGTTGTCAAAACCGATAAACATTGTATCACGGTTTTGCCGATACATCTATGCCGCCGTTGACCGCAGTTTCGTCTTTAAGTTCCACAACGGATTCCCTCTTTCCGGAAGTATCCAGGCTGACCGTTGTCTTATTCCCGGTCAGATCCGTAACAGTCACTTCGATCCCGCCTCCGTGAGCGCTGTATATGATGATCCTCCCGCTCGAAAAGAGCCTCCCCTCATCATCCTTCCGGGTGACGGGTATCAGCAGTCCCGTATCGGAATCCGCATCATACCTGAAGATGTAAGGATACGCATAACCGTCGACAAGTCCTGCGAACTCAGACTCAGATGTCGTCAGAAGAGGAGTCTTTCCGTATCCGGTCATATTTTCCATGAGCATCCTGTTATAACCGACATCGCCATGCACTCCGCTGTAGCCGTCAAGATACATGAGCTCGCACCCGGATGACGGAAGCTCACTGCCGTCACAGAGTTCATAGAAAGCCTGCGCGCGCAGCGAGACCATCGGGCTCGACGGACCTATGTCATTCTTCATTATCGTCTGGTTGATAAGCCCCGTCAGGATCGTCATGAAAAAGAAGAGGACACACGAAACAGAAACGGCCGTGATCCTGACAGACTTCTTCTTTCCGGACAGAATGTTCATCAGTATGCACAGAAAACAGGCGGCCGCGACAGTCCATCCGAAATAGCATATGACCGTGGGCACATAACCCGGCTGTTTCCCGATCAGGACCCAATCCTGATATCTCTTCGTCGCGGCATGCATCACCGGAAAAAAGACCGCAGTGATCACCCCGGAGATACCGATCGAAAAGAGCTTCGCATTATACTTCTTCGCATCCTTATCCCTGAATATCAGAAGGCATGTAACCAGAACTGCAGCGGCCGCGGTAAATGCGGCAACGGCGAGCAGCGGCGTTACCGACGCTCCCTTTATCCCTTCCCTTACCGATGACGAGAGCAAAGGAATTCCGGGGAGCATCCCTCCCGAGAAAGATGCGAGCGTTACCGCAAATCCTCCGGCAGTCCCTATGGTCGTTATATCGTTCGTTGCCATGTCAGTAACGGGATGCGCACTGATCCAGAGAAAGATGCCTATGTAGCAGACAGCTGCCGCAAGATGGGGCACGACATCTATAAAGCGGTGAAGGATGCCGTCCTCCTTTTCTTTTCGATGTGAAAGAGATATCCACAGATACACGATACCCGTAAATAGAAATGCTTCGTAGACCTGCATCGACTCATAGTAGAGAAAGATACTGAGGATGAGAAATACAAAACGCTTCCTTCCCGATGAAGATGTGAGCGAGATGTCATAGAACCACATCGAAAGTACCGATATGAACAGACCGTACATGAAGTCGAGCGGATAGCAGATGATGAGGCTGTGCCAGCCCGTGACCTGCAGCAGCGAAAGGAAGAGCGACGCAAAGAATATGCCGTAAACGGGCTTTGTCCTTCGCGCGATCAGGAATGATATCAGTGCGATGTTCATCACGACCGGAACATACTGGAGAAGCCACATGGCCGTAAAACTTCCGGAGCGGAATACCGATAATCTGAATGCCGTTACGAGCGGAAAGATGAATCCGATCCTGCCTCTCGCGAGACAGAATTCAAGACCTCTTACGTATGCACGGCTGCTTTCCGAAGTCCTTGCGAAAATGAACTCCGCCAGTGAGTCCGAACAGGACATCATGACATTTCTCAAGGGATAGAGAACGTTTATCAGCAGGACGGCCGCGCAGAGGGCCGATATCAGGAGAAGTATCCGTTCCTTTTTTCCGCCGGATCTCATGCCTTCACGGAGATCTTCCTGATACTCCTGTATTCGGATATCTTCTGATAGAAATAGTATCCGAACAATGCCATATAGAGCAGCGCATCGAGTGCGACGGCTATGTTCGTCATCCTGTAATACGTAGGCGAATTGCCGGGTATGTCGGGTATATACTTATATGCCTTCGGAACGAGAAGGAGCGCGCAGATGATGAGATAGGGAATATCCATCTTTGAGAGCTTCTCTCTTTCCATGAGCATAAGGAATATCGGTGCGAACATGTATGTGGAATTGTAAAGGTACGAGTTCGGCGACAGGAATACCATGAGAGCCGTTATGACCATTATCCTCTTCCACAGTGTCTCTTCCTTTCTCGTAAACCAGAATCCGAGAGGTGTAAGGACGACTCCTGACAGGAGCCATACAGCCTTGGTGATCCTCGTTATCGGGAAGATGCCAAGGACCCTGAAGAAGAACTGGCACAATCCGGTTATACCGACCGTGAAGTATGATGCATAGAATCCCGATCCTCCGAATCCGAGGACACCCTTCACAAAATGATCGATATTATCGGTCAGGGATCCTCTCCACATCAGCATTGCCCACAGCGACGTAAATGCTACCGTGAACAGTGCGGTAAATGTCTTCTTCCACTCCTTCCTAAAAGCATAGATGAGCAGGACATAAACAGGATATATCTTTGTCGCGACACATAGTGCGAGCAAAACCGGAGCAGACATTCCGTCCGGATGTTCCTGTTCGACTACCGCCCACGCGAGGAACAGGACGACCGTTACCGCAAGATAGTTTCCTCTGTCCATCATGAAGACGGACGGAGCGGACATTATGAGCATGCAGCCTATGCAGAATGCAATGATGTCTGCTGTAATCCTCTCGCCCTTGAACTTCCTAACGGCAAAGATCACGCAGATGACGAGTGTCAGGATGACGTAAAGCGTAAGGAATGTATAGAGCGATGTCTTTATCTCCTTATTCTGTATCGCAGTCTGGAGATTCATCGGGTTATAGCCCAGATAGTCCTCGTCCATGAGCTTCGAGAACAGGTATGCGAATGAAAGGATGAGCGGGGGATAATTGCTCAGGTCGCTGATGTACGGATTCCTGTCCTTTACGGCAAAATTGATCGTAAAGAAATCCTTGAACCTGTCGCCCGGATCGAACCTGAAATCGCCGATAGGATATGCAAGTCCCATGATTTTGACCTTTATCAGGTGGAACACCACGAAAAGTGCATACATCCCGACGAAAACGGAAAAGAATATGATCAGTTTTCTTCTGTAGTCCTTATCCTTCAGCATATCTGTCAGTCGTCTTTTTCCTTCTTCTCTTCTTCATCGAAATTGAGTCTTTCCGCTTCGATGACGAGCGGTCTTCTCATTATCCTGTCGTTGATATTCAGTATGTATTCGCCGAGCAGTCCGATAAAAAATAACTGTATCGAACCTATGACGAAGATACCGATCGTAACGGGAGCCATACCTGCAGGGAACTGATCCCACATGCACAGCTTCAGTATGAAATATACGAGCGCGATCAGGAGTGATATGAATGAGAAGATCGCTCCTCCGATAGTCGCGATACGCAGTCCGATCTTCGTATAGGAAGTGATGGACAGCATAGCGGCATCATAGAGCCTGTAGAAGTTGTTGCTCGTCTTTCCTGCTCTTCTCTTGGGCTGCTCGTAAGGGATCTCCTTGCGCTCGAATCCGAGTTCTCCGACGATGCCGCGGAGGAACGGCTTGGGGTCGTTCAGATCGCGCAGGACCTGCACAAAGCTCTTGTCATAAAGACCCGAACCGGTAAAGTGCTCGATCTGCTCAACATCCGAGAATTTCTTTATCATCTTGTAGTAAACGCTTCGAAGGAAATACATTATCTTGCTCTCCTTGCTCGACGTCTTTATGCCTATTACTATCTTATATCCGTTCTCCCATTCCTTGACGTACTTCGGGATCATCTCGACGGGATCTTGGAAGTCACAGACCATGGAGATAGTGCAGTCTCCCGTCGTCTGGAGCATGCCGTAGTAGGGAGAGTTGAACTGACCGAAGTTCTTGGCATTGAAGATAGCCTTTATCCTTTTGTCGTTCTCGCAGATCTTGCGAAGCTTCGGCCTCGTCATGTCTTGGGAATCGTTGTCGATAAAGACGATCTCGTAGTCGTACTCCGGAAGGTCTTTCGCAAACATCTCCGTTAATGCTTCAGCCATGGGCTCGACATTGAGCTCCTCGTTGTAGCAGGGTATGAGGACGCTGATCTTTTTCTTCTTAGGATCCGTATTCATTTTTGTACCACTCCACTGTTTCTTTTATTCCTGTTTCAAAATCATATTCGGGAACAAAACCCGTATCTTCCGTAAGCGCACTTATATCCGCGCACAGGTACATCACCTGACCCGGATAATAATCCACTTCTCCGAAGCCTATGTCAAGGGAAGGATCTATCGCATCCCTTATGGCTCTTATGTAATCGGCAAGGGGCCTTACCTTTCCCGATCCTACCATATAGACGGATGAAGGCCTGCCTTTTGTTGCAGCGAGATAGAAAGCTCTTGCCGCATCCTTGCAGTAGAGATAATCCCACATCTGCTCGCCCTTCGTATAGGATGCCTTCTGACCCTTGAGCATCGTTCCAATGCCGCTCATTACCATCGTATGAGCACCGTCGAAAGGACCGTATGTGCTGAGGATCCTCACCCATATATGCTTTATGCCGAGTTTCCGGGCCTCGATCCTTGTCATGTCACATGCGCACAGCTTGCCTATCCCGTATCCGTTCTCGGGCCTGCACGGAAGATCTGCCGAGAGCTTAACTCCGTCCTTTACCCTTCCGAACTCCGCCTGCGAACCAGCTCCGAGGAATACTTCACATCCGAGCTTTGAAGCTGCCCTTACGGCCTCCAGGGAAGACCTTATGTTGTCTATCTGGACATCCATATTGTTGCGCGAATCACCATGTGTTCCGTCCCATGCAAAATGGAAGAAAAGATCTGCCTTATCGATGCCTTTCGATGAGAGTATCGAAGGAAGATCCGATATGGACTTAACATCACATTCGGCAACGGTTATCCTGTCATCCGAAGGAAGGTTTCCTATGCGCGCGGAACCGGGTCTGGCGACGGCAATAACCTCATATCCTTCAGCAAGAAGGACATTGATCAGGGATATACCGAGCATTCCTGTAGAACCTGTTATTACCGCGCGCTTCATACCGTTTTACCTCCGCTCACCTGTCAGTTCTTCCCCGGGACCGATGCCTTGACTGCATCGAATTCATCACGGTCGAGGAAAGGGAACATATCGTCGATCGGCGGAGATACGATCTTTCCGTCGGGAAGGACTTTGGATGAGAGCTTGGGTGAGAAATTCTGTTTGTCCGAAACAACGACTTCGCAAAGTACGGGATCGTTTCCTTCCAGCACTTCCTTTACCTTCGCTTCGATGTCGTCCGCAGAGTCGATCTTAACGTATCTCATACCGTATGCCCATGACAGCTTCTCAAGGTCAGGGAAGCTCAGTCCGTTGCCGTCGCATACACCTACGAGAGGAGGCGTAAAGAGGTTCGTCTGTGTCTGCCTGATCGAATGATAGCCGTTATTGTTGATGATGAATGTCTTGAGGTTCATCTTGTTGTAGATGACCGTCTGCATCTCCTGGATATTCATCTGGAAAGAACCGTCACCGTCGATGCAGATGACTCTCTTTCCGCCTTCCGCCACGGCACATCCAACGGCCGCGGGGAATCCGTATCCCATTGCCGCACATCCGGAGTTCGTGAAGAGCCTCGTGCCGTTCTTGATGTGCATTCCCTGGAACGTGATAACGCATGCGGAACCGTTGCCGCAGATGACCTTATCGTCATCATCGAGTACCTTCGAGAACCTGTCTATGAACTCATATGGATTGAGCGGCGACTGACCTCTGTATGAATCAAGGCATGCGGGATATCTTGCATCGATATCGCGTCCCCACTTTACCCATTCTGCATGAGCGGGATTTACCTCATAAGGAGTCTCGAGTATGGAAGCGATCACATCCTTAAGGTCCGCATGAACCTTCATGTCGACATTTACGGTGGGCTTGTTGAGCTCTGCCGCATCTATCTCGACGACGATCTTATATGCATCCTTCGCCCACTCTTTGTAGTTATAGCTGATCTGCCTGATGTTCATCCTGCATCCGAGGACGAAGAGGACATCGGCTTCCTGGACTACGAAATTACCGCCTCTCGTTCCGACCGTACCGGGTCTTCCGCAGTAATAAGGATTCTCGTCGGGCATGAGATCGTGCGCATTCCATGCTGTTACGACCGGGATCTGAAGCTTTTCGACGAGCTTTTTGAAGTCCTCAAATGCACCTGCGAGCCTTATTCCCGTACCTGCCAGGATAACGGG
Source organism: Clostridiales bacterium (assembly GCA_017529925.1). GTDB lineage: Bacteria > Bacillota > Clostridia > Saccharofermentanales > Saccharofermentanaceae > Saccharofermentans. The sequence goes on from JAFXMZ010000017.1 coordinate 54,736, forward strand.
ACGCTTCGCATCATGTATCTTCCTGAGGATCTCCTCAGTCAGGCTCGTGTCATATTCAGGATTCTCTTTCGCGATGAGCCTTGCCTCCTCAGCGCTTCCCTCAAAATGAACAAGAGAATCCTCTTCGACCTTTGCAGCCTGCACATCGAGAGGTATATCGAGCCATACGGGTCCCTTACGTCCGTTATTTGCAAGATACCATGCCTTCTCGAGATAGTACATTATCTTCTCGGGATCAGTTACCATGACGGCGAACTTTGTCATGCAGGAGACCGCATTTACGATCGGGAATTCCTGATCGCCGAGCTGTCTTAAGGGAAGATCGGGAACTGACCATATCGTCGTCTCCCTCTTGACCTGACCTGATATAACGAACATGGGGATGGAATCAAGATATCCGCCCATTACTCCCGTGATCGCATTCGTTCCGCCGGGGCCGGAAGTTACGCACAGAGCCGCGATCTTTCCCGTCAGTCTCGCATATCCTTCAGCCGCGATCGAGCATGCCTGCTCATGGTGGTTGTAGATGCTCCTAAGTCCCGGGTGATGGCCGAGCGCATCATTAAGGTGCATCGCTCCGCCGCCTGTTACGGTGAATACATCCGTAACTCCTTTTGATACCAGAAAATCCGCGACAACCGCTGCTACTTTCTTTGTCATCTTTACTCTTCCTCCTCGAAAAGCACCGCCAGTTCAAGCGGCGTATCTGCATATATTACGTGGGCATAATCATTGATGTCCTCTCCTCCGAATTCACCGAATCCGAATCCGAACGAGACGCCCGCAAAATCAGTTCCTATACGTGCCGCACCTTCGGCATCGTGTCTTGAATCGCCGACCATCAGGACCTTCGAATTATCGGATGCCCCGAGATCCCTTATGCACAGGTCGATTATGTCGGCCTTCGTAAGCTTGTTCTCATAATCGGATCCGTAGATGACATCTGCATACTTATCGAATCCGTAATGCTTAAGGAGCTTCTCCGCATAATCCTGTTTCTTGTAGGTGGCAACACCTATCTTTATCCCTTTCTCCTTCAGGAGCGACAGCAGATCGAAAATGCCGTCATACGGTCTTGCGAGAAGGAGATTATGATTGCTGTACCTGTCGCGGAAACATGCACAGACCTCCCTGAGCTCCTCGCCGTGGATATCATAAGCACCCTCGTATGACCATTCGATCGGCGGACCTATGAACTTCAGGAGCCGCTCGTCGGGAAGCATCTCGAGACCGAACTTCCTTATCGCATCCTTTACTGACAGGAGTATTCCCTCGGATGTATCGAGGAGCGTTCCGTCAACGTCAAATAAAACAGCTTCGTATCTCATCTTTACGCTTCTTCCCTCACACATTGTAGTAGGAGTCGGTCACGTAATCGACAGTGAATCCGTCGGAGAGTTCCTTCAGCTGTCCGATGACATAATCATTAAGCTCGGCAGCTTCATTCGACGTGAATGAGTATTCCATATCGGGATCAAAATAATTAGGTCTCCTGTCCGTCGCATATCCGTCAAATCCCGCACAGGATACTTCCTTTATGCCGAGCTTCTTAAGGAGCTTGAGGAGCATCAGGAAGGAGTTGTCGATTATCTGTGCATTGAAGTCGAGAAGGTTCGAATATCTGATCGTATAATCAAAATCCGAAGTCGACTTCGTAACGTTCGATGTTGCGATGACCTTGAAAGTGCCGGCATTCTTTGACAGTGCCGAGGAAAGGCGCACGAACCTTTTCGCGTTGGTAACGAAACAGTATTCGGGCTTTATCGTCTCGGGGATAAAGTTGATGCTGATGATGACGGGATTTTCCTTCATGATGAAATCCGTCACCTTTTCGCTCTGATCCCTTACGCTCGTTCCGGGGCCGATAAGGAGTATCTTCTTACCCGTAAGCTCTGCGCCGAGTCTTGCGAGATCCTCGCTGTCGTTGACCTCGATCTCCTGATAATCAGAATAGAGCTTCTCTATGAGCTTCTCATCGTAAAGGAGTTTCTTGTCGCCTTCGAGCTTTTTGAGGATCTTATTGATCGACTTGATCGAAAGCGTCCTCTTGTTCATAAGGTAGCTTACATAGCTCGGATGGCAGTCATTGGATGCTGCAATGTAGTAGAAGAGCGAATAACCCCAGGGCGACTCGCGGTAGAAGTTCATTACGTTCGCATCGGCTGCCTCAAGGATCTGATAGATATCGTATTCCTTTCCGCATCTGCCGTTTAAATACATTGCGACGAGCTCGAGGGGACAGTTGCCCGCGCTCTTTCCCATTCCGAAAACGGTACCGTCAACGAGAACGTTCCTTTCCGTCTTATATGAGAGCATCTCGATGCAGTTTGCATATCCGAGCTGGAAGTTGTTATGCGCATGATATCCGAGCTCTATCTCAGGCAGAAGGTTCTTGTCGAGTATCTCGCAGTAATGCATCAGAGTATCGCTGTGGCACAGTCCGTATGTATCGACCATCGATACCGCAAAAGGCTTTACTTCATTGGCGAGCCTTATGAGATCGAGGAGTTCCTCGTCACTGTAGGATGTGATCGATACGAGCTGGGCAAACGCCTTATATCCGAGTGCCTTGATCTGGGCTACGAACTCAAGAGCCTCTTTACGCAGATGCTTTTTGAAGATGACCCTTATCGCATCAACGGGGCTCTCGGACTTGGGGCAGATCTTATCTATAGAAGCATGACCGTAATCGATCATGGCTACCATCTGGGAATTCCCCTTATCGAGATTCCCCATCGTCTTTGAGATCGATGCGCAGTCGGGATATATCGCCCTGTCAGGATCATAAGGCCTTGCCTGATCGATGAATCCGATCTCTATATAATCGACTCCCGAAGCGACGAGACGCTCGAAGATGCTTATGATATTATTCCTTCCGAACTTCCAGTCGTTGACATATCCGCCGTCTCTTAAAGTACAGTCAAGTAAGCTGATATTTCTCATTCTCTTTCACCTCTTCGTCTTTATTTTCCTCTTATCCTCATGGCTGTCAGCCTGAACAGTGTCTTTATGTAGCTTATGATGAACGGGATGAGCCTTCTTTTCGACTCGCCGTATATCCTCTTCGTAAATGATATCGGGACTTCGGATATCTTAAAATCCTTCTTGCCGATCTTTATCTTCATCGCGAGGAGTATCTCCTCGAGAACATCGTAATTGACGCATTTAAGGTCGATCTGCTTCAGCACGTCCGCGCGGTACATCCTGAAGTTCGTCGACAGATCCTTGGCCTTGATGCCGATGAAGAGCCTGAACACCCCGTTCAGTATTGATGACATTATCTGCGAGCTCTTCGCGTCTGATGTCGTTCCGCCCTTCGTATATCTCGATCCGATGACGATATCGTATCCTTCGGTAAATCTCTTGTAGATCGACGGGATGTATTTGGGATCATGCGATCCGTCACTGTCGAGAGCGAGCATCTTGTCGCCCTTTATGACGGAGATCCCTTTTCGATATGCTCCTCCGAAACCGGGCTCCTCCTGGTTGTAATATGATGCGCCGAGTTCCTCGCAGGCGCCCTTTGTATTGTCCGTAGGTTCCTTTGTATCGATAACTACGATCTCATATTCCTCGCCGAGGGAATCGAGCTGTTCTTTGATCTTCGGGATAAGGACCCTGAGATTTTCCTCTTCCTTATATGCCAGGAGCATTGTGCTGATCATGAAACCTTAACCTTCCCTTTCTTCTTCGAGGACATACTGATTATACCAGTAATACCCGAATAGATTGAGTATGCGCATACCCCGCCGAAGAGCAGGAGGAGCGCCGTATTGGACATAAATACCGAATTCTGCGCCTTGTAATAGATCTTGGGCGAAGGGATCCTCCAGAGCATCAGGACGACCGCCAGGAGAGCAAGGCTCACCGTGATCCATATCCCGTTATCCTCATCGTTAAGGAGCACGACTGCCGCCGGTATCGCATACATCAGCGAATAATATGCATTATTGTCAGGGATCATCATCATGAGCGTCACGATGAGAAGGACCCTGATCCATTCCTTTTTGATGAAATACGCTCCGCACATCGAAAGGACAGCCACCGCATAGATGACCGCACGTGATGCCTTTATGACCTTCAGATATTCCCCGGTGGAACGCTTGGTGATATTGAGTATAAAGAACTTATATCCTGCAGTGTCTCCACCCCTGAGGATGTAATAATCAGTATTCTCTTTCATATTCGACAGCCACTGGGGGATCGACGAGAATCCTCCCTTGAGGAAAAGGAAGGGAACGAATGCAAAGAGGATTCCGTAGATAACGAGCCTTAGTGCTTCCTTCCATCTCTTCTCATAAACGAGGAGTATGCCGAGCATCGCAGGGAATCCCTTAAAGGCAGCTGCCACTGCGAGCATGATATAACCGAACTCGCGGAGTTTCCTGTCCTCCGACCTGTATGTCAAAAGGAATATCATCGAGCCGATCACCGAGAAGAATATGAGGTTTCCCCTCTCGATCGTATAGATACACGGTCCCGTCGACAGAAGGAGTATGACGGCGATGACCTTCCTCGATACCTTTCCCTTGATACCTGCATAGATGCAGACTGCAAGAGCTGCCATCATGAACGACATGAAAATCACGCCTCCGAGTATCTCGAAGGTTCCGAGCGATCTCACGCTGCCGTTATATCCGTTAAAGAGCATGAACCTCGACAGGATTCCGCAGAAGACATATGAGATAGGGAAATAGGCCTTCTCGAGGAGTCCGTTCTCAGTCAGGTGATAAGGATCGAATCCTTCGGAATAGAAGCAGACATTATAAAGATCTGCCATAAAGTCCCTTCCGTCCCTGAAAAAGAGCCTGAACTGGTTCTCAAAACCACTCAGGCGGAACATTACCGGTATGATGAACAGGAGCGTGAACAGCGCACTCAATCCGAAAAAGATATAAACCTTGAGGTCTTTTTTCAGAAGGAGCTTATCTTTCACGCCGGGACTTCCTCCTCCGTTACAGTATTCTTCTGTCCGTATGCCCAGAACTTATTGAGCACATAGTTTATCGGTACGCTGATAACGAGATTGATTATCGGAGCGATATATTTGTTGATACCCAGGACCTTAACACAGAGATATGAGATGACATTGCTCAGGACAAGTCCGGTGAATGCATATGCAAGATATGTCCTGATCAGGGTCTTCCACCATACTCTCTTCTCCTTGTCATCAGATTCCTTGAATACATATCTGTTGTTCCAGAAGAATGACCAGAGTACCGACAGGAAGAATGCGACACAGTTGGCGACATAGATATCTATCCCCTGAAGGATACCCAGTCTCTCGAGTATCATCAGTGTAACAATGTTAAGAAGGTAGGAAACAAGCGTGTTCGAGACTCCTACGAGCGCGAACTTGAAGAACTGGAGAAGCGACTTTTCCTGCTCTTCATCGAGCTTTTTCCCGAAGGGCTTCAATATAAGATCAAAGCACCATATTATGATCCTGCTCAGGATATGCCATACTTTTCTTCCGATATTCTCTATCATTTGAACTTATGCTTCCAGAGCTTCCTTTATCGTCTTTGCCATATAGTCGATCATGGCATCTGTCATTCCGGGATATACTCCGACCCAGAATGTATCGTTCATGATGCGGTCTGTATTCTTAAGATCTCCGACTACGCGGTATCCCTCACCCGTTTCCCTCATCTCGTCGAAACATGGGTGCTTTGTGAGATTACCTGCGAAGAGCATCCTCGTCTGTACTCCGTGAGTCTCGATATACTCAACGACCTTCTTACGGTCAACGCCTTCCTTACATGTGATAAGGAAACCGAACCATGAAGGCTTCGAGTTCTCGCATGCCTCGGGAAGGATGAGCTTATCCTCTGTTCCCTTAAGTCCTTCCCTGAGCCTGTCGAAATTATGTCTCCTCCTCTCAACGAAAGAAGGGAACTTGACGATCTGTGCGCATCCTACTGCAGCCTGAAGATCTGTTGCCTTCAGATTGTAGCCGAAGTGGGAATATACATACTTGTGATCATATCCGAGGGGCAGAAGTCCGTACTGCTTATCAAACCTGTGTCCGCAGAAGTTATCCTTTCCGGAGGGGCAGATGCAGTCTCTTCCCCAGTCGCGCATAGACCTTATAGCCTTGTGGAGGATGGGGTTGTTCGTATAGATAGCACCGCCCTCACCCATTGTCATGTGATGGGGAGGATAGAATGAGGATGTTCCGATATCGCCGATCGTACCGGTGAACTTCTCTTCACCGTCGATCGTATACTTCGAACCGAGAGCATCGCAGTTATCCTCTACGAGCCAGAGGTTATGCTTCTCGCAGAAAGCCTTGACAGCCTTGAGATCGAAAGGATTTCCGAGTGTATGTGCGATCATGACAGCCTTCGTCTTATCGGAAAGAGCTGCCTCGAGCTGATCGACATCAATGTTGTACTGGGGGATCGTTACATCAACGAATACGGGTACAGCACCATACTGGATGACAGGAGCGACCGTAGTAGGGAATCCTGCAGCAACGGTGATGACCTCGTCTCCCCTCTTTATGGCCCTCTCCTTGAGAAGGGGGCTCGTAAGCGCCATGAATGCACCGAGGTTGGCAGAGGAACCGGAATTTACGAGAGAGCAGAACCTTACTCCCAGATACTCGGCGAAAGCCTTCTCAAACTGATCCGTATAGCGTCCAGCCGTAAGCCAGAACTCGAGGGAGCTGTCAACGAGGTTTACCATCTCCTCATGTCCGTAAACTCTTCTCGCGTAAGGGATCCTGTCGCCCTCTTCATACTCCTTGACCCTGTGATAGGTATCGCAGTATTCGGATACCATTCCGAGGATCTTCTCTCTTGCTTCCTGCTCATTCATGTTCTCAAACATCTTTCATTCTTCCTTTCATATCAGAAACGGCTCAGTTGCCGCTCATAAAATCACTTATCTGCTTATCCATCACGGCAGGGATATCGCCATTGTCCCTGTAGACCCTTGTCCACTCGACGACACGTCGTACCGCTTCGTCCGTATGCCATGTCGCCTTCCATCCGAAAGTCCTCTTGATCTTGGACGAATCGAGCTTGAGGAAGTTGGCCTCATGAGGTGCATTTGCTTCGCTCCTGTCGACCCTCTTTAAACCTTCGCCCCATTCCCTGACGAACATATCGACGATGTCTCCCGTGCTGTGGCAGTCAACATCATCAGGTCCGACATTATACCACGACGCAAGAGTCTTGTCCTCATACTGCGCCTTGGCGATCATGAGATATGTCATGACCGGCTCGAGGACATGCTGATAAGGCCTCGTGGAATAGGGATTCCTGACCGTTATGTCTTCGCCCTTCAGAGCTGCCCTTACGCAGTCGGGGATGATCCTGTCATTTGCAAAATCACCGCCGCCTATAACATTTCCTGCTCTTGCAGTGGATATGGCCGGTGAATCCTCCTTATCGAAAAAGGAATTCCTGTAGCTGTGGGTAACGAGCTCGCTGCACGACTTTGAATTGGAATAGGGATCGAATCCGTCGAGGGGCTCATTCTCCCTGTAGCCCCATTCCCACTCGTTGTTCTTATAGACCTTGTCCGTCGTAACATTCAGGAATGACTTTACACAGCTGCTCTTCCTTACGCACTCGAGGATATTGACCGTTCCCATTACGTTCGTCTCGTAAGTATAGGCGGGATCCTTATATGAATCACGGACTATCGGCTGCGCAGCCATATGGATGACGATCTCGGGAGCTGCCTTCTCGAAAGCCTCCCGGAGCTTATCCATATCCCTTATATCTCCGATGACAGAAGTCATCTTTCCGTCAAGGCCTGCCATCCCGAAAAGGTTCGGCTCTGTCGGTGCCTCGAGAGAATATCCCGTGAGTACGGCTCCCGCTCCGACTAATATCCTGCTCATCCATGAGCCCTTAAAACCGGTATGTCCGGTAAGAAAGACTCTCTTTCCTTCGTAAAACTTAAGCTCTTCCTCTGTCATAGAATGCCTCACTCTTCCCAGACGATCCAGGGAGCCTCACCCGAATCGATCATGGACTCGAGCCTCTCCTTATCTCTCTTGGTATCCATGCACTTCCAAAATCCCCTGTGGACATATGCCTTGAGCTGTCCGTCCTTGGCGAGGTTCTCGAGAGGCTCTCTCTCGAAGACTGTCGTATCGTCCTTGAGATAATCGAATACTTCGGGATTCATGACCATAAAGCCTGCATTGATCATGGCGCCGTCGCGGTCGCTCTTCTCCCTGAAGCGGTTTACCGTACCGTCCTTATCCATATCGAGGCAGCCGAACTGCTGGCCGACGTTTACGGAAGTGATCGTGCCGATCTTTCCGTGCGACTTGTGGAAATCGAGGAGCGCCTTGAGATCGATATCGGAAACACCGTCTCCGTATGTGAGCATAAAGGGCTCATCGCCGATATACTTCCTGATCCTCTTGATCCTTCCGCCCGTCATAGTATTGAGGCCCGTATCGACAAGGGTGACCTTCCACGGCTCGGTATGTGTGCTGTGAACGATCATCCTGTTCTCTTTCGTAAAATCAAAGGTGACATCCGAAGTGTGGAGATAATAATCCGCGAACCACTCCTTGATGACATACTGCTTATATCCGCAGCATATGACAAAATCATTGAATCCGAATGATGAATAATATTTCATGATGTGCCAGAGTATCGGCTTGCCCCCGATCTCGACCATCGGCTTCGGCTTAAGAACGCTCTCTTCGCTGATCCTCGTACCGAATCCGCCTGCAAGAAGAACTACTTTCATGATGCTCCTGCCTTTCATACGCATAGTTACATAGATTATACAACATTTTTGTCCGGATATATATATTAATAATGTAGGCGTTTAGGTTCTTTCAACAAAAATGATTCTCACTTTTCTACATAGTGCGTCATTACAGCTGCATAAAGAATTGAATAAACAAAACACTGAATTCTAAGGGGCTGTCTCAAGCAACACACTTTGAGACTGCCCCCATGAATCCAACTTGTATAAGAAGATAGGCTTATAACCACTCCTAACTTAATGGTTGCTTTCTCCGAAATGTGCATTAGGTCTTTATCTTAATGACATTGCCCGGAGTGGTCCCCTTATTTGATCATGTCTTATCAGAGCGAAGGATCTCTCGGATCGTATCCCCTGTCGCCGTGTATCGATACTGCCGGATATGCTGCAGGCTTGTCGAAAGGCGCCTCTTCACCCGAAGTGAATACATGTACGGGACAGCCATGGCAGTTGTCGTAGATCCACTTTGCATCCGAGACCGTGAGCCTTACGCATCCGTGCGATGCATTCTGGCCAAGCTTGTTGAACTCCCTTACGGACAGCGAGTAGATATCTCCGCCGTCGTAATACCATGCCGAATGGAAGAGGAAGTTGCCCGAGATCTGGGTGCAGTACTGACCCCATACGTCGTTCATCAGGCATCTCCAGCGTCCTGCCCTGTTGAGCGTGAAATCGCCCTGGATAGTTCCGTTGCCTGCGACACCGCACGAGCATATCATCGCCTTTACGGGAGTATCGTAACCGCTGTTCGGGCTCGACTTCGCATATACCATTACAGTATTCGTAGCGCAGTTGACCGTCAGATAGTATGAACTCTGTGGGCCTATGATCGCGGATGTATCCTGGCACAGCGTTCCGTCCGGATTGAAGTAATAGCGGAGTCCGCCGATGTTATGCCATCCGATGGCAGCCTTATATCCTTTCGACGGGTCAAAGTAATACTTCTGACCGTTGACTCTCTGCCATCCCGATCTCATAGCCGTTCCGTCGAAATAGTAGATCGCACCGTTTATAACGTTGATGCCGACATCATATATAGCGCCGACGCTCTTTCCTTTGCAGTACTTCTCGAATTCCTGCGAATGGAATATATTCTTCTTGAATTCATCTATGCCCTTCTTGCCTACGACCTTGAGAGCTTCGGACACTTCAGTATCGGAAGGCTTTCTTCCGAGGCATGCGGCATAGATCCTCCTTATCTGCTCCTCTGATGACAGCTTCTTGAATCCGGGCGTATTGAAGAGGGACTCGAGAAGGACCTTACCTGCCCTGCCCTTGGCGAACTCGCCTGCCCAGTAACCGATCTCCTTATCGGAAGGCATCGCCTGATTGACGGCCATATAAGCATTTACTGTGAATACATTGACATCGGGATTCCAGTCCCTGGGATCCGACAGGTCGATCGTGCCCTTGTTGACGCCGTACTTGGCGCAAAGGCTCGAGAACTCGTCTGAATCAACAAAACCCTTCAGGACATAATCACGTGTAACATGCTTCCTGTCGATGAGCTCGACCCAGCCCTGTTTTCCGGTCGGATCGCTGGTCCTCGAAAGGATGACATTATAGAGCATCTCGACATACTCGTCGCTCGTCGTATTCTTTCCCCTGTACTCGTCACTCAGGATAAATCCCCTGACCATCTGTGACGCGCTTATCTTTCCCGAGGAGATCTTCCCGACCCAGTCGCGAAGGCCCGTCTCATCGGCCGTCCTTCCCAGTATCAGTGAATATGCCCTCTTTACGAACTGTGCTTCCACATAATGTATATCGAGAAGATCCGTGAGGTTATAGTTGCCCGGAGTTACTCCGTACCTCGAACAGATCCCCTTGAACTCATCTGATGATATGAATCCCTGGAGAACGCGAGCCCTGGGATATCCGTCCTTAAGCGAGGAAGTCCATCCCTCAAGACCTGTGGGATCAGCTTCTCTTCCGAGGATAGCCCTGTAGAGGACAAGGACATATTCCTCATCCGAAAGCTGCTTTGACCTGAACTCATCGCTGTTGAAAAAGCCTGCCGCGCAGTCTGCCGCGGTAGTACCGTTCTTCATCCTGTTTTCCCAGTAGTCGATGCCGTTCGGATCGGGCTGTCTGCCGAGTACGATCGAATAGAGTCTCTCGACATATCCCCTGATCCCTGTCTCTTCAGCCCTTACGGTCCCCTTGAAGACGGAACCAAATACAGTGACGGCAACAACGGCCGTCAGCAATAATGCAGTAATCTTCTTAGCAAAAGAACACTTCATGCTATCCCCCGATAAACAGATAAATGATAAAAGGCGGCCGCGACTACGCAGCCACCTTATATATTATCAGCCAAAGGTAACAAAACCACCCTAACAGTGTTTTGTTTATGTTACAAATCACGCCTTACTGAACGATCGCGAACTTAAGAGTGCACTGTACGGCAACCTGACCGTCTACGGTAGCGACAGCTTCGCCGATTCCCATGGGACCGCGGACAGCCGTGATCTTTGTCTCGAGCCTTACCGTATCACCAGGGATGATCTGACGCTTGAACTTACAGTTGTCGATACCTGCAAATACGGCGATCTTACCCTTGAAGCTCTCCTGCGAAAGAATAGCCACGGCACCTGCCTGGGCGAGCGCCTCTACGGTGAGGACTCCGGGAACGATAGGCATCTCCGGGAAATGACCGCGGAAGAAATACTCGTCATATGTGAAATTCTTATATGCCACGCAGAACTGTCCGGGCTCATAATCCTCGACTTTGTCGAGAAGAAGGAACGGATGTCTGTGAGGGATGATCTTCTGGATGCCGATGACGTCTAATGAGTTTGCCATTGTCTTTCTCCTTTTTACTCTTCGTATTTCTTTACGACGACCGTAGCGTTGTGACCGCCGAAGCCGAGGTTGTTGCTCATCGCATATGTGATATCCTTCTTCTTTCCTTCACCGAAAGTATAATCGAGGTCGAGCTCCTCCTCGCTCTCGACGGAACCTGCCGTTACGTGAACATACGAATTCTCGATAGCCTTTACCATAACGATGAACTCGACTCCGCCTGCGCCCCCGAGCAGATGTCCGATCATGGACTTCGTGGAATTGATCGCGACGTTCTTTGCCTCGTCACCGAATGCAAACTTGATAGCTCTCGTCTCGAAAAGGTCGTTATGGTGCGTAGATGTTCCGTGGGCATTGATGTAGTCAACATCCTTAGGCTCTATGCCTGCCTCCTTCATGGCGATCTTCATTGCCATGCCGGCACCTGAACCGTCCTCTGCAGGGGAAGTGATATGATATGCATCATTCGTCGCACCGTATCCGACTACCTCCGCAAGGATCTTAGCACCTCTTGCCTTTGCGTGCTCGAGCTCCTCGAGAACGACTACGCCCGAACCTTCACCGATTACGAATCCGTCACGATCCTTGTCGAAAGGCCTCGATGCCTTAGAAGGATCCTCGCTCGTGGAAAGAGCCGTAAGTGATGTGAATCCTGCGACTCCGAGAGGACATACAGCAGCCTCGCATCCGCCTGCGAGCATTACGTCTGCATCGCCATACTTGATCGTCTTGAAGGCATCTCCGATCGAGTGTGAACCCGATGCGCATGCCGTAACGATATCTATGTTCTTACCCTTCATTCCGAACTTGATCGAGATGTTGGCGGAAGCCATATTCGATATCATCATCGGGATGTAGAAAGGATTGACCTTCTTGCCTTCGAGGAGCTTCTGATGCTCTCTCTCCGTTGCCTGCATGGAACCGACACCCGAGCTTACGATGACACCGACACGGTAGGGATCCTCCTTCTCCATGTCGAGTCCTGACTGCTCTACGGCCTCGCATGCCGCTGCTACCGCGAACTGCGAAAAGAGCTCCATCCTTTTAGCTGTCTTGAAGTCCATATACTTCGTAGGATCGAAATCCTTTACCTCGGCGGCGAGCTTTACCTTGTAATCTGTCGTGTCGAATCTCGTTATGGGATCGATAGCGACCTTACCTTCGACAAGACCGTTCCAGAAAGACTCGACATCATTTCCGAGGGGCGTTACTGCACCCATTCCGGTTACTACTACTCTTCTTGCTTCCATATTGAAATCTCCTTGCTCCGGTATGGGATCACATATGCATTCCGCCGTCGACGGAAAGAACCTGACCCGTGATATAGGATGCATCATCGGATACGAGGAATCCTACAGCATTGGCGATATCCTCGGCCTGACCGTAACGCTTCAGAGGGATGCCTGCGAGCATCTGCTCCTTGACCTTTTCGGGGAGCTCGTCCGTCATCTTTGTCTGGACAAATCCGGGAGCGATCGCGTTACATGTGATATTCTTGCCCGCATACTCCTTGGCTGCGCTCTTCGTGATGCCGATAACGCCTGCCTTGGATGCGGAATAGTTGACCTGGCATGCATTGCCCTGGATGCCTACGATCGAGGAGATCGAGACGATCCTGCCGTACTTCTGCTTGCTCATTACGGGAATGACCTCGCGGAAGAAATTGTATGTGCCCTTGAGGTTAACTGCGATGACCGCATCGAAATCCTCTTCCTTCATCCTTACGAGGAATCCGTCTCTCGTGATACCTGCGTTGTTTACGAGTGCATCGATGGATCCGAATGTAGCCGCAACGTCAGCTACTGTCTCCTTAACGCTCTCGGCGCTCGAAACATCACATCTGTATGCCTTCGTCTCAACGCCGTACTCATTCTTTATCTCATCCGCTGTCTCCTGCGATGCCTCAACGGGGCATGCATCGATGACTGCGATGTTATATCCTGCCTTCGCGAGCTTGATCGCGATCGCCTTTCCGATTCCTCTTGCGCTTCCTGTTACGATTGCCGTCTTTGCCATTTTTATGTTCCTCCTTGGAATTACTTTGCCATTTCCTGAAGCTGCGCCTTGCATGCTTCGATATCCTCGACCGTCGATACGTTTATTACCGGTATCTCGGGTATAGTCTTCTTAACGAATCCCGCGATCGTCTTTCCGGGACCGATCTCGATTATCACGTCGACACCCATATCCTTCATCTTAACGAGCGTCTGCTCCCACATGACCGAGGAGGAGACCTGTATCTCGAGAAGATCCCTGATCTTATCCGTATTCTCTATGATCTCCGCATTCGCATTTGCGATATAGGGGATCTTAAGGTCCGTGATCTCTGCCTTGTCGAGTTCGACGCGGAGCTTCTCGCCTGCACCCTTGAGCATCGGTGAGTGGAAAGGTCCCGATACCTTGAGCTCGACAGCTCTCTTGGCACCTGCCTCCGAAAGCACCTCCATGCCCTTCTCGACAGCTTCCTTCTCGCCCGTGATGACGATCTGTCCGGGGCAGTTATAGTTCGCGACAGTAGCACCCTCGATGGGCTCGACCTTCTCCTCTATCGTCTCCTTGGGAAGACCGATGATGGCCGCCATCGTTCCGAGACCTGCAGGCACATACGAGCTCATGAGATTTCCCCTGATCCTCGTCAGCCTTACAGCCTCATCGAAAGTCATCGCACCCGCAGTCACGAGCGCACAGTACTCACCGAGCGAAAGACCCGCAGTGATGTCGGGACTGATGCCCTCATCCTCGAGCGCCCTGCTCATGATCAAGCATGCCGTAACGAGCGCAGGCTGTGTATATTCGGTTACATGTATATCCTCATTCTCATCGAAAAGGATATGCTCCATATCGAAGCCCGCAGACTCCGATGCCCTCTTTACCATATCTCTTGCATAGTCGAACTTATCGAAGAAGTCCTTAGCCATGCCGACTTTCTGAACGCCCTGTCCAGGGTATACAAATGCGATCTTCATTCTTACACGATCTCCTTTGCGTTCTTAAGGAGGTCATTTGCCTGCGCAAACATCTCCTCGATGATCTTCGCCGCAGGCTTGATCTCGTTTATCATTCCGGAGATCTGGCCGGCCATGAAAGTACCTGCCTTGAGGTCTCCGTCAACGACTGCTTTTCGAAGTGATCCTGCGCCCAATGCCTCGAGCTCCTCAAAGCTTGCATGAGCCTCCTCGAGCTTCAGGTATTCAGCGGTGAGCTGGTTTCTGATCTGCCTTACGGGTGCGCCTGCGGACCTTCCGGTTACCTTTGTGGAAGTATCCCTCGCCTTGATGATCATGTCCTTATAGTTGGGATGGATATTGACCTCTTCGGATGCGCAGAAGACTGTTCCGCACTGGACAGCCTCGGCACCGAGCATGAACGATGCCGCAACTCCTCTTCCGTCAGCGATACCGCCTGCAGCGATGACGGGGATCGATACGGCATCAACGACCTGGGGCACGAGAGCCATAGTTGTTATCTCGCCTACGTGTCCGCCGGACTCCGTACCCTCAGCGATGACAGCGTCGGCTCCGTCCTTCTCCATCTTCTTTGCAAGTGCAACTGAAGGAACGACGGGTATAACGATGATTCCTGCCTCCTTCCACATGGGGATGAACTTGCCTGCAGAACCTGCACCCGTCGTAACGACCTTAACCTTCTCCTCGGCGAGGACTTCGGCGATCTGGGGAGCTCTGGGATTCATGAGCATTACGTTGACTCCGAAAGGCTTGTCCGTCATCTCGCGGCACTTATGTATCTGATCCCTGATCCAGTTCTCGTCGGCTCCGCCGCATCCGATGATGCCGAGTCCTCCGGCGTTGGAAACCGCAGCTGCGATATGATAGTCAGCGACCCATGCCATACCGCCCTGGAATATGGGGTATTTTATCCCGATCATCTCTGTTATCTTTGTCATGATCCTTTACGCTCCTTCTTTATGGTTAATGTTTATCAGTAAACGAAATAATTAACGCCCCAGGTCAGTCCGCCTCCGAAGGAAGCCATCATGACCTTGTCGCCTTTTTTGAGTGTTCCTTCCTTCTTCATCTTCGTAAGAAGGATCGGTATCGATGCCGATGATGTATTGCCTGTCTGCTCGATATTCATCGGGAACTTCTCCAGAGATACTCCGAGCTTCTTGGCCGTAGCATCGATTATCCTCTTGTTAGCCTGGTGGAATACATAATGGTCGATCTCATCGAGTGAGACGCCGCACTTTTCGGCAAGCTCCATCATCGTCTGGGGCACTTTCGATACGACGAACCTGAAGACTTCCTTGCCGTTCATATTTATATATGTGGACTTCGCAAAATCAGGATCGTCGAACTTCTTGGGCTGCTTCATGGACTGGGCCACGAGGCACTCCATCTTCTCGGGAGAGGAGGTCAGGATAAAGCTGTTGGGATCGCCCTCTTCCGCTCTCAATACTGCAGCGCCCGCGCCGTCGCCGAAGAGGATGCATGTTCCGCGGTCCTCCCAGTCGACAAAGTTCGTAAGACACTCTGCGCCGATGACCAGAGCGGTCTTTACATGTCCGTTCTCTATGAAGTTCTGTACAACGTTATAAGCCGTGATAAAACCGGGGCATGCGGAGTTGACATCAAAACAGATGCAGCCCGAGATCCCGAGGTCTCTCTGGACGCAGCATGCCATCGAAGGGAAAGGAAGGTCGGGGGTCGTCGTTGCGACAACTATCATCTCGATCTCGGAAGGGTCTACACCCGCATCCTTCACCGCCTCTGCCGCAGCCTTGTATGCCATGGCGGAGGTGGTATCGATGATGCCGTCCGATACGCGCCTCTCCTTGATGCCCGTTCTCTCGGTTATCCACTCGTCGTTCGTCTCGACGATCTTCGAGAGATCATCGTTTGTAAGTATCTTCGGGGGCTGATAGGATCCCAGCCCGATGATCTTTCCGGTCAACATATAAATACCGCCTTCGTAATTCCTTTGATAATCAAAGTATTACACAGGGGGAATGATATGTCAACAATCACGGGGCCTATAAATGAGGCAATCCTCCGCACTGATCCCCTGTCCCGTCTTCCTCCCCGGAGGGGGGCGCGACGGGCCATATCTCCTGACGGGCGGGCAAAGACAGGTCTTCCGCCCTCTTCCTGAAGAATCTCGTCAGAAAAGGCACTCTCTCCGTCGTTACAGCTCTGTTGTCCGCCATGACCATACCTCCCTTCTTTGTCCTTTCATCTAATAGACACCGGAAAGATGCGCCGAGTTCATTTTTCAGACAAAAAACAACCGGAGGAGGATCTTTCGATCCGGCCTCCGGTTCACTGCTGTTCGTAATAAGAGAGATCTTATCCCGCGTAGTACATATCTTCGAAGATATCGTTGGCATCGACTCCGTCTACTGTCTGGGGATAGCTCTCGGGGTTGTCGAGATAAGCGTCATACCATGTACCGTCTTCGGTCTCAAAGATGACCCTGCCCATATCGCCGTCAGCCATGACGATCTTGAGCGCTGTGCCCTTGGGAAGAACGACTTCCTCTCCCGTTGTCACGTCACTTACCTTGAAGTCAGTCTTGGTGACAAGGGGCTTCGGCCACCAGGACGTATCCGCCGTACCGAGATTGGTTATCACGGTGACGGATCCGTCAGTATCGATATATACGGGATAGTAGGTCGTAAATGTTCCAAAGATATCCGTCTTCTTTGTCAGATACAGCGCACCCGTATCCGTAGGCTCGCATCCTCTCCGGACAGCCTCGGCGCCTTCGGGTGTAAAGGACTCGAGCGGTCCGCCTATATTGCCCCTGACATGATCCGCAGGGACGACACCGAGCTCGGGTGACAGGAGGAGCGTATATGTCTCCGTATAATCGCCATCCATCGTGATCTCCAAAAGGATCATCGAAAAACCGTTTACCTTCAGAAGATAAGGCGAGCAGCCGAGAGAAGGTACCTCGAGCCTGTATTCGAAGTCCCCGTAGTTTATGTCATATGAATCAACATAATAGTAATCATCATCGGCAGGCCTGTTCTCACATATAACGATATGATCGAGCTCACCTGTCCCCTCCGTATCAACACTTACTCCGTATCCGTCGGAATAGAAATCGACCTGATCGTAGAACGGAAGTATATAATCGGCCTTGCCGGTATATATATCGAAGATCCCCTCTCCGGTTCCCTTCGTATTATCGAGAGGCAGACAGACCGTGCCGGCCTCGGGATTCGAATTAAGTGCAAAGACGATGGTCTCGGGAGTGATAAACCACGCAAGGTCACCCGACTTTTCGAGGTCGTTGATATCCGCAGGAGTAAGCTTCCTGCCGAAGGCATCTGACAGTTTCTCTGCGAGCGCATCCTTATCGAGCGTTATGTCGGAGATCGTAAATCTCCGGCCCGTCAGGGAATCGAAAGTCGCACCCCTCAGATATGTCCTGTTGATCTGGGGATCATAGGATGAAAAATACCAGTTGTTCGTGATACTGAATACAGTCGCATCCGATCTCTTTACACACGGTACGTTCTGGAGATACGAACCAGAAGGATCTGTGTCACCCTTTAATTCATCCATCAGAGCGAAAAGCTCATTCTCGTCATTGTCGGAGAAATACTCCATCAGCGCCTTCTTAAGGAGCGGATAATCCTTTTCCGAAACATCCGCGACCGATAATCCGGAAACGAAGATATAATTGCTGTCCTTCTCGAAATCACCGTAATCCCAGTCCCTGACGACTTCGATAAGGATCGAATCATCGCGGACGCCCGGTGTAGGAACAGCTGTCGGTTCCGTTACATCAGGTTCGGTCTCATCGGGAACACTTTCCGTCACATCAGGTTCCTCAGTCTCCGCGGGCTCCGTCTCGTCGGGCTTCTCCGTCTCTTCAGTCTCCTCAGTCTCCTCAGTCTCTTCCGTCTCCTCTTCTTTGTGCTTCTTCCTCTCCTTGCGCTTCTTGCCCGAGTCTTCGGAGCATGCCGCTATCGAAAAGAGCATGGAAGCTATGAGAATAAGAGCCGTTAACGCCTTGAATCTCTTCACGTCATGCATCCCCCTGACAGTCTTTGTCGTTTTTTACACAACTAATATAACAGAGGCTGTCCGGATTGTTAACAAGGACCGCATAATGGTAAGATATGTGTCAGATAAGAAATAAGGTGGATCATATGGCAAAGATACTCATAGTCTCATTGGGAGGAACCATCTGTTCAAAGACCGGACAGGATAAGGTCATCAAGCTCTCCGCAGCCCCCGACAGATCATTCTTTACAGGCCTCGGCTTCAAGGGTGAACTCTGCTTTTACAATCCGATATCGTATTCTTCGGAGAATGCAACGGTATCTTACTTCAGGGAAGCCCTGAGCGGCATCTCGAAAGGCGTTGAAGAGCACTCTCCCGACGGTGTCCTCGTACTCCACGGAACGGACTCCATGTCATATTTTGCCCAGCTTGCCGTAAGGGTGCTGTCCTTCCTTGATATCCCCGTTGTCATAACGGGAGCAAAGAAGCCCCTGACCGATCCTTCATCCGACGGAAAGAAGAACGTAAGGTATTCGCTGAACCTCCTGAATGCCGCATGCGAGGCAAAGAGCGGACATGCCACATTCGGTATCGTCTACAGCGATTCTTTCATGGGAGATACGACATTTGTCGGAGCAAACCTCGCGACCGATCCCGATTACTACGGGGACATAAGGATTTCCGGAGCAAGGGGAAGCTTCACCAGGCTCACCCGTGAGCAGGCAGAACAGTTCTTCTCGCTCTCCTCCGTTCCTAAGATCATTACCGTTCCCGATGTTCCGGGCTTTCCGTTTGACCATGTTGACCCTGAAGGATGCGACGCGATCCTCATTGAAGCATACCACTCGGGAACTGCAAACTCGTCTTCCCGTGAAGATGGACTTCCCGCACTGATCAGGCGTGCGGCCGAAAGGAACGTTCCCTGTTATCTCGCGCCCGTTCCGAAGCGCAGGGAAAGATATGAGAGCGAGATGACTCTCAGGGATGCGGGCATAATCCCGATAGAAGAGATGCCCATCGAAGGCGCCTGGGCCGAGACAATCCTGAGGACCGCCATAAAATAAAAAACTGCCTGCGTTTCCACGCGGCAGCTTAAGACTTGAAAAGACTTTGGTAAGATCCTTACTTCGCGGCAAAAAAGGTTCCTATGTCGTCCTGATCGAGGATCCTTGAAAGCACCTGAGGCTCTGATCCTTCGGCAATGACTCCGTTGATGCCGTTTGATGTGACCTTCTGCATCGCAGTGACCTTCGTATACATGCCGCCCGTTCCGAGCTTGGAACCGGCACCCTTTGAAAAGCCGAGCATCTCATCCGTTATATCCTCGACATAGGATATCCTCCTGGCATCCTCATGCTCCCTCGGGTTATCGTCATACAGTCCGTCGATATCCGACAGTATTATCAGAAGATCTGCATTGACAAGACATGCAACATGGGCAGACAGCGTATCGTTGTCGCCGAATGTTCCGTTATGCATGATCTCGGTCGTGGATACAGAGTCATTCTCATTGATTACGGGAATGATATGTCTCTCGAGAAGTGCCTCTATCGTATTGGTGATATTGGAGCGGGTGAGCTTATCCGTAAGATCATCCCTCGTAAGGAGGATCTGTCCGCATACATATGAATACTCGGCAAAGCTCCTCGTATATGCATTCATGAGCTCGCACTGGCCTACGGCAGCGATAGCCTGCTTCTCACGTGTCTCGGTAGGCTTCTCCGGGAGGTTAAGGCATCCGATGCCGACTCCGATGGCGCCTGAAGTAACAAGTATGACTTCCTTTCCGCTGTTCTGTATATCGGCTATCGCACGGCAGAGCCTGTCGATGTTGGACAGGTTCATCCTTCCGTTCTCATATGTGATGGTCGAGGTTCCGACCTTTACAACTATTCTCCTGGCGAAATTGACCGCCATCCTGGATCCGCCCATGACTGTCCCCTTTACGGTTTTACTGCCCGTAAAGAATATACTCTATTCAATAAAAAAACAAGGGGCTCAGTTATCCGAACGTGCGCGCTTCAGCGTTTTGCTCTCATAATCCATGAGGGGCACGGGCTTTGCAAAGTAATAACCCTGGAAATAATCGCATCCCATCTCGGAGAGGAAATCGACCTGTTCCTGTGTCTCAACACCCTCAGCGATAACAGGTATGTTCAGTGCCTTCGCGAGATCGATGATGAGCTTCATTATTGCCCTCGTCCTGTTATTCTCGGTGCTGGCATTGAGGAATACCATGTCGAGCTTCAGGACGTCGATCGGCATATCCTTGAGCATATTGAGCGACGAGTAACCTGAACCGAAGTCATCCATCTCGACCAGGAAACCGTTCGCGCGGAGCTGCTCGATGGTCTTTATCTTCTCCTCGGCATCGTCCATTACTATCGACTCTGTTATCTCGAGCCTCAGGCGCCTCGGATCGATATCATATTTATTGACGAGGTTGATTATCTCCGTAGGAACATCCATGAGATAAAAATCCTTGGGAGAAATATTGACCGACAGATAAAGGTCCTCACGTCCTATGAAAGACCAGCTGTTCAGTATCCTGCATGCGGATTCCCACATATATTTATCTATCTTCGATATCATTCCGTTCTTCTCGAAGATCCCTATGAACTTTCCCGGAGGAAGGAATCCGAATTCGGGATGGATCCATCTTACGAGGACCTCAGCGCCCTCGACCCTGCCGTCCCTGTTGACCTGAGCCTGCAGATAGGGAACGATCTGTCCCGTTAGAAGAGCATTGTCGAGAGAGCCCGCCATCCTCTGTTCCCACATAAGATCCTCCCTGAGCTTCTCGTCATAATAAGCGATCCTTGCAGTCGCATCATTCTTTATCCCGGATATCGCCATGAAGCATCTGTCGAACATGACGGATACTGCGGTATCCCTCTCTGTGATCTCATATATGCCTACGTGTATTATGACCGGATACTGCGTCTGCGTATCTATGGACAGGGCGGGGATCTCGCTTATTCCCTGAAGGATCGTCTCCTCCTTGTAATCTTCCTTCCTCATAAGGGCTCCGAATCTGTCGCTTCCGATCCTTCCGTAGATCGTATGCTCGCTCGCGGCCTCCTCAAGTGTCCTTGCGATCTTTACGAGGATCCTGTCTCCGACGGCACGTCCGTACCTGTCATTTACCAGCTTGAACTCCTTGATGTCAGAGGCAACTGCTACATATTCCGTATCCGGATCCTCGTCGAGCCTCTTTCTTACCTTGCTGTAAAAACTTTCCGCATTATCTATCCCCGTCAGGAGATCGTGAGTCGCAAGATACTGCTCCTCCTTCTGCTTCCTGATCTCCTCCGTTCTGTCGGTGATCTTGGAGAATGAGCCTATCCTGTGACCATTGCCGTCAAATGTCTTGTGATATTCGATATCGTAGATGTGGACGCCGTCCTCTCTCTCGAACTCCCTTCTTGTCCTTATGCTGTTGATCTTCTCGAGTTGTTCCGTAGTCACAGATGTCAGCTCGATCGCCTGGCGCTGGATATCGGACAGATCATCGCCCTGCACATTGAAAAGGACCTTCGCACTGTCATTGGCGTAGATACAGTTGCCGTCCTTGTTGAAGAATACTATCGCATCCGATACTGAAGTGAGGATCATATTCTTCATCCTGTCGAGAAGGGCCACCGGCTTGCGTTCTATCGAATAGTAGTATATGAAGATGCCGCATACCGCAAATCCTATCATGGAAGTGTCGAGCGCCTTCTCAAGAAAGACATATAATGTCTCCCACACGGCCGTCAGGAGGATGCCCGCAAATATGACTATATATTTCCTCCAGAATATCCTTGAAGTATTGACCAGCTTCACGATATAGATGGTGACGATGAGCGCTATCGCTATATATGAAATGAACAGATGGATATCATGATACCAGTAAGGGATAAGGCTCTGATATGATTCGCCCGAATCAAGTGTGATGATCTTCATCGCAAAGACATGATCGAAAATGGGATCGAGCAGTATCGAGACCGAGTCCGCTATTGACAGTGTCAGGAATATACCCCTGACATACTTCCTGATCGATTTGAAGCCGCAGTAATCGATACTGAATATCAGGAGATAGAACAGGACAAAATCCGTCCCGATAAAGTAGATCATATATCCCGCTTTACATATAACGGCTATGGGGGAAGTCGCGATCAAGACATTACCGAGTATCGCCGCCATAACGGCGGCGAGCAGCCTGTAGACATCCGTTGAGATGTCCTTCGGAGAGAGATATGCGCGGTGCATGCAGAGCAAGAGCAGCACCATCAGCGGCAGCATTATCAGGACATAGTTAAGCATGTTACTATTCTATCATCAGAGTCCGTCTAAAGATTTCCGATTGTATTACGGATTTGTAAATAATCTGTCTTCCCTGCCGTTATGCTGACCGTTGATATGTGATACAATGGATAAGTATAAAGTGGGGGCAATATGGAACTGATCAAGGTTTTTATCTGTGAGGATGAGAGTATAGTCCGTGAAGGACTGAGGGACATGATACCGTGGGAGAAATACGGCTACGAATTCGTAGGCGATGCTCCCGACGGAGAGATGGCTCTGCCGATGATAAGAAAGCTCGAGCCCGATGTCCTCATCACCGATATAACGATGCCGTTCATGGACGGTCTTTCCCTGAGCAAGACGGTCATCCGCGAACTTCCGGGGATAAAGATAATAATCATCAGCGGTTACAGCGACTTTGAATATGCGCGCCAGGCGATAGAGATAGGCGTTGAGCAGTATCTCCTGAAGCCCGTCACCAAGGCAGACATGATAAAGGCCCTGGAAGGCACCAGGAAGAAGATATCCGAAGAGAATGAACAGAAGGATTTCCTGAGCAGATATGAGCAGGAGTTCAAGAAGTTCGAGCGCTTTTCGCACAGGGCTTTCTTCGAGAAGCTCGTTGAAGGCTCACTCTCTGTACAGGAGATATATGAAGAGGCTGCTAAGCTCCATCTCAACCTTTCCGCGAACGGATATAACTTCGTCATCTTTTCGATCAGGGACGTTGAACAGTCGACTTATACGGACGACGCTGCGAAGGTCACCGACAGTCTCCTGAACTCCTTCCTTCAGTATCCCGACTACATACTGTTCAGATGCGGCCTGCTGTCATATGCCGTCCTCATCAAGGGCGATATCGACAGGCTCCCCGAACTTGAGAAGAAGTGTGTCGACATGATAGAGAAGCACTGTACGGGATCCGGATCCTCGCTCGACTGGCATGTCGCCGTCGGTGTTCCGACTAACAGGCTCAGCGGTCTGTCATCGTGCTACGCCGAGGCCAACCGCGCATTCTCCTACAGGCACATGTTCCCGGCAAGACATGTCTTCACAACGGAAAACCTCAAGACGGAGGAATATACTCCCGACGAGTCGGACGTAAACAGGATCGATGCCGGCAAGTTCGACCCGATGATCATCAGGTATTTTGTACAGATGGGCACGTCAAAAGAGATAGGGCCTTTCGTCGAGGAATATATCAGGGGTCTCGACGGAAGCGAGAAATCAATGCTCTTCAGATACTATCTTCTCGTCAGCATCAGGGTCAACGTCGAGCTCGCACTGAAGGATTCCAATGTTGCGGCACAGGACATGTCTGATGCCCTTCCTTCATTCGATATGAATGCAAGTGCCGAGGATGTCCGTGAATACCTTATCGATATCCTTACGGTCGCGATCAGGATGCGTGAGGCCGAAGCACAGAAGAGAGGAAATGACATCATCGACAGCGCCCTTGCTTATGTCAATCTCCACTATACGGACGAAGACATCTCGCTCGACGGGGTCGCAGAAGCGATCAATATAAGCTCGAACTATCTGAGCGCACTTTTCAGTCACAAGGTCGGACAGTCTTTCATCGAGTATATAACCAAGAAGAGGATGGCAAAGGCCCGCCAGCTCCTGAGGACCACGGGCAAGCGTTCCGGCGAGATCGCGGGAGAGATAGGCTATAAGGATCCCCGTTATTTCTCATTCGTTTTCAAGAAGAACCAGGGATGCACTCCCAGCCAGTACAGAAGCGGAGAGACCGGAGAAGAATGATCTCCTTAAAGAGCAGGTTCAGCAGAAATACCGTACAGGGAAAGATGTTCCGTCTGATCCTGCAGATGTTCGTGCCGATACTTCTGATCCTCATCATGATCTTCGCCATGATCCTCATACGTAACATCATGTATGCATCCGTTTCGGGAAATATCGTAAAGGCATCGGGATTCAACCAGAACTTCAAGAACGAGATCGACTTTCAGATGTATCTCTATGTATCGGGCAGTTCGGACGAGATCCCGTGGGATGACGTTTCATCTGCCCGGAAGCTCGCCGAGGACCTTCTTGAGAATACGACTAATGCCGAGGGAAGAAAGGCGATGAACAACGTTCTCACCCTCTGCGACAATCTCAGCACATATATGGATCGCATCCAGAAGACGGAGCAGTATGACGAGAGGATGACGCAGCTGCAGACGAATATCTACGGCATCACACAGCTTATCGAGGACCATATCTATTCCTATCTCTATTACGAAGCAGGAGAGATGGCAAGGATCCAGAACCAGCTCGATTTCTACCTTATGCTGGAGATCGTCTTCATCGTACTCGTTATCCTCATCATCACACCTGTCGTCCTGCGTCGTGCCCTCAGGATAAGCAGGAGCATCACGGATCCTATAGTTGCGATGAATGCACGAGTTGAACAGATCGGCGGCGGCGACCTGTCCGCACATACACCTGTCGAAACGGACGATACGAGCCTTTCGATGCTCAGCACGGGTATCGAGGACATGGCAGGAAGGCTGAGCACGCAGATCGAGCTCAACCGCCAGGAGCAGATCAGGCTCAGGGACATAGAACTCTCGCTCATACAGGCACAGATCAATCCTCATTTCCTCTACAACACTCTCGATGCGATCGTATGGCTCATCGAGATCGGCAAGAACGACCAGGCGGAACAGATGGTAACGCACCTTTCATCCTACTTCCGTTCATTCCTTTCCGACGGTAAGGACATCGTAACGATAGCAGAGGAAAAGACGCACATACAGAGCTATCTCGAGATCCAGCAGGTCCGCTACAGGGATATACTCGAATACGATATCAGGATCGATCCCTTGATCGAGGATAACAAACTGCCCAAGCTTACCCTGCAGCCCCTTGTCGAAAATGCCATCTACCACGGACTCAAGCCGAAGCGCGGCAAGGGCATGATCACCGTAACGGGCATCGCGAAGGATAATGAGATCGTCCTCACCGTCAGTGATACGGGTGCGGGAATGGACAAAGAGGATCTCGATAAACTGAGACAGCGTGTCATCGACGAGGATACGACCAGTTTCGGACTGATATCAGTCTACAAGCGCCTCAGGCTCCTGTACGGTGATGAGTGCAGACTCGATATCGACAGCACTCCCGGTGAGGGAACATCGATATCCATACATATTCCGGGAAAGGCGGAGATAGAGAATGAAACGATACTTTAACATCATACTGTCGGTTATCCTTATCCTGGCCTTTGCCTCATGCGGAAAGAAGAAGATCCCGGAGGGAACAGAGAAAGATCTTTTCGTTATCGGTTTTTCGCAGGTCGGATCAGAATCAGACTGGCGTCTTGCAAATACGGAATCCATGGTACAGACATTCAAAAACGAGAACGGCTATGAGCTCATAGTCGAGAATGCCAAACAGCAGCAGGACAACCAGCTTTCGGCCATACGTAACTTCATACTGGAGGACGTCGACCTGATAATCATCGCACCGACCATAGAGGAAGGATGGGATACGGTCCTCAATGAGGTCCATGACGCGGGCATCCCGGTCATCATCATCGACCGTTCCGTCAATGTATGGAACAAGGATCTTTTCCTTACGAATATCGGTTCGGATTTCTTTGAACAGGGATCCCGTGCCATATCATGGCTCGAGGAGAATGACGATTCATCTCCCGGAAACAGGCTCAAGATACTCCACCTTCAGGGAACGCTCGGAGCGACTGCCCAGATCCAGAGAACGAAAGCTCTCGAGGATGCAATGAAGGAACACCCGAACTGGACTATGGTATCCCAGCTCTACGGAGATTTCACGGAAGCAAAAGCATATGAGGTCATGACCGAATACCTGAAGAAGAGCCGTGATATAGACGTCATATACAGCGAGAATGACAACATGACATTCGGAGCGATGCGCGCACTCGACGAGGCGGGGATCACATACGGCGAAGGCGGTCAGGTGAAGATCATCACTTTCGACGCGACAAAGAAGGCTCTCCAGTACTGTCTCGACGGCAAGATAAATCTGTGCGTTGAATGTAATCCGATGCACGGCCCCTATGTGCTCGATCTCATAGAAAAGTACCGTGCCGGCGAGGCGATACCCAAGCAGGTATATGTCGAGGAATCGGTCTTCACGAAGGACGACCTGACCCAGGATTTCATTAATTCAAGAGGATACTGACAGACTCAGCCGCTCTTTCTGACCGTGATCTCCCACGGCAGTCTGCGGCTTCTGTATGTCTTCCCGTCGGCAATGGCAAAGACGGCATCCGCACATGCTCTCGCGAGGGATCTTTCGGGAAGTCCCGCAGAAGTGATGCCGACATCTCCCTGTGCCGCATAATAGCTGTTGTCAAAACTTACCACGGCGATGTCTTCGGGAACTCTCTTTCCGCCCTTCCTTATCATCGTTATCAGCTGATATGCGATCATGTCGTCATGACAGATAACTGCGGTCTTGTTTCTTAAACATCCGTCTGCGAACCTGCGCAGGAAACCCCTTTCTCCCCTTATGAGGTCATTGAGTTCATCTGTCCTGAACAGATAATACCCCGTCTCGTCGAAAGGAAGCCCCAGCTCGTTGCACGCCTTCATACATCCCTTGTATTTCTCGAGGCCTTCCGTATCGTCTATCCTGAAGATGCCTCCGATCCTCTTATGGCCCTCCTGTGCAAGGTGCCTAATGAGCATTTCTGCGCCTTCCGTATTGTCGGCACTGATAAGCAAAGAGTCCTCAGGAAACCTGTATGCCGAATTGAGATATATGACCGGTATACCCTTCGATCTTGCCTCCAGGATCAGGGGGATGTTCGGATTGGGTATCACATTGTGCAGGGGCTCTATTATCAGCGCGAAAGGCATCTCCCTGACGGCCTTCCTTAAGATCTCTCCCTCTGTACTCACGAATCCGTTCGTGGAGAAGCACTTAAGTTCGAACTTCCTTCCGTGCAGCTGCGCCTTCAGCCCCTGTATAAAGGCGGGAGACGTATATCTGTCCTCATCCTCGGTGATAAAGAAGACTGTGTTTGCATTCGATGAAACACGCGGAGCTATAAACGATCCGCTTCCCTTCTTCTTCACTATCATTCCCCTGTCCTCGAGGAGCGACAGTGCCATACGGACCGTCTGACGGCTGCATGAATACTTCGAGCACAGATCGCTCTCTGAAGGAAGACGGTCCCTGCCGTCTCTCATCATCTGACGGATCTCTGTCTCCAGCTTGTCCGCGATGCCTTCATATTTGGAAGTCATGACGATACCCCTCTTATTGATATATGTACCGATTAATTATAACCTGCCCGTACCCGACTTGACAATTTGAGGGCGTTGTCAGATGCGGACCATCAAAAACGGCCTCTGCCCGATGGACTCAAAAATGGACTCAATTCACATCAATTGAGTCCAAGATTAAGTCCATTTGCTTCAAAATACTCAAATATGAACTCAATCCACTTCAATTGAGTCCAAAATTGAGTTCATTTTTTCAAATGACCGGATGCAGAGATTTTAAGCTTTACGCTTTTTTCGCCCGTCCGGGTCATGTTCCTGTTTGTTTTTTTATCGGGTTTGGCGCCGGGGCTCTAATTATTTCGGGATGAGGGGCTCCGGCTTGTTCATTATGTATCCGTATCAACCTGTCATCGATGCCGGACGCATCATAAGATATTCAACAAAAGCGTATAAGATATCCCACAAAAAGCAGACATATTCCACGTCACGGCAGGATCTGTACGTTATGTCAAACGCCGCTTCAGTATCTGTATTTATGCAATCTATCCAATCTGTCCACATGACCTTCATGTTTATTGCGGCTTCCTTTTCGCTGTGTTTTACTGAAGCCAGAGGAACAGGGACAACCTGTGATCAAAACAAAAACTATAAAGGAAAGAGGCGAAAACAATGAAGAAACTTGTTTCAATCTTACTCACTGCAGCTTTCGTAGCTACAATGGCTATCGGAATGTGTGCCTGCTCCAAGAGCGAAGACGACGGTGATAAGCTCATCAAGGTCGGTATCATCAACAACGATCCTAACGAGTCCGGTTACCGTACGGCAAACGACAATGACATGAAGGCTACATTTACTAAGGAAAACGGATATGACGCTTCCTTCGCTTACAGCCTTAAGAACGAAGAGCAGATCGCAGCAGCTCAGAAGTTCATCCAGGACGAAGTTGACTATCTCCTTATCTCCGCAGCCGGTACATCCGGTTGGGATTCCGTTCTCAAGGATGCTAAGGATGCAGGAATCAAGGTAATCCTCTTCGACAGAACGATCGACGCAGACGAGAGCCTTTATGAGGCTTCCATCGTTTCCGACATGGCTAAGGAAGGTGAGACAGCAGTTGATTGGCTCGCTTCCCAGAACCTTTCTGAGTACAACGTAATCCATATCCAGGGCGTTATGGGTTCATCCGCTCAGATCGGACGTTCCGGCGCTCTCGATGCAAAGGTTGCAGCTGAGGATAACTGGAACATTGTTACACAGCAGACAGCTGAGTGGAACGCAGAGAATGCACAGCAGATCGTTCAGGCAGTTATCGACTCCGGTGAGTCCTTCAACGTAATCTATGCTGAGAATGACGATATGGCTAAGGGTGCCGTTCAGGCTCTTGATAAGGCTAACATCTCTCACGGCGTAGGCAAGGACGTTATCGTTATCGGTTTCGACTGCAACAAGTGGGCTCTCGAAGAACTCCTCGCAGGCAACTGGAACTATGATGGACAGTGCAATCCTTTCCAGGCTTCCTACATCGACGACATCATCAAGAATGGTGCTAAGCAGAAGGTCGTAATCATGGAAGAGAAGGGCTTTGACGCTACAACGATCACACAGGACGACGTTGACAAGTACGGTATCTGATCCAAGTATCGCATAACTTAATCAACTAAGTAACCACTGGATGTGCGGTGCGGTTTTCATCGCATCGCACATCCTTTTTTTGAAAAAGAAACAGGAGGCAAATACTATGGAAACAGGCGCTGTATTGGAAATGCGCGGAATCTGCAAGTATTTCCCTGGTGTACGTGCGCTTGAGCAGGTCGACTTCACCCTGAGGGAAGGCGAGATCCATGCTCTTATGGGCGAGAACGGCGCAGGAAAATCAACACTCATAAAGGTGTTGACAGGCGTCTATCCCAAGGACGGAGGAGAGATCCGCCTTAAGGGAAGCGACAAGCCGGTCCATATCCGTTCCCCTCAGGAGGCGCAGAATATGGGCATCAGCACGGTATATCAGGAGATAACTCTGTGTCCGAACCTGACCGTTGCCGAGAATATGTATATCGGACGTACAAAAGGTCCTCTCACTAACTGGAGAAAGATCAATAATGATGCGGGAAAGCTCCTCGATTCACTCGGTATTCCCGCTTTGCCCGCACAACAGCTCGGAAGCTGCTCCATCGCAGTCCAGCAGATGGTCGCGATAGCACGTGCGGTAGATATGGAATGTAAGGTACTGATACTCGATGAGCCTACTTCCTCCCTCGACGAACAGGAAGTCGAGAAACTCTTCAAGCTCATGCGCGATCTTAAGGAAAAGGGCGTCGGTATCATATTCGTTACACACTTCCTCGAGCAGGTCTATGAAGTCTGTGACCGTATCACGGTACTGCGTGACGGTACTCTCGTAGGCGAATACGTAATAGAAGACCTGCCCCGTGTCCAGCTCGTATCCAAGATGCTCGGCAAGGATTTTGACGACATGGCGGACATCAAGAGCGAATCTGACACAGATAAGATCGACTATAACAGCACTCCCGTCTATGAAGCGAAGAAGCTCGCCGGCACTACCGGCATCAAGCCTTTCGACTTCTCGATCCATAAGGGTGAGGTTAACGGATTTACGGGACTTCTCGGATCCGGACGAAGCGAGTGCGTTCGTGCCATATTCGGCGCAGATAAGGTAAGCGGCGGAACCGTCATGATGAACGGCAAGAAGGTTAAGATCAATAAGCCTCTCGACGCCATGAAGAACGGAATATCATATCTTCCCGAGGACAGAAAGCGCGACGGTATCGTCGGAGATCTGTCGGTAAGGGACAACATCATACTCGCGCTTCAGGTAATGAAGGGATTCTTCAGGCCTTTCTCGCGTGCCCAGGCTGAAGCTTTTGCAGATGAATACATTAAGCTCCTGAGCATCAAGACAGCATCTTCCGAGACTCCCATCAAGTCCCTGTCGGGCGGCAACCAGCAAAAGGTCATACTTGCGCGCTGGCTCCTCGCGAACCCGGTATATCTGATCCTCGACGAACCTACGAGAGGTATCGATATCGGAACCAAGGTTGAGATACAGAAGCTCGTCCTGAAGCTCGCAGCGGAAGGCAAGAGCGTAACATTCATCTCCTCCGAGATCGACGAGATGATAAGGACATGTTCAAGGCTCGTCGTAATGCGTGACGGCAAGGTCGTCGGCGAACTGTCGGGCAACGATCTCAACCAGAATAAGATAATGGCAACTATAGCAGGAGGTGAATCCAAATGAGTACATCTCAAAAAGATCTCAAGCTGAAGAAAAGATCCTTCAGCGCCTTCCTCGGTAATATGGTGCGTCAGCAGCTCTTCATACCTGTTGCTGCCCTCCTCATACTGGTCCTCTTCAATCTCATAATGGACCCTTCATTCTTTAAGATCGAACTCGGGCACAACAGTGCAGGCGATCCCGTTCTGTCCGGTTATCTCATAACCATCATCGACTACGCATCAGAGCTTGCGATCCTCGCCATCGGAATGACACTGGTCACATCCGCTTCCGGAGGACAGGATATCAGCGTCGGTGCCGCAATGGCCATCGCGGGATCCGTAGTACTCCGTGTACTGTGCGGTAACAATCCCCGCCCCGAGCATATGCAGACTTCCATCATCGTCGCATTCCTTATAGCGGTCCTCGTGTCGATGTGCTTCGGTGCTTTCAACGGAATGCTCGTCGCCTTCTTCAAGATACAGCCGATGGTCGCGACGCTGATCCTGTATACTGCAGGACGTTCGATCGCTGCATGGATCAACAAGAACAAGCTCCCCGTCATAAGCGATCCGAGCTTCGGTTACTTTGGAAACTCGATCCCCGGGATACCTCTCCCTACGCCGATATTCATAGCTGTCATCTGCATGATCATAATCGCCGTTGTGCTTAAGTTTACGAACCTCAGACTCTATTCACAGTCTGTCGGTATCAACTCCAGTTCCTCGAGGCTCAACGGTATCAATCCCCAGATGGTGAAGTTCCTGACTTTCGTCATCCTCGGTGTCTGTGTTGCAGTTGCCGGATTCATCAAGGTAAGCCGTCTTTCGACGATCAACTATTCAGTCATCGCGAAAGATATCGAGATGGACGCCATCCTTGCTGTTGCTCTCGGCGGTAACTCATTAGGAGGCGGTAAGTTCAACATGAAGGCATCCATCATCGGTGCATATGTTATCCAGTTCCTTACGACCACTCTTACAAAGTTCAAGGTCAACTCCACGGCTATCCCCGCCTACAAGGCTGTCGTAGTAATCATCCTCGTAGTCCTCTCGGCACCTATAGTCCGCGAGAAGATGGGAACTCTCAGGAAAAAGCTCGCCCGTTCAAAAGGAAATGTAGGAAAGGAGGTGGCTTGATATGTCTTCCAATACAAATGCAGCTGCAAACATAAAAGCTGAAAAGAATCTCAGGAAGCGCGCCGGTCTTACCGACACCAACCTTCTCCTTATCATAACTATCGCGGTCTTCGTCGCAATGTATGCTCTGGCAGTTTTCCTGCTCGGAGGAGGATTCACAAAGCCCCAGACATTCTTCAACATCCTTAACGAGAATGCATCCCTCATCGTCCTTTCATGCGGCATGAGCCTTGTCATGATCACGGGCGGTATCGATATCTCCGTAGGTCAGGTCACTGCTCTCGTATGTATGGCATGTGCGGTATATCTCGACAGGGATGTCCTTCACCCGGAGGAATATGCGGGTAATCCCGGAAATGTTGTAACCGCTCTCCTGATTGCTCTCGGCATCGGACTCGCATTCGGTCTCGTTCAGGGATTCATCGTTGCATATCTGAACATCCAGCCGTTCATCGTAACGCTCGCCGGACTGTTCTTTGCAAAGGGAATGACAACGATAATCAATGCTACTCAGTTCAATGTTGCAAACGAGCAGTTCCTCAAGCTCAAGGAAAAGAGGATCACTGTTCCCGGAATGGGGGCCAACAACAAACTCGGTGTGTATGTTCCAGCCTATGTTGAGATCGGCGTTATCGTCGCCGTAGCGATCGTGATAATACTGTTCATACTCCTGCGCTGGACAAAGCTAGGACGTAACTTCTACGCAGTCGGCGGAAACAACCAGAGCGCCAACATGCTCGGTATCAACGTAAGGCGCACGAAGTTTATGGCCCACCTCCTCTGCGGACTCCTCGCAGGTATAGGCGGTTTCGTATACTTCATGCACGCCGGTTCCGGTTCCCCTTCACATGCAGGCGGTGCCGAGATGAACGCCATCGCATCCTCCATCATCGGCGGTACGATGCTCACCGGTGGTGTAGGTAATATCGCAGGTACGTTCTTCGGAGTCCTTTCGCTCAGCACGATCAAGAATATCGTTGCTTCCCTGGGTCTCGATGAAGCCTGGTGGACAAATATCACAGTAGCTCTCATGCTCTGTATATTCCTCCTCCTCCAGAGTGTCATCCTCTCCCGTAAGCACAAGGCAAAGAAGTGATCCGGAGGTCATCTCAAATGAAACACGTATTCTGGTTTATCGTCGGAAGTCAGTTCCTTTACGGAGAAGAGACTCTTAAGATCGTTGATTCACGTGCAAGGGAGATGGCGGCATATCTTTCTGATGTGCTGCCCTACCCCGTCGAATATAAGGTAACGGCAAAGACGAACAGGGAGATCACGGACACTGTCCGCGAAGCAAACTACGATACATCCTGCGCGGGACTCATCACATGGTGTCATACATTCTCACCGAGCAAGATGTGGATCGACGGTCTGCGCGACCTTCAGAAGCCCTGGTGCCACTTCGCGACACAGTATAATGTCGAGATCCCCAACGAAGATATCGACATGGACTTCATGAACCTTAACCAGGCCGCTCACGGTGACAGGGAGCACGGCTTTATAGGAGCAAGGCTCAGGAAGCCCCGCAAGGTCATCGCAGGTCACTGGAAAGACTCCCGTGTCCATAAAAGACTTGCGGACTGGATGAAGGCCGCAGTCGGAGTCTCCGTATCGAAAAACATGAAGGTCATGCGTTTCGGCGACAACATGCGTGAAGTCGCAGTAACCGAAGGCGACAAGGTCGAAGCCCAGATAAAGCTCGGCTGGCAGGTCAACACATGGGCAGTCGGAGATCTCGTCAAAGAGATGGATAAGGTCACCGAAGAGCAGATCGATGCTCTCGTAAAGGAATATGAATCCTCTTACGACGTGGCAACCGACAACACAGCTGCCATCCGCTATCAGGCAAAAGAGGAGATCGCCATCAAAACAATGATGGACCGTGAAGGATGCATGGCATTCTCCAACACCTTCCAGGATCTCTACGGCATGGAGCAGCTTCCGGGTCTTGCATCGCAGCATCTGATGTCCCTCGGATACGGATACGGCGGCGAGGGCGACTGGAAGGTCAGCGCCATGACTGCCATCATGAAGGCAATGGGAGAAGGCGGCAACGGTTCTTCCGCATTCATGGAGGATTATACTTATCATCTTGTTGAAGGACAGGAATATTCCCTCGGAGCCCACATGCTCGAGGTCTGCCCTTCCCTGGCATCCGGAAAGCCCAGGATAGAGACACATCACCTCGGTATCGGAATGAACGAGAAGGATCCCGCGAGACTCGTTTTCGAGGGAAAGGAAGGAAAGGCTATCGTAGCCTCCCTTATCGATATGGGAGGACGTCTCCGCCTGATCGTTCAGGATATCGAGTGCGTCAAGCCGATAATGCCGATGCCTAACCTCCCCGTCGCAAGGGTAATGTGGCGCGCAATGCCCGATCTTCTTACGGGCGTCGAGTGCTGGATCACCGCGGGAGGTGCTCATCACACAGTACTGTCATATGACGTTACCGCGGAGATGATGAGGGACTTTGCGAACATGCTGGATATCGAGTTCGTCCACATCTCGAAGGACACGACTCCTTCCTCACTTGAAGACGAGCTCTTCATAAAGGATCTGGCCTGGAAACTCAGATAAGACCCTGCCCCGGAGACGGCCTGCGCCCCCGGGGCGGCTTTATTCCTGACACTGTCAGGAGACAATTTCACAAACTCATAAAGGAGGATCTGTAATGGATTTTAAGTCAACCGCACTGGGAATAGAATTGGGATCGACCAGGATCAAGGCGGTCCTTATCGATAATGATCACAGGCCCGTTGCATCGGGCGATCACGAATGGGAGAATCAGCTCGTAGACGGTATATGGACTTATTCCTCCGACATGATCACGAACGGCCTTCAGGCCTGTTTTGCATCCCTCAAGGCTGATGTATTGAAGAAGTACGGCGAGAAGCTCACGACCGTCGGCGGCATCGGTATCTCCGCCATGATGCACGGTTATCTTCCTTTCGATAAGGACGGCAGGCAGCTCGCCGGATTCAGGACATGGAGAAATACCATCACGGGACAGGCGGCAGAGAAGCTGACCGAGTGTCTCGGATTCAATATACCCCAGAGATGGAGCATCGCACATCTTTATCAGGCGATGCTCAATAAAGAGGAACACGTAGGCGACATCGATTACCTGACGACACTCGCAGGATATATCCACCTTCGTCTTACAGGAAAGAAGGTAATGGGCGTCGGCGAGGCATCCGGCATGTTCCCTATCGACAGTGCGACATGCGACTACAATGAAGAGATGGTCAGGAAGTTCAATGATCTTTCCGGTATCGATCTGCGCTCGATCCTTCCCAAGGTGCTCTGCGCAGGCGACAATGCCGGAGAGCTTACAGAAGATGGCGCGAAGTTCCTCGATCCCGAAGGCGATCTTAAAGCAGGTATCCCCGTATCTCCCTGCGAAGGCGATGCAGGAACCGGAATGGTCGCCACGAATTCTGTCCGTATCTATACCGGCAATGTAAGCGCCGGCACATCGGACTTCGCCATGATAGTGGTAGATCACCCTCTCGGAGTACACCGCGAGATAGATATGGTCACGACTCCCGACGGTGCACCCGTGGCAATGGTCCACTGCAATAACTGCACATCCGATATCAATGCATGGGTAAACCTTTTCGGTGAGTTCTCGAAGCTCATGGGAATAGAAGCTGATAAGGGCGAGCTGTTCACGAAGCTCTTCCTCGTCGCAAAGGAAGGCGACAAGGACTGCGGCGGCCTTTTGTCCTATAACTATTACTCGGGCGAAGGAGTCACGGATCTTGATGAAGGAAGGCCTGTTTTCGCGAGGATGCAGAACTGCAGCTTCACTCTTGCAAACTTCATGAGGACACATCTTCTCTCCGCACTCTCGACTCTTAAGATCGGAATGGATATACTTCTTGAGACGGAGAATGTCAGGATCGACAAGCTCTACGGACACGGAGGATTCTTCAAGACGCCCGATGTCGGTCAGAGGATGCTCTCCGCCGCTGTCAACGCACCCGTTTCCGTTATGGAGACAGCAGGGGAAGGCGGACCTTACGGCATGGCTCTCCTGACTGCATATATGCTCTGGAAGGACGAGGGCGAGACGCTGCCCGATTACCTTGACAATAAGGTATTCGCGGATGCAAAGAGCGTCAGTGTCATGGCAGACGAAGATGACGTTAAGGGATTCAATGAATTCCTTTCAAGATATAAGAAAGCTCTGCCGCTCGAAAAGACGGCAACGGAGGTACTGTAAATGCTTGAAGAACTGAAGAAGACCGTATGTGATGCGAACCTTCTGCTCCCTAAGTACGGACTCATCACTTTCACATGGGGAAATGTTTCCGGCATCGACCGCGAAAAGGGTCTCGTTGTAATAAAGCCCTCGGGCGTTGAATACGACAACATGACTCCCGATGACATGGTAGTGGTCGACCTTGACGGCAACCGCGTCGAAGGAAAGTGGAAGCCTTCGAGCGACACAGCGACCCACGTGGTGCTCTATAAGGAATTCCCGAATATCGGCGGTGTCGTACATACGCATTCACGCTGGGCAACGAGCTTCGCACAGGCAGGCCGGCCCATCCCCGCAATGGGAACGACACAGGGTGATTATTTCTACGGTGATATCCCCTGCACCAGACCCATGACTGATGAGGAGATAAACGGCGAATACGAGAAGGAGACCGGCAATGTCATAGTCGAGACATTTAAGGGTATCGATCCGGACAGCGTTCCCGGAGTTCTCGTTTATTCGCACGGACCTTTCGTATGGGGAACCGATCCCATGAACGCCGTACATAATGCGGTCGTAATGGAGGAGGTCGCATTTATGGATTATCATGCGCTCATGCTCGATCCGACGCACAGGTCGATGCAGAAGACGCTGCTTGATAAGCACTACCTGAGAAAGCACGGCGCGAATGCCTACTACGGACAGGGGTAAGACGTATGGATAGAAAAGAACTGTCGGTCCTTTCGACGAGGGCAAGGATCCTCATAATCGACTCCATCCACCGTGCAAAGTCCGGTCATCCGGGCGGATCACTCTCATGCGTCGACTGCCTTACCAAGCTTTATTTTGACGAGATGAACATCGATCCGAAGAACCCCTCGGATCCGGACCGCGACAGATTTGTCCTTTCGAAAGGCCACTGTGCCCCGGCACTTTATTCGGTACTTGCAATAAGAGGCTTCTTCCCCGAAGAGGACATGCAGCTCTTAAGATCGATCAAGGCTCATATGTCGGGACACCCCGACATGCGCCACGTTCCCGGAGTCGATATGTCCACGGGGTCCCTCGGACAGGGTATCAGTACTGCTGTCGGAATGGCTCTCGCGGCAAGATATCAGGGCAGGACATACAGGACATATTCGATCCTTGGTGACGGCGAGATGGAGGAAGGCCAGGTCTGGGAAGCAGTCATGGCCGCAGCAAAGTGGAAACTTTCGAATCTCTGCGCGATAGTTGACATCAACGGCCTCCAGATCGACGGAAAGACGGATGATGTAATGCCCACCTCTCCCCTCGACTCTAAGTTCGAGGCATTCGGATGGAATGTCATAAAGGCTGACGGCCACGATTTTGATTCGCTGTCTGCCGCCTTTGATGCGGCAAAAAGCGAGAAGGAAAAGCCTTCCGTCATCCTCATGAGGACGACCAAGGGAAAGGGCGTAAGCTTCATGGAGGACAATGCGGGCTGGCACGGAAAGGCTCCCGACGATGCCCAGTATGAGACTGCAATGAACGAACTTAAGGCACAGCTTGCCGGATCGGAGGATGCCTGATATGGGTGATATGAAAGCAACACGTGCCGCATACGGTGAAGCACTCTGTGAGCTGGCAGAGAAGTATCCTCAGCTCGTAGTACTCGATGCGGATCTGTCATCCGCCACCATGACGAAGACTTTCGCCGCACAGTATCCCGACCGCTTCTTCAACTGCGGTATCGCGGAAGCGAACATGACCGGAATCGCTGCAGGAATGGCAGCATGCGGACTCAAGCCGTTCACGGATACGTTCGCCATATTCGCTGCAGGAAGAGCATATGAGCAGGTCAGGAACTCCATCGCATATCCGGGACTTGGTGTTACGGTGGTAGGGTCCCACGGCGGCGTATCAGTCGGTGAGGACGGAGCCACGCACCAGATGATCGAGGATCTGTCGCTCATGAGGACCATCCCCGGAATGACTGTCGTCAATCCCTGCGACGCCAATGAGATGAAGCTGGCGGTAGAAGCACTCATAAACTATGACGGACCTTCATACCTGAGGCTCGGCAGATCACCTGTCGAGACGGTAACGGATACGGCGGACGGCTATTCGTTCGAGATAGGAAAAGGCGTTACCTTGAGAGACGGAAAAGATATAACGATCGCGGCGACGGGCCTTTGCGTACAGATGTCACTGAAGGCTGCAGAGATACTCTCACAGGAAGGTATAGATGCAAGAGTACTCGATATCCATACCATAAAGCCTCTTGACGGTGATCTCATCCTCAAGGCTGCAAAAGAGACAGGCGTGATTCTTACGGTCGAAGAACATAACGTCATAGGCGGCCTCGGAGGCGCAGTCGCGGAATATGTGGGCAGCACCTTCCCCGTTCCGGTAATAAGACACGGAGTAAATGACGAATTCGGCAGGAGCGGAAAAGCAGCCGAGGTCCTGTCCTATTTCGGCCTTGACCCCGAGACTGTAGCGGCAAAGGCAAGAGAAGCCATAAAGCTAAAAAGATAAAGACATTCATCAGACAACGGTTTTGCCTTCACGAGTCTGATCGGCAACCAAAACCCCTGAAGCTTTCCCGATGCTTCAGGGGTTTGGTCATTTTCGATATGATCTTATATTACCGCGTCAGTTGGCGCCGACCGTATTCCAGATATCAGTATACTTCTCCTCGATCTCGGAAGACGTATAGTAGACTTCGAGAGTGCTGATGACCTCGCTCGTGGGATAGTAGTAGATGTTGTTTGCTACCTCGGGATCGAGCATGTCGCGCGCTGCCGTATTAGGTGTCGAATAACCGACGAATTCGCAGTTATAAAGAGCGATCTGGGGATCGTACATGAAGTTGATGAAAGCGTGTGCTCC
This sequence comes from Clostridiales bacterium, assembly GCA_017529925.1. GTDB lineage: Bacteria > Bacillota > Clostridia > Saccharofermentanales > Saccharofermentanaceae > Saccharofermentans. The sequence continues at coordinate 94,188 of JAFXMZ010000017.1, forward strand.
CTCAACATTCTTTGAATTCGTAGGGATGCACATCATGTCGATACTCCAGTTGGAACCCTCGGGAAGAACGAACTGAAGATCTACATCCTCCTTGCCGAGCTCCTCCAGGCGGTCGAGCATGACGATGTGGTCACCGGACCAAGTAACGGAAGCGGAAAGCTCACCGGATACCATCTTGTCCTTGAGGTTATCTACGCCGTAAGCAGGCCTTATCTCCTTCTTCTGGCTGATGAGGAGCTCCTTGGCTGCATCGAGCTCTGCCTTGTCCATGGAATTGATCGAATAACCTAAGTAGTTGAGAGCGACGCCGATGGACTCACGCATCGAATCATACATTCCGATCTTGCCTACGTTTGCCTCATCGAAAACAACGCCCCAGATCTCCTTGGGATCCGTCGTGCCCTCTGGCAGATCGATCTTGTTGGCATCATATACGAGACCAACCGTGCAGTACAGATAAGGGATAGCATAATCGAGGACCTCATCGGAACGCTTCTTGTCGTTTGAATAGGAGATATCCTTGAACATGGGATCCATATACTTAGTTACGTTGGGCAGAAGATCCCAGTCGAGGGGCTGGATCCTCTCCTCGCCTATAAGACGGCACACCATATACTCCGAAGGGATGATGACGTCATATGTGTTGTCGAGGTTAGGGTACATTGTCTCGTTCGTCTCGAACGTGCTGTAGACTACCTTGTACTGAGGGAACGCCTCTTCGAAGAGAGCGATCGTATCCTCTACCTCTTCCGTTGAATCGTCGTCCTCGGAGATATACTCACCCCAGTTGTAGACGATGATCTCTTCCCTGCTGTCGCACGCCGTGGAGCATATGAGAGTGGTTCCCATGATGACGGCGATGGTCATGCAGGACATGATCTTGCTGATTGTCTTTTTCATTTTTAACTCCTCCTCTTATTAACCTGATCTTGCTTTTTCCTTTTTGAACGATGAGAGGTTCGACAGTATAAGAAGCAGTAATACCACGACGAACATGATAGTCGTCAGAGCATTTATCTTCGGGTTAACTCCGAACTTGGTCATCGAGTATATCTTCATCGGGAGCGTCTGCGTGGCGCTGTCCACATTGAAGTTCGAGATAAGATAGTCATCCACCGACATGGTGAACGTCAGCATGAGCGCCGATACGATACCCGGCATGATCTCGGGTATGATGACGAGCCTTATCGTCTGCCATCTCGTTGCGCCCAGATCCATCGCCGCCTCCGAAAGGTTCTTGTCGAGCTGCTTGATCTTCGGGCTGATCGAAAGGATCGCGAACGGTACGCAAAACGCGATGTGCGAGAGTATCAGCGTGAGCTGTCCCTTCTGTATCCCGAGGAACGAGAAAAGGAGCATCAGCGAGATACCAGTTACGAGCTCCGGCATGACATTCGGGATATATGTAAGGTTCATTATGACAGTCTGCCATCTCTTCCTCATATATGCGATGCCGAGGCAGCTTATAACGCCGAATACGGTCGAGATGACCGAGGCTATGGCTGCGACCCTCAGCGTCGTCAGAAGAGCGTTCAGGAGCGATTTACCGTCCGTTCCCGAGAAGAGGTTCGCATAGTTCCTTATCGAAAAGCCTCCCCAGATAAACGACTTGGGCAGATTATTGAAAGAGAACACTATGAGGATCAGTATCGGCAGGAACAGGAATACCAGGATAAGTCCTATATAGAAGTCCGGGATCAGTCTTTTTACAAATCTCATCTTTCCGCCCTCCTTATATGACCATTCCGCCGGAACCGGCTTCCTTGTCCTGATTACGCAGTACTCCTATCGTAATGAGGACGAATATGAGGAGCAGCAGCGAAAGAACATTACCTGCCTGCTGCAGTGCCGTCGACTCTGACAGGATAAACGACTGTACCGTATTTCCTATCGTCTTCTTGTCTCCCTCGAGGATGATGTCGGGGATCATATAGAATGTCATGGAGGGCATAAATACCATCTGTATTCCCGAGATGACTCCGGGAAGTGACAGTGGGAATATGACCCTCATGAAAGACTGTGCCTTGTTAGCTCCGAGATCCTCTGCAGCCTGCCTCAGTGATGAGTCTATCTTTACGAGTACAGAGTATACCGGCAGGATCATGAAGGGCAGGAAGTCGTTGATCATGACGAGCTTCGTGATTATGTCGGACAGCACCGGATCCTTAAGGAAGAGGATCGGGCTGTCGATCGCGCCCCATGACTGGAGGATCGTATTAAGGACTCCCGTCTCCGAGAAGAATGCTCTCCATGCATATGTACGGAGCATCGTATTCATCCATGTCGGAAGAACGAACAGGAGAAGGAGCTTTGAAGAAGTCTTATGAAGCCTCTTTGTCCTCTCCGCAAGGATATATGCAAGAGGATATGCGATGATAAGACAACCGATCGTCGTCCACAGTGCATAATCAAGGCTCCTGATAAAGACGGAGAAGTGTTCCTGCAAAGTCAGCGTCACACCGTAGAATGTCGTTGTAACGGGCTTATCTGCGAAGATAGTCTTAAAGCCGTCAGTCGTAAAAGTATATCCGCCCGCCGTCTTCGCGAAGAATGCCCTGAACAGGATAAGTATCAGAGGCAGGATGGTAAATACTACTATCCAGAGGATATAAGGATACGACAGGAGCTTCATGTGCATCTTGAGCCCGAGAGCTCCGTAAAGGCTCGCGATTATGCCAATGACAAGGATGACGCTCAGAAGGTTTCCCGACAGCAGCTGTACCGCATACATCCTCTGCGATGTCATGTTGTTGACCGTGAGCATCTCCGATGTAACGATATTGGCTGCCGTATAGATATGGGCTATCAGCCTTGCGATAAAAAGGATCATGACGGTGAAGCATCCGAACCTCTTGTTCCTCGGATTATCCGAATAGAGCTGGAATCCGAGAGCGAGCGTTAATGCAGCTGCCGAGATTATCAGCGTAACAGTAAATATAATGGCGCCGAACATCCTGAAATCCAGGTTGACGACACTGTCCCTGAGCCCTACAGACAACTTGGGATCGAGGATCAGGGAGAACAGCGAATAGACCTTTCTGCTCTTGTACTGAACGAAAAGATCGAACATCGGCAGGAAGATCGACACTAATGATATGATCGCCGCGATACACATTACCAGCGCGTGTACCGGCATCACGCTTATCCTTGACTTAAGGCTTTTCATTCCACATCCTCCGGAGCACGGTCTTCATCTTCGATATTGACGCCGAATCCGCCGGGGACCGGTGAGAACTGTGATTTCCTCATGATATGTATATCATCAGGATCGAAAGTCAGTCCGACTCTCTGGCCGATCGTAACGGGATCGACGTCATGTATCATCCACATGACTCCGTTATCTCCCTCGACCATTATCTCGTAGTGAACACCCTTGAAGACGATGCTCTCGACTGTACCGTTGATATAATCGTCATTCTCTTCCTTGACATAGATATCCTCGGGTCTTATGACGACATCGACCTTGTTGACCTTGCCCTCTTCCATCTCCTTGAAAAGAGGATCTACACACTCGAAAGTACTTCCCGCGAACGTGACCTCGAAGTCCTTCTTCATCGTTCCGGGGATGATATTCGACTCTCCGATAAAGTCTGCGACAAAGGCATTCTTCGGCTCGTTATAGATATCGATAGGTGTTCCGATCTGCTGGATCACACCGTCCTTCATGACGATTATCGTATCGCTCATCGTAAGAGCCTCTTCCTGATCGTGAGTAACATATACGAACGTGATGCCGAGCTCTCTCTGCATCTCCTTGAGCTCGATCTGCATCTCTTTTCTCATCTTAAGGTCGAGTGCACCCAGAGGCTCGTCAAGAAGGAGTACGCGGGGACGGTTGATGATGGCTCTCGCGATAGCGACCCTCTGCATCTGTCCTCCGGAGATCTGATCTATATATCTCTTCTCGTAACCTTCAAGACCTACCGTCTTAAGTGCCTTGGAAACTCTCTCTCTGACTTCCTTCTCGGGAACCTTCTTGAGATGCAGTCCGAAAGCGACATTATCAAATACGTTCAGATGGGGAAAGAGAGCATATCTCTGGAATACCGTATTGATATGCCTCTTGTGGGCAGGAACAGACAGAAGATCCTTTCCCTCAAAATTAACGATACCCGAATCAGCCGTCTCAAATCCCGCGATTATCCTAAGCGTCGTCGACTTTCCGCATCCGGACGGACCCAGGAGCGTTATGAACTCATTATTCCTGATATAGAAAGTGATGTCCTTGAGGACCTGGTTGTCATCAAAGCTCTTGTTTAGATCCTTGATCTCGATGATGTGTTCCTTGCCGGTCTCATCCTCGAGCAGCTGTCCTGCGATAAGATCCTTGTTCTTGCTGTTCTCGCTCATTTTATTCCCTCTTTTACCCTTTTTAGTCTGTTCCTTTATTTCAGAAGCTCGGCGGCGATGATATCCATATGGCTCTTGCCGTCCTCTTGCCGTTATTCTCCAGATAGTGCGGACGGTCAGGCTTTATATAAAAGCTTTCGCCCTTTGATGCCGTATAACGCTTATTACCGATGACGACCGTTATCTTACCCTCGATAACATAACCTATCTCTTCGCCTTCGTGGGGATTATCGGGATATGTCTTTCCGCCCGGCTCGACCGTAATCAGGATCGGCTCCATCTCGTTCTTCTGCGCATTGGAGATGAGCCACGTCGTCTCGCTCTTCAGTTCCTCATCGACCTTAACGGCATAATCCTCTGTTCCGTAAATGACCTTCTCCTCTTCCTCCTCAGCGAAAAAGTCCGCAAGGGTCGTACCGAGCGCCTCGAGGATATATGTGAGCGTCGTTATCGAAGGAGATGTCATGTCATTCTCGAGCTGGGATATAAAACCCTTCGAGAGCTCGCATCTGTCGCCGAGCTCCTCCTGAGTCAGATTATTCTGCTGTCTTAAGAACCTGATCTTCTTTCCGATCTCCATTACTTTACTCCCTGTTTAGTATTTCTAAACCATTTACAGCGGATACGATTATATACCCTGCTATACTTTTTGTAAAGTATTTCTAAACTCGGATCTTCGTTTTTTCAGACAAAAAACAGAAGGTCTTCTCTTTTTGAGGAGAAGACCTTCAGATCAGTTGTCCTGCCGGTTTCCTGATGCTGTCAGATTGCAGTATATCCGCCGTCTACCGCGATATTCTGTCCGGTTACATAGGCGGAGTTCGGAGAAGCGAGGAAGAGCGTACATGTATCGAGCTCGCCCTCTTTTCCGTAACGCTCAACAGGGACCGCCGTCTTCATATAATCCTGGAAATACTCTGAATCGAGTGTCTCCGCCGTAAGGGGAGTCCAGAAATATCCGGGGCAGATTGAATTTACCGTGATACCCTTATTGGCCCACTCTGCCGCAAGTGCTCGCGTCATATTGACTACGCCGCCCTTAGCAGCGTGATAAGGAGCACATGTAGCAGCCTTGTTTCCTACAAGACCGTACATTGAAGCGATATTGATGATCCTTCCGTATCCTGCGGGGAGCATTGCGATCTTTGCTACTGCCCTTGCTACGCGGAATGAACCGAAAAGATCTATATTGAGCTCGTTATAGAACTGCTCATCCGTGATATCGATCGCGGGAGCGACTGCACCGGTGCCCGCATTATTGATAAGGATGTCGATCCTGCCGAACTTATCGTAGGCAGTCTTGACCATTTCCTCGACCTTGGCAGTATCCGTGATATCACAGGGGATGCCGATAGCCTCTACACCGTATTCGGCCTTTATCTTCGCAGCAACCTCATCTATGAGATTCTGTCTTCTTGCGACAGCAACGATATTGCATCCCTGATTTGCAAGTGCCTCGGCCATCTGTACTCCGAGTCCTGTTGAACAGCCCGTTACGATCGCGACCTGTCCCTTAAGGTCAAAATAGTCTTTCATGAATAACCTCCGGGTTCTTTATTTTTTCTCTTCCGTTAGATTCTACATTAAGGGGTTAGAACATAATAGTGATATTCGTTTGAACATTTGTAGGATTATTGTTGTCGCTTAGCCGGAAATATTATCTAATAAGACACAAAGAAGCCGCCTCGAATGAGACGGCTTCTGTTGTTTATCTTGTAACTTAAGATTACTCGATGATCTTGGAAACCGTACCGGCGCCAACTGTGTGACCACCCTCACGGATAGCGAACTTAAGTCCCTGCTCCATGGCGATGGGTGTAATGAGCTCAACGGAGATCGTTACGTGGTCACCGGGCATGCACATCTCAGCACCCTCGGGAAGGTGAGCAACACCTGTAACGTCTGTTGTTCTGAAGTAGAACTGAGGACGATAGCCGTCGAAGAAAGGCTTGTGACGTCCACCCTCTTCCTTTGTAAGAACGTAAACCTGGCCCTCGAACTTTGTGTGAGGTGTGATCGTACCGGGCTTTGCAAGAACCTGGCCTCTCTCGATCTCCTTACGGTCGATACCACGAAGGAGCGCACCGATGTTATCACCGGCCTCAGCCTGATCCATGGACTTACGGAACATCTCGACACCTGTGATAGTTGTGGACTTAGGCTCATCCTGAAGGCCAACGATCTCAGCAGCGTCACCAACCTTAACGACACCTCTCTCGAGACGGCCTGTAGCAACAGTACCACGACCTGTGATCGTGAATACATCCTCGACAGGCATAAGGAAAGGCTTGTCAACGGGACGCTCAGGTGTAGCGATGTAAGAATCAACTGCGTCCATGAGCTCAAGGATAGGAGCATAAGCAGGATCGTTGATATCTGTAGATGTGCACTCGATAGCTGCAAGAGCAGAACCCTTGATGATAGGTGTGTCATCACCGGGGAAGTCATACTGAGAAAGGAGATCTCTGATATCCATCTCAACGAGCTCGAGGAGCTCTTCGTCGTCAACCTGATCGCACTTGTTCATGAATACTACGATGTAAGGAACACCAACCTGACGTGCGAGGAGGATGTGCTCTCTTGTCTGAGCCATAGGTCCGTCAGAAGCAGCAACAACGAGGATAGCACCATCCATCTGAGCAGCACCTGTGATCATGTTCTTAACGTAGTCAGCGTGACCGGGGCAGTCAACGTGAGCGTAGTGACGTGTATCTGTCTCATACTCAACGTGAGCTGTGTTGATCGTGATACCACGAGCTCTCTCCTCCGGTGCGGAGTCGATATTGCCATACTCTTTGTATGTAGCGCCGCCCTTAAAGGAAAGAACCTTTGTGATAGCAGCAGTAAGAGTTGTCTTACCGTGGTCAACGTGACCGATCGTTCCGATGTTTACGTGTGGCTTTGTACGTACAAACTTTTCCTTAGCCATTGAAAATTTCCTCCTGAAATTTTTTATTTATAGAATTATCTATATCTTCTCCGCTGTGGTCGCGCGATAACACTTATTTTACAATTATCTTTCGCCCTTTTCAAGTGGCGAAGTCATGCTGTTCATAAGGCGTACCGCGTCGACTTTGCGGTAATTTGTTTTGTGTCCTTCAAGATTATTTCTTGAGGATCTCCTCCATGATGCTCTTAGGTGTCTCTGCGAAGTGAGAGATCTGCATTACGAACGTTCCTCTTCCCTGTGTTGTGGAACGGAGAGCCGTTGCGTAACCGAACATGTTCGCAAGAGGTACCTCTGCATGGATCTGCTGTGAACCGTTGAGAGGCTCGATCTCCTTGATCTGTCCACGGCGTGAGTTGAGTCCGCCGATAACATCTCCGAGATAATCATCGGGTACTTCGACGTCAACCTTCATGATAGGCTCGAGGAGGCAGGGATCAGCCTTGGCCATACCAGCCTTGAATCCCATGGATCCTGCTATCTTGAATGCCATTTCTGAAGAGTCGACATCGTGGTAGGAACCGTCATAAACAGTAACCTTGACGTCAACAACGGGATAACCGCCAAGTACACCGGCCTGCATAGCTTCCTGAACACCTGCGTCGATAGGAGCGATGAACTCCTTCGGGATGGATCCGCCGACTGTAGCGTTGACGAATTCATATCCTGCACCGGGCTCCTGGGGCTCGAGTCTGAGCCAGCAGTGACCATACTGACCGTGACCACCGGACTGACGTACAAAACGTCCCTCCGCCTCGACTGTCTTTCTGATCGTCTCCTTGTAGGAAACCTGAGGTGCACCGACGTTAGCCTCGACCTTGAACTCACGGAAGAGACGGTCAACGATGATGTCGAGGTGAAGCTCACCCATACCTGCGATGATCGTCTGTCCTGTCTCCTGGTTCGTATAGGTCTTGAACGTAGGATCTTCCTCTGCGAGCTTCTGAAGAGCTACGATCATCTTTTCCTGGGATGCACGGCTCTTAGGCTCGATAGCTACTTCGATAACAGGCTCCGGGAACTCCATGGACTCGAGGATGATAGGATGATCCTCATCACAGAGCGTGTCACCTGTCGTCGTGTCCTTAAGTCCGATAGCCGCAGCGATATCACCGGAGAATACCTCTGTGATCTCCTTACGGTCGTTAGCGTGCATCTGAACGATACGTCCGATACGCTCCTTCTTGTTCTTTGTCGCATTGAGGACATAAGAACCGGACTCGAGGATACCCGAATAAACTCTGAAGAAGCAGAGCTTACCTACGAAGGGATCCGTAGCGATCTTAAATGCGAGAGCAGCGAAAGGCTCTTCGTCGGAAGAAGGACGCTCCTCTTCCTCATCTGTCTCAGGGTTAACACCCTTGATAGCAGCGATATCGATAGGAGCGGGCATGTAATCGACGATAGCATCCAGGAGCATCTGAACACCCTTATTCCTGAGGGATGTTCCGCATGTTACGGGGATGAGCTTACAATCGATAGTTGCCTTACGCAGAGCTGCCTTGAGCTCGTCAACGGAGATCTCCTCGCCGTCGAGATACTTCATGGTGAGCTCATCGTCTGTCTCGGCGATCTTCTCTACCATCTCTTCTCTCTTGGCATTAACGAAATCTACCATATCCTCGGGAACTTCCCTGTCCTCATACTGCATTCCGTCTTCACTTGTGTAGACTTCCGCACGCAGTGTCATGAGGTCGATGATTCCGGAGAATGAATCCTCGGATCCGATAGGAACCTGGATAGCAACGGACTCGTTCTTGAGACGGTCCTTGATCATGTCAACGACATGGAAGAAATCCGCGCCGATGATGTCCATCTTGTTTACGAAGACCATACGGGGTACGCCGTAGTGCTCAGCCTGTCTCCAGACAGTCTCTGTCTGGGGCTCAACGCCGCCACGTGCGGACATGACCGTAACTGCTCCGTCGAGAACACGAAGGGAACGCTCAACCTCTACCGTAAAGTCAACGTGACCGGGAGTGTCGATGATGTTGATACGGTGTCCCTTCCAGGGTGCAGTAGTAGCAGCGGAAGTGATCGTGATACCTCTCTCCTGCTCCTGAACCATCCAGTCCATCGTAGCGGCACCGTCGTGTACCTCTCCAAGCTTACGGTTGATACCCGTATAGTAGAGGATACGCTCGGTCGTCGTTGTCTTACCTGCGTCGATGTGAGCCATGATACCGATATTTCTTGTTTTCTCGAGTGGGTACTCTCTTTTCATCGTTTCAATGCTCCTTCGTGTTTACCATTTATAATGAGCAAATGCTCTGTTTGCATCTGCCATCTTGTGCATGTCTTCCTTCTTCTTGAATGCACCGCCCGTACCGTTCATTGCATCAATGAGCTCGGCTGCGAGGCGCTCCTTCATCGTGCGCTCGCTTCTTGCTCTTGCATAAAGAACGATCCAGCGCAGACCGAGTGTCTGACGTCTCTCGGGTCTTACCTCGAGAGGTACCTGATAGTTGGCACCGCCGACACGTCTTGCCTTACATTCCAAAAGAGGCATAACATTCTCAAGAGCCTTGTTGAATACTTCGATAGGCTCCTCGCCCGTACGCTCCTTGACAATGTCAAAAGCGTCGTAGCAGATCTTCTGAGCGACACCCTTCTTACCGTCCAGCATGATGTTGTTGATGAGCTTTGAGACTCTTACATCATTGTAGAGCGGATCCGGGAGCACTTTTCTTACTGGGATATTGCCTTTCCTGGGCACTGTACTTCCCTCCTTACATGATATTCAGTTTTCTGAAACCATAGGTACTCACGTTTCAGTTTGTTTTCTTTGGACACGTGTTGTGCGTCAAGTAGCCTTGTCCCCTGACCGGGTATATCCCAAATCTATGAACAATGTACTGATCACTTTTGTCCAATCCTGCATTTATCAGGATTACTTCTTAACCTTAGCAGCCTTCGGCTTCTTAGCGCCGTACTTGGAACGGGCCTGCATACGGTTTGCCACACCTGCCGTATCGAGTGTACCTCTGATGATGTGATAACGAACACCAGGAAGGTCCTTGACACGTCCGCCTCTGATGAGAACTACAGAGTGCTCCTGCAGATTGTGACCAATACCGGGGATATAAGCTGTTACTTCATATCCGTTGGTAAGACGTACACGGGCAACCTTACGCAGAGCAGAGTTAGGCTTCTTAGGTGTAGTTGTCTTAACGACTGTGCATACACCACGCTTCTGGGGAGAGAAAACATCCGTTTCCTTCTTGTGAATCGTGTTGAGGCCAAACTGCAGTGCCGGTGAATTGGACTTGTAAGTCTTGTCATGTCTGCCGGACTTGACTAATTGATTGAACGTAGGCATCAATACATCTCCTTTCTTAATTATTACCGCATATCGAAAAGCACCAAAAAAGGGCGCAGTTCTCCTGCGAGCAATTAAGTATATCACCGCATTTAAAGCTTGTAAACAGGAAAAAGCGCAAATAACGGGCTAAAACAGGACCTTATTCGATCTCATCCCACTTTTGGGTTTCCATAACCGTATTGGTCTTACGATCTCTCAGCTCATAGCCCTCATCAGAAAGATAGATTACAGCAGAGTACTTATCAGAATACAATCCCTCGCTCGGATCACCGGGGATCTCGCGAAGTTGTGCCTTTTCGGCGGGATGAAACACAAAAACACCTCTCCTGGTGATACAATTAGTTATAATCGCGATCTGGGGGAGGAAGCAAGGATGGCTGAGGAATTTGAAACGATCGATTATGAGGAGATGACATCAGATCTTCAAAGCGATATCGAGAGCGGCTATATAAAAGAAGAATCTATCCTTTACATATTGAGGCAGAAGACACCGATCAGGGTCGGGGACAGCAGGAGGCTCCACAGGCCGGTCGTCGACTATTTCTACGGTGAACCCGAACTTGAGGAGGATCTCAGGGGCGCGAGCGTACTCGAGGTGAAGAAGATCATTTTCGAGGCGCTGGATAAGATGGTGGGGGCGTCAGGAGCCAAGGCGGATGCCATGAGATCTGCGCTCGGCATCCTTTCGAACGAGCTCAAGATGTATACGAAGGGCAATCCCAAGCGTAACGACAGGCCCGTAAGCCTGGTCATCGAGGCGGAGAGCGGATATCCGCTGATGCTTTATTTCGACGATACGGATGCGGATGAAAGGCTCGAGAAGATATGTGCCTCCGATCTCATTAAAGAACTTGAAGAATATTCCTGAAATCGTATATACTATTTGGAGTTTATTTGTGTAGAGTAAATAAAAAACAAGGAGTGTGACTTTTTATGAAAGTTAAATTCACAGAGACGGTAATCCGTGATTCACAGCAGTCCCTGATCGCAACACGAATGCCGTACTCGGACTTTGAGGACATCCTTGAGACACTGGACGAGGCCGGCTACTACTCTCTCGAGTGCTGGGGCGGCGCCACTTTCGATTCGTGCCTCAGGTATCTTGATGAAGATCCGTGGGAGAGACTGCGCAAGATCAAGGCCAAGGTTAAGAAGACCCCCCTTCAGATGCTCCTGCGCGGACAGAATATCCTCGGATACAAGCATTATCCTGATGAGGTCGTAAGACTCTTCGTCCGTAAGTCCGCCGAGAACGGAATGGACATCTTCAGGATCTTCGATGCTCTGAACGATTTCCGCAATATCGAAGTAGCGGTCGATGAGACGCTGAAGTGCGGCAAGCATGCCCAGGGCTGTATCTGCTATACCACATCCCCTGTTCACACTCTTGAGAAATATGCCGAAATGGGTAAAGAGCTCGAGGCTATGGGCGTCCAGTCCGTTTGTATCAAGGACATGGCAGGAATCATGAGCCCCGATGAAGCCTATAAACTCATCAAGAAGCTCAAGGAGACTATCAAGATCCCCGTATTCCTTCACACGCATTCAACAACAGGTCTCGGACCGATGACATATCTCAAGGCCGTCGAGGCAGGCGTTGACGGTATCGACTGCGCCATCTCCAATTTCTCGGGCGGCACATCACAGCCTGCCACCGAGACGATGAAATATGCTCTCGAGGGATTGGGATATGAGACAGATCTCGATTCCAAGGTACTCAAGAAGATCAACGATTTCTTCGCTCCCGTAAAGGCGAAGTTCCTCGAGAACGGCATCCTCGATCCCTATGTAATGGGAACGAAGACAGACGCTCTCGTATATCAGGTACCGGGCGGAATGCTCTCGAACCTCGTTAACCAGCTCAAGTCCATGAATGCTTACGACAGGCTCGATGAGGCTCTTGCCGAAGTACCTAAGGTAAGAAAGGATATGGGATATCCTCCCCTCGTAACTCCTCTTTCGCAGATGGTCGGTGTTCAGGCTGTCACGAATGTCCTCGTCGGTGAGAGATACAAGAATATCTCCGCTGAGGTCAAGGCATTCCTGAGGGGCGAGTACGGACGTGCTCCCGGAGAAGTATCACAGGATCTCATCCATAAGGTCTGGACTGATGACGAGCTCGTAAAGGGCCGTTATGCAGAGTCGCTCGAGCCCGTTTTCGAGAAGACGAAGGCTGAGCTCGGCAAGAAGGCAAGATCGGATGAGGATGTCCTTTCCTATATCGCATTCCCTCAGATCGCCGAGAAGTTCTTCGAGAAGCGTGAAGAGAAGGAATCGAATACGGTCAACTACACGATCGAGAAGAAGGAGGATTGATGATGGGTCCTTTTGCTCTTTATCTTAAAGAGGGCGTCCTTCCTTTAGATGAGGCTTTAATGAAAGCCGGCATCGTTATCCTGGTCGTATTCTTCGTACTGCTCATAATGTATATCCTGATCTCGATATCAGGCGCGATCCTTCACGGACTTACATCGGGCAAGTCGCAGGCAAAGCCTGCAGCGGCTACCGTGACGGCAGCTCCTGCAGCGCCCGCCGTCGAGGATAAGGGAGAGGAATTCTCTTCCGGTACCTTGAAGCTCAAGGGCTGCGACGAGAAGACGGCTGCAATGATAATGGCCATCGTAAGCGACAATACGGGAATACCTTTGTCGGAACTCGTATTCAAGTCAATAACTCTCGTTGAAGAGAAATAAAGGAGAGACTACCTATGATTTATAACGTAACCATCAATGATAAAGTTTATGAAGTCGAGGTCGAGAAGGGTAAGGCTAATCTTATAAAGACTACTGCCGTCGCTGCAGCTCCCGCTCCTGCCGCTGCTCCTGCTGCAGCACCTGTTGCTGCAGCTCCTGCTCCCGCTGCCGCAGCTCCTGCCGCCGCTTCCGTTGCTGCAGGATCGACACCCGTTAAGTCACCTATGCCCGGAACCATCCTTGATATCAAGGTATCCGCAGGCGCAGCCGTTAAGGAAGGCGAGCTCGTTGCCATCCTCGAGGCTATGAAGATGGAGAATGAGATCTTCGCACCCTGCTCCGGTACGGTTGCACAGATCATCGCAGCAAAGGGATCTACAGTTAATACCGGCGATCCCATCATTACGATTTCTTGATGCTAAGGAGGTCACCTGTTAATGTTAGACGTTATTAAAGACCTCTGGCAAGGATCGGGATTCTATGCCATGACATGGCAGCAGGCTGTCATGATCCTGGTATCCTTTGTCCTTATATACCTTGCGATACATAAGAAGTTCGAGCCGCTGCTCCTTCTTCCTATCGCTTTCGGTATGCTGCTTACAAACCTCCCCTGGCCGGGCGGCGGTATATTCCACCCCGAATGGTTCAGGGGCGAGATCGACTGGAAGGCAGTCGGCGGCGGAGCCGGTGTCGAGCCGGGTCTGTTCGACTTCCTCTATCTCGGAGTCAAGCTCGATATCTTCCCCTGCCTGATATTCATGGCAGTCGGTGCTATGACTGACTTCGGACCCCTAATCTCCCGTCCTTCGAGCTTCTTCATGGGCGCGGGCGCTCAGTTCGGTATCTCGTTTGCATTCGTCGTATCGACTCTCCTCGGCTTTACCGGTAACGAGGCCGCTTCTATCGGCATCATCGGCGGAGCTGACGGTCCTACGGCCATCTATCTGACATCCAAGCTGGCTCCTCATCTCCTCGGCGCCATAGCCGTCGCGGCATATTCATATATGGCGCTGATCCCGATGATCCAGCCGTGGATAATGAAGCTTATGACCACGAAGAAGATGCGCGAAGTAAAGATGGAGCAGGCGCGTGAAGTTTCAAAGGTCGAGAAGATCTGCTTCCCGATCATCGTAACTGTCGTATGCGTACTCATCCTCCCTACCGTCGCACCGCTCATCGGATGCCTTATGCTCGGTAACCTCTTCAGGGAGTCCGGCGTTACGGCAAGGCTTTCTGACACCGCTCAGAACGCACTTTGTAACATTGTTACTATCTTCCTCGGAACATCCGTAGGAGCCACGGCTATCGGAACTACATTCCTCAGCCTCGAGACACTCAAGATCATCGGCCTCGGTCTCGCCGCTTTCGCATTTGCTACATTCGGCGGTCTCCTGATCGGTATTCTTATGTACTTCCTCTCGAAGGGAAAGATCAATCCCCTTATCGGTTCCGCAGGTGTTTCCGCCGTTCCTATGGCTGCACGTGTTTCCAACACAGTCGGTCAGAAGGCAAATCCCAGCAACTTCCTCCTCATGCATGCCATGGGACCGAACGTTGCAGGCGTTATCGGATCTGCCGTTGCAGCAGGCGTACTGCTGTCGATGTTCGGCTGATAAGATCGGAAAAACACAAAACAGACACAAAGCGGCTGTCTCATTCGGGACGGCCGCTTTCTTATATCCATTATTATGAACCATGACCTGAATATATGGCACCATGGTTCAATAATCCTATGTATTATGCTCTGAAACAGAAGCTTCAAATCTGATTCTCGGATACAGTGAAGAAAACAACAACAAATACTTTGAGTTTTTAGGAGGAAATCTTGATAATATGACCCCCGGAGGAATTGATCCGCCGGGGTATTTGCTTGTAATATCTAACACGCTTAGATAGTCGAAAGGTTATACCCAGCAACAACTTGCTGACATTATCGGTGTGTCCCAACAGTCGATTCAAAAATACGAGACACAGAAACACGAACCCGATATCAAATCCCTTATGATGATAGTTGATGTGTTTGATGTAACCGTTGATTATCTGATCGGACATACTTCGTCGGGAGAAGATCCGAATTACGGCATCAGCAGGGATGAATACCGCATTATCGAAAGCTATAGAAAACTTGATGCGCCTACACGTGACAGTATTAGAAGAATCTTGGATGGGCTTTCAACCGACTAGTTGTTGTTTGTTTTCTTATACACATGATATCGCTACAAATAAACGAATTACCATAGTTCAAAAAACAACGACCCGAGGGTCGCTGTTTTTTGATTAGTGTAAGTATTAACGGTTTTTATCTGAGGATGCCTTAAGATGCGCAGATCTCGCCGAATTTCTTCGACTGTGCGAAGCCCTGGAAGACATCCATCCTCGATGCGCCCGATGCGAATCTTCCCATCCAGTAATCGAACCCGCCCTGGTCGGGTTCACGGCCCATGAAGGTACGATAGAGCGTTTTAATGTACTCGGAATTATCGTAGTCGGCTTTTATAAATTCTTCACTGAAGAAGAATCCTTCCGCTGGAAGAGTATTGCCGAACTACTTCGTACGATGAGTGATAAGCAACTCGAGCTGGCTCAAAGATTTCTTCTTTGGCTCACAGAACAATCAATTTTATATCTTCAAGTCATATCATCCATATCGGAACTATATAATTGTTTCTGTCTGCTGCAGACAGTTCATCACGAAGGCAAAGGATTGCACCTGCTCCTCTTTGCATCGATCCTTTATCGATAACCTTAAAAGCAGATGTAAGTTCAGAGCCGGGATTAGCGCTCTTCTTTATCTCCATTGGATGAAGCTCTCCGTCACTTTCGATTATCATGTCGATCTCGTTTGAATCCTTATCCCTGTAATAGTGGAAATTGCATTCCTTTGCGTCGTTCGTCCATGTCTTTCGGATCTCAGCTACAGTATAGTTCTCCAGTATAGCTCCGTTTATTGCTCCGTTCATAAGTATCTCGGGGCTGGAATACTTCGTAAGATATGCGACAAATCCCGTATCAAAGAAATAAAGCTTCGGTGTCTTTACGGTACGCTTCAGAAGATTGTTGGAATATGGCCTGAGGTAAAAGATAATCTCCGATTTCTCGAGGACCTGAAGCCATCTTTTGGCAGTGTCATCCGACACTCCGACATCAGAAGCGATGTCATGGATGTTCAAAAGCTGTCCTATCCTGCAGGCAGCAGAACGGATAAAATCGGCAAATACAAGCTTGTCGATCGAAGGGATCATATCCGTAACATCTCTGTTTATATAGGTCTGGATATATGAACTGTAGAATACGTCGCGGTCTTTATATCTTCCGCTCCTGTGTCCCGGCATTCCGCCGTTCCAGATCCTTTCATACATCTTGATCGGATTGCATTTCTTCAGATGCTCTTTTCGCTGTATCAACCGGTCGAGCGATAAGGATAAAGGTTCAGTAATCCCGTCTCCGTAAAGCTCGGACTGAGACAGAGAAGACATATGAAGTATCGCCGTTCTTCCTGCCAAAGACTCCTGAGCCAGCTCCATCAGATGAAATGCCTGCGATCCCGTAAGCCAGTACGAACCTGCCGGGGCCCCGTTATCTATCTTTATCTTTATATATGAAAACAGCTCCGGAGCATACTGGACCTCATCGATCAGGACGGGCGCAGGATGCAGCTCAAGGAAAAGAGCAGGATCATTCTTTGCAAGCCTCCTGTTCTCTTCATCATCAAGGGTTACTTTCGTTCTGGATGTCCCCTCCATGAGATGCTCGAGCATGGTCGTTTTACCGACCTGTCTGGGCCCTGTAAGCAAGAGACAACTGTAGTCCTTGCTTATCTCCCGTACCTTATTTTCGAGAGTTCGATTGATGAACATGATCACAGGCTCCTTTCGGCTAAAATACGATGTAATCTTATTTTAGCCGAAAACAGAGAGTTATCAACCCTTGCAAAAACGCTCCTTCCTGATGGGAAAGAGCGCTTGATTCCTGCTTTGTCTCACAGTTCTTATCTTAAGAAATATACAAATGCCAGTATGTGGCAGATCGTGGCGGCCACAACGAGGAGATGCCATACCATATGGGAGAACTTGAACTTCTTTCCGGAATAGAAGAAGAGTCCTACTACATATGTAAGTACACCTGCGACCATGAGCCAGAAGGACTTAAGAGTCATTACCTTGTGAAGATCTGCAAGGAGGAATACTCCGAATAAGCCCATCAAGATATAGATTGCGACCGCCCACTTGCTTAAGGTCTTGTTCTCGGGATATGCGAATGCCATGAAGAATGTACCCGTCAGGGCAAGACCCGCTTCAATACCGAATGTAACGTATCCGAATGTCGAATTAAGAAGGCTGAAGCAAAGAGGCGTATAAACGCCGAGGATCGCATAATAGACCATGATGTGGTCGAGCTTCGAAAAGATCCTCTTATGCACTGTTCCGTGCTTCAGGAAGTGATATATGGTCGTGAAGAGCGATGCGAGGAATGCGGCTATCATGAAAGCGGATACGGTCATCGCATCCGTCAGTTCCTTTCCTTCGGGAGCCTTGATATAAGCAAGGACGGCTGCAAAGGGAAGCATGAAGAGTTCATAGAGACAGAGGACGCCCGATGTTATCGAGTTGCCGACTTCCTCTCCGAAAGTCTCACGTGTCTTTGCCCAGCGTCTCTTAACATTACGCTTCTTAGTCTCGAACCACGACAGTCCCTCGAGACCTTCCTCAAGAGGATCACGGCCTTCGCTCGCGACCTTCCTGTCTATATCCCTGGCCATCATGGTCTTCCAGTGCTTGCTGTTCTTTGTCATCTTCTCTTACTCCGTTTACCGATCGTATCGGAATCATTCTAATTGGACTTATACTATTTTGCAATAACTGCGCTCTTATTCATTCTTCGGGGGCGGAAGCTCTATCACTCCGTCTTCCCTGATATGCGCCTTCGGAGCCTCCGGTACGTCCTTTTGCGCGGGAGGTCCGAGCTCTATCACATCCTCCTGTTTCTTTGGCGGTCCGAGCTCTATGACATCAGGCCCGGTCTCATTCTTCGGAGGCGGAAGCTGGATCGCTTCCTCTGTCTTCTTCGGGGGCGGAAGCTGGATAGCTTCATCCGCTGACGCTCCTGAGGGAGATACTTTTCGAGGTTGATCGACACGCCTTGTAACAGGACGGGGGGGCTGATTCGGGTCAGAGGGGGCGCGCCTGCGCGGTGCAGGTCTTCCCTCCTGTCTCATCACAGGTCTCTCGGCAGCTTCGAGCGCTTTGACTGCCGCAGCCGACTGAGGTGCCTTGACCACAGGCCTTGCCGAAGGGGCTTTGACCGCAGGCGCGGGTGAAGGTGAAGGTACGGAAGGAGCAGCAGAAGGCCCGGAGGGTGCAGCCTGGGGCTGCGTCTGCTGAGACGCTGCCACTCCCGTATCCGTATTTGATCTGACGGGGGCAGATATGACAGTGCCCAGGATATCGGGTATATGTGCATCGCGGACCTTCCTGGCATCAGATGAAGCCGCGGTGTTGTCGACCGCAAAGGAAGGATCGAGCTTCTCGTTCAGATATGCATCGCGGTAGAACCTGAATATCTTGACTACTGCATAGACGATGAGCGCAACGGGAAGTATCTTCCTTGACATCGTGGATGCGGAGTCGGAACCGAGCGAAGGGGTAAGCGCCGCGAAGGGAGCATTTACCATTCCGTATATGCATCTTAGGAGGAAGTTTATTACAACTGCGGGAAGTGAAGCATCGCTTCCGGAGACTTTCTCTGCCAGTCCCGGAAGAAACCATCCCGGGATATATGCAAGCAGGCCGTAAGCGGCAAGTCCGAACGAGATCCAGGGTCTTTTACGCCATGCGGCATAAACGGGAAGTAGCACGATGACGGATACTGCATAGATCCATGAGCAGACGGTCTCGAGCACCGAGAAATCCCTCGGGATCGTGAGTCCGTATGTATAGTAGAGGGGAACAAAGCACACGAAAAAGAGCGATGCGCATACACAGAGCAGGAATACACATGTAAAGTAGTCTCTTCTCAAAATCTTCTCCCCTGTTACAAATCAAGAGTCGGCCCTTATAACATGACCGACTCTTATTTTAACATTAAAAACCTGTTATAGGTACCTTATCAGAATTCCTTATCGGGATCGTCCTGTGGTGCACAAAGGAATTCGAACTTTATCGTCTTGAGCTTAACGCCCTTGCCTCCGAAGTGCGCACGGAATATCGTATACTTGGACAGGAAGCGGAGCGTCGTCTCCTGGGATACGTCCTTCCCGTCCGTGCCGTTCCATGTGAGCACTCTTATCGGGATGCTCGTATAAAGGATCGTCATGGGTATCTGGGCAAGCTCTCCCAGGTCGGATGATGCCGTGAGCGTGACCGTATATCTTCCGGGCTTGCTGCACGTTACTCCGAATACAAAATCATCTCCTGCCTCTGTATCCGCATCTACCGTTATGATCTCATCCTCGGGAATGTTGTAGTACCTCTCGACCTTTGTCTCGATATTATCTCCCTCGAAAGGACAATCCACATGCTTCACTTCATATGCATCTCCCGTGATCCTCATCATGGCGGGAGTATCCATTGCAAACCTCAGGATATTTCCGGCATTTCTCTGGAGCTCCGCACGCGTGATCTCATCCTTATTGCCGCTCTTCAGATTCTCATATGTATCGGCTTCATCGAGATGTTCTCTCTCGACGGAAGAGCATACCATATAGATATCACACTGGGCCCTTGCCATCATGGAATGCTCATTGATGTCCCTGTCATACTTATTGTCAGGCTGATGCTCGATATATGCCCACCAGTCTGTCATCACGATTCCCTTATATCCCCACTGCTCGCGGAGGATAACGGTATTGATGTCATAGTTTGCGGTTCCGTATATGCCGTTGATCATGTTGTAGACCGACATGATGCTCCTGGCGCCGCCCTCCTTTACCGCGATCTCATAACCGCGCATGTAGATCTCGCGCAGGGCCTTCTCGGATACGACAGAATCCATCTCGCGCCTGTGCGTCTCCCTGTTGTTTGCACAGAAGTGCTTTATGGTCGCCGTAACGTGATGCTTCTCGAGTCCTCTGATCTGTGCGGCAGCGATCTTTCCGGTGAGCAGCGGATCCTCTGAGAAATACTCAAAGTTCCTTCCGTTCAAGGGATGTCTGTGAATGTTGATGCCGGGACCGAGGATAGTGTCGACCTCATTGGATACCATCTCTATTCCGAACAGCTCGAAAAGCTCCTCCATCAGCTCCTCATTATATGTCGAGGCAAGACATGTCCCGTTAGGCAGCGAGAATGCCTTCTTGCCGCTGTCGATCCTCATTCCGGAAGGACCGTCATCACAGCACAGCGCGGGGATGCCGAGAGCCTGAAGCTCGCGCGATACTCCTCCGAAAGCGGCAGCCGTACCTGTCGTTACCTTGGGGCTGCTCATGCCCTCTCCCCTTATGATGAGTGACAGGTCTTCGTCTGTCAGCTGGGCGATGAATTCATCGAGTGTATTCTTTCCATCCATGACATCCCTGAGCATTATGCCCACAGGACCCGTCTGGGGTATCTCCTCAGGAACGCGCTCAAGGCGGCTGTCGACATTCTCGACTGTCCTCAGAGGCGCATCTTCGTATGTTCCGTCCGAAGTCAGTCTCTTAAAGGATTCTGCGGGACCACCGGCCCTGCCGAGTGATTCTACGACAGTATCTTCATCTATAGTGATCTTTCCCGCTTCCTTGTTGTCAGCAACATCGTTGCCTGCATAGAAAACATAATCACCCTTCTCGAGTATCCAGCCCGTCGTAAGACCCGAACGGCCGTCATCGTCATATGATGCAAGATACTTACGGGGGATATCTATCACGATCTCTTCCTCTTCCGACGGCCTGAGCTCCTTCGTTTTCGAGAAGCCCGCAAGAACGAGAGAAGGCTTGGAGAGCTTCCCTGAGGGAGCCTTTACGAAGACGAGCACCGTCTTTTTGCCGCTCATCTCTCCCGTATTCCTGACGGAAAGACGTATGTTGACAGAGGATCCGTCAAATGACAGATCTTTTGTATCAATGTCGAATGTCGTATATGAAAGTCCGTATCCGAAAGGATATCTTACCTTCTCCGGGGCAAATGTCGAGAAATATCTGTAGCCTACGAAGATATCCTCCTGATAGATATCCTTAAGAGGATCCTTGTTGCCGAAGTTCTCGTTGGAAGGGATATCATTAAGGTCATAGGCGATCGTATCCGTAAGCGATCCCGAAGGCACGGCCTTGCCGGTGATGAGGTTCGCGGCGGCAATACCGCCGATCATTCCGGCCTGCCATATGTACATGACGGCCGAGGGACCATAATCATCGACAAAAGACATATCTATAACGTTTCCTACATTAAGGAGTATCACTGTCTTTGTGAAATACCTGCATACGATACGGATCATGTCCTTCTCGCCGTCGCTCAGATAATAGGAACCCGGCTCTGCCGAATTATCCCTGTCCTCACCTGCGGTCCTCGCGATGACCATAATGCCGAGAGAACATCTCGAAGCTGCATCTTCAACAAAAGCCTCATCAAGAGGCATCTCGTCCTGGGACCATCTCTCCTTGCCCCAGCCGAGGCCGGGATCGACAAGATGCGTCTCATTCCACGACGCATAGAGTTCCTTTGTCTTCTCATCGAGGATTATGTCGGGATCGTTGTCGAGGCCTTCGAGGATCGTCGTTACATGGCCCGTATTGACCATTCCGCCCGAGCCTGTTCCGCTCTTGTAGTAATTGGACTGCATCCTCCCGAAGAGTGCTGCCTTAGTCCCTTTCGCTGCGGGAAGCGCACCGTCATTCCTGAGAAGGACTGCACCTTCCTCGGCCGCTCTTACGGCGACTTCTTCATACTTCTTCCAGTCAAGAGTTAAAACGGCCATCATCGCATCCTCCCAATATACGTGCTACGATATGATTCTACAATAAAAAGAGGGCACGATTATCTCATATTCATTGTTTTTTTGTAAATAATGAGGCTGTTATCTCCGAACCGTCGCCGAGGTCAGTCGGGTCGCATGCCGTATATCTGACGATCTCCTCCATGCGGCTCCTCTCGGTAAACGATACGAGCGAAACTGCCGTTCCGGATTTCCCCGCTCTTGCCGTACGTCCGATCCTGTGAAGATAGAACTCGTTCTCGTTCGGGATGTCATAATTAAATACTATCTCTATATCATCGACGTCTATTCCCCTGGCAACTACATCCGTGGCGATCAGTACGTCGAACTTGTCTTTTCGAAAAGCGTCCATGACGCGGTTCCTCCTGCTCTGCGAGACCGAACCGTGGAGCATGTCGCACTTGATGCCTGCGATCTCGAGCTTGCCCGCGACCTTTTCGGTCTGGCGCTTCGTATTGCAGAAGACGATCCCCTTGCGGAACTTGCCGGTGTCGATGATTTTCAGGATCATCCTTATCTTGTCCTTCTCGGGAACGGAGACCGTAAACTCATCTATGTCGGGGTGATCCTGTGCCTTGGGCATTACATCGATCTCGGCTGCTCCTTCCATGAACTGCCATGTGATGTCCTGGATCTCCCTGGGCATCGTCGCAGAGAACAGTGCCATCTGCTTGTCGGAAGGAGTAAGCGATATGATCCTCTTGATGTCCCTGATGAAACCCATCTTGAGCATCTCGTCGGCCTCGTCGAGGACGAGTGTATAGATATTTCCGACATCTATCATTCTCCTGGAGATGAGGTCCAGGAGCCTTCCGGGGGTTGCCACGACGATCTGCGGATTCCTGCGGAGCTTGTCGGCCTGGACATTCATGCTCTGGCCTCCGATAACCGCGCATGTGTTGAAACCCTTTATATACTTGGCAAGTCCCCTTATCTCCGACGTGATCTGGAGAGCGAGCTCTCTCGTAGGGCAGAGGACGAGGCCCTGGATGTCCTTCGAGTTCATGTCGAGATACTCGAGCATCGGGATCGAGAATGCGAATGTCTTTCCGGTTCCCGTAGGTGCCTTTGCGATGAGGCTCAGGTTATCCATCAGGAGCGGGATCGCTTTCTGCTGGACCGTAGTGGGGCGTTTGACACCCATCTTCCTGAGTGCGTTCATTATCTCGGGCGACAGGTCAAGGTCGGTAAATGATATCTCTTTTTCTTCACTGTTTTCCATTTCTGTTTCATCCTTCCGTTTCGTCAGGCGACTCCTCCGCTCCGGCTTCCTCCCCTGCGGATGCGGCGTCGGGATCGATATCCTCTGCCATCGACATAGGATAGTCGAAGAATGCGCTCAGACGGTCTTCCTTCTCGAAGACGTTATTGTATTCAAGTACTGCATAGTAATTCCATATATCGAGTTCCTTGAGTATCTCGGAACCGCCGAGATACGATCCGTCAAAATCGCAGATGCCTATCGTCGTGATTGACGGATACAGCCTGTACATGACGGTCAGGAAAAGCTGATACTCGGTAAGCGGGATGCCGGCTGTCTGCATCAGCAGGGTCGACAGATAGTTGAGCGAAACGTGCTCCGCCTCACCCTTTTCGATGGGATAGTTTGCCCAGATGAAGAAGTCGGTCGTATACATCTTCTCCATCTCGGCAGGACCGAGATCAGACGTAGACTTAACGCCCAGGATATTCTCGTAGAATCCGTCCTTGAATGAGGGCAGGTGATCGCCGAAGAAGCAGATGATAGTCGGTTCGCCGCACTTGCTGAAATAATCCACGAGGTACTCTACGGCAGCATCCGTGTTGTGTGCCACTGAGAAATACTGCTCGGCCTCGGTATACCTTCCGGGCTCCGCCGCATAGAATACGTCCGGCTCGAAATTCTCATATGTCTTCGTATATCCGCCGTGATTCTGCATGGTGACATTGAAGATGAACAGCGGCCTGTCGGGATCCTCTTTCTTGTTCTGCTCGTAGAGCTCCGTCACCTTTTTGAAAGAACACATGTCGCTGATATAGGATCTTATATATTCGGCATCCTGGAAATCCTCGATGTCATGGAACTCATCGAAACCCATATATTCATAGACTGCGGGCCTGTTCCATCCGCTCCCGAGGTAGGGATGGACGGCGATCGACTTGTAGCCGATGTTGTCCAGCGTCCTCGCCAGGGAACCTGTCTCGTGGTCTATATACTGCTGATAGGGAATGCTGCCCTGAGGCATTCCGATCATGGTATTTCCCGTCAGGAACTCGAATTCGGAATTGGCTGTTCCGCCTCCGAAAGTCGATACATGAAGTTCGCCCTTTATCGCATTCGGATCATCAGCGAGTGACGATATGAAGGGTGCATATTCCTCGGTGAACTCTATATCCCCGAACTGTGAGAAATCAGAATATGACTCGTCCATGATGACGATCACGTTAGGGAGCTTGCCGGCTTCCGGAACAGGTGCTTTTCGAGCGGACTCATCGAGCAGATCGCCCGATATCATGACGGCGCCGTAGTTGTCGTGTATATCAGCCGTAACGTCCTCCATATTCTCGAGTGAATAGACGGACGGGGGATCGACAGTCAGGTATTTGGCGTTCATCGTTATCGCGACAAGAAGCCCGTTGTCGGTGTAGTTTTTCGGCTGGTTCCATACATTGTTGACGATACCGAGCTTCTGCATGAGCGAATTCTTGGATGCGCTGTATCTGTCGGCATTAAAGAGGGCCGCGACAAGAAGGCCGAGGACGGACAGGCTCAGCACTCCGGCGATGACCCTGAACCTGATCTTCTTCATGCTGTATCTGAACCTCGAAACGACCGCCGTGATCAGGATGAATACGCAGCCTGTCGTGACGATCATATACCTCAGTCCGATCGTATATTCCGAAGCAACGTTCATCGCTGTCTTGAACGACACGATATCGGAGAATGAGAACGGCTCTCCCCTGAACTCGATCTTGTAGTAATTGATGATGGCGATGATGAAGATGAGGATATTCGAAAAGAGTACCGTAAACCTCAGATGGTTCGTTATCGCGAAGAAGATCCAGTAGATCGCGGCATAGAGGATATAGTTGACTATCCATACGATCGGCGTCTTCCTGAAGACGGAACTGTCATTGAGGCACTCGGCGACGATGAACATGACAAGAGGCATGACGCCCATTATGATCCCGCAGATCCTCCGCCTCGTATCCTCGTCGAGCTTGAGCCTCAGCAGGATCGTCCATCCCGAGATAAGGATACATGCTATCGAAAGCGTATATGCGCCCGTGTGGAACTGCACATATCCGATCTCCGTATTCGTCTGGAGGCGCCTGTCAGCAGGCTGTCCGCTGTATACAACGTCCCTTATCTCATCCTTTACATTGTTCGACAGCCATACCTTCGGGATATGCCACATGTCGGCATCCTTCGCCATGACCTTGAAGTAATATGTTCCTCCAGGCTTGAGGTGAAGGTCGACGTCGAACTTGAGATATGCGTCATCACCTCTTATAGAGGCGATCTCGACCTCCTCGGAATAAAGCTCCGCTCCGCTCCTGTCCTCGACAGTAAAGACGATCTGTCCCCTGTCGCCTGAACAGTCCGTGAGATGTATCTGGATATAGCTTACGTGGCTCTTGCCCGGGACAAAGCGCTGTACGAGAGGCGTACCGTTGATATTGCCGTTACGCTCGAGTCTCGTTCCGATGCAGTCCGAAACGTATGTATCGCTGTAAAGCCCGGTATTCAGAAATATAAAAGAAAGCATCAGCACCACGAACAGCGCCGCGGAGACAAATCTTATCCGGCGGTCTGTGAACGATACCGCCTGAAGTATCTTGAACTGCTTTCTCATTTATATCTTTGTGTCTTTCGATCGATTCTTGGTACATGCAGATTATAATATATAAACCGTCGAAAAACACGTTCGCGGCTTTATGCCCTTTGTATAAGATAACGGTGCCGTTTTTTGGTTCTTATGTACCTTGTGCGGTATAATCCGTATATAAGATCGGAGGTATCCCCATGGCAAAACGTGTATTTCTCGTCGTTCTCGACAGTTTCGGTATAGGAGGCGCTTCGGATGCGGCGTCCTTCGGCGATGAAGGCAGCAACACACTGGCTGCGGTACTGTCGGATTCGGACAGGCCGTTTCCCAATCTGAGCCGTATGGGCCTCCTCAACATCGACGGTCATGATGACCCGAGGATCACGTCCTATATCGCCTCGCAGGAACATCTCCCCCCGATCCTCGGCTCTTACGCACGGCTCATCGAGCTTTCGGCCGGAAAGGATTCGACGACAGGCCACTGGGAGATGGCCGGGGTGATCTCCTCAAAGCCCCTTCCCACATACCCGGACGGATTCCCTGAAGACGTGATCTCAAGACTCCGGAAGATAACCGGAAGAGGCATTCTCTGCAATAAGCCGTACAGCGGCACCGAGGTCATAAAGGACTTCGGCGAGGAACATATGAAGACCGGAGACCTGATCGTATACACATCGGCTGACAGCGTCCTGCAGATAGCTGCCCATGAAGACATCGTCCCTCTCGAGACGCTCTACGGATACTGCCGCGAGGCGCGTGAGCTGATGACCGGCGAACATGCCGTGGGACGCGTCATCGCAAGACCTTTCACCGGAGAAAAGGGCAGTTTCACAAGGACTGCGGGAAGGCATGACTTCTCTCTCCAGTGCCCGGGGACAAACATGCTCGATATACTGAAGGAGACGGGATATGACGTTATCTCCGTAGGAAAGATATACGACCTTTTCGCCGGGAGATCGATAACCGAGGCGATCCCGACCTCATCGAACACGGAGGGAATAGAGAAACTCCTCGAGATGTCCGACCGCGATTTTAGCGGCCTGTGTTATGTCAACCTTGTCGACTTTGACATGAAGTACGGGCACAGGAACGACATACCCGGATATGCTTCGGCCATGCACGAGTTCGACGATGCGCTCGGGAAGTTCCTTTCGCTGATGAGAGAGGATGATCTTCTTATCATAACGGCCGATCACGGATGCGACCCTTCGACGGAATCGACGGATCACTCGCGGGAGAATGTTCCTCTGCTCATTTACGGGCAGGGATACGACTGCCCTCATAACCTCGGGGTGCTCGCAGGGCTGGACAATGTTTCGTCGACAGTCCTTACAGCCCTGATGACGTCCCCGTCGAAAAGGATATTTACCCCTCCCGTCTTCTCGAATGAGCCGGATCCCGGGAACATAATGAGCCGCGTCGACCTTACGAACCTCAAGGTAACGGCGACCGAAGACGACATAAGGGATCTCGTCAGGAGAGCCGTATCCGAGGGTTGCGCCTCCGTATGCGTTCCTCCCTGCTTCGTAAGGACAGCCTCAGAGGAATCCGCGGGAAGGATCGCCATATGCACCGTCATCGGATTCCCGAACGGATACCAGACAACGTCCGTCAAGAAGTTCGAAGCTCTCGAGGCCTGTGACAACGGCGCTTCCGAGATCGACATGGTCATAAACGTCAACATGGTCAAGAGCGTAAAGCTCGACAGGGTTGCCGATGAGATAAAAGTCATAGCCGATGCGGTCCACTCCAGGGGAGCCCTTCTCAAGGTGATAATCGAAACATGTTATCTTACACGTGCCGAGAAGCTCGCACTGTGCCATATCGTTACCGTTCAGGGAGCGGACTTCATCAAGACCAGCACGGGATTCGGTCCGGCCGGCGCCACCATCGAAGATGTCTCATTCATGAGAAAGACCTGCGGAAGCTCCGTCCGCGTCAAGGCCGCAGGCGGGATCAGGGATAAGGAGACTGCCACCGCCATGGTAGAAGCGGGGGCCGACAGGATAGGTGCGTCAAGGCTCTGATCCCGGTGATCTCACCCGCAACACATAAAAACAGACCCGTACGGGACAGATGCATCAGGACTCTGATGTATCTTTTTTGTTCTGTTTTTGTTCGATTTTTCTGAAAAATGTCACTTGTGTCCTTTTAATCTCCCTAAAACCGTGTTATACTCCCCTCATAAAAAGAACATTTGATCTTGTTGATCGAGAAGGGAGACATTAATATGACACTATGTGACCTCTTTATACTTATATTCTTTGCAACAGTTTTCTATAAGTGCATCTCCGATGCATTCGACTTCTGGAGAGAGTTCGATGCCGAAGGATCCTGCAGGAACGTAAGGCATGCCTCTGTCGCTCCGCGTCACCTGCCTGCTCCCTCCAGGCCTTCCCCGTCAAACGTGCCTCTCAGGGCAGGCCCCGCTGCTGCGGCAGCCGGAGCCGCAGCACCGAGGCTGACCTCTTCCGGTCCTGTCAGGAAGGCTGCCTGATCACCGACATCTGTCCGAACGGATTCCTCCGTTCTTTCATATGCTGCCATCTGCCCTGTGCATCGGATCGATAAACCACAAGACCCACCTACCCGCAACATCCGACAGCACAGGGCCGGCATTGGCAGTACGATTAATGGTACACATTTCATTTTCACCCGTCTTTCGCCGTGACAGGCTCCGCCGCTTCCCGCGGTATGGTCACCGGCGCCCTCTCCTTTTTCAATGACAAAAAACTAATAAAAAATTAATAAATTACCATAAATAAAGTTGACTAATAGCACTGTTTTTCGATATTCTTGTTGTTGGATATATATTATTGGGAGGCAATGATATGAAGTCGGGTGAATTGAAGAATAATTACAGCAACTCGAGACAGTACTACGGATCCTCGCGGGATTCTCTGATGAAGTTCGCAGGCATAGGGATGTATGTATGCATCCTCGCCGGTGTGGCAATGATCATCGCAGGATTTACCATGATGAAGAATCTTGGGCTGGCTCTGATACTTATCCCCGGAGGCATATTCATAGGATTCCTCGGACTGCTCATCAAGTGGGGCGGCAATCTTATCTGCTCCATCGACAACAATACCGAGAATGCTGCCGTAATACTCCTCGAGATGTTTGAAGCTCAGGAGAAAGCTGCAGAAGCAGCTGCAAAGAAGGAGGAGGAAGAGAAGAAAGCCGAGCGTGCTTCGGCATTCGCACAGTCCGTCGCCTCCAAGAAAGAACATGCGCCCGCTCCCAAGGCGAAGAAAGCAGCTCCCGCAGCCACGAAAGCACCCGCTATCGCATCTGCAGCAGCCTCACCTTTTGCACCTGCTCCCGTAAGCGAGGAGCCTGAGGAAGAGGAAGAAGAGACTGTTGAGACACCGGCCGAAGAGGCACCTGCAGCAGAGATCATCGCAGAAGAGAAGATCGAAGAGAAAGAAGCCGAGATCGAAGAAAAGGCAGAAGAGATCGCTCATGAGCCCGCGAAGGCCGTAGAGGAAGCTGAAGAGAAGGTTGAAGAGAAGCTCCCTCTGAAGAAGGAACCTCTCAATAAGGGATTCCCTGCTGCCAAGGCAGCCGCAGAGGAAGAAAAGGAAGAGCTCCCCGTCCCTGAGACACTGAAGGGCGCATCTTTCACCTTTACTCCCATGGGAACACACGAAGAAGTGCAGTCGCCCTTTGCGCCTCTTAAGAAAGAGACAGAGAAGACATCTCCCTTTGCTGCCCCCGCTAAGCACGACAGCATGACTGTATCTCCTTTCCTTCCTCCCGTACAGGATTCATCTTCTCCCTTTGCTTCGCAGAAGAAGGAAGAGAATTCACCTTTTGCTGCTCCCGCTAATAACGAGAATTCGCCTTTTGCAGCTCCGAAGAAAGAGAAGTCTTCTCCTTTCGCACCTATGAAGGCTGAGAATGAGAAGCCTTCACCTTTTGCTCCTCTCAAGACAGAAGAACCTGAGGAACAGGAAGAGAAGCATTCCAGACCTTCTCCTTTTGCAAATGCGATCCAGCCTGCTCCTCTTAAGAAAGAGGATGACGACAGTATTCTCACTCCCGGTCCTTCCATAATGGTAGGCAACCATAGTGTATTCAAGCCCCTCGGCGCTTCCGAAGAGGAAGAGCCTGTCGGACATGAGGCTCCCTCTCATTCTGCGCCCGCTCATGCAGCTCCCGGCATCGCTTCAGCACCCGCTGAGCACGCTCCTGCTGCCCACGGCAAGAATGGTAAGAGTTCCCTGTCGGAAGCCATAGCAGCTGCGAAGGCACAGACATCTCCTTTCGCACCTAAGGTCGAGGAGGCAGTGGAAGAAGCAGAAGAAGCTGTTGAGGAAGCTGTTGATACAGCAAAGCCCCAGCGTAAGAGGAAGGTTCCTTCGAGCCTGGGCAACAGACCTTCGATCGCAGACTGGACATGTCCCGCCTGCGGAGCTCATAACATCTCCAAGGTCCGCTGCGAATGCGGCCGCAAGTTCAACGAAGTCTGATACTTCAGATAAAGCGCGAACTAAGAACCCGGAGCAGATTTGCTCCGGGTTCTTTTGATCTGCCGCTACAGGACAGGCAGTTATTCAACAGATATACATATGACAGGGCGTACGCCAAAGGTGGCAGTAGCAACTTCCTTGGATGAGCACCACCAGTCGACAACTTCTTAAGACTAATGCCTTTGAAACTCCGTAATACCGGATCAGACTATGCCCAGTGCAGCGACATTCTCTGCAAATACCGCTTCTGCCTCGGATACAGATCCTATCTCACCTGCCAGGTATGACGTAACGACTGACTGGAATGCGTCATTGATCTCCTGATCGTTGGGTCCGACCGTCGAATTGTCGATAGATGTCGCAGATGCCAGGAGCACCGCTGCGGGATTCTGACCGGCAAGATAATCTACCGAATAACCGGGATCGGATGCGAGCTCCGTCATGATGGCTACGTTATTGACGAATTCGCCTGTCTTCGTCATGTCGCGGAGATTGTTCTCATCGATCGCGATCGCCCTCATGATCGCTGCAGAAGATGCCTTCATGTCACAGTACTTGGATGCCATCATCCATGTACCGCCCCAGAAATAACCGTTAGGTGCCTTTACAAGACCCCACTCACCTGCAGTGGGATTGGAGCCGTCCTGGAAGCCCATGCAGAAGTTCAGGAGCCACATGGGACCCCAGTATGACAATACGGACTCATTGGCCATATTGGCTGTCCATGCATCGCCCCACTGGCTTGTCTCAAAAGTCAGGCCGTTATCGTGAAGTGTTCTTGCCATATCAAAATACTGACCCATAACGGGATCGATATTTACCTTACCGTCGACGATCCATCCCGTGGAACGCGAGTTGAGGACTGCTCTCCAGATGTCATCACTGCCGGATACGATCTTCTTCTGTCCGCCGGAGGCATCGGAGACCTGCTGTGCTGTCTGCATGAATGCATCCCATGTTGCGAAATAAGGCTGGACCTCCTCAGGCTCCGACACGCCGAGAGTCTCTTTCGCGACGGTCCTGTTATAGAAGACTCCGCATGGACATGCCTGCCATGCGAGGCCCTTGATGACATTCTGATCGTCAGCGGCAAACTGAAGAGTATATGTGTACATCTGTGTCAGTTCGCTGTAGGCGATGCCGAGATCGTTGATGCAGATCGTCTCGTTGGAATTCATATACTTGCTCGCATAGTCGGCATCGCAGACGAAAAGGTCAGGTGCTTCCTCTCCGGAAGCAAGGACCTGGTCGAGCTTTGCCTGATAGGAGTTGGACTCGGTGAGGACCTTCTCATAGGATCCTCCCCAGTACTTGTCTACAAGACCGGGGAACTCATCATTCCATCCGTAGATCATGAGCTGATCTCCAGTGTCTGATACTTCCGCGATAGCATTCTCTGTAAAGGCAGAGATATCACCTGAAGTATTTCTTCCTGTCTTGGTCGAATCGGATGCAATACCGTAGATCTCACAAAGCGAGATGAACTCAGGCGAATCTGCAAATGCCGCTACTACATCAGAGCGCTTGAAGTTTCCGCTCGAAAGGTTCTTTACCCAGTCGGAAAGACCCTGCGAATCTGCATCTCTTCCGAGAAGCGCCTTATAAACGACTTCGATGAACTTCTGGTCAGTGTAATCCTTGAGCTCGAACTCCTGTCCGGAGAAGAATGCCAGAGCCACATCCTTGCCCGAATACTCCTTGTTGTAGAGCCTCGTGACCCATCCTACTACTTCATCCCTGCTGCCTTCTCTCTCATAGAGAACGTTATAGAGATTTTCGACGAATCTTATAAGTCCGTCATTCGCAAGATTATCACATATGTTGTCACCGAATTTGATATTGAACGTTACTGTCTTTGAACCTGACGTATTGCCTGCAGCACTTATAACAACAGATGCTTCTCCGTGCTTAACATTGTCGAAATACTGTACAGTGTAATCGACATCCGCCTTGAGCGCGTCTCCGTCTTCATCATATACAACTATCTCGGGGCA
>JAFXMZ010000018.1 GCA_017529925.1 Clostridiales bacterium
CTTCTCCGATAAGGTAAGATTGATTTGAGCCATTTTTGAACCTCCTGTTTATTTATTTGTTGTGGTTAACAAACATTATACAGGGTCAGAAATGACTCATTTTTCTTTGTTTTGAATTTACACCATTATATGGGCACAACTCGGAAATCGCCCATTTGGAGTGAAAAGCTTCCCTCGATTTCATCCCATATTACCGGAAATCGCCCATTTGGGATGAAAAAGTCTTCTGCGATTTCATCCCAAATCACCGAAAAGCACCCATTGGGGATGAAAAACAGTCTGAAATATCATCCCAAACTGTCAGAAAACGCACATTCGGGATGAAAAGATTCCCGCAGCGGCTGAATCGGACTCCCGGGCTCCCCTGATCCGCATCCCTTACCTACCGGAACACAGATATCATCAAAACTAAGACAACGCCTCCCGTCACTCAAGACGGAAGGCGTTATTTCCTTTATCACAGAGTTCCTCGATCCACTCCCTGCTGCGTATCACCGACAGCCATTCAGCGGGAATAGACTCATATCCGTAGTACAGTCCTGCAAGACCTCCCGCGATCGCTCCGACCGTATCGGCATCATCGCCGAGGTTCACTGCCTTCAGCAGGCACTCCTCAAATGAATCCGTCGTGATCAGACACCATACCGAAGCCTCGATCGTGTCTATTACATAACCTGAAGACCTGATCTCTTCTGCGGGTGTCTGCCTGAAGACACTGAGATCAGTAAGCCTTCCAAGAAGCGCGAGCTCCTCCCTGCTGTCCGGATCCTTCCCGTAAAACTTCATGCCTTCATCTATCCCGGCCTGAAGCAAGGCAGTAAGCTGATGTCTGCCATCTGCCCCAATACCCTCAACGATATTCTTCACCATGAAGTAATACATCCCGCAGGCGATAAGACTCCTTAAGTGACCGTGGGTCAGGCTGCTTATCGTATGGATCCCTTCGATCGCCTCTTCATCCGTGATCCCGGATCCCTTCTGCTTAGAACAGTAGTACAGGCATGCGGGCAGGATCCTCATCAGCGACCCGTTCCCGTTTGAGCTTTCGCTCCTGCAGCCGCAGGTACTGATATCCCCGTCCCTCTTAAAATTGAAGATCGCCGAAGAGCAAGTATTCCCTTCATCAAAAGCCTCACCGAAAGGCGTATACTCTCCCTCGAATTCCCATCTCACAAACTGGGTCATGATATCCTCAGGATCCACCCCACCCTTCACGATAAGGCTCGACAACGTTGCCAGCGTCATACTGCCGTCATCCGTCCAAGTCCCTACAGGCATATTGTACGTACCGTATCCTTCCATGCCGGTCACAGGTCCCTGAGGACGCTGAGCGATCCTGCTCCTGGACAGGAACTGCACGGGACACCCAAGTGCATCACCTGTCACTACTCCCATGATTCCGTCGAGCCAATAATTCCTCTCCATGATCTTCCGCCTCACTATTACTTATCATTTACTTACCGGTCTTCTCGAAAAGACCACACACCTGAAAGTCTCATCCTTCTTTCATGATAGAATACCGCTTTGGCGTAATCAAGTTCACCTCGGCTCTTCACCTGCCATGCCCGGATAAAAAGGTCAAGTATTCTTTATATACATGATATAATGATATTCGAGGGGACAGATTCAGGGACAGCCACAGAATCAGTCTCAGAAAGATCATCAACTACTATCCTACAGGGTTATAACAGGAGCAGTCACATGTTTGGAAAGAACTTCGATCTGAATGAACAGACAATGGATATCATCAGACAGCTCGGACGGCATATGCCGGGTGGTTTCCTCATCTATAAGGCCGAAGGTGATGAGGAGATCATATATGCCAATGATGCGGTCATCAGCCTGTTCGGATGTGATGACGCTGATGATTTCAGAACCCTTACCGGCAATACGTTCAAGGGCATGCTCCATCCCGATGATTATGCAGCTGTTTCCGATTCGGTAAATGATCAGATAAGGATGAGCAGCGAGAATATGGATCATGTTGAGTACCGCATTATCCGCAAGGACGGTGCCGTCCGCTGGGTGGATGATTACGGACATTATACCGAGACTGATAACTACGGCGGTATATATTATGTCTTCATCGCGGATATCACCGAACAGCATGATCTTAAGGAACGGAGCAATCTCAAGGAACAGCTTATAAGCGAACAGGTCAGGCGTGAGCAGCAGGACAAGATGATAACCGCACTCGCCTCTGACTACAGGAGCGTCTATCATGTCGATCTTGATCTTGATGAATGTGTCTGCTATCGTGCCGATCCCGACGACAGGCATCAGTCTCCCGTGGGAGTCCGTTTCCCTTATCTCGAACGTTTCGGCAGTTATGCTCAGCATGCTGTCGACGAGGCTTACAGGGAGGGTTTCCTTAAGTTCATAGATCCGGATAATATCAGGAAGGAACTTGCAGACAAGCCTATCATTGCATTCCGATACCTGGTCCACAGGGACGGCGAGGATTACTATGAGATGATCAGGATGGCAGGCGTCCGTCACGCCGAGGACCGCGATGACCATATAGTCCATGCCATCGGACTCGGACTGACGAATATAGATGCCGAGATGAGAGAAGATATGGCCAGGAGCCGTGCGCTGGCAGAGGCTCTTGCTGCAGCAGAGGAAGCCAACAAGGCAAAGACTGCATTCCTGTCCAATATGAGCCATGAGATCAGAACGCCCATGAATGCCATCATCGGACTGGACAGTCTTGCGCTCAGGAAAGAAAGCCTCGATCAGGATACGAGAGAATATCTCGAGAAGATCGGAGGAAGTGCAAGACACCTTTTGGGACTCATAAATGACATCCTCGACATGAGCCGAATCGAATCAGGAAAGATGGTCCTTCGAAATGAGATATTCTCATTCAGGTCCTTCCTCGAGCAGATCAATGTCATGGTCATGACGCAGTGCAGCGACAAGGGTCTGAGATATGAATGCAAGGTCTACGGAGGCGTATCCGATTCATATATCGGAGATGATATGAAGCTCAAGCAGGTCCTGATCAACATCCTCAGCAATGCCATCAAGTTTACCGATGCCCCCGGCGACGTAACCCTGATCGTTGAGAGGACAGCCGTATATGAAGACAAGAGTACTCTGAAGTTCACGATAAAGGACACCGGTATAGGAATGGATGAATCTTTCATTCCGAAAGTCTTCGATACCTTCACACAGGAGTTTAACGGAAGGACCAATAAGTACGGCAGTACCGGACTCGGCATGGCCATAACGAAGAACATTGTTGACATCATGAACGGATCGATCTCAGTCGAATCGGAAAAGGGTGTCGGAACAGTATTTACGGTTATAGTCACACTCAATAACTGCGATCAGGAAAGCGTCGATGACCTTTTCATAAATCCGAACGATATGCGCGTTCTCGTTGTCGATGATGAAGAGATCGCGGCAGAGCATGCGAGGATCGTTCTCGACGAAGCCGGCATCAAGGCAGACACATGTCTCGACGGCAGGACTGCGCTTCATATGCTCGAGGTACAGCATACCAAGCACGAGCCGTATAATCTTGTCCTGCTCGACTGGAAGATGCCTGGTATGGACGGTGTGGAAGTCGCGAAACAGATACGCAGCCTGTACAGCAAAGAGACAACCATAATCATCCTGACGTCTTTCAACTGGGATGAGATCATGGACGAGGCTCTCCACATCGGAGTAGACAGTTTCCTTGCAAAGCCGCTCTTTGCTTCAAATGTCATAGGTGAATTCGAGAGGATCGCACGCAAGAACAATATGTCTCTATTCCGCGAAAAGAAACGTGTGGAACTCACCGGCAGGAATATCCTCCTGGCAGAGGATGTACTGATAAATGCGGAGATCATGAAGGAACTCCTCAAGGTCAAGGGCGCCGTGATCGATCACGCCGAAAACGGAAAGATCGCCCTCGGAAAATTCTCATCCCATGAGCCCGGATATTACGACGCGATACTTATGGATATAAGGATGCCTGAAATGGACGGACTGGAAGCAACTGAAAAGATACGTGCCCTCGACAGATCCGATGCGGCCGCGGTCCCCATCATAGCCATGACTGCCAACGCGTTTGACGAAGATGTCCAGCGCTCGCTGCAGGTGGGCATGAATGCACACCTCACCAAGCCTGTCGAGCCTGAGCGTCTGTACCAGACTCTGGAGGAGCTTATCTGGGAATCGGAAGAGAAAGACCTCTGAGGGAGGCTCATCCCGCAACACATCACGCCGTGAGCGATCTTAATATATCTATATATTCCATTGTCAGATGTGAAGGTCTTATGGAACCCGGGATGATGTAACCTATCTCCATATAATCGTCGACTTTGAGCTTTTTTGCGATTATATTCGGACCGTTGAGTTCCTCGTTGATGACGCCGCTGCAGATCGTATAACCGTTCAGGCCGATGAGCATATTAAACAGCGTGGCGCGGTCGAGAACGACCAGTTCCCTGTCGCAGTCAACGGTGCTCAGGATCTCTTCCGAGAAGTAAAAGGAGTTGTGGCTTCCCTGCTCGTAGGACAGTCTCGGATAGGGCTTTAAGTCTTCTAGAGTCAGCGTCTTTTTACGGGCGAGCGGAGAGTCCTTTCCGATAAAGACGTGCGGCTCGGCCCTGAAGAGCGGAACAAATGACAGGTTGTTATCCTTCAGCGTCTTTCTGATAACTTCCTCATTGAACTTATTAAGATACAGGATACCTACCTCTGACCGCAGATGTGCAACATCATCTATTATGTTGAATGTCTGCGTTTCTCTCATATGGAATTCATATCTGTCTGCGCCGCTCCTCTTCAATAGCTCCACAAAAGCTTCGACCGCAAATGAATAATGCTGCGAAGAGACGCAGAACTTGAGCTTGCCTGACTGCTTGCCGGCATACCTTTCCTCGATAAGCTCCGTCTGGTCGAGCACCTGCCTCGCGTAACCCAGAAACTCTTCGCCCTCGGACGTCAGCTTGATACCCTTATTCGATCTCATGAAGATCACTATCCCCATTTCACTCTCAAGTTCACGTATAGCCGAAGTAAGGCTCGGCTGGGCTATAAAGAGCTTTTTGGCTGCGGCGGTGATGTTGCCTTCTTCGGCCACCGTTACTACATACTGAAGCTGTTTGAGGGTCATGGGACGGTCTCCTTAAAGATAGATTACTCCTCAATTATACCTTCAACCATAGATTTTATCTATAGACAACCGATGGTTATATGTATTTTACCTACCAGATCAGTAGGCTTATACTCACAACCATAAAACGAATACGCACACGGAGGAAATACAAAATGAAAACATCGGTCACAGGTTATCCGAGAATAGGTAAGGACAGGGAGCTA
This sequence comes from Clostridiales bacterium, assembly GCA_017529925.1. Classification (GTDB taxonomy): domain Bacteria; phylum Bacillota; class Clostridia; order Saccharofermentanales; family Saccharofermentanaceae; genus Saccharofermentans. Next base: position 5,317 of record JAFXMZ010000018.1, read on the forward strand.
AAGTTCGCATCGGAGAAGTTCTTCAAGGGCGAGCTCGACGAAGCAGGACTTCTCGCGACAGCGAAAAGCATCAGGGAGGAAAACCTCCTCACGCAGAAGGAAGCAGGAATTACATATATATCTTCCAACGACTTCTCCTTCTACGACAACGTTCTCGACACGGCATTTCTCTTCAACGTTATCCCGCAGAGATATAAGGATCTCGGACTTTCTGATCTCGAGACATACTTTGCGGCAGCAAGAGGCTATCAGGGCGACAAGGGCAACGTAAAGGCACTCGCCATGAAGAAGTGGTTCAACACCAACTACCACTACATCGTACCCGAGATCGATGACGATACGGTTATCAGCCTTACAGGCACCAAGCCCATTGACGAATATATCGAAGCAAAGGAGCTCGGCGTAGAGACAAAAGTTGCTCTCATAGGACCTTTCACATTCCTTAAGCTCGCAAGGTTCACCGGATCGAAGACAGCATCAGACGTATCTTCCGCACTCACCGGAGAATATGTAAAGCTCATATCCGCTCTCGCTTCAAAGGGCGCAGGTTTCATCGAGTTCGACGAGCCTTCCCTCGTCAAGGATCTTGATGCATCCGACATCGAACTGTTCAGGGAGATCTACGGCATCATCCTCAAAAATAAGAACGGTATTAAGATCATCCTTCAGACATATTTCGGAGATATCAGGGACATCTATAAGGAAGTAACGGCACTCGACTTCGATGCGGTAGGTCTCGACTTCCTCGAGGGAAGAAAGACCGCCGAGCTCATAAAGACATACGGCTTCCCCGAAGGCAAGACTCTCTTTGCGGGACTCGTAAACGGTAAGAATATCTGGAGAAATGACTATAAGAAGACTCTGGCAGCGATCGATAAACTCGGCGTATCAGATGTCGTTCTCGGCACATCCTGCTCACTCCTTCACGTTCCCTATACACTTAGGAGCGAGACGGCGCTGCCCGAGGACTACAGCAGACATTTCGCATTCGCCGAGGAGAAGCTCACTGAGCTTTCAGAGATCGCGTCCATCGCCGGAACGGACTATGAGAACAGCGAAGTATTCAAGAATAATCAGAAGCTTTTCGAGGGGAGAAAGGACAGCGAGGATAAGGAGGTCCGCGCCAGGGTTTCGGGCATAAAGGATGAGGACTATGTAAGGCTTCCGGCTTTTGAGGAAAGAGAGAAGATCCAGAAGGAGATCCTGAACCTGCCCCTCTTCCCCACGACGACGATCGGATCGTTCCCGCAGACGCAGGATGTCAGGAAGAACAGACAGGAGTTCAAAAAGGGCCTCAAGTCCCGCGAGGAGTATGTAAAGTTCAACCGGGAGAAGATCGCGGAGTGCATAAAGCTCCAGGAGGAGATCGGCCTCGATGTTCTCGTACACGGCGAGTTCGAGCGCAATGACATGGTCGAGTATTTCGGCGAGAACCTGAACGGATATGTATTTACGCAGAAGGCATGGGTTCAGTCCTACGGAACGAGGAACGTCAAGCCGCCGATAATCTGGGGCGACATTTCGCGCAAGGCACCTATCACGGTCGAGTGGTCGAAGTATGCGGCGTCCTGCACGGACAAGCCCGTCAAGGGAATGCTCACGGGCCCCGTTACGATACTCAACTGGTCTTTCCCGAGAGAGGATATATCCATCAAAGAGAGCATACTTCAGATCGCTCTTGCGATCAGGGATGAGGTGCTCGACCTCGAGGCAAACGGCATAGGCATCATCCAGATCGATGAGGCCGCCCTGCGCGAAAAGCTCCCTCTCCGCAAGTCCGACTGGTACAGCGAGTATCTCGACTTCGCCATCCCCGCATTCAGGCTCGTCCACAGCAAGGTAAAGCCCGGGACCCAGATCCACACTCATATGTGCTACAGCGAGTTCACGGACATAATCCCCGCGATCGATGCAATGGATGCAGATGTCATCACTTTCGAGGCTTCGCGTTCCGATCTTCAGATCCTCGATTCGCTCAAGGCGAATAACTTCAAGACTGAGGTCGGCCCCGGCGTATATGACATCCACAGCCCCCGTGTCCCTTCAGTCGAGGAGATAGTTACGGCACTTACCAAGATGAGAGCAAAGATCGAAGACACGAAGCTCTGGGTAAACCCCGACTGCGGACTCAAGACAAGGGGCAACGAGGAGACGGTCAGGAGCCTTAAGAACCTCGTTGCCGCAGCAAAACAGATAAGAGGATAAGAGATGAAAGTATCACAGGTATACAGAAAGAAAAGATGTCTTTCGTTCGAGATATTCCCGCCCAAAAAAGACGCGGAACTCGAGAATATCGATGAGACTCTGGAGATCCTGGCAGATCTTCATCCTGACTTTATCAGCGTGACGTTCGGTGCAGGCGGATCCTCCAACTGCAACCGCACGATCGCTCTGGCAAAAAAGATAAAGTACGAATACGGTATCGAGCCTGTGGTGCATCTCACCTGCCTTCATTACGACAGGAAGGAGATCGACGGGTTTGCCGAAGTCCTCAAGGCCGAAGGCATCGAAAATATCCTTGCCCTCAGGGGAGACGCCAACCCGAATGCTCCTGCCAAGAATGATTTTTCGCACTCGTCGGATCTCATCTCCTACCTTAAGAAGGATAACGATTTCTGCTTCCTCGGCGCATGCTATCCGGAGTGCCACCCCGAGTCCGCGGGCGTGGTCTCCGACATCAGGAGTTTGAGGAAGAAAGTCGATGCCGGTGCGGAGGTACTCCTGTCGCAGCTCTTTTTCGACAACGAGAGATTCTACAGGTTCCATGAAGAGTGCAGGATCGGAGGTATCGACGTACCGGTGATCCCGGGCGTAATGCCTGTCATAAATGCAGCGCAGATCAGGAGGATGGTGACCTTATGTCATGCTTCATTCCCCGAGAGGTTCAGGAAGATAATCTCGCGCTATGAAGACAAGAAGGATGCCCTTTTCGATGCGGGCATGTCATACTGCCTCAGCCAGATAATCGACCTTCTCGTAAACGACATAAGGGGCATCCATCTTTACACTATGAACAATCCCCTCGTTGCCAGGAGGATCTGCGAAGGGATAAGGAATATCGTGTAAAGACTGCGGACGTAATGACACATAAAACGAGCCGGGAGCAGCTCCGCCTCAGGCATTAAGATATTCCTGCCCTCTTCCCTGCTCTCCGGAACCTGACCCGCCGCCTTATCAACAGCGGATCCGTTATCCTTCTTGTTTTTATGTTTTTTGTTCTTTGGCATACCGAATCTGTCTTTAAGTGCAAGAAGAAAGATCTTACTGTATTCAGTAATCTAATCTTTTGTAATCAGGGCAATCTTCAGAATACGGATCCAGTTTATCGTACGCTGTATTAAATGCGACTGCGAAAGAAAAACCAGGTCCGGAATGCAAAAGCATATCATATGAATTCGATACCAGACATTCACATACCTCTTCTGTCAGGATCTTGTCAGTCTTATCTCCCTGAACTGTGTAAGAATATCCGAAGATAGCATCTTCGAATTGCTTCCGGTCATATAAATATCCGTATTCTTTATCTTCATCAAACCCAAGACCACATCGACAAATGTAATCCTGGCGTCCAAATCATCTACGTAAGGATTCTTCACTTCAGAAACCAATTGTATTTCATCGATAAAGATATATACTCTCTTTTTCTCATCTGTAATCTGAGATCTTATGTACGCATCAAGATCAAATGGATTCCGATACTTTATATTCTTCAGATCATCCAGTTGCAGCCCTATGATCTGTTTGGGATTAACTCCCTCGCTTAATAAATGATTACGAAAGAGTTCAAACAGAAGTCAGGTTATCGATCAAAACGCAAGATGTTCACATGATATTTCTGTTCCAATCTGCATTTTTTTCACGCAAGTTCATCGTTTAGAATACAACTCCCTACCCCTCTTTTTACGTCATCCCTCCCTTGCCACGGACCGTAGCATACATGCTACAGTACATTTCTTGCGGGATGCGGGGTGAGTGAAATATGGTTAGGTCACAGGCAGGAATGCCGAGTATAATAAGACCATATGGGATGGTCAGACGGAGGATAATATGACATTAGCAGACAAACTGAAAGAGGCCAGGAAGAACGCAGGACTGACCCAGACCGAATTGGCCGAGAAGCTCTGTGTATCAAGACAGGCTGTCACAAAATGGGAAACAGGAAACGGGATCCCGGATATAGATAATCTCAAGGCTATATCTAATGTATTGGATGTCAGTATCGATTATCTCCTGGATGACGAGGAAGCGCTCGATAAGACAGTGATCAAGGAAAGTATCGATCTGAAGGATTACGTAAAAGAAGGAAAGCTGAGGAGCAGGAAAGATGCTGTCGTATATGCCAAATACCCTGATGCCGACATAACACCTCTCCTGGCGAAGAAAAAGAGTACAAAGGGGCAGAAGCTTTTCGGAGAGCTCCTTGGATGGCTGACAGATGCGCCTTTCGGAACTGATGAGGTATTTAACCAGATCGCAGATGCCAAGAATGCATATTACCTGGTCGAAGGGGACGGCAAGCAGATATTCGTAACTGTTACAGAGGATTTCATCGAATCCAGGGTTATGGCAAAGCCGGTCACCGGGGACAAGTTCGAGATCGGAGATTTTACATACAGGAAAGCTGCCTTTAAGGTTGAAAGATAAGGGACAGATGGGCAACAGGAAAGGATACCGGAATAAGGCTGCTTAGCGGAAAGGAAAGACTTCCCATGAGAAAGGGAAGCCTTTTCCCGTAGGAGTGACGTTTCTTCTCATACTGCTCCTGTCATGTGCTATTGTAGCTGCGTGTATTTTCGTCGGGTTCGTTATCGATGTCCTTATCAGGATGATCACAGATGGCATTGGAGCGGAGATGCCCCCTGTTCCCTTCGAAAAGAAGCTCTTTTTGGTGGTCTTAAGGAACCAGGTGCTCGATCATGCGGTCGTTAAGAGCGTCAGATCCTATAAGATGTGCATCAATGAAGAAGGCAGGAAATACAGCTATGACTACGCTACATGCGTCGGCATCAAGGAAAAGGATGTCCACGATACGAAGGCTGTCCTGATCTTCATCCCCGACGATGTGCTCATCTTCCCCGATAAGGATCAGCGGGAGCAGCCTCAATAATGACCTGCCGGCGGAGGCCGGACCACTCCCCCACATCCTTCATATTGTATTAAATGTAACTATTTTTTTAAAAGTATCCCAATATCCGAGCGAAATGCCCTTTTAGCTGATAAAATATGTTTACGAATGGGGCTGTGTCCCCTCAATCCGGATCATGAGATCTATCGGAAGGCAGGTGATGATCATGGTATCTGATATACTGTGCCGTCATTGGGTGACGTTGTGCACTATCCTGCTCTTTGCCATCAAGCTCGGACCGAGAAAGAACTTCAGGAATACTGAGACCAGGTATTTCTGGCTGACAGTGTGGAGCACTCTGATACTTGTCATTGAAGATATCATCGAGGGACTCTGCGCATTAGAACCGTCACTAAGGTTCTTCAGGATCCTTTTATCCGTTATCGGCTATACGATGCGTTCCGTGGCAGCCCTGAGCCTCCTTTTGGTCGTCATTAACCGCCGGAAAAGCAGGTTTATCTACTGGATCCCTGCTCTTATAACACTAGCGACGAGCTGCACCGCATTCTTCTCCGATATAGCATTCGGGTTTGACAATGACTATGTCTTTTACAGGGGTCCCCTTGGTTATGTCGCTTTCGCCGTGCCGATCCTTTATGCGATCATGCTCCTGTGGGTCGTCTTCAGGGATTTCTACGAGAGGAGCAACATCGAGAGGCTCATCGTGCCGACAAGCGCAATATTCTGTCTGTCCTGTTCTCTTCTCGATTCCATGTACGGCGGTATAAGGCTCAATGAAGCATTCATCATCAGCGGAGTCCTGTTCTATCTGATCCTCTATTCCAACGACAACAGGAAAGATGCCCTGACAGGTCTTCTCAACAGGCAGGCATATTACGATGACTGCATTTTCTATAACAGGAGTATTGAAGCCGCCGCCTCGATCGACATGAACGGTCTTAAGGACCTGAATGATTCTTTCGGACATGAGGCAGGAGACAAAGCGCTCACGACGATCGGCGAATGCATGATGAAAGCATCCGGCGAGAAGACTCTCGTATACAGATTAGGCGGAGACGAGTTCCTGATACTGTTCCTGCATTCGGATGAGAAGGTCATCTCGGATGTCGTAAAGAAGGTCAATGAGGATGTAACCGCGGCAGGCTACAACATTTCGACAGGTTATGCGGTCCGCGGCAGTGATGACAGCATCGACGATGTCGTCAGGGAATCGGACAGACTGATGTATCAGGCAAAAGCCGAATACTACCGTTCAAAGGGTACGGAACAGAGAGCCGGTCACTATCAGGTTCCTGCCACATAGAGCGTATCTTCTTATGATATACTATTCTCATACCATGCCGCACTGATCCCATGGAGGTCATGAAGCAGATAGAGGAAATGAAGGCAAGAGCCACCGATGCAGAGGGACTTAAAGGACCGAACGAAGGCTGATCAGATAAGAACAGAGAATTGAGGTTTTATGTATTACGCTGCGATAGATCTTCTGGCCATACTGGTGCTGGTCTTAGAGAACCTTAACATCCTGATAGATCGCAACAAATCGTTTGAGGAGACTACGTGGAAAGTCTACAGGCGGTTTCTTTTCGCAGTGCTGGCTTACTATATCATCGACGGTTCATGGGGCATCATCGAATACTATAAGCTGCCGCTTGCCCTGTTTGCCGTTACCACCGTTTACTTCGCCGTTATGGCAATGGGAATCGTTTTATGGACGGCCGGTGTCTTTTTCTTTCTCCATGCGAAAGGCAGATTTGTCCGGGGTCTGAAGCAGACAGGCCTCGTCGTCGCAACGGCCCTGACGGCATCGGCCGTACTGAATATCTTCGTACCTGTCCTCTTTACGGTAGATTCCGCCTGTGTATATGAGGCGCTTCCGCTCAGATATATCTTCCTTGGATTACAGATAGCAATACTTGTCGCTGTATCCGGGTACTGCTTTGCGTTGTATGTCAGGAACCGCGAACAGGAAACCGAGGGACATCAGAGGTACCGCACCGTAGTCCTGTTCGGACTCATCATGGCACTGTTCCTGACGATCCAGCTGTGGTTCCCTTATCTGCCACTCTACGCCATCGCCTATATGCTGGGTACATGCCTGGTCAAGGCATATGTTATCGACGATGAGAAGGAGAAATACCGTCAGGAGGTCAAGGAGAGCCTTAAGGTAGTAGAACTCAAGAATACTATCACCTCCCTGATCGATAATATGCCGGGACTGACCTTCACCAAAGAGCCGGAGACCAGCATGTTTCTTGCATGCAATCAGGCCTTTGCAGAATATGCCGGAAAGAACAGCCCCGAAGAGGTCATCGGACTGACCGATGCGGATCTTTTCGATGAGGAGATGGCAAAGAGATATGGCGAGGATGACATGATGGTCATGTCGATGGATGAACCTTATGTCTTTATCGAGGATATCACCGATGCCGAAGGAAATAAGAGACAATTCCAGACCACAAAGTATAAGTATACCGATATATTCGGAAGGGTCTGTATACTCGGAATGGCCAATGAGATGATGGATATCGCACAGGTAAGGCGTGAGTTCGCATCGACTAAGGAAGAATATGAGAAGGCCAAGGAAACTGCCATTGTTTACAACCACATTGCCCAGGCGTTGTCATACGGCTATGACGAGCTCTTCTACGTCTACCTCGATACCGAAGATTATGTCAACTACGGCACAGACGACAATGGAATGATCTATGAGAAGCGCCGCGGAACTGATTTCTTCCCGGAATGCCAGATCGAAGTAAATACGCTTGTCTGCGAAGAGGACCGCGACATGTTCAGAAAGGTGATCGAACGCGAGACTCTCCTCGGACAGATCAATGCGAAGAAAGCCTTTGAGATAACATACCGTGTGCCTAAGGGGGAGAACGGCGATCCGTTCTTCGTAAGGATGAGGGCGACCATCGCTCCTGATGACGACAATATACTCATCATCGGTATCAACGATGCAGATGAAGAGATGAAGGCTGTCCGCGCCCAGGAGCTGCTCAGGGAGGCTGACCTTGCACGCCGCCTGTCTGCAGCACAGCGCCAGGCTAATATCGACTCGATGACGGGTGTCAGGAATAAGCGCGCATATCTCGAGGCAGAGGAACGTCTCGAGTTTACCGTCAAGGAGACCGAGGATCCCAAATTTGCCATCAGCATCATAGACATCAACGACCTGAAATACATTAATGACGAGTTCGGACATCAGGCCGGAGACCAGTACATCAGGGAGGCATGCCGTGTAGTCTGTACGACCTTCAAGCGCAGCCCCGTCTTCCGTGTCGGCGGAGATGAATTCTGTGTCATCTCACAGGGTGATGACTACGAGAACATCAAGGTACTCCTTCAGAAGATCGAGGACCATAACACTGAGGCTCTAAATAACGGCGGCGTCGTAATTGCATGCGGCACAGCATTCAACAATAAGGGAGAGTCGGTATCTGACGTCTACAAGCGCGCTGACAAGATAATGTACGAGAACAAGGTCAGACTTAAGAAAGGCCGTGGAGTGAGATGAGGCACATCCTTTGCGGACGGTCGTCAGATAAAACATGAAACGCAGTATAGGACTTATACTGACTGCTTCGATCCTGTTATCGGGCTGCTCTTCTGCGGCAACTGATACTGAGACGGAATGCGTGACGGAGGAGGGTATCTCGTCTCAGGCTGATACTGAAGTCAGCAGCTCTGAGACTGAAGTGAGCATTCCTGAGACCGAGCCTTCTGAGATTGAACCTTCTGATACTTCCAAAAAAGAATCGCATTATAAATACGATCCGCACCCCTATATCCCGTTGCTTCTTGAAGATGTCCCAGAGGACTACTGGATCTCTTTCCACAATCTGAGCGATGCGCTGAGGGCGGGAGAAGCGACTTTCGAGTGTTCGAGTCAGGAGGCATATGAGTGGGCTACCGACCCCGTTGTCCTGGGACAGCTCATGCCTGCAGCATGCACGAAGATAACGGGCGAGAGCAACGACGGCACCACTCCCTATGAGAATGGTCTTGGAAGGATCTATTACCAGATGCCGCCTGAGGATTTTGTGCAGAGAGAAAAAGACTTCGAGGCGATGGTGGAAGACATACTGAACGGATATCTCGAAGATGACGACAGTGAGTTTGAGATCGCACTGAAGCTCTATGACTACATGGAGTCAAACTATGTCTATAATTATGATTTCAATGAATATCTCGATGACGGATTTACATACTACGCGATGATGAACCATACGGGACAGTGCATTGATTTTGCCGGTGTATATTCATTCCTGCTCACACAGGCGGGAGTCGAAGCGATCTCTGTCGGGTGCAATAATATCGATATGGCTCACGAATGGGTCTATCTTGTGATCGACGGCAAGGGCTACTATTCCGATCCGACATGGTCCTTATATGAATACGGCAGCCTCCCTCTTTACTATTTCCTGATGACGGAAGAACGCCGTGTTGATTCCGGCTGTACGGTCGACGACCTGACATCACCCCTGCTGCCGGAATACTGGCTTGAGCGCTCAGCCCTCAGGCTCTCAGCTTCTGATGAAGACCTGTGTTTCCCGGGCGGCTCTTTCCTCGATCATATCGATGAAGCTGACCGTACGGTCTATTACAGTATTTACGATGACGAAACACTCGAGCTGGTCTACTGATGACGTGAACACACGCCCTGTACTCATACTAAGAATTCCTTCAGATAAGGTTCCACCTCATACTTCGGACCTAATTCTTCGCATAAGTCGTTATAAACAGCCAGAGCCTTGTTGTAAAAAGCAAAAAGGATTATTAATTTACGACATTCTTTTTTCAAAGTACATCAAAAAACGAAAGATCTCTCATCCCATATAGAACTTCATATCATTCTTGAACTCGAGTTTCCTGCTCAGGAAAGTCATGCCCCATCTAAGGAAGCAGAAGTTGCCGATCATCAGCAGGATCCCGACGATGGTAAAGATCACAGTCGTCGTGTCAAATGTCATTATCATGGCGCATCTGTACAGGATAACGATACTGACAGGTATGCAGATAATACTGGTGATGACTGACGGTATGTATTTCCTTATCTTGACCGACATTCCTATATGAACAAAAAAGTGGACTGTCAGGTCGAGGAAGAACCCGAACCATATCGAAAAGATGATCTTCCCCGGAAAGTAATACCCCAGAAGGCTGACTCCGAAGAACGGGATAAACTCTTCGTATACACCTAGTTTCCACGGCATTTCCTTCAGGTCCCGGTACATATCCATTACCTTCGGATAGCGGTCAAACAGCCACTGGTTGTTCCTGAAGAACCAGCCGAATCCCACGACCTCCTCCATATCGTGAATGATGAATATAATGGGCAAAAGAAGCAGATACTCTCTCATATGAACCTCCCGCAAAAGTGATACTATGGTGTCATTTATGTTATAATGAAACTACGGATCATTCCGAAAGTAAATACAAAACGCCAAAGATACACTAATTTGCCGGAAGGTGTCACTTATATGTATGAATCAAAGAATCCCTCAGCCCTGAGATCCCAGAAGGAGCTCACTGACGCCCTGATCACGCTGATGAAGGATCATCCTTATGAGGAGATATCCGTAAAGCAGATACTGCTCGAGGCAAGACTTGCGAAGAAGACCTTTTACAGGAACTTCGAGTCAAAAGACGATGTCCTCCTGTCCTTGATCAGATCGCAGCTTCGCGATTACTTCAGTGTCGTTGACAGCGGCGATGGCGACCCGCTTACGACCATTTTCGATTTTGCCGTGAAGAACAAGGAAATGCTCCTGCTCCTTGACAGGAACGACATGCTGCATATCGTCCTTAAGTGCATGAATGAATATACGGGATCACATAAGGCAGGTCATGCGAGTGAGACAAACCCTTTCGTCCGTCTGTTTAAAGGACTTGATTCCGAATACCTGATCGCTCTCAATATCGGGGCAATATGGAATGTCATCTCACTCTGGGTGCATAACGGAATGAAGGACAAACCTGCGCACATCAGGGACACGATAAGCAGGTATACAAAGAGACTGAGTGTGCCGCTGTGATCACGAAGATATGATACGGTGAAGAAAACCCTTTCGTCATTAATGTATAATAGAACAAAAGGACCGGTATGGGGGAACGGGGTGATCGTATGTGTTTTGTGGCTTCATATATAAGGAATACAAATACTGTTGCGCGTGGACGTGCAAAACGTGTCGGCAGGTACAGATTCCTGATCGGTCTTGTCATCAGCGAAAAGGAGCTTTTCGATATCGCCACAAAGACAGCCGGCGAAGATCATCCCAATGCCTATGCCATATTGAATATGAAAAGGCAGTCGTCTCTTCAAAAGGTCCTGGAATACTATAATGAGCACAATCCGGTCTACTCCTTCAGATACGGTACGGACAATAAGATCATCACATCCGGATCGGCATTGACGACATGGACAGGCGCAAGATCATTATGGGCGCTCTTAAAAAGGATAGATAAAGAGCATTTTGATGCTGCGATGAATAAGACAAAAGGCGAGCCGGAATGGGTCAGGACCGTAGAACACGGACAGTCCGTTTATTTCACGCCTGTCGAAAAAGGAAAAAAGGATCCCGATTCCAGGAAGAGCAAGAGCTTCTCGAGCATATATTCCCTGTATGAGAAGAAACTGTGATCTGCTCATAAGCTATACCCGACGGTGTTGTTCTTTCATTTTCTGATGAAGCATCGGGAGAAATTCCGATTGCAGAAAAAAGGATCATTACCGACAAAACTGCCGAGATTATATTGGTCATGACATGTCTCCTTTAATGTCGAGATTTTCTTATGTCATGATCATATAATCCCAGTCTTACATGAATGATCGATCAACATTAACCGAACATTAAAATTCAGGAATATTCCGTACTGAATGATGATTGAACTCTTCGTATCTGTCGGCATTACTCTTGAAAACTCCAAGATCCTTGAACTTCCAAGTTTTCTCAATATAGCATTTGGTATCCTGGCCTCTATAATCCGAATCATGAAGGCAAGCAACATACTCAAAGTCCGGATTATCAGCAATAACGAAATGCGGAATGTTGCCCTTTTCGTTCTGAAGCTTACAATATTCCAAAAGCTTAAGGAAGCTATCCTTTTCGCCGGGGAAAGCTTTGATCCGATCAGCATCGACGATAATGAACTTTGCAAGGTAGTTAGTCTGAGCCTCTTTTTTGATCTGAGCGAGGAAGCTCGAATAACCGCCGCCATGCATATTGATCGGCTTCAGTACAAGTTCGACGCCCTGATTCTTGCGCATCTTGTCAATGTAATAATACTCGGTATCACCTTCGCAGAAGATGGCATACCGTTTCTTAAGTACCCGTTCTCTTCTACTCAAAAGCCGTACCTCCCAAGATGCCCTTCATATAGAACTCGTATACCTTTGTCGTCTCATACCTGACATCAGGGAAGTCTGCAAGGGAATACAGTTCTGATGTAAGACTGTCTTTGCTTTTGGTCACGAAATAGATCTGTTCCTTCATATAAGTTTTGAGATTAAGATGAAGGACATTGTGAGTAGAGAATACAAACTGTCCGCGATGCTCCACACCGTTAATAAACGCTACAACGCGTTCTGAGAGGATAGGATTAAGTACACGATCCATCTCGTCGGCAAACACTACGCGATTCTCATAGACCACTCTGAATATTTGTACTGCCCAAGCAAAAAACTCTCTAACACCTGTTGAATCCTGCTGAAGTTCTCTTTTGATCACATTACCGTCAGAATCCTTCCTGATAATCAAGGATTTGCCATATGGTTTGTCATTATCCACTTCGATTCCACAGATGCTGTAGTCAACCATACGGAATATCTCCATAAAACGCGGATCTTTCATGACTTTGATATCCTCGTCTTTTCCGGCAGGATTACTTTCCTGATCTTCAGGAACGGCTCCGGGAAGAAGAATATTCTTAAACCATTCGACGGTCTCGATAGCTTCACCGTTTCCAAGCAGAGCTAGCTTGCTTACGAAAAGGCCATAGCTGTTATTACTGTTCTTAAGAGCAACTTCGAGCTCGCTCGCTTTACCGGCAGCCTTGACATACTTCCCAGTGGCGTCTCTTTGAACCTCGAACAAGCAGGTGAATACTGCATTGCGCTTATTCTGCTTATAAAGGCCTTCACCTGTTATGCCTTTCTTATCAACAGATAGTGCATATTTATATACATTACCTTCAACAGATATAAAACAAACTTCAAATCTCTGAACAGGATTTTCATCCGTAAGCATGCTGGTTGCATTTACATATGCCCCCACGGATTGAACCTGAGAATTGAAGTCGATAAGCGACTTCAGGAACTTCAGGCTACCTATAAAGTTTGATTTACCACCGGCATTCTCACCGACGATAACAGCCGTCTTAAGAAGGTCGTAATCTTTATTGGTAGAAGTATAGTTATCCGGGAACCTTGCCTTAACCTTACCGGTAGGAGCTTCCATGCTGAATTCACTATCAACATTGAACGAACAGAAATTATTAAACTTAAAGCCAATCAGCATCTGAAATCCTCCTATCTGAAATCAGTATAGCACAGAAATTTGCTATGTAAACCAGATTTCTGTTTTAGCGAGCGATTTTTGTGCCGTTTTCGGATAAAAAATAACAAAAACAGTTGAAAACTGAACTTAGTCATTTGATATTGAAAGTTCACAGGATGTTTTTACTCGTTAGGTACATAAATGACCGCCCCTACTACCAATAAGCGCGGTCATTAAAGACTTAACTTCGAGGTAACCGTCTAGTGGGTAACACCTCTTCTATGCTTATATTATATTGCTGTTTTTTGTGTTTTTAAATTGGCTCTCTGCTGTGATGGTAAGCTCGTCTGGCTTTATGTCGCAGGTGAGGTTCAGGATCCTGACTCCTTGTTGTTTGGCCTGGTGGAAGGCCTGGGCGAACTGCCTGTCTGTTTGTTCATTGGGGAGTACTTCCTCTATGTTTGGCATCTGGATCACGAAGGCAAGGATGGGGATGTAGCCCTGTTGTTTTGCCTTTATGAGTTCGTTTATGTGCTTGGTGCCACGCTGGGTGGGGGCGTCGGGGAAGTAGCCTACTTGGCCTATGTGCATGGTACAGCCCTTGACTTCTATGAGGTAGCGCTCCTGCTCTTTTTCCATGTAGAAGTCAATTCTCGAGTCGCCGTAGCGGTACTCGGTCTTTATGGTTGTGAAGTCTTGTTTTGCCAGCCATTCTTTGACCACTTTGTTTGGGGCCTGGCTGTCCAGGTTGATGGTGCCGATGTCTGTTTCCACGGCAATGAGATCGTATTTTGTTTTTCTATTTGGTGTGTTGGGTTCTGTTAGCCAGACTTTTGCTCCCGGGACCAGGGGTTCGCACCTGCCGGTATTCTTTACGTGGACTATTTCTTTTTTGTTGTCTAGCTTTACCTCCGCCACAAATCTGTTGGGGCGGCTTAGGAAGGTGGCTTCTGTTATGTTCTGGTATTTCACTTGCCGTCCTGGAAGCAGGTGAATTCGCTTCTCTCGATCTCGGGAAGGCCGGTCTTCTTCTTTTGCTCGTCTATGGCCTTTATGAGGAAGCTCATGTTCCTTGCAAGGTTTCTCATGGTCTGAAGGCCCTCTTTGTCCTTCTCCACGTCCTCCTTGGTGAAGCCATGGACCATGTTCCAGTAGGTGGAAGGAACAACGGGCATGTTGTTTATGGAGAAGTATTTGTTTATTACATCGAAGGTGGCTGTGTTGCCGCCTCTTCTGCAGTTGACTACGGCGGCGCCGAGCTTCAGGCGCTTATCGCAGGGACTGCTGTAGAAGAGCCTGTCAAGGAAGGAGATAACTGTTCCGTTGGGGGAGGCATAGTAGACGGGGGAGCCTACCACGATGCCGTCTGCTTGTTCGAACTTCGGTGCTACTTCGTTGACTATATCGTCGAAGACGCACTTTCCGAGTTCACTGCACTTACCGCAGGAGATGCAGCCTCTTATGTCTTTGGTGCCGATATGGATGATGTCGGAATCGATGCCTTCTTCTTCAAGGGTTGTCTTTATTTCTTCCAAAGCTCTGTTTATGCAGCCGTCTATGTGGGGGCTGCCGTTTATGAGTAAGACGTGCATGGGAATACCTCACTTTCGTCTTTATTATAGCGGAAAGTGAGATATTTAACATCAGATGGTTCTTGTTTTTTGCCTGATCAGATTGGCATCCCGATCAAGAAGTATCTGATACTGCATCAGCTAGAGAAAGCCTTCGCGGAGATCCTTCAGGGCGTGAGTATCACAAAAGCATCCATGGATTCAGGGTTCGATTCGCCCTCACATTTCGCGGCTTTCGTTAAGAGCCTTATGGGACTTCCTGCGAAGCGCGGTGTAAAAGATAGCGTGTTTTTGAAAGTTTACTGATCATATTCCATATAGAATCAAGCCATAAAACAGAAGGACGGCTTGAACTATGGAAAACAGATATCTTAGA
>JAFXMZ010000019.1 GCA_017529925.1 Clostridiales bacterium
ACAAGGGTCGTTTTTCGCGATTTGGGATGATTATTAGGAGGGCTGTTCATCCCAAAGGGGTGTTTTTCCGCGATTTGGGATGATATTGAGGAAGATTTTTCATCCCCAATGGTTGATTTTCAGTGATTTGGGATGAACTCGCTGTGGATTTTTCATCACAAAAGGTAGATTTTCTGTAGTTTGGGATGCATTGACAATACGGGATGCATCCCCCAATCGTGTTTTTTCAAAATGGGGATGCATTGACTAGGATGATATGCATCCCCAAATCGCGTTTTTTTAAAATGGGGATGCATCGACTAGGATGATATGCATCCCCAAATCGCGTTTTTTCAAAATGGGGATGCATGGACAGGGAACAGATGCATCCCCAAAGTACATTATTCCAAAATGGGGATGCATGGACAGAGAACAGATGCATCCCCAAAGTGCATTATTCCAAAATGGGGATGCATGGACTGGGAACAGATGCATCCCCAAAGTGCATTATTCCCAAATGGGGATGCATGGACAGGGAACAGATGCATCCCCAAAGTGCATTATTCCCAAATGGGGATGCATGGACAGAGAACAGATGCATCTCCAAAGTGCATTATTCCAAAATGGGGATGCATGGACAGTCTTAACTCACGTTAATCCCATGAAGAAACCAATATGCCGGTGATATAAAAAGAAGGATCAGTTCTCGCCTGCGATCAGGACTTTGATGCCCTTGCTCTCGCAGATCTTTACAGCTTCGGGATCGATGCCGTCGTCTGTTACCAGATAGTCGATCCTCGAGAGGGGAATGAATGCAGAAGCAGAGTCGGCGCCGATCTTGGTCGAATCAACAAGTGCGACTATATGCTTGCTCCTGTCGGCACAGAGCCTCTTGAGCTCGAGTTCGAAAAAGTTGTTTCCTGAAAGGCCGACATCAACGGAGAAGCCGTTTCCCGAAACAAAATAGTAGTCGGCGGAAAGCCTTCCGATCATCTCTCTGCTCATTACGCCTTCGATAGCGCCCGAGTGTGGCCTGAGCATTCCTCCGAGGAGGATTATCGATTTGAAATTACTGTGGTGCTGAAGTTCCATTGCCGTATGGATCCCGTTCGTTATTACCGTTACGTCGTCGGTATCTTTCAGATACGGGATCATATGAAAAGTAGTTGAACTGGCGTCCATGATTATCGAATTACCGGTACCGACGAGCCTCGCGGCGACTCTTCCGATCCTGCTCTTAAGCCCTACGTGGGTAACCGAGCGGACCATATAATTCTCGCCGATATCCGTATGGGGACGTTCGGGAAGCCTGACGCCTCCGTGATATCTGATGATCGCGCCCTCTCTTGCAAGGTCGCGCAGATCCGTCCTTATCGTGGCACCCGTAACGTTCAGGCGTTCCGACAGGTCGTTCGTCTTGATTGTGCCCTCCTGGGCTAATATATCGAGGATCTGCTTTCTTCTTTCAAGATTGATCATGAGATGATGGTATCAGCCATGATTTTCACTGTCAATCATGAATTTTCATTTCTTTTCATTTCGAAAAGGTAAAACCGGCAGCGTTCTATCGTTCCCCGTTACCTCCTGCGGAATGTCGTTCTGTACTTTTTGGGGGTGAGATGGAGCTGCTTCTTAAAGTTCGAGATATAGTAGCTCGTGCTCGTGAAACCGACCTTCAGGGCGATCGACGACACGGGCTCGTCTGTCTCGACGAGCAGCTTCTCAGACGCTTTTATCCTGACGGAATTCAGGTATTCGGAGAAGGTATATCCCATCGTTGCCTTGAAGAATCTCGAAAAATAACTGTAGCTCATACCTGCCAGTTCCGACATGTTCTGTGCCGTCAGATCTTCATGATAGCAGGAGTCGATCTTGTCGATAACGGCCGAAAGCCTTCCTTCGGCACTCCTGCCGTTAACATCGTACGGATCGGAGACATGATTTTTGTCTGAAATGTTTTTTTCAAGACGGTCCCATCTCTTAAATACGAAAAGGGCGATGGCCGAAAGATCGGCTCTGATCGACAGGCGGTAGAAATTGGACTTCGCGTTGAATTCAGTAAGGATATTATGGAACTTCCTCGGAACATCGGTATCGTCTATCTCATCGGATCTGAGGATACGTGCCCCGGGATATCTCGACAGCGAAAGAGGGGTACTGTACCGGAGGTCATCACTTGACAGGATGGAGCCGAAAAGGAAGTCGCGCGAAAACCTGATGCTCATATACCGGCATCCTTTCTGACGGTGGAATTCGTGAACATCCCCCGGTATCAGGACCAGCATGTCGCCGCCCGAGACCCTGTATCCGATCTTATTTACAGTGACATCCAGAGCGGATGACATGACATAGACAAGCTCGATATAATCGTGGCTGTGCGGGATATCGTTGCCGGCGTCGCTCTCAAGGTAACTGCAGTCGAGCATATAAGCGGCTGAGTTGCTGTCGCGGTTCTTAAGATTCATTCGTTCCCCCCGGATGTGATCTCGTTGGCATTAATCTAACAAATCGTCATTAGTCTTTCAAGATAATAAGTGAAAAAAGCGCATAAAGTGTATATAATATGTTTGTTTGATGAAAAAACGAGAGGTAAATATGGTTCAGACAAATCAGATAAGACTGCCCAGCTGGCTTAACAATAAGACCGTCTTTCAGCAGAAAGTGCCATTTGAGATAAGAGGAAAGGCGGCTCCTACTGCGACTATTACCCTCGAGATCTCCAAGGATCCTACCGACGGACGAAGAGTATCAAAGCTCGATGCCGAGTACGGTATCATCCTTAGCCTTGAGACTACCACATCCCCCAAAGGGGATTTCAGATTCTCCATACCTGCATATGACGCGTCGACCGATGCTTATACTTTCATCTTCAGATGCCTTCAGAATACGGTCACGATCTCTGACATAAGATGCGGTGACGTATGGGTCTTCCTCGGAAACGACTTCCTTTCGATACCGATGAACAGGTCGGAGGCTCCTGCCGCTCCTATGAAGAGGCAGGTCATGAGCCATCTTCGCTTCTTTACTCCCGCCAGGAACGGCATCGAAGAGGGCGAGGAAGATATCGATTATGATGAGAAGGAATATTTCAAGGATGCATCATGGATCAAGATCACCGATACGAAGGAACTTTCGCTCGTATCGTCATCTGCATTTTCATTTGCATATACAGTCGCCGATCAGGTCCACTATCCGATAGGTATCGTAGACCTGTCCGCCGAGGATTCCACTATCGTTAACTGGATCTCGGGGGAAGCTCTTGCCAACCAGACCGCTGTCAGCGATTATCTCGACGAACTCGGACTTCTCATAGACCGTGAGAGGTACTACCGCCTCGTTTCGAGAGATCTTCACGACAAGAAGAAAGATGAGCTCGAGAAAAAGATCGAGGAGGGAAAGAAGCTCCACGATTTCGATCTTTCGATGGATGCGAAGCTGCGTGAGCTCGAAGGTGAGACTCCGGCCCCCGTGAAGACGGAAGCTCCGGCCGAACTCGATTTCCCGTCTTCAGTCTCCGCATCGAAAGGGGCAGCTTCATCAGCTGATACTTCCTTTGCTAAGAGCCTCGATTTTTCGATGATGTCGGATATCGCCCACAAGACGGGGAAGAAGGCTGAAGATTCGGAATATATCAAGAGGAAGTTCAGGGTATCGATGCTCTATAAGGCGAAGCTGTGCCCGATGAAGGGGATGCCGATAAGAGGCATCGCTTTCTCTCCCGATACGGATGAGAAGCTCTTCGGAAGATATGATCTTCTGCTCATGGGACTTCTTGAGACTCTGGCTGATACTTTTGAACCGAAGGAAGTCTATGAGGAGGCTCTGATGCCTTCGCTCCTCATGGTAGCGATGCATCCCGGCAATATCGATTACGACTATCCTTATAAGGTCCTTGAGTTCAATGAGAACCTTACTGCATTTACGAGACAGCTCAATATGCCGTGCGGAATGGTGAGCATGCACGATCTTCTCCTGCCTGACAAGACGAAGGCATTTACGCTCGGCGTAAGGCTTGCCATAGTATCACTCGGTATCCACATCACACCGAAGATGCCGAAGTCATGTCCTGAGTGCATCGGAGTAGAGAGGGCCGGCAATAAGCTCATATTGAAGTTCGATAACCTGGGTGACGGCCTGAGGCTCCAGGAATCCGAGAGCGAGCTTCGCGGATTTGCCGTCTGCGGAGATGACAGGATCTTCTATCCGGCCAATGCCAGGATCCTCCACGGTGTGCGCGTCATGGTCTGGAGAGACGACGTGCAGGATCCCGTGAGCGTTACTTACGGATTCAGCCCGTTCCCTCATGATGCGACTTTCAGGAACCTTAACGATCTGCCCGTCATGCCCTTCAGGTTTGACAGGGATCCCGCATTCTATTCACCTGACCTTTTCTTTGCGAGCTGCGACAAGCTCGAGTTCATCGGAATAAAGGAGAAGGGTAAGGATTTTGAGAAGCTCAAGGTCTTCAGAACCTATAAGGGGAACGGCGTCATCACGGCAGACTCGATGAACAAGACAGAGGGAAGCGCATCACTTCATATCAGGTACGAGACAGAGAACGGACTTTACGGATTTGAGCCCGTACTCACATACGAGTCGATAGGTGCCCCGCTCCTCCTCCGCGACAGGACGAGGATGATCGTGGATATCTTTAATCCCGATACGGTGAAGAAGACACTGACGGTCGAGGGATTCGGCAGCAAGGAGATAAAGCAGCAGCTGACATGGCAGACGCTGGTATTCGCATATGAAGGCGAAGGAGACATCTCCATAGAGAGCCTTAAGTTCAGGATCGAAGATTCTTCCAAGAACGGCGAGATATACGTAGACAACATACGATTCGAGTAAGAGAGGGACCATTATGTTTGAAAAACTGCTGCCCGCCATAGAGAACAGCATGATGAGCGATTCGGGTTCGGTGCCTGTCGTTTTCGAGGGACTTGAGCACATCCTTGAGAAAAAAGTTCCCAATGCTATCCCGAGCGTTCATAAGACGCATGAGCTCCTTTACTGCCGCAGCGGAAGGATCAATTATATCGTCGAAGGGAAGACAATATCGCTCGAGAAGGGCAATACGATAATACTAAGGCCCAATACCGCCCATAAGGTCGAGGTGCCGAGGGAGACAGCCGATACTTATGTACTCTATTTCGGGTTTTCGAAGACGAGTGACAGGATGTATGAGACTGACAGGACATCGCTCGAGAGCTTCCTCGATTTTGCTTCGGGAGAATCCGTCGAGGGCGAGGACAAACCCTACATAATCCTGTCCGGAAACTATAAGAACAGCATAAGCTCCATAGTCGAGAGGATAGTCGAGGAGAAGAAGGAGAATGATATCTCCAACGAGCTCATGATGAGAGTCCTTACCGTGGAGCTGATGGTCGTCCTGTCGCGTGCGATGAAGCGCGAGTGGGAGGAGAGCCTCAGGGTCAGGAACGGCAAGGCCAGAGAGCTCGTACTGATCGCCAGGGATTATATCGATGATAATTATCACAGGGGCATAACAGTCGCGGATGCGGCTTCTTATGTATTCCTGAGCCAGGGGTATTTTACGAGGGCTTTTCGAGATGAGTTCGGAACGAGCCCCATGAACTACCTCATGAAGAAGAGGATAGAGGGAGCATGCGAGCTCCTGGAGAATAACGAGATCAAGGTATCCGCCGTAGCGGTCCAGGCCGGCTTCTCGAGTCCTCAGAGATTTAATGTCGCATTCAGAAAACAGATGGGGATGACACCCATCGAATACAGAAAGACAAAGATAAAAGGAGTCTGATCGATGTACGATTATAAGAATGACAGCAAGATCCCTTTGGAGAGCCGTGAGAATATGGATCTCCAGGCTGTGGAGGATGCAGTAAGGACCATCCTTAAAGCAGTGGGCGAGGATCCCGACAGGGAGGGTCTTGTAGAAACGCCTTCGAGGGTCGCAAGGATGTATGCCGAAGTCTTCTCGGGACTTCACAGGGATATCTCACAGGACATCAAGGTATTTACAGAGACGGGGAATGACGAGATGATCCTCATAGGCGATATTCCTTTCTACTCGATGTGCGAGCATCACCTCTTGCCTTTCCACGGCAAGGCGCACGTAGTCTATATCCCGAGAAACGGCAAGATACT
The DNA here is from genome assembly GCA_017529925.1 of Clostridiales bacterium. Taxonomy (GTDB): domain Bacteria; phylum Bacillota; class Clostridia; order Saccharofermentanales; family Saccharofermentanaceae; genus Saccharofermentans. The sequence goes on from JAFXMZ010000019.1 coordinate 6,103, forward strand.
CGGACTGTCGAAGGTCGCGAGGATAGTCGATACACTTTCCAGGAAACCCCAGCTCCAGGAGAGGCTGACATCAGAGATCGCCGACCAGATAAAAAAGGCGGTCGATGCAACGGCCGTATGCGTCGTCATCGAAGCGGAGCATCTTTGTATGACGATGAGAGGCATCAGGAAGCCCGGATCCAAAACGGTAACATCCGCTATGAGAGGCGGATGCCGTACTGACGCGAGAACGAGGAATGAGGCTCTCGCACTCATAAACAGACAGAGGACCGGTTCATGATAAGACTTCGTGGCAGGGATATCCTGATAATGGGTATACTGAATGTCACCGATGATTCCTTTTCAGATGGAGGACTTTATAGCGACAGCGAAAAGGCGGTCAGCAGAGCCCTCGAAATGATCGAACAGGGTGCGGACATCATCGATATCGGCGGAGAATCGACAAGGCCCGGATTTACGGCTGTTTCTGTAGAGGAAGAGATATCGAGAGTCGTTCCGGTCATCAGAGCGCTGAGGAAGGAAACGGATATAACGATCTCAGTTGACACTTATAAATATGATGTTGCGAAGGCCGCGGTCGAGGCGGGTGCGGACATCATCAATGATGTCTCGTGCCTTGCGGACAGAAGGCTCGCGGCGCTCTCTGCATCTTCCGGGAAAAAGCTCGTCATAATGTATAACAGGAGGGGAAATGGTGATGCGCCTTCCCCGGAGCAGGATGACGATATCTCCGCTGACCTTAAGGAAAAGCTGGAAAAGGCTTGTTCTGAAGCGGCTTCCGAAGGAGTGCCGAAGGAGGATATCATACTGGATCCGGGTGTCGGGTTCGGGACCACGAGGGCGCAGGATATAGATCTCATAAAGAGTATCGCATCACTTCGCGATACGGGATATCCCGTACTCCTCGGCCTGTCGAGGAAGAGGGTCATCGGTTCGATACTGCCTTATGAGACAGCGCCCGACCAGAGGGATGATGCTTCTGCCGGAGCTGCGCTTGCAGGAATACTCTATGGTGCGGATATCGTCCGTGTTCATGATGTAAAGAAGACTTTCGAGATGCTCAAGGGTTTCTCGGCGGCTTATGGAGAGGATGACTGATATGAAGTTTTCGATAAAGATGAGCTCGATGGAGTTTTACGGTTATACGGGCTGCCTTCCCGAGGAGAAGGAGAACGGACAGATCTTCATTATCGACTGCGAGATGATGTTCGATGAGCTTCCCGGGGCTGTTAACGACAGGCTCGAGGATACAGTCGACTATTCAAAGGTCTACGAAGTGATAAAGGATATCACAGAGAATAACTGCTTCGACCTTATAGAGCATCTTGCATATGAGATCGCCGGAAAAGTCCTTGAGACGGACGGCCTCATCCGTGAGGTCAGGATCCGCGTATCGAAGCCTGATGCACCCATAGACGGCGTTTTCGGCGCGATGGAAGCGGAGATCACAAGATCGAGGGAAGACTGACCGGTATGGAGAAGAAGATCCGCACGGCCTACCTTTCGATGGGGGGCAATATAGGAGACAGGGAAGAAAACCTCAGATCGGCAGTCAGGTTCATAAGGGATCATGAGGGGATCGAGAGCATAAGGACTTCATCCCTTTATGAGACGGAACCCGTGGGGTACGATGACCAGCCTTATTTCCTTAACATCTGTGCAGAGGTGAGGACGACACTGACGCCATATGAACTCCTGGATCTTGCCCACGAGACGGAGAACCTTCTGGGAAGGAAAAGGGGCATAAGGTTCGGACCGAGGACGGTCGATGTCGATATCCTCCTCTATGAGGATTTTACGTCTGACGATAAGGTGCTGACAGTGCCCCATCCGAGGATGTATGAGAGGGCTTTTGTGCTTGTACCGCTCAAAGAACTCACGGATATCGACGTTCCGGTGCCGGAGGACAAGAGCGTCGTTTTGAAGGGACCATTTGAAGTTTAGTCTCTTAAAATATATAATTACAGGGTTAATGCCAAATAATCGGAGGACAAGATGTCAGAGAATACGACAGGCGGAAATACAAAAGAGAGAAAGAATAACTATAACCGCAACAGGAACCGTAACGGCGGTAATTACGGTTACGGCAGGAAGAACGGCAACAGGGGCGGAAACAGGAATAATCAGAACAGGAACGGCAAGAACAGGGACTTCAGGGACGGAAATGAACGGAAGGACAACAGGGAAGGCCGTGAGCCCAAGGAGAACCGCGAGGTAAGAGAGCCCCGCGAGAACCGTGACCAGGGACAGTCCGGAGGCGGACGCGAGGGCAGGGAGAATAAGCCCGGACGCGACTTCAGGAATAATCCCGAGAAGAGAAACCAGAGGAAGAATACCCAGAAGATAATCAAGGCTGAGGAAACGGCTGCGGATATCAAGGCGGAGAATGACCGTATCGAGAAAGAGATATGGATCGAGATCGCCGAGATACATACGATAAAACTGGACTGACGTGAAGGAAGATCGTCGCGGGCGGCGGTCTTCGTCTTTTTAATAAACGGATCGGAGAGATCATCGTGGAAAAGGGTTTATTCATTACATTCGAAGGTATAGACGGATGCGGCAAGAGCACGCAGATAGGTCTGCTCGAGAGCTACCTTAAGGAGAAGGGCAAAGAAGTCCTCCTCATAAGGGAGCCGGGCGGCACCGCCGTCGGAGAGAAGATCAGGGAGATCCTCCTTGAGAAGAAGAATGATTCTATGAAGCCACTGACTGAGCTCCTGCTCTTCGAGGCGGCAAGGGCCCAGATAACGGAAGAGAAGATAATACCGGCTACAGAGGAAGGAAAGGTCGTCATCTGCGACCGCTTCTTTGATTCGACTACGGCATACCAGGGCTATGCGAGGGAGATGGGCACTGAGCTTACGGATCTCCTGAACGGTATCGCTACAGCCGGCAGATCGCCCGATATCACTTTCGTTCTCGATATCGATCCTGAGCAGGCATATGCAAGAAGGGTCGGCCGCGGCGGCGAAGAGGACCGTATGGAAGCTTTGGGCCTTATGTTCCAGCAGAAGGTCAGGGAGGGATATCTCAAGCTCGCCTCTGACAATCCGCGCGTCAGGGTGATCGATGCTTCAGCGACGCCTGAGGAGATAAGCGAACAGATAAAGGGAATGATAGATAATGTCATTTGATGTCATAAAGGGACAACAGAGAATAAAAGAGCGTCTCGGCTCCATGCTGACGGGCGATCTTCCCCAGTCTTTTCTCATAACGGGAGACAAGGGATGCGGCAAGCATCTGCTTGCGGAAGAACTTGCCGGCGGGATCCTCTGCGAGTCACCGACGAAGAACGGCAGATGCGGGAAATGTCCGTGCTGCATTTATTTCGACGCGGGGACGAACCCTGACATCAAGAGAATAGAGGCCGATAAGGACAGAAAGAATATCAGGGTTGAGGATCTCAGACGCGAGATAATATCCGACATCATGATCGCACCTCATGTATCTCACGCGAAGGTCTACATCATAAACAGCGACAAGCTCAATATCGAAGGACAGAACCTCCTGCTCAAATCGCTCGAGGAGCCCGTGAAGGGAGTTTACTTTATCCTCCTGTCATCGGAGGAGAATATCCTTCCGACGGTCATGTCCAGAGTCGTTCCGGTCAAGATGGGGAACTATTCCGCTGATGACATAATCGAGATCCTGAAGGAGAAGGGCGGCAAAGACCTATCGGACGGCAGGGCCGCTTTCCTGGCGGAGTTCTCGTCAGGTATCCCCGGTAAGGCCCTTGAACTTCAGAACGACAGCGAGTTTGTGGAGATCCGCGATGAGATGATAAAGATCCTCCTCGATATGCCGCACCTTGACCTGACGGATATAATGTATGACAGGTATCCTGTTTTCGAGAAGAATAAGGATTCGATAAAAGAGATGCTCCTTCTCCTGCTGTGGACACTCGGGGACCTTGCTGCGCTCTATTCGGCAAAGACACCGGATCAGCTGGAGAACGTAAAGCTCAAGAATGCGGATATGAAGGGCCTTCTCGTTGATTTCTGCAGAAGGCACCGCAATATAACTTTGAAAAACATAGGTATGGCAGCTGATGCCGTGACGGAATTCTCCCGCGGGCTGACGGTCAATGTCAGCTTTGAATCGGCATGCTGCTCGATGCTTCTAAAAATACATAAGGAGTTTGCAGGATGAGAAAGATAGTAAACTTAAGATTCCGTGATGCGGGCAAGATATACCGCTTCACATGTGACGGAATGAACCTGACGATCGGGGATGCCGTCATGGTCGAGACAGCGATGGGACAGGATATCGCACACGTGGCGGAGGAGCCTTTCGAGCTGGAGGACGATCAGGTGCCCGAGGATGTGCTCCCGGTACTCAGGATGGCGGACGAGAAGGAGATCGAGAGGTATGAGCTCAAGAAGGTCAAGGAGAAGGAGGCTTACGACAAGTGTCTCCAGCTCATCGAAAAGCACAAGCTCGACATGAACCTCATCGATGCCGTATTTGCCTTTGACGGCAAGAAGGTCATCTTCTATTTCACCTCTGACAACAGGGTCGACTTCCGTGAGCTGGTAAAGGATCTCGCTGCTGCATTCAGGGCGAGGATCGAGCTTCGTCAGATAGGATCAAGGGACCAGGCAAAGCTTGTCGGCGGTATAGGCATCTGCGGAAGGGAACTGTGCTGCTGCACTTTCCTTAACCATTTTGCTCCCGTTACTCTCCGTATGGCGAGGGATCAGGGGCTGTCGCTCAATCCCGCCAAGCTCAACGGAGCATGCGGCAGGCTGATGTGCTGCCTCCAGTTCGAGAAGGAAGCTTATGCCGACGCCCATAAGCGTCTGCCGAAGATCGGCAAGAAGATAAGGACTCCCAACGGAGTCGGTATCGTAAGCGACGTCAACCTCATCGAAGAGAAGGTATCCGTCAAGCTCCAGAATGAGGATATGGCCGAGGTCGAGGTCTTCGACTGGGCAGGACTCGAACCTTTAAACCATGACTGCAGGAGCTGTGAGCAGGACTGCCCTGCCAGAAAGGATGAGGGAAGGCCCTCTGATGATGCCTTCCGCGCGGATGAAGGCGGGCTGTCTGATGCTGATGCCGGTGTTGATGCCGGTGTTGATGCCGGTGTTGATGCCGCCGGAGGAACTCTGGAAGAAGATTAATAAAATGTAACTTTTGTGTCTTTATATATTGCATATCTGTTTTTTTATGTATAATGAAGACACCAATCAATGTGGAGGTAAAGAATATGGCATATGTAATTTCAGATGCTTGCCTTTCATGCGGTTCATGCGCAGGTGAGTGCCCCGTAGGTGCCATTTCCGAGGGAGAGAATCAGTACGTGATCGACGCCGATACATGTCTTTCCTGCGGTGCTTGTGCAGATATCTGCCCCGTAGGAGCGATCTCAGAAGGCTGATAATCGATCAGATTCCGGAAAGGTCAGGGGTGTCTCAGGTTGCTGGGACACCCCCTTTTTATGCTGTTCTTTACGCTGCGGCGGATGCTCTGAGGAAGGCTTTTCATCCCGGGAGGGCTGATTTTCGATGTTTGGGGTGAAAATTTGGATGGCTTTTCATCCCACAAGGGTCGTTTTTCGCGATTTGGGATGATTATTAGGAGGGCTGTTCATCCCAAAGGGGTGTTTTTCCGCGATTTGGGATGATATTGAGGAAGATTTTTCATCCC
>JAFXMZ010000020.1 GCA_017529925.1 Clostridiales bacterium
ACCGGCGACAACGCGTGAAGATAGAAAAATGCTCCCTCAAAATTCATATGATATGCGCCCGATAAGCTGCCCATACAGATAGCAAATACAAAGAATATCCCTACTGAGATATTTCTGTAGAACACACCGGGGACGCTTTTCCCTCTAAGATTCAAAATACCGTCAGCAACAAGCAGTAAACCGCCCAGCGCGTTGGATATGCAGGTGAATTCAACAAGATATTCAGGGATCGGTAAGTACCCTATCAATACGGCAATTGGCATGGAAATGCCAATAACTATCTTTATCCAAGCTATAATCTTATCGTTCTTTTAGTTCAGGAAAAGTCGCTTTACCGGTTGTACGGCGTTCCGTGCGAATAATATTCAGGAACAACTGATAAAGAACTGCATAATTCTATACAATTATCAATGATCGGAAAATATAGTAGTATTGCTTTTAAATACCACAATATATAGCGTTTTTAAATTGACATTTTGATAATTTGCTGTTAATATCACTTTGTAACCAAGGATGAATCAGGAGGATAAGTAATATGGCAATCGGAGAAAGAATGCGAAACCTGTTGGAGAAAAAGAATATGAGCCAAAAAGAATTAGCAACAACAGTCGGTTGCACAGAGGCTGCTATATCACACTACATCAAAGGGGACAGAGTACCCCGTGCTTCAGTTATGGCAAAGATTGCAGAAGCACTTGATACAACTTCTGATTACCTTATGGAGGGAATTCCCTGTGATGCCCACACCGAGGTCAGCTATGCGACAAAACTTATAGCTAGGAACAGTTGCAACATGACCCTTGAAGAAAAACGCAGGATACTTGATATCCTAATGGGTGGACACAATGAGTAACGCTGTCTGGAAATTTGACGATAATACTTACGAGTTTATAAAGGGTGAGGTCATTCATCTTTTCATTAAATATCAGGTCAAATGTATTCCTGTTTCTGGATTTGAGATAGCAACAAAGATGGGGATTAAGCTTATTCCCTATTCAAGTTTATCTCCAGAAAAACGGAAATGCGCAGAATTGGTTGATCCTGACGGATTTGTAGCTTGTGCGGGAACTGAAGAGTGCATTTATTACAACGATGTCGACCATACGTATGAAAGGCAAAATATGACTATTTTGCACGAGATAGCACATATAGTTTTGGATCATACAGGATCCCCGGATAATCGAGATCGAGAAGAAGATGAGGCTGACTTCTTTGCAAAATATGCTATTGCTCCTCCTGTACTCGTAGACAGGATTAATCCTCAAAGCTATAAAGAGATTTATGATCATTTCGATATTACATATGAAGCAGCTCACTACGCTTATGACTACTATCTTGCTTGGAAGTCACATCACCAAAAAACAAAATCTTATACACAGTATGAAATTGCACTTCTTAAGCTGTATCTCGACAGCATCGTTGCCACAAGAGGAGGTGATTCAGTTGATTAATGCAAGAAAAAACACTGATATCAGCTAGGGGCATCAATCAGTGTTCTCATAGGATGTAAGTACACCCTACCTTAAGCAAGTATATTGTGCCACATCCTTTGAGTTTTGGGTACCCCCAATAATTTAGAAGGAGGCTATATATGCCCGTATACAATAATAAAGAATATATCCGAATTGTAAGACCTCTTCCATCCTTTGTTAAGAGAGATAAGAGATCAATACCTTTTATCGAGCCAGTCAATATAGATATTTCAGATATTAATAATGGTATATGGCTCATAAACTCGAAGAATGCAAATTCAAAAGACAAAAACGCCGATTCGAAGATCGTTATCTCATTTAACTTTGACGATGTTTTGATCCGAAACTACAACAATATGGATGCATTTATGCATAGAACAAGTCGCTACCTAGCGGTTTCATCGTTTGATTTTAGCATGGACAACAAAATGGATAATCATCAGATTACTTGTGCTGTTTACAACAATCGCTGGTCCGGAGCTTATATGCAAGCTAACGGAAGATGTGTTATCCCAACTATAGGCTGGCTTAATTCAGATACATATGATATATGCTTTAGCGGCATACGAGACGGTGGTACCGTTCTGATTTCTACCTTAGGAACAAACAATATTGAATCGTATGAAGAATTCATAACAGGATACCGCGCCTTCCGCAATAGATTTCCTAAAACCAAGATCATATGTGTTGGCGATAAAGTATCTGGGATTGACGATGATGTCTGTATGGTGAAATATACCGAATCATTTGGTAATTGGGAAAAATATCCCGGTTTTTGGCAACCAAGCTTTGTCAATTGGGACTCTACTCTGAAGGAGGTGATCTAAATGTCCTCAAGAGGTGCATATACGAAAAATGGTCATGCCACTACTGATGAATATACATCAACAGGTTATGTATTGGACCCGAATGCCAAAATTCTCGTCGGTAACAATGGAAGACACGGCCTACCCGATTATTCACATACACCAAACAGGATTTATATTAAACTTAGTCACGATAACACGTTACGTGAACTAAGGCAGTATGATGAAAATGGACATCTCGTATTAGAAATAGCTTATCATTCAGAAAAGAGTCTTGATAAGGATCTAAGTAAGCGTGTTTTACATTATCATACATATGATCAGGATTTAAATAGATCACCTGCGATTCTTCTTACAAAAGACGATCCGATTTACAAAAAATACTATAAATATCTTAAGGAGCTAGGATTATGACCAAACAAGAACTCGAACAATTCCTTGACACAGGATGGTATAACGAAGCAACATTATATTACAAAGGCAAGATATATTGGTGCGAAGGCTACACGCAAGATGATCAATTCACATTCTTTGTTAACAGCTGGGAAGCAGATATAATTGAAAATCGTTATTACAAGTCTAAAAAAGACCTGGATGGTCAGTTCATGAATTTCAAAGAAATATACAGAGAAACAAATGATGACATGGATTATGTCAAAAAATGCTTTCTCGAGGCAAAGATTTTCGAAGGAAAGTCTTTTTGGGAAATAGAACCTGAGTTGAAATGGCTTGAAGAATAAAATGAGATTTTCAATATAACTGAGTACAATTGATACAAAAAAATATTTGTACAGGAATAAAACAAAGTGAACTCATTTTGAACTCATTCAAGATATAAAAATGCCCGAAACGCAATGTTTTCGGGCATCGTAGATTTCTTGTCCGTTATTCAAGTTCGATCGTCGCGGGCGGTTTGCCTGTGCAGTCATAAAGGACTCTGTTGATCCCCTTGACCTCGTTGACGATCCTGGATGAGACTCTTCCGATGAGGCTCCATGGAAGCTCTGCAAATTCTGCAGTCATGAAGTCTGTAGTGGTGACAGCCCTGATGACACACGCATAGTCATATGTCCTCTCATCACCCATGCAGCCTACGGATCTCATATTGGTAAGGGCGGCAAAATACTGGTTGGCATTTCTGTCAAATCCTGCCTTTGCCATCTCCTGACGGAAGATGTAGTCAGCATCCTGGACAAGCTTTACCTTCTTCTCGGTTACTTCACCGATGATCCTGATGGCAAGGCCGGGACCCGGGAAGGGCTGACGGAAAACCAGGTTCTCAGGAATTCCGAGCTCGAGTCCTGCTTTCCTAACTTCGTCCTTGAAGAGAAGTCTTAAGGGCTCGATGATCTCCTTAAAGTCAACACAGTCCGGAAGGCCGCCTACGTTATGATGGCTCTTGATGACTGCGCTCTTACCGAGACCGGATTCTATTACATCAGGATAGATGGTTCCCTGTACGAGGAAATCAACGGCACCGATCTTCTTGGCTTCCTCCTCAAAGACACGGATGAATTCCTCACCGATGATCTTTCTCTTCTTCTCAGGCTCTTCCACGCCTGCGAGCTTATCGTAGAAACGCTGCTGTGCGTTTACTCTTACAAAGTTAAGATCGTAGGGACCCTCGGGACCGAAGACGGCTTCTACTTCATCGCCCTCGTTCTTACGGAGAAGACCATGATCTACGAAAACACATGTGAGCTGCTTACCGACTGCCTTGGAAAGAAGGACAGCGGCAACAGAGGAATCGACTCCCCCGGAAAGGGCACAGAGTACCTTGCCGTTTCCCACCTTTTCCCTTATCTCCTTTATGGATCTCTCGACAAAGGAATCCATCTTCCAGTCGCACTTACATTTGCAGGCACGCTTCAGGAAGTTCTCGAGGATCTTGTTTCCCTCCACGGTATGGGATACTTCCGGATGGAACTGTACACAGTAGAGCTTCTTCTCTTCGTTCTGTGCTGCAGCAACGGGGCAGACGCTTGTGGTAGCCGTTACCGTAAAGCCGGGAGCGGCCTCGGCGATATATATTGTATGGCTCATCCAGCAGACTGTCTTCTCAGATACATGCCTGAAGAGCGTCGAGCTGTTGTCCACATCAACTTCCGTGTGACCGTACTCTCTTACAGGAGCCTTGGCTACCTTGCCTCCGAGGATGTAGTTCATCAGCTGAGCGCCGTAACATATGCCGAGTACCGGGATACCGAGCTCAAATAGCTCCTTATCGCATTTGGGCGCATCGTCATCGGTAACGGTGCTCGGACCGCCCGTAAAGATGATGCCTGCGGGAGCCATCTCCTTGATCTTCTCAAGCGGCATATTGTAAGGATGTACCTCACAATAGACATTCAGTTCTCGGACTCTCCTCGCGATCAGCTGGTTATACTGTCCTCCGAAGTCGAGTATCAGGATCATTTCGTTTTTCATATAGTCCTCTCTTATTATCAACAAATGCAGCCCCGAAGGACTGCATCTGTGTGGTATTGCTTTATTACTGCATACCGCCGTTCATTACTGAGCAGCGAGTTGGCTCTTAAGAGCCTCGTATGTAGTATCGTCGAGCTGGCCGTTATCGTGGAGATAGTCGCATGCAGCGAGCATGATCTGCATCGTCTGCTCGTCAGACATATTCTCGAGGCCGGAAAGATCAGGCTCGAAATCGGAAGAAGGAGCAACGATGAGATTTCCGTCGGAACCCTCTGTTACTACGAACTCGATCGTGAGGTCTTCCTTATCTGTACCTGTGAGGAGAGCATCACCGACTGCTGCGATGAGCTGGCCTACTGCAGCCTGCTCGTCATAGCTCTGACCGTTGATGAGCGGGAGAATGAGCTGCTCACCGAAGATCTTACCGCCGATGTTCTTGTCTGTCATTACAGTATTGAAAGCAGCGCTGACGTTTCCGATCTTACCGTTAAGGACTACCGTTACGGAAGAGGAAGAGCTGTCCTTGATAGAGAGCTCATAATCAGCAGAAGCAAAGTAGTTAGCGAGGAATGTTCTCATGATCTTCTCGCCGTCGTCACCGAATGCCTCATAGGAGGAAGGATCGAGAACGGAAGAGAAGTCAGCTGTCGAAAGTGCAGTAGCGCTCTCGAAATCGCCCTGCTTCAGAGCAGACATGAAAGCCTCGACTGCGAGCTTTGCAGAATCATCGGAAAGAGGACCTGCTACAGGCTTGATATCTCCGGAAGGAGCGGGTGTAGGATTTGTTCCGCCGTTATCATCAAGAGAAGCCATGAGCTCGTCATACTTAGCCTGGTCGATAGTTCCGTCAGCAAGGAGCTGATCGAGAGCTGCAGGAGCATATGCCATCATAAGATCGCTGGAGAGGATGGAATCATCGAACTCCTCGGGAGAGATCTTCTCGAAGAAATCAGAATCGCTTACATAAGCCTTTCCGTCCAAAACGCTTACTGTGATAACGCTCTCGTAATCTCTTGTCTCGGAACCGGACTTCATAGCCTTGATGATCTCATCGTAGAATGTCTTCTCGATCTTCTCGTTGTCAACGCTTGTTCCGTTGAGGGAAGCTGCGATAGCATCAGCTACGACAGGAACCATGATGGTGTCATCCTCTGTAATGGTCTTGAAGAGGGCATTAAGGTCAGGAACCGTACCTGTTACCTTAACATCTACGCTGCCGTCATCATTTACGGTGCAGTCGCTCTCATCGATATCTGCAGTCATAGCTGCGAGATATGCATCATAGAGTGCCTTCTGGTCACCGTCTGCATCAGCGAGCGTTGTAGGGATCTGTGTGTTGCTGCTGAGAGAACCGCCGCAGATCTCAGTGAGCTTAGCCTCATCTGTATCGCGTGCTGCGCTTACATAATCAGCTGCGAGCTCTGCTGCAGCCTTGGCATCAACGCCTGCACCGCTGAGCTCTACATCAGCACCCATGTTGAAGAAGAAGTCTACGAGATCCTCATCGGAATCAGCATCGATGAGCCAGTTGTCATCATATACGAGGTCGATCTCGATCTCTTCCTCTGCCTCGTCGGCATCCTTGAGAGCATCGCCGAATCCGTCGATATCAAGACCCTCTGTGTCGATATCGGAATAGTCAGCATATGTTACCTTAACGGTAGCTGTACCTTCCTCATCGTCCTCATCGCCTTCAGCCTCAGTTACTTCGTACTTGACTGTCTTGAGGATAAGAGCTCTTACCTCCTCGGCGTCTTCGTCAAGCTCGGGCTCCTTGGCAGAACGTCCGTCAACAAGATCTCCGGACTTGTCGAAGTCAGCCTTGATCATAGCATCGAGATAATCGCTTACAGCATCCTCGATATCGCCGTTGAGCTCTTCCTTATCGTCATCATCCTTATCCTTCTTGGACTTCTTGTCGTCCTTGTCGGAGGAACATGCGGCGATCGAGCCTGCAACAAGTGCGGCTGCTACCGAAATGCTTACAAACTTTTTGATTGTCTGCTTCATTTTTTTATTCCTTTCTGTTTGAAACATACATATTGTTTATTCCAACAACGCTTAATATAACACAGAAAATATAAAAATAAAATAATAAACCTTATTCTTCCGAAGGCTCGGATGATATCAGGCCGTAGAATTCGCCTATTACCGTATCGTCTTTCGGGTCGAAAAGGACCATCGTGACACTGCCCTCCTCGTCCTTTTCGGGGGTATATACGAGCGTTACCCTGTCCGACTTGCTGCCGCCTGTCGTATATGTCTTCTCGGCAACGAACTGTCCGTCCCGCCAGATCTCATAGTAAAAGACCGTCGAGGGATCATATCTGTCATAGAGCGTGATATCGGCTATGATGCCGTTACCGCTTTCATCTTTCCCGAGTGTGCAGTCCCATATCCTGAGTCCTCTTCCCTCGCTGAAGGTCATATTATCGCCCGTTCCGGCCTCCGAACGTCTCTCGTGGACATAAGGGCCGATCCTGACATATATATCCGCCAGTTCCTCAGTCCCGTCAACGTTGCTGACCCTGATCTCATAGATACCGTCTTCAAGGGGAAGGTCGATCTTCATCTCATCTCCTCTTCCCTCCTCGATATCGGCACTGCCGTCACGGAGCGTCGCTCCGGACCTGATCACCGTATATCTGAAGGACGTACCGGCTTCATAGAAAGTAAGCGGCATCACGACGACTTCCACCCTGTCGGAGTAAGCCTTTGCATACGCATCGAAAAAGTCGGAATGGTCAGAATATCTCGTAAGTATGATATCGCTCCTGATATCGGAGGAACGGCCTGCGACCGTCTCATATTCGTCCTCTGAGATCTGCCCGCCGTCATAAAGGATCTTCACGGCACAGAGCGCCGCCTCATCCGTATAAAGGTCATCCGTCAGCTCCGGCATCTTCATAGCGGGAAGGCCTTCCGGATCGGCGCTTATCTCGCCCGCCTCATTCCTTTGGACCTTTACCTTGACGGAAAAGGAAGTCTTCGAGGCATCGGGCATCTTCTCCTCGACTGCCTTCTCGAAAAGCTTTTCCGCCTCCTTGCCGTCATCTTCTGTGATCGTCTGTCCCTTTATGACCTTGAGGACCTGACCGCTGTATATGCCTCCCATCGCATTCCTGTCGGAAGCAACGAGCAGAGCGGCATTCTGAAGATTGGGCATCTCTCCCGTTATCGTCACGGCAAACTCGTTATCCGAGACCCTTACAGATGTCGTAAGATACTTGATCTGTTCCTTGCATGCCTTGGGGACATCCTGAACGCTGATATATGCATCGAAGACCTTTTCCGCCTCGGCCTCGGCATCCCTGGAGCTCAGCGGAGCCGTGGTCTCGGCAGAGGATGCGGAACCGTCAGCCGTGCTCTCTCCGGCAGTTTCTCCGGATTTGAGAAGGGAGCAGCCTGAAGCCGCTCCCGTAATGATCAATGCTGCCGATAATGTCGCAAGGATCTTCTTCCCGTGCATCATTTATCTCCTGATGATCTCTTCTCTCTTGGGTCCCGTGGACACGATCGAGATGTGTACTCCGATCTCCTTTTCGATGAAGAGGACATAATCCTGAGCCTCCTTCGGAAGCTTGTCAAACTCCGTGATGCCCCTGATATCGCACTTCCAGCCGGGCATGTAGTCCCAGACGGGCTTGCATCTCTCGAGCTTCGTGGGATTAGGGAAGTCCTTCGTTACTTCGCCGTCGATCTCATAGCCGACACATACGGGGATCCTGTCGAGATATCCGAGGCAGTCGATTACCGTGAGGGCAACCTCAGTAGCGCCCTGAACGCGGCATCCGTACCTTGAGGCAACTGCATCGAACCAGCCGACTCTTCTCGGCCTTCCCGTCGTTGCGCCGTACTCGCCCTTGTCGCCGCCCCTGTCACGGAGCTCCTTTGCCTCAGCCTCGTCGAGTATCTCGCTTACGAAAGCGCCCGCTCCGACTGCAGAGGAATATGCCTTTACGACCGTAACGATGTCCTTTATCTCATAGGGAGGGATACCGGCACCGACTGCACCGTATCCTGCAAGAGTATGTGAAGATGTAACCATCGGATAGATACCGTGGTCGGGATCCTTCATGGATCCGAGCTGTCCTTCGAGAAGGATATTCTTTCCGGAGGCAAGAGCCTCGTGGATATATGCGGTCGTATCCGCAACATAAGGCCTGATCTCCTCAGCCCATGCCGAGACTTCCTCAAAGAGCTTGTCCGCGTCGATGGGATCCTTGTGATAGAGATTGACTACGAGTGTATTCTTGACCTCGAGGACTCTCCCGATCTTCTCTCTGAGATGCTCCTTATCGAAAAGCTCCGCAACCTGGAAGCCGATCTTCGCATACTTGTCCGAATAGAAAGGTGCGATACCCGACTTGGTGGAACCGAAAGCCTTTCCTCCGAGCCTCTCCTCCTCGAGCTGATCGAAAAGAACGTGATACGGCATTACGATCTGCGCCCTGTCGGATACCATGATCTGAGGCTTTAAGCCCTTGGACTTGATGTCGTTCAGCTCCTCGATGAACTTGGGGATGTTGAGCGCAACACCGTTGCCGATGATGTTGACTATATTCTCATGGCACACGCCTGAAGGCATGAGATGAAGAGCAAATCTTCCGTGCTCGTTTATTATCGTGTGACCTGCATTCGCTCCGCCCTGAAAACGGATAACGACATCTGCTTCATTGGCGAGAAGATCGGTGATCTTTCCCTTTCCTTCATCGCCCCAGTTTGCTCCGACAATTGCCTTGACCATATATGTGCCTCCCTGTAAGGTTACGTATCAACGGTTGACATTGTAATATATATATATGCAAAAAACAAATCAAATTCGTTTATATCATTTGTTCTTTGCCGTTTTTTATGTAATCGAGCGCCGCCTTCTTTGCCGCCTGTTCCCCTGAATCGTCAAGAGGAGGCAGGACATAATCACTTCCGTATCTGTTCTTCATCGCCCTCTCGATGAGCATATCGGTGATCTCCGGATTCTTGGGCAGGAGACTGCCGTGGGAATAGGTGCAGAAAGTATTCTTGTAGACTGCTCCCTCCCAGCCGTCGGTGCCGTTGTTTCCGTGTCCCTTGATGACCTTCATGAAAGGCTTTATCCCCTCTCCGAGATATGTTCTTCCACTGTGGTTTTCAAAGCCGACGATGGTCGCTTTCGACCCGTCGTCCTTCTCGAATTCATATACCGTGTCATTGATGAATCTTACCTTGTCGGCCTCTGTGTAAAGATCGAGCGCACCCAGGCATTCGAGCGTCTCTCCGGTATGCTCTTTGTAGTACTTTCCGAGCATCTGGTAACCGCCGCAAATGCAGAGGAATACCTTGCCGTTCTCGATCATATCCCTGACAGTCTGTCCCTTGTCGTGAACGAGGTCATCCTTCATGATATTCTGCTCGCTGTCCTGTCCGCCTCCGAGGAAAGAGATATCCGTCTCATCCGCATCGAGCTTCGTTCCGATCGTGATCTGCTCGATGGTTACGTCGATGCCGCGAAGAGCCGCTCTCCTGTAGAGCGCGAGCACATTTCCCCTGTCACCATAAAGGTTAAGAAGATCGGGATAGAAATGACCTATGACCAGTTTCGTTTTTTCCATGATCTTCTCCTATTTCCAGAATTCCTTAAGTCCCAGTTCACGTACGAGTCCGGCCCTCAGCGAGAGCATTGCCGTATATGTCGGAAGGACATATACACAGCCGCCCTGCGGGCACTCATCGATCAGCTCTCTGAGTATATCTATGGCCTTGTCATTCGGTCCGGACCTTCCGACTTTAGCGCCTGCATATTCGAGCCTCAGCTTCATGTCGGCATACCTCTGTCCCGACACCGCGATGTTCGAAGGAAGGTCTTCCGCCTTGCTCTCAAAATCAACATCCCATATCCACGATACATCCTTGCCGTCCGCAAAGTTGCTCGACAGCAGCATCATAAGGGATGCCTTGTCATTGCTGTCGGCAATGAACGTGAGCGCACGGTCGAGACCGATGGGATTCTTGACGAGGAAGATACAGAGTTTCTTCCCGTCAATATCGATCTTTTCCATCCTTCCGAAAGCAGCACTGACATGGTCCTGGGACGCGCATGAACTCCTGAAGAGATCTGCATCCCCCTCCCTGCCCTTCAGTGCCTCCGTGAAGACGGTTACGGCCGATATCGCAGCACATGTATTGTAGAGATTATGGGTACCCGGAACTTTCTGTTTCATGTCGACTGTCGTGCCCGATAATGAGTCCCTGATCTTATATTCATAGTCGTCATTCGAAGGGCTCGTCCCGAGATCATAGATCACTTCGAATCTCGAGTCCGGACTTTTGAATCCGCAGGACGGACAGTAGAAGTCTCCCAAATGTCCGAACGAGTGCGCCCTGTACTCATATCTGACCTTGCAGACGGGGCAGAAAACGGCATCCGGTGAAGCCGGGATCACGCCTTTCCTGGGAGGATATTTCTCGTTATTTTCCTTCATCGAGACCTTGTCCATCCCGAAGAACACACACCTGTCCTCTATCCCGTCACCTATCGACGCCACGAGCGAATCATCGGCATTCAATATGACCTTCGCCCCTGTCTTCGCGATACCCGAAGCGATCAGATCCCTCGTATGGGTAAGCTCTCCGTATCTGTCGAGCTGGTCCCTGAAAAGGTTCGTGACAACACATACCTTCGGACCGAGGCTTTCCGCTATCTTCGCGAAAGCGGCCTCGTCGACCTCGAGGACATACATGTCATCCCCTCTTCCCTTCTCACATACGAGCGTCGTCGCGACTCCCGTCTGAAGGTTCGCTCCGGAGATATTGTTTATGACATTTATCCCCATCGAGGAGATCATGTCGGAGATCATGTGAGCCGTGGTTGTCTTTCCGTTCGTACCCGTAACGGTAATGATATTCTTTCCCTCCGCCTTGCGGGAGATGATATCGGGGTCGATCTTAAGGGCGATCTTCCCCGGCAGGGTCGTCGCTCCTTTTCCCATCATCCTGAGTGCGGCTCTGACCGTTCTTGCAGCCAGACATGCTATCGAAGTCTTAATCATCGTTCATGTGTCCTATGACAAGAAGTCTCTTCTTTCCCTGTTCCGTATAGGTGCAGGTGATGAGCGTGATCTGCTTCGTATCTGTGATATTTCCGGCAGCATTATCTATAAGCTCCGACGCATCTATCACCTTTATCTCATCACAGATATAGGTGAACTCCTTGCCTCCCTGTGTAGTGATCTTTATGGAATCTCCCTTCTTGACACGGTCCAGGTAATTGAACATCTTTCCTTCCTGTCTCATGTGATGGGCCATTATGGTGCAGTTTCCGACCTGACCCGGAAGGACTGAACCCGGAAGATGGCCTGCGCCGTAGCGGAGGGATATCTGGGTTGCCTCATCCCATATCGGAAGATGGATACCGACTGATTCGACATCGATGATCCCTATGCATGTGAGAGTAACATAATCGGGGAGCGCTTCCTGGGCTTCCTCGAGTTCCTTCTTCATAGCCTCTATATCTTCGTCGGAACCGTAAAAATCGTATTCCTCACCGTTGACCTCAAGACCATCCTTGGGAACAACGAAAGTCATCTCTACATCCTCGAATTCGATCTGCTCCTCCACCTGTCTGGTGATCTCATCGACCTTTTTATTCCTGATGTGGTTCTTGATCGGATCGACGAGAAGGAGAGCAACTCCGCCGATCAGAAAGAGTATAGCCACGATAAGGAGTATCTTATCTCCCTTAGACTTCTTCCTCTTTTCCGGATTTTTATTCATCTGTTCCCCTCCGAAAGGATCTTTTTCGTAAATTACACCTTATTATAAATCAAATCTGTGCTATTATGTATGTAATTTTCTTTGCAGAGGGGTGGCTTGAATTGAATTCAGATCTGTGGAAAAAGGCTCTTTCACTTCTTAAGTACGATCCGAGCATGGATGACGTGATCTATGAGTCAATGCTCGACTACGTCGAACCCGTACACCTGAATAATGATGTACTGGTTCTGTCCTGCAGGGATGAGTTTTCGCTCAACATCGTAAAGAACAGGGAGATCTCTACCGCCGTAAAGAATGCCGTATCGCATGTTGCGGGAAAGGATATCACCGTTAATTTCATACTTAAGGGAGACGACAAGGCACTTGTCTCCTCCACTATCCCTTTCGCCAAGAGAAATGATGACAGCAAGCCTTCATCCTATTCCCCCATCGGGCTGAGTCCCGACTATACCTTCGATAATTTTATCGTAGGAGAATGCAACAGGTTTGCTCACGCGACCGCTGTATCCGTAGCGAACCATCCGGGCCTTTCGCAGCGCAATCCTTTCTATATCTGGGGTAACTCCGGACTCGGAAAGACGCACCTCATGAAGGCTATAGGTTACTTCATCACACAGAATTTCAAGGATAAGACAGTACTCTACAATACATGTGAGGAGTTTACGAATTCATTTGTCGCATGCAGCAGAGCCAGCGGGAATTATGAGGATTTCAGGAACAAATACAGGAATGTCGACGTACTCCTTATCGACGATATCCAGTTCATCATCGGAAAAGAAGGAACACAGATCGAATTCTTTAACACTTTCGATTCGCTCATAAGCTCGGGAAAGCAGATCGTAATAACGAGCGACAAGGCTCCGAAGAACCTGACTGAGCTCGATTCAAGGTTTACGTCGAGATTTACGAACGGAATGATAATGGATATCCAGCCGCCGGATTTTGAGACGCGCAAGGCTATCCTCATGAATAAGATAGAAAGAGACGGGATAATCCTTGATGACGATATAGTCAACTATATCTGTGAGAACGTTACCCAGAACATAAGGGATCTTAACGGCGCCTACAATATCGTCAGTTCTTATTACGTTCTTTCCAACGGAGACCTGACCCTTGAGACAGTACAGGCAAAACTTGCCTCCATCATCTCACCCGGCGCAAATAAGACCATTACCGTTGAGATGATAGTTGATATGGTATCGAGATATTATTCCGTATCTCCCGACAATATGATGTCATCCAAGAGAAATGCCGAGATATTCAAGCCGAGATCCGTAGCGATGTACATCTGCAGGGATCTTCTGGATATGCAGTATAAGAAGATAGGCGAGAATTTCGGAGGCAAGACACATACGACCGTTATGCATGCCCTTGAGAAAGTCGAGAACGATCCTGATCTCATGGGTGATGTAAAACATATCGAAAAGAAGCTGTCGGATTCCTGATATAGACATTCCCTGTTCATATGTCTATATCTCCGTGTAGATATCATGTAGACCGGTTGTCAATAACTTTTGACTGTTGAAAAGACACACCTTATAAACACCTGAAAATGCTGATATAGACACAAAAATAACATTGTTAAATGATGTATTTCAGGGCTCCCGCAGCACTTTTGAACATTTTATTCACGGCGTAATAATAAGATAACTTTGACAAATAAATGAATATATCCTCCCTCTTTTTTTGCCCGAGGATTCATTTTTATCTGTATTTTTCGCGTATTTTTTATTATAATGACAGATAGCGTATTTATTTAAGTGAAAGGATATTCTGTCAGATGAAATTCAATTGCCATAAGTCGGATCTTATAGATTCCATATCGATAGTCCAGAAAGCTATCAAGTCTAATTCCGCCGTTCAGATACTTGACGGTATCCTTATCCAGGCAGAGGACGGTAAGGTAAAGCTCACAGGTTATGATCTGGAGACAGGTATAGAAGCTGATCTCATGTCTGATATAACGGAAGACGGTTCTGTAGTCATCAATTCCAAGATCTTCGGTGAGATTGTAAAGAAGCTTCCTGAAGAGATGATAACGATCTCTACGGATGAGAGAAATCACATGACCATCACATCCGGTTCTGCGAGATTTAATATCAAGGGTTCTTCTTCCGAGTCTTATCCCAAGATCCCGATAATCGAGACGGATAATAAGATAACGATCTCCCAGAAGATACTCAAGAATATGATCAATCATACTATCTTTGCAGTATCGAAGGATGACACGAGACAGTCCCTTACGGGATGCTGCCTTGAGAGTGACGGTTCAACTGTTACTATGGTAGCCATCGACGGATTCAGGATGGCATTGAGGAGAGAGAGCGTCGGAAGCGAATTTCCCGAGATGAACTTTATCATTCCCGGTAAGGCTCTTTCCGAGTCAGCTAAGATATTTGACGGAGAGAATGACGATAACGAGGTAATAATCTATTCCTCCTCAAATCATCTCCTTTTCGATATCGGTCATGTAAGGATCGTATCCAGGCTCATCCAGGGATCATTTGTTGCATATAATTCAATTATCCAGAAGAATCCCAAGAGCATCATGACAGTCAACAGGAAGGATCTTCTCGATTCAGTTGAGAGAGCTGCCCTTATAATCATGACTGACGAGAGAAGATGTCCCGTTCAGCTCACGATGTCGGACAATACGACGATGCTCGTTACAGCCGATACTGAGATGGGTGATCTCAAGGAGAATGTTGATGTTACCGTAGAAGGTGATCTCGTAGATATCGACCTTAATTCAAGATATCTTATTGATGCCCTCAAGAATATCGACGATGACGAAGTCAGGATCGAGTTCAACGGAAGTCAGGGACCCTGCATCATCGTTCCTGTCGAGGGTAACGGATATGTATATCTGATCCTCCCTATCAGACGCTGATAATGAAGGATGCATATTGAGCATATCTCGCTTAAGGATTTCAGAAATTACGGAAGGCTTGACCTCGATGTCGGGCCTTCCGTCAATATTGTGTACGGAAATAATGCCCAGGGAAAGACAAATCTCATAGAAGCCATAAATATCTGTTCATCCGTCACCGGACACAGAACTTCCAGAGACAGGGATCTTATCAGGTTCGGAAGCGACGGATATGAGATAAGGATGACCTGTTTTGATGAGGAATATAAGTCTGAAACGGAGCTGTTTGCCGGTTTTTATGTTTCTGATAACGGTATTTCTTCATCAGGCAGCGTAAGAAGAGTTCTTAAGCATGACGGTATGAAGATAGACCGTATATCCGATTATATCGGCATTTGTAACACTGTTATATTTGCACCTGAAGACTTAAATCTCATCAAGGGGGCGCCTTCCGGCAGGAGAAAGTTCTTCAATCTCATGATCAGCAAGATATCTCCCTCCTACTACGATATCCTCAGCAGGACGAACAGGCTCATCAACCAGAAGAATGCTTCACTGAAGGAACTTAAGGGTGACGTATATTCGATAAATGACACTGTCTTTGATTTCTGGGACTTTTCGCTGTCGGATCTGTCGGCCGAGATGATCCTCATGAGATACCGTTTTGCCCTCCTTCTTGCAGAGAAAGCTAAAGCTCATCACGGCAGGATATCATCAGGTAAGGAAGATCTCGAGATCACATATAATACCGTAACGGGCGTAAATGAGCTTCTGGGACGTTTCTTTGATGAAGAGACCAAACTACACGCATTTATGGATGGAAGCCTTTCAGAGGCAAATCTGAGCGTTTTAAGGCATGATCTGAGCGAGCATCTCCTTGCCAAGTTCAGACAGACACGTAAAACGGACGTTATGAAGGGTATTTCGACTACAGGTATCCACAGGGATGACCTTGAGATAAAGCTGGGTGGTCTTCCCATGAGACTCTACTCGTCCCAGGGACAGCAGAGATCTGCAGCTCTTTCCCTTAAACTGTCGGAGCTGGATATGATCAGGGATATAACAGGATCATCTCCCGTGCTGCTCCTGGATGACGTATTCTCGGAACTTGACGCGACAAGGAGAAAGAGCCTTCTGGAGAGCATCAGGGATGCGCAGATATTCGTTACATGTACCGATAAGGATGATGCCGGGATGAACATCTCTCCTGACCTTATGGACACTGACAAGGATATAAGGTTCTTCCACGTGGAGTCCGGAAGCATAATATCCGGCTGATAAGGATCCATATGGTCAAAAACACCATAAAGACAGCTCTGAAAAGGCTGAAATCAGCGAAATTTCCTTATTATAATAAGCATATTATGTTATAATATATGCGTTAAGATTTGAGTTCGGGAAAGGAGTATGCCGATGTATATCCATCTCGGCGGAGATGTCTCCGTTACGGATGATTCCGTCATAACGGTGATCAGTCTCGAGACAGCCTCTCCCTCTCATACAGATCTGACCTCTTTCATATCCGGTGAGGACGAAGAGAACAGGCTTCAATACCTGACTGAGGACATCCCGAAGTCGGTCGTGGTGACAAAAGAGAGAACATATATGTCTCCTATGTCATCTTCGGTGTTGAGAAAGCGCCTGGACCGCGTGATTACAGGGCTTTATGACTTTGAGGAGCAGCAGGATAAGTAAAAAAGTAACATTGTTAAATTAAGGAGAAACGGCAAAAATGAGCGAAGATGAGAACAAAAAGAGCGGCGAAGTCGACATTTATTTCCAGCCTGTCGACAATAATGATGATGATGAGCTCCGTAATCTGGCCGAGAACCCCAGGGCACTGACGGAAGACTTCAGTGAGGACTCGCTGAAGAATATTGAGTCTCTCGAGGAAGGACAGGATGAGTTTGATACATCCAATGCCAGCGAGTATAAGGAAGAAGACATCCAGGTCCTCGAAGGACTCGAGGCTGTCAGGAAACGTCCCGGTATGTATATCGGTGACACGACCCTGAGAGGTCTTCATCACCTTGTTTATGAGATAGTTGCCAACTCTGTCGACGAGGCTCTTGCAGGACGCTGCGATACCATAGATGTGACCCTTAATAAGGACGGAAGTGTCACAGTTAAGGATAACGGTTCAGGTATTCCCGTAGGTATCCATCCGAAGCAGGGAATCCCTACAGTCGAAGTCGTACATACGATACTTCATGCCGGCGGTAAGTTCGGCGGAGGAGCATACAGCGTATCCGGCGGTCTCCACGGAGTAGGTGCATCTGTTGTTAATGCTCTTTCCGACAGGATGACGGTACAGGTCAGGAGAGAAGGAAAGATCCATGAGATCTCTTTCGAGAAGGGAAAGACAGTAGAACCGCTTAAGGTAGTCGGTGAGTGTGATCCCGCAGATACGGGTACGACGACTACATTTATCCCTGATAATACTATTTTCCCCGATATTAAGTTCGATTTTGACTCAATGATCACCAGATACAGGGAAATGGCATTCCTTAATAAGGAAGTTGCTATCAATCTCAAGGATGACAGAGGGGAAGAGCCTGTTGAGAAGCACCTCCACTATGAGGGCGGTATAATCTCATTTGTCGAGTATCTCAACCGCAATAAAGAGGCTATAAACCCCGATCCTATCTATTTTGCGACAAGATCCGGCGACTGTTTTGTCGAGATCGCGATGCAGTATAACGACACATATCAGGAGAATGTTTACTCCTACGCAAATAACATAGCTACTCCCGAGGGCGGTACGCATCTTACGGGCTTCAGGGCAGCTCTTACAAGGATCATCAACGATTACGGAAAGAAGTATAAATTCCTGAAGGACGGGGATATCAAGCTTCAGGGAGAGGATACGAGAGAGGGTCTCGTAGCTATCATCTCGGTCAAGCTTCCCGATCCCCAGTTTGAGGGCCAGACCAAGTCAAAGCTCGGAAATGCAGAGATAAGGCCTCTTGTTGAGAATGCTGTTGCCGATAAGCTCATGGTCTTCCTCGAGGAGCATCCCGATGTAAGTAAGCTCATCATGGATAAGTGCCTTTCTGCCAGCAGGGCGCGTGATGCTGCTAAGAAAGCACGTGAACTTACGAGAAGAAAGACCGTATTCGAGAGCAACGCCCTCCCCGGAAAGCTCGCTGACTGCCAGTCTAATGAGGCTGAATTCTGTGAGATCTTCATCGTTGAGGGTGATTCCGCAGGCGGATCTGCAAAGCAGGGAAGAGAGCGTAAATATCAGGCTATCCTTCCTCTCTGGGGTAAGATGCTCAATGTTGAGAAGGCCAGGATCGATAAGGTCTATACAAATGAGAAGCTCCAGCCTGTAGTAATGGCGCTCGGTGCAGGTATAGGCGATGAGTTTGATGAGAGCAAGCTCCGTTATCACAAGGTCATCATCATGGCCGATGCCGATGTCGACGGCTCTCACATCAGAACGCTTCTCCTTACATTCTTCTTCAGATATCTGAGGCCTCTTGTTGACGGCGGTTACGTTTATATTGCCTGCCCGCCTCTCTATAAGGTCTACAAGGGAGAAGAAGAGTATTACGCCTATGATGATAAGGAAGTAGATGAGATCAAGGAGAAGACGGGATGGGAGAATCCTCTGATCCAGCGCTTTAAGGGTCTTGGTGAGATGAGTTCCGAGCAACTCTGGGATACAACGATGAATCCTGCAACAAGAAAGCTCCTCAGGGTCTCACTTGCAGATGCCCAGGAAGCTGATGAGACATTCTCTCTGCTTATGGGCGATCAGGTCGATCCCAGAAAGGCTTTCATCCAGGAGAATGCGAAGCTCGCTAATATCGATACCTGATAACCCTGCTGATACATTATGATCCTCCAGATGGATTGTTCCACGTGGAACAATCCATCTTCTTTTTCTCCGAAAATGAATGAAGTGATCAAATTGTTCCACGTGGAACAATGATGTAATGGAAACGACAGAAAAGATTGTAAATTATATGTAATATCGAAATTTGACAACGAATATTATAATGAATGTAGATAATTATAATAAAGGAGACATGGAAATGGGCAAGATAATAGCCGTTGCAAACCAGAAGGGAGGAGTCGGAAAGACGACTACTGTCGTCAGTCTGGCTGCTTATATCGGTAAAAAGAGAAAGAAGGTGCTCGTAATAGACCTGGATCCGCAGGGAAATGCTACAAGCGGCCTCGGAGTAGATAAGGGGGATATCGAGAACTCAACATACGATGTACTCGTAAACGATGTTCCGATGTCGGATGCTATAGTAGAGTCTGCGGCGAAGAATGTAGATATCTGCCCTACGAACATCAATCTTGCCGGAGCAGAGGTCGAACTCGTATCGGCGATATCCAGGGAGCAGGTTCTTAAGAACAGTCTGTCTGAGGTAGCGGATGAGTATGATTTTGTACTTATCGACTGCCCGCCTTCACTCGGCCTTCTTACCATCAATGCCCTTACGGCATCATCCGGACTGATCATCCCTATCCAGGGTGAATACTACGCTCTCGAGGGGCTTACACAGCTTATCGACACAGTGAATATCGTCAAGAAAAAGCTCAATAAGGAGATAGATATCCTCGGAGTTGTCCTCACGATGTTTGACAGGAGAACGCAGCTTACAAGACAGGTAAAGGAAGAGGTTGAGAAGTATTTCGGCAACAAGGTCTTCAAGACACAGATACCCAGAAATGTCAGACTTGCCGAAGCGCCCAGCCACGGTCTTGCGATCTGTGATTATGACCATAACTCCAAGGGCGGAAAGGCATATGAAGCGCTTGCTGCAGAGGTAGTAAAGAGAGCGAAATAATACATAGACAACCATCTATATAAATATTCTAAAAACAGGGAGGATATATCATGGCAACCAGAGCAACGGGAAAATCAAATAAGGGTCTCGGTAAAGGTCTCGGAGCACTTCTTTCGACAGAAGGTATCCCGGAGAATACAAAAGATTCCGTCATAGAATTAAAGATAAATGATGTAAGTCCTAACGACGGTCAGCCGCGTAAGATATTTGATGAGACGGCTCTTAATGAGCTTGCTGATTCCATCAGGGAAAACGGAGTGATCCAGCCTATCATCGTACAGAAGAAAGGCACGGGATACCGCATAGTTGCAGGCGAGAGAAGGTGGCGTGCATCCCGTATCGCCGGACTGTCTGTCATACCTGCGATCGTAAGGGAACTTACGGATAAGGAGACGATGGAGCAGGCGCTTATCGAGAACCTTCAGAGAGAAGATCTGAATCCTCTTGAAGAAGCATATGCAATGGACAGTCTTCTGAAGACACATAAGATGAGCCAGGAACAGCTTGCCAAGAAACTCGGTAAGCCCAGGGCTACTGTAGCCAATACGGTTAGATTGATAAACATCGATGAATCGCTTCAGGATTTCATCAGGAATGGAGACCTTTCGGCAGGTCATGCCAAGGCACTTCTCGGACTCAAGGATCCTGAGGATCAGAGGAAGGCGGCAGACGTTATCATCGCCAAGGATATGACCGTCCGTCAGGCAGAGGAGTATGTCAAGAAATATCTTTGGGCACTGGAGAATCCGGGGTCAGATAAGCCGCGCAAAAAAGAACTTGGTTCACAGTTCAATCTGAGTGCGAGAGAAGTGGAGGTCAAGCTCAAGAAGAGCCTCGGATCCAAGGTTAAACTGAAGGTATCCGATCCTGATACGGGAAAGGGAAAGATCGTCATAGACTATAAGAACTATGAGGATCTCGACAGGCTCCTGGAGCTTCTGGGATAAGTTGAAGACGTTAAGTAACAGATCCAAAGGTATAATCTGCATCCTCCTGGCTGCGCTGGGTTTTTCCCTGATGACTTTTTTCGTCAGGATATCGGGAGATGTTCCGACAATGGAAAAAGCATTTTTCAGGAATGCCGTTGCTGCTGTCGTGTCATTCTTTCTCCTGCTGAGATCCGGCGAGAGGTTCGCTGTTAAGAAGGGCTGCAAGAGAGATATCTTTTTCAGATGTATATTTGGAACGAGCGGTCTTATCGCGAACTTTTATGCAGTAGATAAGCTTAATATCGCTGATGCGAATATGCTCAATAAACTGTCGCCTTTTTTCGCGATCCTGCTGTCTATTCCGATACTCAGGGAAAAGCCGAAAAAGATCGATATACTGGCTGTTGTCGTGGCATTCACGGGAGCGCTCCTGATAATAAGACCGAGCGGCGAGAACCTGCAGCTCGTTCCTGCCCTCATAGGCCTTTACGGAGGCTTCGGTGCAGGTACAGCATATGTCTTCGTAAGAAGGCTCGGAAAGAAGGGCGAGAGGACGCCTGTCATCGTGCTGTGCTTTTCGCTGTTCTCGACATTCGTAACGATTCCTTTTATATTGATGGATTTTGTCATGCTGACACCCATGCAGCTCCTTTGTCTTGTGCTCGCGGGAGTATCGGCGACACTCGGTCAGTTTGGTATTACGTCGGCATATAAGTTTGCTCCTGCAAAGGAGATCTCGGTATTTGACTACACGCAGGTGATATTCGCGGCCCTCATCGGTATAATGTTCCTGGGAGAGGTTCCTACGCCGCTGTCGTTTGCGGGTTACTTTATCATCATAGGCGTTGCGGTCTTGAGGTGGCTTCACAATCTGAAGATCCCGGAAGAAGGAGAGGGATGATATGGAAAAGACAAAGAAAGTCCTTAAGCTTATCGGTATTTATCTCCTGAACTATATCCTGTGGACGGTCGTGTTCGTTCTGCTGTTCAGGACGCCGCTGTTCAAAGGCATGGATGTCCTTATGTACAGAGGGGTGATATTCATCTTTCTGACAGGCCTTCTGGCTGCGGGGACGATGGCGGTCCTCATGCGCTTTCTAAAGCTCATAGAGATCCGCGACATCATACTGATGTTCTTCCTCATATGCTGCGTCAATATGACGCTGTTTACGCTCATTCCCGTTACGGTCGAAAGGTCGGTATCCGTCTTCATGCTCAGCTATATGGAACAGAATGATGACAGGACCTACACCAGAGAGGATGTCGAGGAGATATTTGCACAGAAGTATGTGAAGGATTACGGTGCTTTCGAGAAGAGATTTAATGAGCAGGAAGTTACCGGTACCATCGAAAAGAATGCGGACGGAACATACAGCATAACCCCCTCGGGCAGGAGGATCGTAAAGATGTTCAGGACCGTTGCAGAGTGGTTTGATACGGATAAGAGACTTGTATATCCGAATGACTATTAAGGAGGAAACAAGATGAGCAAGGCTATCGTTTTTATCGCAGACGGAACAGAAGAGGTCGAGTGCTTAACGACAGTGGATCTTTTGAGGCGCGCGGGCGTCGAGACGGTCCTGGTATCGATAATGGATTCGAAGACGGTAATATCGTCTCATAAAGTGGAGATAAATGCCGACAGCATATTTGTCGAGGAAGAGCTTCAGGATGCGGATCTTCTCTTTGTACCCGGCGGAATGCCCGGGACACTCAAGATGAGCGAGCATGAAGGTCTTGAAAGGCTTCTCAGGGCTCAGGCTGCAAAAGGGAAGAGGGTCGCAGCCGTATGTGCGGGTCCTTCCGTTCTCGGAAAGGCGGGACTTCTCAAAGGTAAGAAGGCTACCTGCTTCCCGGGCTGGGAAGATAAGCTCGACTGCGGGGAGTATACAGGCGAGGGCGTCGTAACGGACGGACTCATCACCACTGGAAGGGGCCTCGGATTCTCGATAGATCTCGGCCTCGAGCTCATAAGGCTCCTCGAGGGCGAAGAGAAGGCTCTCGATATGAAAAAGAGGATACAGCATCCGGAGTCGGTCTGACCCTGATATGAACATAAGTGAAGAGGCCTCCGCCGTATAAAGCGGGGGTCTTTCTTTTCGAAACGGCAATTCATGATGAAAATCTGATATAAATACTGTATATTTAATATATGCGCGTATGCTCTTTTTTGCATAATAGTGTTATTAACCGAAAGGGGGCCGTTAAATGAAGTACGGATTTTTTGACAACGACAAGAGAGAATATGTGATCACCGATCCCGCTACGCCTTCAGCATGGGCGAACTATCTGGGATCTCCCGAGTATGGAGCTCTGATCTCCAATAATGCAGGCGGATACAGTTTCGCCAAGTCGGGAGCAAACGGAAGACTCCTGCGTTACAATTTCGACAATTCCGACAGGCCCGGAAGATATATCTACATCAGAGACAATGCATCCAAGGATTTCTGGTCCGCTTCATGGCAGCCCGTAGGCAAGGACCTTTCAGAATATAAGAGCGAGTGCCGCCATGGCCTCGGCTACACGGTAATGACATCTTCATATGCGGGCATCACATCCAAGGCTTCCTACTATGTACCCGACAAGAAGGAGTATGAGGTATGGGCTCTTTCCGTTACGAATGATTCTTCGGAAGCAAGGTCCCTCACGGTCACAGGTTATGCAGAGCTTACTAATAACAGCAACTACGAGCAGGATCTCGTTAACCTTCAGTATTCGAGATTCATCTCCAGGACACAGTTTGACGGCAACAGGGTAACACAGAAGCTCCACGGCAATCTCGATGCACAGCCCGATGCCGTAGACGAGAAGCTCGTTACGGAGAGATTCTTCGGTCTTGCCGGAAATCCCGTTTCCTCCGCCTGCGGAGACAAGGAGCTCTTCCTCGGTAAGTATCACACATATTCCGATCCGATCGGAGTCATTAACGGCGACCTCGGCGGCGGAATGAACTATAATGAGTATTCCTGCGGCGCCCTTTCGACGGTTATCGAGCTCAAGCCCGGTGAGACAAAGGACATCATCTTTGCTCTCGGCGAGAAGTACGGCGATGAGGCTTCTCAGATCCTCGCAGGATACGAGAATGACACGGCTTCCGTTGTTGCGAAGGAGATTGATGAGCTCCGCGCTTACTGGGAGGCTAAGCTTTCGAACTTCCAGATCAAGACCCCCAACGAAGAGTTCGATACGATGATCAATACATGGAATGCCTATAACAGCTTCATGACCTTCATCTGGTCGCGTGCCGCTTCATTCGTTTACTGCGGACTTCGTAACGGATACGGATACAGGGATACTGTTCAGGACATCCAGGGCGTTATCCACCTCGCACCTGAGATGGCACTCGAGAAGATCCGCTTCATGCTCTCTGCACAGGTAGATAACGGCGGCGGACTCCCTCTCGTTAAGTTCAACCATAATGCGGGTCACGAGGATACGCCTGACGACGCTTCCTACGTTAAGGAGACAGGTCATCCCGAGTATCGTGCAGATGATGCCCTCTGGCTCTTCCCGACAGTATATAAGTACATCACAGAGTCCGGTAATATCGATTTCCTCGATGAGGTCATCGTTTATGCAAACAGGGGCGAGGATACGGTTTATGACCACCTGAAGAGAGCTATCGACTTCTCCATGAACCGCTTAGGACCGCACGGAATGCCTGCTGGTCTCTATGCTGACTGGAATGACTGCCTGAGGCTCGGTAAGAACGGTGAGTCGACATTCGTTGCTTTCCAGTTCTACTACGCAATGAGCATCCTGCGTCTTTTCGCTGAGCATAAGGGCGATAAGGAATATATCGAATACCTCGACATCGAGCAGAATAAGCTCGGCAAGATCCTCAATGATCTCTGCTGGAACGAGGACAGGTTCATCAGAGGCTTCACGGAGGCAGGTGCAGTTATCGGAAGAAGGACTGATCCCGAGGCTTCTATGTGGCTCAATCCCCAGAGCTGGGCTGTCATCTCCGGACTTGCTGACGGCGATCAGGCCAAGCTCGCTCTCGATTCCGTCGAGAAGCTCCTCAACACGGATTACGGTCTCGTGCTCATGGATCCGCCTTATCATGCACATTCATTCCCCGGCGCACTTGCTGTCATCTACAACCAGGGTGCGAAGGAGAACGGCGGTATCTTCTCGCAGTCCCAGGGCTGGATCATCCTTGCCGAGGCTCTCTGCGGAAACGGATCACGTGCATTCAAGTACTATATGGAGAACAATCCTGCGGCCCAGAACGACCGCGCGGATATAAGAAAGCTCGAGCCTTACTGCTACGGTCAGTTCACTGAAGGCAAGACGAGCCCTCACTTCGGAAGATCTCACGTACACTGGCTGACGGGTACGGCTTCCACCATGATGGTCGGCTGCGTCGAGGGTATCCTCGGTATGCGTCCCGATCTTGAGGGTCTCCTGATCGCTCCTTCCATTCCTTCCGAGTGGGACGGCCTTGAGATCAATAAGAACTTCAGAGGCAAGAAGCTGCACATCGTGATCAAGAATCCTTCCCATAAGGAGTCCGGATTCACATCCATGAAGGTCAACGGCGTAGACTTTACTGAGAGCTATGTAAAGGCTTCCGACCTTAAGGATGAGAATGAGATCGAGCTCGTACTCTGATAAGATGAGATAAGCTATAGCGGCCCGCTTTACACTTCCGTGAGGCGGGCCGTATCTGTATCTAAAAAAGGAAAAACGGGGTAAATCCAATGAAAAGAAAGGCAGTGGCAGCGATACTTACGACAGCGCTCCTTTTGAGCGCATGTTCATCCGGCGAGGGCTCCGGGGAAAAGACATCGGAGTCCCAGGCACAGGCTTCTGAAGTATTGGCGACCGACAGCGAAAAGGAAACTGAGACGGAGGCTCCTGCAGAGACGGAAGAGACAGCTGAGGTCACATATCCGGATGCGCCTGAAGGAGCAGTCGTTCCCGAAGGATACCATTTCGTATGGTCGGATGAATTTGACGGTGATACATTATCCGAATACTGGTTCAGGGAGACGCATCCTGCAGGATGGGTCAACCATGAGCTCCAGACATATAACCAGGATGAGGAATATGCCTACGTAAAGGACGGGTCGCTGATAATCCAGCCCGTTAAGAAGGTAACTGACGAAGGTATAACGACATACTATTCCGGAAGGCTTTCCACGATGACGAAGGCAAAGTTCCAGTATGGTTATGTCGAGGCAAGGATCAAGGTACCGGAAGGAAAGGGATTCCTTCCCGCATTCTGGATGCTCCCTCAGAAGGCTACGTACGGCAACTGGCCTTCCTCGGGTGAGATCGACATAATGGAAGTCGTAGGCGGTCAGGAGGAATCAGTTTACGGTACTCTTCACTTCGGTGTTCCACATAATCAGCGTCAGGGAACTTATACGAACGAGACAGGTGAGAAGTATTCCGATGACTACCATATCTATGCATGTGAGTGGGAGCCCGGCAAGATCACTTTCTTCGTTGACGGCTATCCCTACTACAGCACGGGCGACTGGTTCTCCGCTTCCTCCGCAGGCAACGAGAGAGACTATCCCGCACCGTTCAATCAGGAGTTCTACATAATACTTAATGTGGCTGTCGGAGGAGACTGGCCGGGAGATCCCGACGAGACGACCACTTTCGATGAGAAGGCTCAGATGAAGGTCGATTATGTCCGCGTCTATCAGAAGGATGAATACGATGAGAACGTTACTAAGCCCGAGCACGAATATAACTTCAGGGAGCCTGATGAGACGGGCAACTATGCTACGGCAGAGTGGCAGTTCTATTCGATGAACGGCGGCGTCGGTGAAGCTTCAATAGGTGATGATCAGATCGACATAAAGATCACCGACCAGGGCGAGGTCGATTATGCGATCCAGCTCGTAAATGAGGGCCTTCCCATGGAGAGCGGCGAGACATATATCTACACATTCGAGGCGAAGGCAGACGCGCCCAGGACGATGATAACGGCCGTAACGGGTCCCGATAATGATTATGTCAGATACTGGGGCGACGAGACGGTGGAGCTCACGACAGACTGGAAGACATATGAATATGAGTTCAAGATGGCGGGAGACCCGGACGACAATGCACGTATCGAGTTCAATATGGGTATGCAGGGAACCGACGGCATCTCGATCAGGAATGTCTCGATAAAGAAGAAATAAGCACGATCAGAATGGATTCTAAAGCGGGCTGTCACTTAACAGGTGGCGGCCCGTTTTGTCTGTTCCACATTGTATTTCGTGTATAATAGTACTTGGAAAAGAAGTTGTTTTACAGACTGTTTTGGAGGTCGTTTGATATGCGTGTCGAAAAGGGAATGCGTATTGAATCGCATCTTGATGACTATACAGTGATTGATATTGAAACATGTGGTCTTATTGGAAGTCTACGCAACTATGTAATTGAACTGTCTGCCATTAGGGTTAGAGAAGGACAAATAATAGAAGAATACTCTTCTTTGGTCAATCCGGGCATACCTATTCCGGATGAAGTAGTCAAACTGACCGGAATAACTAATGAAATGGTAGCTGACGAACTATCTATAGACACTGTTCTTCCCCGCTTCCTTAGTTTTGTAGGTGATGATATCGTAGTTGGTTTCAATATTAATTCTTTTGACTACAATATAATATATGATCTTTCAGAGGCCATTTTAGGGAAACCATTTACCAACGATTTTGTGGACATTCTGTATGCTTCCCAAAGAACTGTCCCGGAAATGAAAAAACACTCTCTGGAGTATATGTGTAATCTATTTGGCGTAAATGATACTGGTGCTCATAGAGCGTTGAAGGATTGTTATTTAACTAAGCAAATCTACGATATGCTGTGGGAGAAATATGGTAGGGAAGCGTTTGATGACAGCAGGCATCAGGTTGGTCAAAACGATTCATCAAATAAAAAGACCAATTTCTCACTGGAAACAATACAACTGCAAGAACTCAATGAAATACTTTCGGATATAATAAGCGACAATACGGTTACTCAAGAGGAAGTAGTATCCTTGGCATTATGGATGGAGAAAAACAACCATCTTAAGGGTAACTATCCCTATGATCGAGTATTCCGTCTTCTCGAAAGAATTCTGGAAGATTGTATTATTGACAGAGATGAATTGCAATTGCTCTTCGATATTTTTCAGGACTATACTAATCCCGCAAAAACAACCTGTAACGATGTCGCTGAGCTGCGTGACAAGCATTTTGTTATCACTGGGGAGTTTACATATGGATCCAGAAATGATGTAGAACAATATATAGCCTCAAAAGGCGGGATAGTTGATAATACAGTAAAAAAGACTACAGATTATGTCGTAATTGGCTCTCTCGGATCTCAGGCTTGGAAAAACGGAAACTACGGTGGAAAGATAAAAAAAGCTATGGAGCTGCGAGACAAGGGTCAGGCAATCGAATTAATTGGCGAAGAAGATTTCTTTTCTTTAGGAGGGTAAATGCAGAATGGAACAAATAGGATTATTTTCCGGCGATAATTGGATAGATAACATCAAGAGTATATTAGCAGAGATAATGACCACAGAGGAATTACCAGAAAACGCACTAGTCTTAGTTAAGAACAGCTCAAAGGTGAAAGATATAACTACTTCTTATTCCGTTTCTGTGAACAAGACAGAATACCCTCGCAACCCCAAAACAAACAATTCATCAAAGACGCCGTTGTTTAATATCCAAGTGAAGACCAACAGTAATGATGAAGTAGAAAAACTTTATTATTGTCTTCCCGAAGACATGATCCCGATTTTGGAACAGAAGTCGTTTGATATTACATATAGCAAGAGAGAGTCCGATGCATTTACCAGGGTAAGCATTGATCATAAAAGTGATAGGTTTATTGAATTCTCATTGCTTGTCATCAAGTCTATGTTGGATACCTATTTTTCAAAAGGCGGACAGTCGTTTGGATGCTGTAGTATGTTTGAAGAATGCTCAGATGCAAAAAAGTGTTTGCACGAGAATAAGCTCTATGCGCGCGGATGCGCATATTATCACAACCTGAAACAAGGAAGGATATTCTACGGAAAAAATAGAAATGTTGAAAACGGAATCTAGCTCTCTTTAAAAACCCAATGATATCCACGTGTAGTTTTTGTTCTAGAGCGACAACATTTATATGGTCTTGATTCAAATATTGCTTTTGGTTTTGCTATTTATCCATTATGCTTTGCTTGATTTGATTCAACAAATTGAAGCGGGTATAACATAACAATTAGCGGAAGGGTTTGTTTCCTTATGGATTATCTGCAAGGGCAAAGATTACTAACAACTGTATTGCTCGATGAGAAAGACCATAAGATCTCCGATGGTATCTACCATAGGTTTCAGATCGATCTTGCATACAATTCAGACCGGATGGAAGGCAACTGTTTGACCTATGAACAGGTAAAGGCTCTTTTCGATACGGGTACTATATCCGATGAGTCTGCCAGGGTGGATGACATCATAGAGACCGTTAATCATTTCAGGTGTTTTGATCATATACTCGATACTCTGGATGAGCCCCTTTCGGAGGGATATATCAAGGAGCTTCACCGGATGCTCAAGACCGGAACTCTGAGCTCGCGTTCGGAGGAAGCGGTGATAGGTGAGTATAAGAAATATGCAAATGAAGTCGGCGATGTGAAGACCGCGCTTCCTGAAGAAGTCCACGATCAGATGGTATCGCTTCTTGATGAGTATAACGGGCTTTCGGATGTGACTCTTGAGGATATAGTTTCGTTTCATGTCCGGTTCGAGAAGATACATCCTTTCTATGACGGAAACGGACGCATAGGCAGGCTCATAATGGTCAGGGAGTGTCTGAAAAATAAGATCACTCCGTTCGTCATCAGTGACAACGAGAAGATCTTCTACTATATGGGACTGAAAGAGTGGCAGACAGAAGATAAACATCAGCGTCTGATGTCATTATGTGAGCTGTCACAGATGGATATGGAGAAGATCCTCGAATACTTCGGGATCAGTTTCTGATCACTTATTTTTCTTCCTGAAGGCTTCTGCGTAGAGGCGGGGATGGAAGAGGATCAGGAGAGGGAAGAGCTCGAGCCTTCCTGCGATCATGTCGAGGATGAGGACATATTTCGAAAAGGGTGAGAAGAGTGCATAGTTGCATGTCGGACCGACTTTCGCAAGTCCGGGGCCTATGTTGTCGAGCGTTGCAACGACTGCGGTGAAGGAAGTCGTAAGGTCGAAGTTGTCGAGCGATACCAGGAATGTGGAACCTACCATGACCGCGAAGAAAGAGATGAAGAAGACGTTTATGGAACGGACGACTTCGTGTTCCACGGGACGGCCGTCCATGTTGATCTTGCGGACGATCTTCGGGTGGATGTAGGAAGAGAGTTCTTTTCGAATTGATTTAAAGAGAACGATGAAACGGGAGACCTTGATGCCGCCGCCCGTAGAGCCGGCGCATGCACCGATCATCATGAGTATGACGAGGGTCAGCTTACAGACTGTCGGCCAGGTGTCGAAGTCCGCCGAAGCAAAACCGGTGGTGGTCATTATCGATGTGACCTGGAAGAATGCATGTGTCAGCGCCTTGAACGCATTCTCGTACATGGAGAGTATATTGACGAAGATGATGGCTGTGGCAGCTGCGATGATGAGAAGGTACTTTCTGACTTCCTCGAGCGTGAAAGCCTTTCTGAACTGCCGCAGCAGCATGAAGCAGTAGAAGTTGAAGTTGATACCGAACAGGAGCATGAAGATGCCGGCTACCCACTGGACGTATGGAGTGTAGCTCATGAAGCTGTCGTTCTTTATACCGAAGCCTCCCGTGCCTGCCGTACCGAACGAAAGTGTCAGGGAATCGAAGATCGACATGCCTCCGAACATGAGGAGGATGACTTCGATGAGTGTCAGGCCGAGATAAACGAGGTAGAGGATCTGCGCGGTATTCTTGATCTTGGGAAGGACCTTGCCGACGGAAGGCCCCGGCGATTCGGCACGCATCAGGTTGATGTTGGAGCCGCCCGACATAGGGACTACCGCAAGAAGGAATACGAGAACGCCCATGCCTCCGATCCAGTGTGTGAACGATCTCCAGAAGAGGAGCGAATGCGAGAGCGACTCGATATCAAAAAGAATGCTCGCACCCGTCGTCGTAAATCCCGATACCGTCTCGAAAAGCGCGTCCGTGAATCTCGGTATGGCACCCGACATGTAGAAGGGGAGACATCCGAAAAGACTCATGATTATCCATGAGAGCGAAGTGGCGACGCAGCCTTCCTTGAGGTAGATGGTATTATTTTTCGGTTTGCTGATCGTTCCCAGCCATCCCAGGATGATGAGGCCTCCTGATACTATCGCAAAGTCGACCCACTCAGGATCCCCGTAAAGTACCGCTACGATAAGAGGAAGGAGCATGAGAGCTCCTTCGATCCTCATAACTTGACACAGGATATATCTGATGATCGACTTATTCATCTCGTCTTACGTCCTTCCCGTTACCTCAGGATATCATTGGCCTGTTTGAGACCTTTATGTGACGTTACGATCATGAAGGTATCACCTACGCTTATGACGTCATTACCTGAAGGGATGATTATCTTACCCTTATGGCTTATGAATGCGACGAGGAGGTTCTTCTTGAGCTGCAGTTCGCGAAGCGGCTTATCCGTAATGGGAGAAGTCTCCGTGACCTTGAACTCTATTGCTTCGACCCTCGAATCGAACATATTGTACAGAGTCTCTATCTCGCCTGACCTCGATGCGCTCATGGCCCTTACATATCCGACTATGGTCTCGGATGTGATGAACTTCGGATAGACGACGGATCCGAGGTCGAGATCGTTGATTATCTCGTTGAACCTCGTCCTGTTTATCTTCGTTATGACCTTTGCTTTTGAAAGCCTCTTGGCATGGAGCGTGAGCATGACATTCTGCTCATCGATGCCCGTAAGAGGGACAAATGATTCGACGTCGGAAATGCCCTCCTCCATTAGAAGGTCGGGATTCGTGCCGTCGCCGTTGATGATGATGGCCTTGGGGAGCAGAGTCGTCAGCTCTTCGCATCTTTCCCTGCTGCGCTCTATTATCTTGACGTTTATGCCCTTGCGAAGGAGCCCGGTCGCAAGATAGAATGCGGCACGTCCGCCGCCGATTATCATGGTATTCCTTACCTGCTTGGTCTCGAATCCGATCTGCTTCAGGAAGAATCCTTCTGTCTTCCTGTCTGCGACGAATGAGATATTGTCGCCTGCATGGAGCTCAAAATCACCGCCCGGGATAGTAACTTCTCCGGCTCTCTCAACGGCACAGATGAGAATGTCATTCGTTATATTAGCGCCGAGATATGCGACGGTCTTTCCCTCGAGGACATTCCCTTCAGGGATCTTTATCTTTACGAGCTCAGCCTGACCGTGGGCAAATGTATTGATATCGAGTGCCGTGGGAAGACAGAGTATTCGTCTCATCTCGCGCGCGGCTTCGAGTTCCGGGTTGATGACGAGGGCAAGGCCGAGCTTCTCTCTTATGTAGTTGATCTCCTTGCTGTAATCGGGGGTCCTTACCCTGGCTATCGATGCACAGTCGGAGAACTGTTTGGCTATGGTGCAGCACAGGAGGTTGAGTTCATCCGAATCGGTTACCGCGATGATCAGATCGGCATCATCGATCCCCGCTTCCTTCTGAACAGTGTAGCTGGCGCCGTTTCCGACCAGCCCCATGATGTCATATGAATCCGAGAGTTCATGTACCTTATTCGCATCACGGTCGATTATCGTAATATCGTGGCCTTCGCCGCGGAGCTGCTGGACAAGCGTGGAACCGACCTTTCCGGCTCCTACGATTATTATCTTCAGGCCCTTTTCCTTATTGTTTCCGAGAATGAACATATGCGCTCCCTTTAAAGGATCTTCTTGATGCTTTTCTTGTCGATCGCAAGAAGGAGTTCGCAGCCTTCCTCGATCGGTGCATCAGGATCAGGCTGCGTCGAAGCGGATCCCTTCTTTATCGCGACGACGTTGATGTTGTATTTTCCGCGGAGATCGAGTTCCTTGACGCTCTTGCCGATCCACTCGGCCTTGGGCTTCATGTCTATGAGACAGAGGTTGTCGCTCAGGTCGAAATACTCGAGCAGGTCATCCGATACAAGATGGTTCGCCGCACGGATCGCGGCCTCCTCCTCGACATATGTGATGCGGTCGGCTCCGACCTTGCGGAGGAGCTTGCCCATCCTCTCGGAATCGGCCTTGGCGACTACAAGAGGCACGCCCTCCTCCTTGGCGATCATGGCGCACATTACGCTTGCTTCTATATGGCGGGACATGCAGATGACAACGACGTCGAAGTTCGACAGTCCGAGTTCCTTAATGCTCTCGGGATCGGAAAGATCGGCCGCCATTGCATATGTGGCGGAAGAACCCAGAGAATCGATGAGCTCCTTATCGTCATCGGCGACGAGCACATCCGCGCCGTTGCCATAGAGCGTCTCCGCCAGCTTCTGTCCGTATTTTCCCATTCCGAGTATTGCAAAAGATTTGTACATCCTGTTCTCCTTATCCTACGAAAAAGTTTCCCTTGGCGGGTTCGACGTCGCGGTTCCTTCCCTTCCCGGTGAAGAAGAGAGCTATCGAGATCGGTCCGATCCTGCCCAGATACATTGCTGCCATGATTATAATTCTACCGATGCCGTTAAGTGAAGAGGTAATATCGCGCGACAGACCGACGGTCGCAACGGCGCTCGTTGTCTCATAAAGACCGTCCGTAAGCGACACGGGATTTGTTGCCGTCAGAAGGATCGTAAAGCCGAGAGTGAAGAGAAGGTTGACCGTGAAGATCGCGATCGCCTTCCTGACCAGGTCCTCCGAGAATCTTCTCGAAAAGACTACGGTGTCGTGGCCGTGCCTTATATATGCGAGGGATGTCAGCAGCAGGACGAATACAGTAACCGTCTTTACGCCGCCCGCGGTACCCATCGGAGATCCGCCTATGAACATCAGGATACAGCCCAGAAGAGACGAAGCTTCGGTGAGGCCGCTCTGGGGAACGGAAGCAAATCCGGCCGTCCTGAACGACACTGACTGGAAGAGGCTGTTTAGTATCTTGTCCCCCGTAGACATATTGCCGAGGGTCGCAGGGTTATCCTTTTCGAGCAGGAAGATGAAGACGGCGCCTGTAAGGATGAGGGCAAATGTCAGGACGAGCACCAGCTTCGAGTGCTCGGAGAGGCGGCTGATGCGCCCGCGGTCCTTTCCTTTCCTGCGGACCAGCGCGCCCGCCGAGGATGC
Source organism: Clostridiales bacterium (assembly GCA_017529925.1). Classification (GTDB taxonomy): domain Bacteria; phylum Bacillota; class Clostridia; order Saccharofermentanales; family Saccharofermentanaceae; genus Saccharofermentans. The sequence continues at coordinate 34,292 of JAFXMZ010000020.1, forward strand.
CATGTCGAACCATACGATAAAGCCGAGGCCTCCGATGACTATGAGGAGCATCGTAACCGTGAGAACGAGTGGATCGGAGGCGCAGGAGACCATCGAGTCGCTCCATGTTATGTCGAGGCCCGCGTTACAGAAAGCCGAGACTGAAGTAAAGACCGACATGAAGATGCCTTTCGCTGTTCCGAATTCGGGGATGAACCTGATCATGTAGAGCAGGGCGCCGATGATCTCGACAGCGAAAGTTCCCTTAAGGACGCTGATCATAAAACGCACGAGCCCGTCCAGCGTGTTGAGGTCGAAGGAATCCATTATCATGAGGCGCCCCTTGAGCGAGAAGCGCTTGCCCAATATCAGTATGACGATCGACGATACGGCTATGATGCCGAGTCCTCCGAGCTGGATGAGCAGGAGGATCACGATCTTGCCGAATAATGTCCAGTGCGAAAAGGTCGGTACTACGACAAGTCCCGTTACGCTGACACATGTCGTCGATGTAAAAAGCGCCGTCAGGAAGGATGTCTCCTCCCCCGGAACGGTCGCAAAGGGAAGCATCAGGAGGATGGCTCCGATGAAGATAAGACCCAGGAATCCCAAGGGGATGACCTGTGCTGATGTGAATCTTCCTGATAAGGAACGCCTGCCCATCTTGCCTCCGTTAATCTTTTGTTCACACATATTTTACCGCAAATAACAGATTATTAATCTAAAAGAATCGAATCCGGCCCTTGATTAATATTATTATCTGTGCATAGGGTGAATTCTAATACATCGGGAGAGCAAAAACAATGAAGGTTATCCACTACAGACCTAAGAGAACGCTGAATATGGCAGTCACGGCACTCATGATCGCGACTGTTTTCGTTGTCGGCGTATGGGCTGCTCCCGATGCACTTGCAGTAGTCGAGATCCTCGAGTCAGGTTCTCCCGAAGCCGAAGAGGTTTATGTTCCCGCTGAAGATATCGCAGTTCCTGAGAATGGCGCATATGCTGATGATCTCATCGCAGTTCCAGCCTACGGATCTGATAAGGGCGATATCTACAGGGAGGCCGCCAGGGCAGAAGAGATCATCGGTGCCGCACAGGCGGCAGGTGATGAGATCGCAGAGGCCGGTGAGGCTGTTGCGGATAAGCTCGTTATAGACGGCGAAGATATCTCCGGCGACATCATCGATGAGGAAGCGCTTCCCGCTGAGGAGACCCCCGCTGAGGAGACTTCCGCTGAGGAGACTTCCGCTCCCGCAGTTGAACCCGCAGCTGACGAAGAGCCTGCGAAGCCCTCGGATGAGCCTTCTGCTCCCGCTCCTGCACAGACGACTTCAGCTCCTGCACAGACGACGGCTGAGCCCGTTACCGAAGCTACTCCGGAGCCCACACCTGAGCCTACTCCCGAACCCACACCCGAGCCCGTGAGCATCGTCTATCCCCCCGAGGGAACTCCCGAGTATGAGCTTTTAGTCCTCGTCAATAATGCGAGAACGGCTGAAGGCCTCAAGCCCCTTTCCTGGGACAGCGGACTTCAGGGCGCTGCAGGCGTAAGAGCAAATGAGATCACGGTCGTATTCGATCACATAAGACCCGACGGAAGCGACTGCTTCAGCGTAAGCTCCCTTGTATATGCAGAGAATATCGCGAGCGGCCAGGCATCCGCATCACAGGTCTTCAGCGACTGGATGAATTCCCCTTCGCACCGCGCGAACATCATGGATCCCGAATATGAGACGATGGGCAGCGCAGTCCTCTGCAATAACGACGGCATCTACAATTACTACTGGGTACAGCTCTTCGGTTACAGATAAGACATTACGATCCACCTTTTTCATATAATCCTTCAGTGAACGCCTCCGTGTTATAATCAATGACATGAGAGGCGATTCATTTTCCGGAAAACTGGTGCGTCTTATACTTCCTATAACGCTCCAGAATTTTATGTTTGCCCTGGTGCCCGTTTCGGACGCCGTAATGCTGGTTGCCCTCGATCAGGATGCGATGTCGGCAGTCTCTCTTGCCACGCAGGTAATGTTCGTATTCAACCTGTTCGTATTCGCTCTGCTGTCGGGGCTTTCGATGTTTGCGGCCCAGTACTGGGGCAAGGGTGACGTCAGGTCGATTGAGAAGCTCCTGGGCTACACTACGAGGCTCATGCTTCCTGTGCTGGCACTCTTTTTCTCGACCACTTTCTTCCTTCCCGGAAGCGTAATGAAAATATATACCGACGATCCCGTGATAATAGCTCACGGTATTAAATACCTTCGCATAGTCAGTATCTCGTATGTCGTCGACGGTATAGGACAGCTCTATGCCACGGTCCTCAAGAATACGGACCACGTTAAGGAGAGCACGATCCTCAGTATATTGATGGTCTTCATGAATATCGGTCTCAATGCCGTCTTCATCTACGGACTTCTCGGGATGCCGAGGATGGGCGCCGCCGGAGCCGCTCTTGCGACGACGATAGCTATGTCTTTCGGCTTTGTCGCATTTACCGTCGCGATGATCCTCAGGTGTCCCGCGAAGATCAGGATCGGGGACATACTTGCATCTGATATATCCATGAGAAGAAGGTTTTCGAAGTATTCGACACCGTTCCTTATCAATCAGCTCTTCTGGGGCTTCGGCTTTACGATGATATCCGTCATCATGGGCCATCTGGGCGCCGATGCGGTCGCTGCAAATGCGATAGTTGCTGTAGTCAAGGACCTTGCATCGTGTTTCTGCTTTGCTCTGGGAAGCGGCGGCGCCATCATCGTCGGAAACGAGCTCGGAGCGGGCGAGCTCCGGAGGGGAAAGGAATACGGCGGCAAGATCGCGAAGCTCGCTATAATAAGCGGCATAATAATGGGCGCGCTCGTGGCGGCATCGACGCCACTTCTGGTGCCGAACCTGAACCTGACGTCCAAAGCTTCGGAATACCTTACGCAGATGATGCTTATGTGTGTCTACTATATCCTCGGAAGATCGATCAATGCGACGGTCATCGCGGGTATCTTTGCCGCAGGCGGCGACACGAGGTTCGGAATGATCTGCGATACTCTCACGATGTGGGCTTTCATAGTGCCCGTCGGAGCCCTGGCCGCCTTTTACTTTAAGCTTCCGGTGCTTGCCGTCTACTTCATCCTGAACCTGGACGAGATGGTAAAGCTGCCGGCTGTATATATACACTATAAAAAATATAAGTGGGTCAGGAACATAGTGGAGACCGGTCCCGCAGGATATGATGAGGAAGATCTTTCCTTCGCCGAGGAGATGTGAGCATGAAAAGAAGCCTAAACGTTGTACTGTATGAGCCGGAGATACCGCAGAATACGGGAAATATCATGAGGACGTGCGTCGCGTTCGGGTGTGCGCTTCACCTCATAAAGCCGCTCGGGTTCGACATTGAGAACCCTAAATTCAGAAGATCAACGACCAATCACATAACATGGGCCGACTATACTCTCTATGATTCCTATGAGGATTTCAGGAGCAGGAATGAAGGCGAGTATTTCTTTATGACCAGATACGGAAAAAAGCCGCCTTCGTCGATAGACTTTGCTCTCGCATCGCATCCGGCGGGAAGTGACACGGGAAGTGACGGTCAGCCGCCCGTGCCCCTGTATCTTATCTTCGGCAGGGAGAGCACAGGCATTCCTTATGATATCCTGAAGGACAACCTCGAAAGGTGTTTCAGGATACCGATGGCTCCCGAATGCAGGAGCCTCAACCTGTCGAATGCGGCTGCGATCGCGATCTACGAATGCGTAAGCCAGCTCGGATATCCTGACCTGTCGCTGACCGAAGTCCAGAAGGGCGAGGATTTCCTTGAGTCATACGATGCGACGCTCGGAAGGTGAAGGCCGGACGGTGCGAATACCCGCTGTGGTATAATCGAGAAGGCTGTTCCTGAGAAAGGGCAGGCAAACATATAAAGAAGGAAGATCGGAAGATGGGACTTTTCGGAAAGAAGAATAAGGATAATGAAGATATAGAGGCGGCTTCCCCCGAGCAGGATCTTGATGCGCTCGTAATGTCTGCGATCGAGCAGGCCGACGAGGAAGAGGCGCAGCGCAAGGCTGACAGGAGGCAGGCGGAGATCGACAGGATCGCGAAGATGAATGAAGAGCGCGAGCGCGCCGAGGAGGCCCGGAAGGCCGCTGCCGAGAGGCTTAAGAACATTCCCAACGAGGGAAGGAGATTCTTTCTCATAGTCGAGACGAGCAATGCGGTCGCTTCGGGAGTCGAAGTGACGGGAAATCTTCACGGTGAGATGAAAAAGGGCGATCAGGTATTTGTCTACAGACCTGACGGCAAGTCGATAGAGGGAAAGGCCGGCACTATTGCTTCGGCCGAGGACGGAAAGACCGCCGAGGGCGCCAAGAACGCAAGGGTCACGGTCTGCGTTGAGATCGACGGAAATGCGGTCAGTGCCGATCCGGCAGGATCACAGCCTCGCTTCTCTGTCATGAGCGGTGTTAAGGCAAACCAGGACGGAAAGGCAGGGCCTGTCGAGAATCCCTATCTGCTCGGCCTGTCGCTCGGATACAAGGATATGCACTCTGATAAGGACTACATGAAGATCCTCATGAACCTGATAGTACGTGCGAGATTTATCCTTCCCGTCCACGATATGGGCTCTGATGAAGCCGGCAAGAAGAAGCTCAGGCTCATCACGATAAATGACAAGATGGATCCTGACAAGCGCAATATGGCTGTCTTTACGGACTTTGCGGCACTGTCTGCATGGAAGAACGTATTTGACGATGAACACCGCCCTTCAGTAACGGTCATGTCTTTCAATGCGGTCGTTAAGCAGATCAGGAATGACGATATGGGCATCGCGGTCAATCCCTTCGGACCGGTCGGCATACAGCTGCCCCCCAAGATGATCGCCCAGGTCACATCATCTGAGAGTTATAAACGTAATATAAAGAATTAAGAGCCGGTCCTGAGAGACGGCCGTGTGTCTCTCATCTGAATATCGAATCTTGTTTAGAGTTGGATAAAAAGGTGTGTTTTCGAAGTGATTTGTACACGCTTTTATCCAACTTTTGCAATTATTGGATAAAAACGTGTATTTTCAGCCCCGATCATCCAACCTTTTATCCAACCCTCAAAGATATTTGACCAGATGCCTTCATACCCCTTCCCGGCTCGAAAAGCTCCCCGCCCGCGATAACCGCTCCGAGGCTGATCGCAGGCGCATTCCGGGGTCTTCGGGACATGGCTTAACTACTGCATTTCGGGGAAGTCTCACAATTGTAACACAATATATAGTGTTTTGACGTTGACATGTCCACTAGATATAGATAGAATGGGGTAGCTGTTAAAGAAACGACATTTTGTACATTATTTTTTACAATAATTGTCGAAAATGGCATTCACAACTCATTGTAACATTGTTACAATAGACAGTAACTTTTTGGAACAACATAAGGACAGGGTGCACAAAATGAAGATCATCAAGAGAAACAAGCAGGAAGTCGAGTTTGATATCACGAAGATCGTAAATGCGGTCACGAAGGCCAACAATGCGGCTAAAGAAAGCGAGAGGATGACTCCCACACAGATCATGAGGATCGCCGATTCCGTCATGAAGCAGTGCGAGAAGGTCAGCCGTGCCCTTTCCGTCGAGGAGATCCAGGACCTTGTCGAGAAGCAGATCATGGCTCACGGCGCCTATGAGGTTGCAAAGCTCTATATCACATACAGATATACGAGGAGCCTCATCCGTCAGTCCAACACGACTGATGCGAGCATCCTTACCCTTATCGAGTGCAATAATGAGGAACTCAAGCAGGAGAATTCCAATAAGAATCCTACCGTCAACAGCGTTCAGAGAGACTATATGGCAGGTGAGGTCAGCAAGGATATCACACAGAGGATCCTCCTTCCTGCAGATGTCGTAGAGGCTCATAACCAGGGTATCATCCACTTCCATGACTCTGATTATTTTGCCCAGCATATGCATAACTGCGACCTCGTTAACCTCGAGGATATGCTCCAGAACGGTACTGTCATCTCCGGTACGATGATCGAGAAGCCGCACAGCTTCTCCACAGCCTGCAATATCGCTACACAGATCATCGCCCAGGTCGCTTCCAACCAGTACGGCGGCCAGTCCATCTCCCTTACTCATCTTGCTCCTTTCGTTCAGGTGTCGAGAGATAAGATCAGAAAGATCGTCACGAAGGAGATGGAGGACATCGGAGCCCGGATCGACGAGGAGAAGCTCTCCGCACTTGTTGAGAAGAGGCTCAAGGAAGAGATCGAGAGAGGTGTCCAGACGATCCAGTATCAGGTCGTAACACTCCTTACTACTAACGGACAGGCTCCTTTCGTTACGGTATTCATGTACCTGAACGAGGCAAAGGACCCTCAGCTCAAGAGAGACCTTGCCATGATCATCGAGGAAGTCCTCAAGCAGCGCATCAAGGGCGTTAAGAATGAATCAGGTGTTTATGTCACACCTGCATTCCCCAAGCTCATCTATGTTCTCGAGGAAGACAATATCTATAAGGATTCGCCTTACTATTACCTCACTGAGCTTTCCGCGAAGTGTACGGCAAAGAGGATGGTTCCCGATTATATCTCCGAGAAGGTAATGCTCAAACTCAAGATCGACAAGAACGGAAACGGCAACTGCTATACATGTATGGGATGCCGCTCGTTCCTTACACCTTATGTCGATGAGAACGGACAGCCCAAGTATTACGGAAGGTTCAACCAGGGCGTCGTAACGATCAACCTCGTTGACGTTGCCTGCACCGCATGCAGCGAGAGCAGGGATGAAGAGAAGTTCTGGAAGGTCCTCGATGAGAGGCTCGAGCTCTGTCACAAGGCACTCCGCTGCAGACATGACAGACTTGCAGGAACGCTTTCCGATGCGGCTCCTATCCTCTGGCAGCATGGTGCTCTTGCAAGACTTCAGAAGGGCGAGCCTATAACGAAGCTCCTCTACGGCGGATATTCCACACTTTCGCTCGGATATGCAGGACTCTGGGAATGCGTATATGAGGTCAAGGGCAAGAAGCTCACAGAGGCTGAGGGTGAGGAATTCGGTCTCAGGGTAATGCAGGCTCTGAATGATGCATGTGCAAAGTGGAAGAAGGAAGAGAATATCGACTATTCTATCTACGGCACACCTCTCGAGTCCACGACATATAAGTTCGCCAAGTCTCTCCAGAGAAGGTTCGGCATCATCCCGGGCGTTACGGATAAGAATTACATCACGAACAGCTATCATATCCACGTAACCGAGAAGATCGATGCATTTAAGAAGCTCTCACTTGAGTCCAAGTTCCAGAGACTCTCTCCCGGAGGAGCCATCAGCTATATCGAAGTTCCCGACATGCAGAATAATATCGATGCTGTCGTCGACGTTATGAGATATATCTATGACAACATCATGTATGCTGAGCTCAACACGAAGTCTGATTACTGCCAGGTATGCGGTTTTGACGGAGAGATCAAGATCGAGGAGAGAGACCACAAGCTTACATGGGTATGCCCCCAGTGCGGAAATGATGATGAGAACAAGCTCAATGTCGCCAGAAGGACATGCGGCTATATCGGAACCCAGTTCTGGAATCAGGGACGTACACAGGAGATCAAGGAGCGCGTCCTCCATCTGTGATCTCCGGCCTTTCAGGCATAACAGTTAACTGAAAGAAGCGGTTATGCGGAAGTATAGCCGCTTTTCAGTCACAACGAAAAGGAAGCAGGCCCCCGGGGGCCGGAGGAGAAGAATATGTATTACGGTGCGATAAAAGACTGCGATATAGCAAACGGCATAGGTGTCAGGGTGACGCTGTTCGTGTCGGGCTGCACGAACAGATGCGAAGGGTGCTTTCAGCCCGAGACATGGAACTTCTGTTATGGCCAGCCCTTCACGGAGCAGACCGAGGAGCAGCTCCTTTCCATGCTGGAGCCGTCATATATAAGGGGACTGACAGTCCTCGGAGGAGAGCCTTTCGAGCCGGAGAATCAGCGGGAGATCGTTCCTTTCCTCCGTAAAGTGAAGGAGAAGTATCCCTCCAAGGACATCTGGGTATTCTCGGGATTCAGGCTCGATGACGAGATCAGAGTGCCCGGATCACACCCCAACTGCGAGGTCACAGAGGAATTCCTGAGCATGATAGATGTCCTGGTCGACGGAAGGTTCGTGCTGGCAAAAAAAGATTTGAGATTAAGGTTTCGGGGATCGTCAAATCAGCGTATAATTAACATGAGAAAAACTATGGAGAAAGGCGAGATTGTCCTCTGGGACGACGAACCGTAAACAGGAACGCTGATGATCGACAGGATAAAGAGATGGCTTGGCATCGATAAGACCTCGCCATATGTTAAGAGATACTTCGAGGCCAGCAATGCCAGGTCCAGTATCTACATGTCCATAATCATCATCGCCCTTGAGACGATGCTCATAGTGAACATCATCTCTATCATATCCTCCACGACGGTCACAAGATCTCCCACGTGGATCATTACCCATCTTGTATCCTATGTAACTCTGTTTGCCTCCGGTGCCGTGGCGCTCCTATATGCCGACAGGTTCCTGAGGGGAGAGAAGACGCACAGCGTTGTCGGACAGGTGACATTGTGGGTCTTTTCGCTGGTATGCATATTATTCGGAATGTATATCTCATATACTGACTTCATGAAGGGGGAACAGATCCTGACATTTATCACCATGGTGCTGTTCGTCGGATGCCTTCTCGTCTGGAAACCGGTCATATCGGTCTCGCTCGAGACGGTATCATTCCTGGTATTCTATCTGCTGATATCGGCCAAGGCACCGCTCACGAATGCCATGAAGATAAACTACGTCATAACATGGATCTCTATATGTGTAACGAGCATCAGTATATATAACCAGAAGAGGATCGAGGCCGAGAAGGATGAGAGTCTCGAGGATGCGAATGAACACCTTTCTAAGACCGCATTGATCGACGACCTTACCGGTGTTGCCAATATGAACTTCTTCAGGAAGAGGTCGGTCGAGATGCTCGCCGAAGCCGAGGGCGGACCCGGGTCGATGATATTCCTCTATGTCGATATAGAGAACTTCAAAGCCCTTAACGAGAAATACGGATTCGAGGCAGGAAATGCATTCCTCAAGAAGTTTGCGGGATCCATGGCGGATATCTTCTATAATGCACTGATCGCGAGGCAGGGAGACGACCATTTTGTCATCCTGACCGACAGGAGTACATATGATGAACAGCTGACCGAACTGAGATCGAATATCTATAATTTCGGCGGAGAGGCACAGATGGGTCTTAAGGCCGGCGGATATGTCCCCGAGACAGTTGACTGTGATCCATACATGGCATGCGACAAGGCAAGATATGCATGCAACTCGATCAAGAAGCATTATGAGCAGGATTTCAGGGAATATGATGACCAGCTTGAGGATGAAGCCAATCTCAGGCAGTACATAATGAACAATATCGATGTCGCTCTCGACAGAGGCGATATAAAGGTCTACTATCAGCCGGTCGTATGGGCAAAGACGAGAAAGCTCTGCGGATATGAGGCGTTGACGAAGTGGCAGGATCCGAATTACGGATTTATCCCGCCGAGCGTATTTATCCCCGTCCTCGAGGAATACAGGCAGGTCCATAAGCTCGACATGATCGTAGTCCAGACTGTCTGCCATGACATAAGGAATCTCATGAACCAGAAGCGTCCGACCGTTCCCGTATCGATCAATTTCTCGAGACTCGACTTTGAGCTGTCGGATGTGCCTGATCTGGTCGAGAGCTGTATAACAAATTACAGGATCCCGAGGGATATGCTCCACATAGAAGTTACCGAGAGCGCACTGTCCGGAGAGCTCGATTCGCTCCACATGGATCTCGACAAGCTCAAGAGGCTCGGATACCCTCTGTGGCTCGATGACTTCGGATCGGGATTCTCATCTCTCAATGTCCTGAAGGATTTCGAATTTGACGTACTCAAGATAGATATGGTCTTCCTCTCATCTTTTGAGAGCAATAAGGAGAAGACAAAGACGGTCATAAAGAATGTCGTCACGATGGCAAACGAGCTCGGAATGCATACGCTTACCGAGGGCGTCGAGACTATGGAGGAAGCGGAGTATCTTAAGTCGGTTGGCTGTGAGAGGCTTCAGGGATATCTTTTCGGTAAACCGATGCCGCTCAGGGATGCTCTTGTAAAGATCGCCGCGGGCACGCTTCCGGTATCGGAGGAGTTCCTCGATGGCTGCAGTGTTTTTTGATATAGACGGAACGCTGCTCGACTTTACAAATCATATCCCCGAGAGTACAAAAGAGGCGATGCGCCTTCTTCACGAGAACGGCCATCTTACCTTCATCTGCAGCGGAAGGACAAGAGGATATATCCGGTATCCGGGCCTTTTCGAAATGGGATTTGACGGGATAGTATCAGGCGGCGGAACGATGATCGAATATAACGGCGAGGTGCTGTATTATAAGCAGCTCGAAAAGGACACCGCCGTAAGAGTGGTCGATGCTGCGAGAAGATACGGATTCCGTCCGATACTCGAAGGCAGGGAATACCTCTACATGGATGATGAGGATTTCGCGGACGACAGATACGGCAGGAAGCTCTTTTCCGAGCTCGGTCCCTACCGTAAGGATATAAAGAGCGGATACGGGGAATGGGAGATATCAAAGCTCTCCTGCGCGACCGACGGAAAGGATCCCGAGGCTTTCATCAGGGAGATAGAAGATGACTTCGAGCCTATAATACATACGATAAATGTCGTTGAGCTGGTACCGAAGGGATCCGGTAAAGGCGCCGGGATCAGGAAAGTATGTGAGCTTTTAGATCTGGATATAAATGATACGTATGCTGTAGGCGACAGCGCCAACGATCTTGACATGTTCGAAGCCGCAGGAACGGCGATCGCGATGGGAAACGGAAGTGACATCGCGAAGGAACATGCGGACTATATAACGACTGCGATGGCAGACGACGGCATCTATAATGCCATGAAGCATTTCGGACTGATCTGAAGAGGACAGCCGGGAAGGATAAAAAAGGAAAGGAGGAGAAGCCGTGGATAACGATCTGCAGGGCGATGAAGCCCAGAACGAGTCTGTCTTTGTTTCATATGACAAGCTCAGGTCTTTTGCGTCCATGGACATCCTGTGGTCGGAGATCACGGGCAATCCGGGTCCTTCTCCTATCCTGACTGACGGAACGAAGATAGAATTCGAGACAGTTTATAACATGACGCTCGACGATCTTAAGTGTGCTCTCGAGAAGGCTTATGATGTTAAGATGTCAACGGGACTGTTTGCTGCCGAGTGGCTCTGGCCTGTATGCAATTACTGCTTTGATATGCTCGGCCTCGCCGACCTTTACGAGGATCCGAGGATAATTCCCGCATATCATGTCAGGACCATTCCCGAGGATGAGAATGATGTCCTCAAATGGGCATTCTCATATATCTCGGAATCCGTTGCAGACGAGATCGGTTACGGCCGCGACATGAACCTGCCTCTTTCCGGCGCAGTCGATATCAGGGGCATCCTCGACATGATAAGCGTATCGACTGAAGATGAGGATACTGATCCTCTCGAAAGGGATTATCCCGATGTGTTCATGAGGGACTATATCATGAACCTCGATAACGATCTTATCCTGGGTGATGCCGATACGAGAACGAGGACCCTGTTCAGGGTATTTACCGATAAGCTTGCAGACAGGAAGGACTTCGAAGGGATGCGTATCAAGGCATATGCCCTTTACGGAGGCAACAGCATATATGAATGTGACTATAAGAAGTCGGCTGAATACCTAGAGTGTCTGTGGCGTGACAACGGATTCGGATATGCCGCGAATACACTGGCTCATATGTACAGGGAAGGGCTCCTGACGGACGGGAAGCCCGATCTGGGGAATGCTTTCAGATACTTTTCGATAGGGGGCTCATATAAGATATCCGACTCCCTGATCAATCTTGCCAAGATGTTCATGCACGGGGAATATGTCAAAAGGGATGCGATGCATGCGAAGTATCTTATCAGCACGATGTATGATGAGTACAGGGAAGGGTTTACCGCCGGCTATTATGACTGTCCTTTCGCCGAGGTAGCTTACTGGCGGGGCGTCATCGAGACCGAGGACATAGAGGGCGATCCGCTGCTGATAAGGGAATACAGGGCGGTAAGATATTTCCTTCAGGCGAGGTTCGCACTCGGCTTCAAGTCGGGGATGAGCATGATACGTACCGATGAGGTAGACCTTAAGGCAAAGATAAACAGGGCGATCGATTCGCTCCATTCGAAGATAAGGATAAGGAAGACCAGGTTCAAGACAGGGTTTCCTGAGCCGCTCTATGAATTTGTCAGATTCCATTCGCACAGCCTTTATATGCTGACCGTCAAATCACTCAAGGGAAAGAATACGAAGATAACGGCAGAACGCATGCCGAAGAAGAACGGGGAAGAGGCGGAGATGAGCCTTGTAACTTATCCCGAGTTCGCATGCTGCGATCTTACGGATTCGATTTCCGTGACAGTGGAGAACTGCCGTTTCACGAGATTTACGGGAGACGAGAATGCGGTGATCCTTTTCGATTCGCTCGAGACGGTCAAGACGGAGACGGGCGAGATCGTCAATTCGTTCTGCCTGAGCGGCACCCCTGTCGCATTTGTCCACGGCGATTCATATATCATAGGTCATCCCTGAGAATATGCTTTCGATATCGCAGATGTATATCTTTCTGGTTGCCGTCGAGTCGGGAACGCTCGAAGAAGCGGCAGTAAAACTGGGGATAGGACAGCCTTCTGTTACCAGACACCTCAAGCGGATCGAAGCAGAATTCAGGACACCCCTGTTCGAAAAGAACAGGCGCCCGCTGCGGCTCACGGATAACGGCAGGAGGATGAAGCGTCACTGCGAGAGGATCCTCCGCAATTACCGCGTGATGGAGCAGGACCTGAAGACTCACGACAGGAGTGATATGGTCACGATCGCGATCACGGAATCACTGACGACATCGGTCATATCGGAGGCGATACCGGCATTTGCCAGGGAGTATCCGGACGTCAGGTTCGATGCCGTATTCTGGGGTGAGAAAGAAGTCAGGAATGCTTTCAATGACGAGATGATAAACCTGGCCGTACTGAGTACTGCCGGCAGGCGCTTCGATCCTTATGTGATAAAGACATTCCCCGGCAGGAGATGGGGGATCATCATGCCGGGAGGAGCACCTTTGTCGTCGAAGGATTATATAGTCCCCGAAGATCTCCGGGGCCGTTCCCTGATAATCCCGTCGTCGGGCGGTGAAAGGGAACTTGTCGAGAAATGGCTCGGTCCCGGTCTCAGGAGCGGAAGACGGTCCTATGCCAATACGGTGAACTCTTGCATAATGTTCGTGGCTGCCGGATTCGGTTACGGCTTCATCCCCCTGACGGGAAGGCGAACAGATCCCGAAGGCAGGTTTGCCGTTATCCCGATGTATCCCGTTGTCGCACCGTCCGCATCGATCCTCGTAAGGGACAGGGAACTTCTTAATCCCGCCGAAAAGAAGTTCGTCGATCACATCCTCCGTATGTGACGGGACGATATAGACTGATATCCGGGGCTGTTTTGTCTCCTGTTTTTTGTCTCCTGTACTAAATCTGTTTATTTAATCATTTAGTACAGGAAAAAAGGGTTTTACCTGTACTAAACACTCGTTTTTTATGGATCTGGTACAGGAAAAAGAGGATTTCCTGTACCAATGTGCCTGTTTTCAGAAAAAAGTACAGGAGAAAGCGGGATTTCCCGTACTTTTTTTGTTTTTTCGGGAATTTGGTACAGGAGGGCGTGTTATCCGTGAGGACAAAGTCAGACGACGATTCTGTTATGACATCAGGTTCCGTGAAGAGCCTTAAATAATCCTGAGGAATGCTGTATAATCATAATATCGCGGATCTTCTTAATTAATCCTCCGGTACAGCCGGAGAATGAAGAGACATAAATGATCAAACGGCCAAGGAGGATCGGGTCATGGGACTTAATTTCAGAAAGAGTATCAGCATCTTACCGGGCGTCAGGCTCAACCTGAGCAAATCAGGTGTTTCCGCCAGCTTCGGAAAGAAGGGCATGAGACAGACCATCAGCACGTCGGGAAGGTCGACGACCAGTATAGGTATCCCGGGTACGGGAGTCTACTATACCAAGCAGACGAACGTTAAGAAGATCGGATCTTTCCTGAAGGACAAGATCACCGGAAAGGGCAAGAAGGAGGAAGCTGCCAAAGAAGCCGCTGCCAAGACGGGCAAGGCGGCAGCCGCAGGAGCCGCAGCCGCTGCAGGCGCAGGCGCTGTTGCTGCGACTAAGGCCGGTGGAGTCGACGAGGCTCTCCTCAACGAGAACAGGGCCCAGGTTGAAGAATATGAGGCATATGTAAACGAGATCAAGTCCGTTCATAAGCAGAGCGACGGCATGATCGACTGGCAGGTCCTCGGAAGCGGAACGATCCCTACAAATATCGTAAAGGGAAGCGAAGAGTATAAGGAATGGGAAGAGCTCCAGGCATATTCGGAGAAAGTCCTTGCCGGTGATATCGATTCCTATTTTGAGATCATCGATGAGATCAAGCCTTTTGATGACCTTCTCGAATTCGGAAGTAATTTCCAGGTCGGAACAGACAGGGCTGATCTTCTCGAAGTAGAGTTTGCCGTAAAGTCAGACGATATTATCCCGAAGACATCTCTCTCGCTGTCGGCATCAGGACAGCTTGTTGAGAAGGAGATGTCCAAGACAGCATATTACGATCTGATGCAGGATTATGTATGCAGCACTACGATCAGGGTTGCAAGAGATGCATTTGCTCTCCTGCCCGTTGATACGGTCATCGTCCATGCCGTAGACAATATCCTGAATACTGCAACGGGTTATGAGGAAGAGATGACGCTCCTGTCAGTAAAGTTCGACAGGGAAAGACTCCTCTCCCTCAACATGGCAATGATCGATCCTTCAGATGCCCTCTCACAGTTCGAGTGCAATATGAAGTTCAAGAAGACAGGCGGCTTTGATCCCGTCGCCAGGATCAGCGGCTGACAGATACTACCGGAATAATAACAGAGGGCTGTCTCAAATGTGAGCGTTTGAGGCAGCCCTTTTTGTTTAGTCTTTGGAGTTGTTCAGATTCTGCGAAGCAACACGTTTCCGTCTTGGATCAGCCGGTATACTTTTTTGCATTTTTGCTGTTTTGGTATACCGGGATATCCGGATACATCTCTGACGCTACCAGCCAACGTGGCACGTGATCAGTTACGGGAGATCATTCCTCAGGCGAGGTCTCATCACCCGGATTATCGACGGTTTCTTCGCCGGCATCAGAGGCAGTCTCAGAGCTGTCGTCAGATGAAGCTCCTGCTTTTCTCTTTTTCCTGAAGAATATCGCGACTGCGGCAGCGGCGGCTGCCAGAAGGATGCCCGCGCCGCTCAGTATCCACAGTAAGAGATTACTATCACCTTCTTTTACGGTCTTCTTCTTTTTTCCGCCGTTGTCATCATCCTCGACGGTCTCCTCATCCAGTTCGACCGTGACCTCACAGGTATCGGTAAAACCGCCGTCTTTTGTGGTGACGGTTATGACGGCCTTTCCGGATGAGACTGCGATGACCTGGCCGTTGCCGTCGACACATGCGACATTCGGATCGGATGACTTCCAGATGACGCTCTTTATGCCTGCATCATCGGGCTTTACTGTGGCCATCAGCGTGTCGCGGTCCTTCTCTGTTGTGAGCCTCATTCCGTGAATATTGAGAGCCACGCCGGTTACGGGAATAAATGAATAATCCGCATAGACAGAGATGTCCGAGGTTGCCTTGAAAGTATATGATGTGCCGGTGGAAAGGACATTGCCGTTCTTATCCTTCCATCCATTGAATATGCAGTCCTCGCCTTCGCATGCGGCGCTTACCGTTACCTCGGTCCCTTTTGTGACTACACATTCGCCGTTCAGGGTTACCGTACCGTCAGGCATATTGCCGCACGTGTCGACGCTTACAGCGACCACATTGGGATCATATGAATCCCTGATCCACGACATCAGCACATCAGCATAGTGACCTCTGATTATGTAATCTGCGTTGAAAGAGAAAGTGGGTATCATCGTTAACTCGGCGAAAGCCAGCCCCATCATGCTGCCGGCGCCGGAGTCCATCCTGAGGAGCTTGCCCAGGAGCCTTGCGAGCGTAAGGATATGTCCTTCGTCGACCGTACCGTCGGGAGACATGTCACTGAGAAGATCCGCTACGGTCTTCACGGTATCCTTATAGTCCTGATCCTTATCGAAAGACTCAGTCAGGAAAGAATAGCCGAGGGAAGACAGAAGGTCTTCATCGAACACGCCGGTGACAGATGATCCCGAAGTAATGAGCGTAACGAGATACATAAGTGCATCCTGATATGTTTCCGCATAATCATTACGCGATGCGAAAGCGGGTATCGACCCATTGCCGCGCTTAACCCTGCTGTCGTTCAGGCTGTCCTTATATCCTTTTCCTTCAAAGAACTCAACGAGCATATCGCAGAACTCGGCTTCGCTGTATTGAGTTGAAGCGGTCTTTCCTTCGAATCCCCCGCCGTCGATTATGGATCCGAGGTCGATCGATCTTACGACGAAATCATGGCCGAGATCATAAACGGGTCTGTTCGAATCCCTGCTGCTGTTCTCTATCTCATCGACTCTTGAAGGGTCGCCGAGAACGATCGTCTCGCCGTATCTTCCGAATCCCCAGTCGGAGGGGAACATCCTCTGGATAATGTCCATGGAGTTTACAACATTGTGGATGCATGTGATGTCGCTGCCCTGAGTGGCGCCTTTCGGTGAGCTGAATGTATAGATGTACAGACTCTCCTGGTCTTTTACCGTACCGTCGTCGAGGAGCTTCTTTCCGGTCATATATGAGACCGCGCCGCCGCGGCTGTAGCCCTGTATCCAGATCTTGTCCGGAAGCTCCGTGTCGTGGGCAGAGATATATTCCTTTATGAAAGCGAGCGCCCTGTCTGAATTCTTATCAAAACCGTTATGGTCGCCTTCCGATCCCACCTCGAAATTGCTGACCCACTCTGCGCCGTATCCTGTACCCCTTACGGTCATCTCGAAAAGATCATAGTCGGTGCCGTTGATATTTATGGTCTTATAGCCGGCGACAAGGCCTATATTGTCCCAGTCGTTCTTATCATATCCGTCATTGACCGTGATGTCCGTAAAACCGATCTCCCCGAGATATGATCGCGCAACGTCATCATCATATGCCGACAGTGAAGTCACGAGGGAACAGTCTGCGAGAGGGATGCTGTATTCCGTCGCAGGAACTGCAAACAGGGAATCGGAGTAGAAGTAATCATAATCAACATCCGTGCTCGCCAGGACTCCGCGGACAGTTGTCACGCCGTCCTGCTGCTTCGTCTCATCAGCGGTGCAGGAACCTGCTCCGGGAAGGGAGGAGGATACTGCCGCAAATGCAATGATGAGCGATAAGGATGATGTTAATATCTTTCTTTTCATAGGAACATTTTAACACACGCGGATCATCTCACGTGAAAAATGCATGCCTTCCTGCCGGGAAGGGGGAGGACAAAAACGGATATCAGCTCCTCAGGCCTGCCATATATCTCGAGTAATACTTCTCGTATTTCTCCTCGCTCGAGCGGTCCTTACGCTGCTTGAAGTCGTGCATATATGTTTCGCTCTTTCCGTCGGAGGACTTAAAGCGGTATGCGATAGCTACGATGTTCATGCTGTGATCGGCGATCCTGCCGCAGCTGTAGAGGATGTCATTGAAGACGAATCCCTGCTGTGCGGTGCAGATACCTTCTGCAAGACGTTCGACATGTGTCGCCTTGAAGGCATCGCACATCTCGCTTATGACGATCCTCAGGGGGCCGACCTCATCGGCATTCTCGGCATCGGGAGAAAGGTAGCAGTTTATCGAAAGGGAGTAGACCTCCTTGACTGCAGCCAGGAGTCTTTTGATCTCCTCCTGAGCCTTATCGGAGAAGTGTATGTCCTTGGTCTTTATCTCTTCGGCGGAGTTTGCCATATAGGAAGCATGGTCGGCGATACGCTCGATCTCTCCAATTGCCTGGAGCATCTTGGATGACCTGTTCTTGTCATAGACGGAAAGGTGCTGCGTTGTCGTGAGCTTCATGAGGTATGAACCTATATGGTCCTCATATCCGTCGATCTTCTCTTCGTTCTTCTTGATGAAATCGAAGTCATCATCGTTATATCCGTTAAGGAGCATATCGGTCGCCTTGTCGAGTCCGGTCTTCGCCTTGGATATCATCTTGTTCATCGAATTGGATACCTCTGCAACGGCGATAGGAGGCGTCAGCATGAGACGCTCGTCGAGCCTGAACTCCTGCTCCTCATCCGTATCCCTGACGATAACGTGTGCGATCTTTACGAGAAGACGGCTGAAGGGGAAGAGAACGAGAGTGTTCGCGATGTTGAATATCGAGTGGAATGCGGCGATGCCGACGATGCCGATGACCTGATCCGCAAAAGCGAAATCGAATATCGCATTCAGGCCGCAGAAGAATGTGAGCCAGAGGACAGCTCCTATGAGCTTGATGGTGACATGGATGACAGTAACTCTCTTGGCGTCGCGGTTAACGCCGATCGACGACAGGATGGCAGTCATACACGTTCCGATGTTGGCACCTATGATGATCGGGATCGCCATACCGTATGAGATCTGACCTGTGAGGGCTAAACTCTGGAGGATACCGATAGCGGCTGCGGAACTCTGGATGATGCCTGTTATGACGGTACCTGCGAGTACGCCGAGAAGAGGATTGTTGAAAGCTGTCAGGATCTTGGTAAAGCTGTCCATCTCCTTGAGAGGAGCCATGGATCCGGACATCATCGTCATGCCCTGCATAAGTATTCCGAAACCGATGAACATGGCGCCGATATCCTTGCGTCTCTGGTGCTTTGACACCATGATCATAATGATACCGATGAGAGCGAATATGAGCGAAAAGCATTTGGGCTCGAGCAGTCTCAGGAAGAAGTTACCGCTTCCCGATATACCCGACATCGAAAGGATCCACGCGGTAAGGGTAGTTCCTATATCCGAACCGAAAATGACACCGACAGTCTGTCCGAGTTCCATGATGCCGGAGTTGACAAAACCGACGAGCATTACCGTCATTGCCGAGGATGACTGGATGGCTATCGTAATGACTGCGCCGATCGCAAGTCCCTTGAAGGGGTTGTCGGTCGCCTTGCGAAGGAGTTTCTCGAGCTTGCCTCCGGCAGTCTTCTTAAGTGCTTCCGAGAGGACATTCATTCCGTACAGGAAGAAAGCCAGACCTCCGAAGAGAGTTACAAAAGAGAAGATATCCATATCATCACTCCGTCAAAAACAGTTTTATAACCGTGTATATTTTATCGCGTATCTTTTATGATGTAAATTAAGATCATTTGATCTTTTGCACAAATAGATGAGCGTCTATGTATTGAACGGAAAGCCGCATTTTGCTATAATGCGCGCATATATCTGCAAGGAGGGTTCGGAGATGAAGTCATTGAGGAAGACAGCAGCTGTTGTGATCATGGCGGCAATGGCCTTTTCGATGTGTGCCTGTTCAAAGGCGGAGAAGGAAAAGGACGAGGCCGGAGGGGACAAAAAATACGAGAAGAAGTTCGGCTCGTATGAGGTGTCCGAAGGCTGGGTCGAAGTCAGTTCGCATTCGAATCCGCCCTTCTATTTTTCATATTGTCAGGACGGTCATGAGAAGGATGATCTTCCGAACAACATCGCCGTATATTGCGGAGAGGATAAGTACAGTGCAGATGACATTGCATTCAAAGATGATATACTTGTTACGCTGAACAAACAGGTCGAAGGCCTGGAGGGGACGACGGTCACGGGAAGCGGTATCACTTCGGACAAGGGATATCCGGTCTATATGTTTGAGATAAAGACGCCCGATGACAGGACGATCCAGTATTATATCGCGGGTGAGAAGGAATATGTGATGGTCTCCGCCGCCATCTATGATGAGGATATGGCAAAGGAAGATAAGACGGAAGAGGTCGCGAAGGGAATCGTCGACTCTTTCGAATGGGATGATCAGGGAGAATAAGGACTGTTATGCCGGATAAAGCAGTAAGAGAGAACAAGATGGGCACGATGCCCGTGAAGAGGCTCATCATTTCGATGTCCCTTCCGATGATGATATCGATGCTCGTGCAGGCGATGTATAATGTCGTCGACAGTATCTTCGTTGCGTGGCTTTCGGACAAGGCTCTTACTGCAGCATCCCTTGCATTTCCGCTCCAGAATTTCATGATAGCCGTCGGAGGAGGAACCGGCGTAGGTATCAATGCACTGCTCTCCAAGGCTCTCGGCGAGAAGAAGCGTGATGAGGCCGACAGGGCGGCTAACAACGGTATCTTTCTCCAGCTCTTCAGTTATGCGCTCTTCGTTATCATCGGGGTTTTCTTCGTAAAAACCTATGCCGCATCACTGACTGACGATCCTGAGATAGCGGGATATGCATCCGATTATCTCAGATATATCTGCATATTCTCCTTCGGGCTGTTCATGCAGATGACTTTCGAGAGGCTCCTTCAGTCGACGGGAAGGACCATCCAGTCGATGATATCCCAGATGACAGGCGCCGTCATAAACATGATACTCGATCCGATAATGATATTCGGACTTATAGGATTCCCGAAACTCGGAATGTCGGGTGCGGCTATCGCCACCGTTATCGGTCAGAGCTGTGCCGCCGTAACAGGACTCATTTTGAACCTGAAGACCAACAAAGACATACAGCTGTCGATAAGGAAGATATTCTCACCCGTGGCATCTACCATAAAGAATATCTACTTTGTCGGCGTGCCTTCGATCCTCATGATCTCCATAGGATCTGTCATGACATATTTCATGAGCATCATCCTGGGCGGCTTCTCATACACTGCCCAGGCGGTATTCGGAGCTTACTTCAAGATACAGAGCTTCTTCTTCCTGCCGGTATTCGGCCTTAACAACGGCGTCATACCGGTCCTGGCATACAATTACGGAGCCAGGAAGAGGGAGAGGATTATGGAAGCCCTGAAGTTCGCTGTAATACTTGCTTTTGTCATGATGTCGGCCGGAACTGTAACAATGTTACTTATACCCAAACTGCTCCTCATGGCATTCAAGGCCACTCCCGAGATGCTCGCGATAGGCATTCCCGCACTGCGTATCATAAGCCTTCACTTCCCGCTCGCGGGCATCGCGATCGTCTTGGGATCCGTATTCCAGGCCTTTTCGAAAAGCTACTTCTCGCTCATCATCTCGCTTGCAAGACAGCTGATCGTCCTCCTGCCGGTGGCGTGGCTTCTGTCGCTTACGGGGGTGCTCCAAAATATCTGGTGGGCGTTCATCATATCGGAGGTCGCATCGCTGACGCTTACGGCGGTCTTCTTCAAGTATGTAAAAAGGACCGTTGTCGACGAACTGTGATACTATAGTCGTATAAAAGACTACGGGGGATGATACCATGATCAACATAGGATGCCACCTGCCTTCATCAGGCGGATTCCTGGCTATGGGCAGGCATGCAACTGAGCTTGGGGCTGATACTTTTGCCTTTTTTACCAGAAATCCCAGGGGAGGCGCTGCCAAAGAGATAGATCCAAAAGATGCGGAGGCGCTTGTCACCTACATGAAAGAGAATTCATTCGGTAAGCTCGTTGCCCATGCACCCTATACCATGAACGTATGCGCTGCAAAGGAAGACATAAGGAAGTTCTCGCGGGAGATGCTCGCTGACGATCTGGAGAGGATGCAGTATGTTCCCGGCAATTACTATAATTTCCATCCGGGTTCACATGTAGGACAGGGAGCGGAAGCGGCGGTCGTCATGATAGCCGATGCGGTAAATTTCGCGCTGAAGGAGGAGCATCAGACCACGCTCCTTCTCGAGACTATGGCGGGAAAGGGTTCCGAGGTCGGACGCAATTTCGAGGAGATAAGAGCGATAATCGACAGGATCGAGCTCAGTGACAAGGTAGGCGTATGCTTTGATACATGCCACACATGGGACGGAGGATATGATGTCAGGGATGACCTTGACGGGGTCCTCAGGGAGTTTGATGAAGTGATCGGCATAGACAGGCTCAAGGCTGTTCATCTCAACGATTCCAAGAATGACCGTGACACGCATAAGGACAGGCATGAGGTCATAGGTTCGGGCTTCCTCGGAGAGGACGGCATCAGGAGGGCCGTGACGCACCCTCTCCTGCAGGGGAAACCTTTTATCCTCGAGACTCCGAATGAGGATCCGGGATATAAAAAAGAAATTGCCCTCATCCGAGAGTGGATGATAAAATAACACCATATAGAGATCAGGGAGGACCATATCATGGCATGTTTTCTCGTATCGGTTGCTGAGGCGGCAGTAGTTTCCGTCATAAATCATTTTGTTCCTGAGAAGAAGGATGAGGGGTCTTACAAGATCTCAATGAAGACGAAGCTCAAGTGGCTTTCGGGAATGCTCTGGGGCGGTTCCGCTCTCCTTGCGCTCGAACATGTATGGCACGGTGAGATCATAGCGACACCTCCGTTCCTGTCTGCTATGAAGAATGCAGAGGATGCGGCAACGATGTTCCATGAGATGGCGACCGTAGGTGTCTGTATGGCACTTCTTATAACATCCGTCTGGGTGATAATGTGCCTGGCGGCAGACAGGATGGCAGCAAGGGCTCATAAGTCCGAACCTGCAAAAGCAGCAAAGGAGGCTTCAAGATGACACTTCTCATTACTGTATTTGCTGCACTTTTCTTCACATATAAGTGGTATTGCGACAAGGACGGAAAGTCGTGCTTCGGTCCTTTGTGCCTCATCCTCTGGGGCGCATCGCTCATGTGGACCGTTGATGCTCTTTTCGAGTTCGCTGAACTGAAGGAAGAGTATTTCAATCCGGCTCCCGCAGATATGCTGAACGACACTTTCCTGGGATTCACAGCCGTGGCGCTCGCACTCGTGATCTGGGTCGTGATCCTTCTCGTAAAGGATCCGAAGGGAAGAGTAAAGGAGGCTTTGAAGGGTGAACGTTCCGTCTGATCCCGTAATGCTCCTGAGCTTTATCAACACCCAGCTCCGCGATAACCACGATTCACTCGATGACCTCTGTTCATCATACGGGATATCGAGAGAGGAACTGGAGAGGAAACTGTCGAACATCAACTATACATACGATGAAAGTTCAAACCGTTTTGTCTGAAAAATCAAGGGCAAAACGGTTTTTTCGTGATATACTTTTTAGCGGCAAATAATATAGATCACATAGAAGGAGATCACAAATATGAGTCAGAAACCTGTAGTACTGATGGTATTGGACGGTTACGGCATCTCTGAGCGCGAGGACTATAATGCAATCGCGATGGCAAAGACTCCCGTAATGGATAAGCTCAAGGCAGAGTGCCCCTTTGTTCTGGGATCCGCTTCGGGTCTTGCAGTCGGACTTCCCGACGGACAGATGGGTAATTCCGAGGTCGGACATATGAATATCGGTTCGGGAAGGATCATCTATCAGGATCTCACCCTTATCACAAAGTATATTGAGGACGGAGTATTCTTTGAGAACGAAGAGCTCCTCCGTGCGATAAACAACTGCAAGGAGAAGGGATCGGATCTTCACATCTGGGGCCTTCTTTCTGACGGCGGCGTTCATTCCCACAACACACACCTCTACGCTCTGATCGAGATGTGTAAGAAGAACGGACTTGAGAACGTATATGTTCATCCCTTCTTCGACGGACGTGATACTCCCCCGGCATCCGGCAAGGAATACCTCACGCAGCTCATCGAAAAGATGGACGAGATCGGCGTCGGCAAGGTTGCTTCCATGTCCGGAAGATATTATGCGATGGACAGGGACAATAACTGGGACCGTATCCAGAAGGCATATGACTCTCTCGTTATAGGAGAGGGCGTAAAGGCTACAGATCCCATACAGGCGATGCAGGAGTCTTACGATAACGGAGTAACGGACGAATTCGTTCTCCCTACAGTGATCGTTAATGAGGACGGTTCACCCGTATCCCTCGTTAAGCCTGATGACTCGATAATCTTCTTCAACTTCCGCCCTGACCGTGCAAGAGAGATAACAAAGGCATTCTGCTTCTCCGATGATGATATCGCGGCACAGGCCGGCAACGCCGATGATCCCAAGTGCATCAAGTTCCTTAAGCGCCATAACGGTTTCATGCCCCTCACATATGTCTGCTTCAAGGATTATGACGAGACGATCCCCAACAAGTTCGTCGCTTTCAAGAAGGAAGAGATCGTCAATACACTCGGTGAGTATCTTGCGGCTAATAACTTAAGACAGCTCCGTATCGCCGAGACAGAGAAGTATGCTCACGTAACGTTCTTCTTCAACGGCGGTCTTGAGGAGCCCAACAAGGGTGAGGACCGTACACTCGTTAATTCACCGAAGGTAGCAACATATGATCTCCAGCCTGAGATGAGCGCTCCCGAAGTATCGGAGAAGCTCGATGCCGCTATCACATCCGGTGAATATGACGTCATCATCATCAACTTCGCCAACCCTGACATGGTCGGTCACACCGGTGTCCTCGAGGCAGCCATAAAGGCCGTCGAGAGAGTCGACGAGTGTGTCGGCGCCGCTGTCGAGGCTGTAAAGAAGATGGACGGTGTCCTCTTCGTATGTGCAGACCACGGTAATGCGGAGCAGATGCTCAACTACGAGACAGGAGAGCCCCACACGGCCCACACGACTAATCCCGTTCCCTTCATCCTCTACAATTACGATGATTCCTATACTTTGAGAGAGGGAGGAAGGCTCTGTGATATCGCACCTACGCTCCTCGAGGTAATGGGACTTCCCCAGCCCAAGGAGATGACAGGTAAGTCGCTCCTCGTGAAGAAGGGATAAGATAAAGCCCGTTTAAGGCAATATGACAGTTTAAGGATCCCCGTGCACCCTTTATAAGGGGTTGCGCGGGGATCTTTTCGCAGTGATTTTTACTTCTGTGAAAATCGCGGGAAATGTTGTTCTTTTCGATGTTTATAAGGCATTTGACAAAAGTTTTTGCCTTGATAACGGAGGTGCACTGCCTTATAATTACTATATTCTGTCTACAAAGGAGAATAATATATGATTTACTCAACAGAAGTTAAAAACATGTGCCCTGTAACACAGGGAGTGCATCATGGCGCAGCGCCTATCCCCGAGGAGGCAAAGTGGGTAAAGGCAAAGCAGGTTGAGGACATCTCCGGATACACACACGGTATCGGCTGGTGTGCACCTCAGCAGGGATGCTGCAAGCTTTCCCTCAATGTTAAGAACGGTATCATCCAGGAAGCTCTCGTAGAGACCATCGGATGCTCCGGAATGACACACTCCGCTGCTATGGCTGCTGAGATCCTTCCCGGACTTACAGTCCTTGAGGCACTTAATACGGACCTCGTCTGCGACGCTATCAACACGGCAATGAGAGAGCTCTTCCTCCAGATCGTTTACGGAAGAACACAGAGTGCTTTCTCCGAGGACGGACTCCAGATCGGCGCAGGTCTTGAGGATCTCGGTAAGGGAACACGTTCCATGATCGGTACGACATACGGTACTGTTGCAAAGGGACCTCGTTACCTCGAGCTCACTGACGGTTACATCACAGAGGTCGGACTCGACGAGAATGACGAGATCATCGGCTACAAGTATGTTAATTTCGGTAAGATGATGGACTTCATGAAGGCCGGCGATGATGCCAATACCGCTTTCGAGAAGGCTTCGGGCAAGTACGGAAGAGTTGCTGATGCAGTTCGTTTCATCGACCCCAGAAAAGAGTAAGAAAGCGAGGAATAAATACCATGGCATTATTTGAATCATATGAGAGAAGAGAGCCTCAGATCCTTGCCAAGCTCAAGGAGTACGGCATCTCATCCATCGAAG
Organism: Clostridiales bacterium; assembly: GCA_017529925.1. GTDB lineage: Bacteria > Bacillota > Clostridia > Saccharofermentanales > Saccharofermentanaceae > Saccharofermentans. The sequence goes on from JAFXMZ010000020.1 coordinate 60,182, forward strand.
AGTGTAAAGAGATCACAGAGGCTGCAGGCATCGACGTATATCACCTGATCGAAGGCATCCAGCCTATCTGCTTCGAGAACGCTAAGTGGGCTTACACCGTAGGTGCCGCTATCGCTATCAAGAAGGGCTGCCGCAAGGCTGCTGACGCTGCTGCTGCTATCGGCGAAGGCCTCCAGTCTTTCTGTATCCCCGGTTCCGTTGCTGATACACGTAAGGTTGGTCTCGGACACGGTAACCTCGGCAAGATGCTCCTCGAAGAGGACACAGAGTGCTTCGCATTCCTCGCAGGCCACGAGTCTTTCGCTGCTGCTGAGGGTGCTATCGGAATCGCTGAGAAGGCTAACAAGGTTCGCCAGAAGCCCCTCCGCGTTATCCTCAACGGTCTCGGCAAGGATGCTGCACAGATCATCTCCAGGATCAACGGCTTTACATTCATCGAGACAGAGTATGATCCTTATACGAATACCGTAAAGGAGATCTCCAGAAAGTGCTATTCCAAGGATCCCGAGTCTCCCCGTGCTAAGGTTAACTGCTACGGTGCAAATGATGTTTGCGAGGGTGTAGCTATCATGTGGAAGGAGAATGTTGACGTATCCATCACAGGTAACTCCACGAACCCCACAAGATTCCAGCATCCTGTTGCAGGTACATATAAGAAGGAGCGCCTCGAGGCAGGCAAGAAGTACTTCTCCGTTGCCAGTGGCGGCGGTACGGGACGTACTCTCCATCCTGATAACATGGCTGCAGGTCCTGCTTCCTACGGTATGACCGATACTATGGGCCGTATGCACTCCGATGCTCAGTTCGCAGGTTCTTCTTCAGTTCCCGCACATGTTGAGATGATGGGTCTTATCGGCGCAGGTAATAACCCGATGGTAGGTATGACAGTTTCTACTGCCGTTTCCATCGAGGAAGCTGCCAAGGCAGGCAAGTTCTGATAAAGAGTAGATCATAATGAACATACAAAAGGAGCTGTCATTCCGGCAGCTCCTTTTGATTTGTCACGATATGAATGTATAATTGATGGCATGAAGCTTATAAATACGATCCTCAATCTGGTCTCGGTCATTACAGAGTTCATCATAGCAGGCTTCCCGATAAGTATAGGTCTCGTGAGCCTTTTCGTTGCAGTATGGGGAAGAGCCGACAATGTATCGGACCTCCTGCTCCTGATCGGAACAGGTCTTGTCATGATATACTGGAGCATCTTCGGGATAGCAGTCATGATCAGGCTGAGGAAGAGCAGGGATCCTTCACGCAGGAAATATATTAAGGATCAGCTGATCTATAATACCGGCGCGATCGTTCTTTATATCCTGTACGGGATCGGATGGAACAGAGGGCTCGGTTTTATCGGCGTTGAATTCGGAGCGGTAGTGACGTTCCTGATCATTTTCGCTGCGGTTAATGCCGCATCGATAGTGATCACTCCTTTTGCGGCGGGACATAAGCTTTCCGCAGAAGATGAGGAGGCGCCGGTCAGGGATGTGGAGAGGCATTTTCCGGATGATTACCGGTGACGGCAAAGGAGAACAGATATGGAAAGAAGACGTATACTGATAACAAATGATGACGGCATCTCATCCCCGGGACTGTTTAAGCTCGCGAAAGCGGCATCTGTCTTTGGAGACGTGACGGTCGTCGCACCCGACGGGGAGCGCAGCGGTATCTCACACTGTTTTACATATAAGAATCCGATCAAGGGAAGAAAGGTCGATGATTACGGTCTTCCCGGAGTGGAAGCATATGCTCTGGACGGAACGCCTGCAGACTGCGTAAGGATCGGCGTGCTGAAGATAATGGACAGGAAGCCTGACTTTGTTTTCGCAGGGATAAATGCCGGCTACAATATCGCATCCGACATACAGTATTCGGGTACGATAGGAGCTGTCATGGAGGCGTCATTTCAGGGCATAGCCGCGACGGCCTTTTCGAAAGGGGGCAAAAAGAGCGATGAGCTGATCGACAGATATCTCGAAAAGCTTATCGAAGAGCAGCTGAACATTCCTTATGTGAAAGGCTGCGCACGCAATATCAATTTCCCTGACTGCAGCCTTGAAGAGTGCAGGGGCATACTGCGCGATGTCAAAGTGTCCGATGACGATTTTTACAGGGATGAGTATTCCCTGGAGGAAGACGGCGAGGGCGGGCTTTCCTTTATGGTCAGTCAGAAAAGGAACTGGAAAGGGACTGAGGGAACGGATCTTTATGCGATACTGAATGATTACATATCCGAGGGCCCTGTCTATAATATAAGATAACGAGATCTGCCGGGAGGAAGGGATATTGGGACTTAAGAAGGCCAATGCAAACCTGACGCTGTTTCTGGTAACGGTACTTATCGTCCATGTTTTTTATGAGGTATGGGCTTTTTTGAATATGTATCATAATGCCGCGATATCCGGAGCATTCGGCGGAATGGTCCTGCTGGCGGCTCTTATCCACGGCGGGATAAGCTTTAAGATGGTATTTAGGGATCACGATTCACACGGAAAGGTCGAATATGGAAGGCTCAATGCCAGGACTGTTGTCCAGAGGGCGACTGCTGCCGGTATGGGGATCTTTCTTCCGCTTCACTGTGTGACCATGATGCTCATTATGAACAAAAAGGGCGGAGTCCCCGTCCTCATATTACTGCTTGTAAGCGAAGTCCTGTTCTGGCTCTTTGTTACGGTACATGTCGCGCTGTCCTTTTCCAATGCGCTCATCACACTCGGAGTGCTCGCTGATATGAAGAAGAGGAAGAAGGTCGATATTACAGCCGGTATCATCTGTGCTCTTATTGCATGTGTTTCATCATACGTGATAATAATGACTCAGCTGGCACTTTTCTTTGCGGAGGGTAACTCATGAAGGTCCTTATAGTCGGAACGGGAATATCGGGTCTTTCCGCAGCAGTCGCTCTCGCGTCTCGCGGAGAGGACGTCATCATGATCTCTCCTTTCCCCTCGGAGAGGGCTCAGTCAGTCATGGCTGCGGGAGGTATAAATGCGGTCGATGAAGAGTCGGAGGATTCTTTTGAAGCCCACATCGGGGATACCCTCAAAGGCGGAAGGTTCATTGCCGGCAAAGAAGCGGTAAAGGGTCTTTGCGAGGCGGCTCCGTCGGTCATCCGCGAACTGGAGCAGATGGGGACGGTCTTTGCCAGGGATGAGAACGGAAAGATAAGAAGAAGGGCTTTCGGAGGACAGAGCTTTGACAGGACATGCTATAGCGGAACGTCGACCGGAAAACAGATAGTCACAGCCCTTCGCAGAGAGCTTCGAAGATATGAGTCACAGGGGAAGGCAGAGATAAGGCTCGGGACAGACTTCCATTCGGCCCTGATAGAGGACGGCAGGTGTTACGGTATCCTGGCCTATGATGAGAGATATGCAAGCCTCGCTCCCATATATGCCGATGCGGTGATTATAGCATCGGGCGGCCAGAATGCACTCTACGGCAAGACTACCGGCTCGACGGCCTGCGACGGATATACGGCAGGAAGGCTCTTCATGCAGGGGGCGGTGTTAAAGAACCCCGAATTTGTCCAGTTCCACCCGACGACATATGTCACGCCGCAGAAGAATATGCTCATATCCGAAGCTGCCAGAGGCGAGGGCGGCAGGCTCTTTTATGTGAAAGACAGTAAGCGCGTATATTTCATGGAGGACCTCTTCGGTCCTAAGGGAAATCTCATGCCGAGGGATGTAGTCTCGCGTTCGATATTCAATACCGGCGAAAAGGTATTCCTTGACGTGTCCTTCCTCGGAGGGAAGAAGATCAGGGAGAGGATGCTCGAGACGTATGAACTGTGCATGAAATACGGCGGTCTCGACATAACTGAGGAGCCCATACCCGTTACTCCTTCGGTACATTTCTTCATGGGCGGACTTGCCGTTGACAACGGACATATGACAAATATCGACGGGCTCTATGCGGCAGGTGAATGCGCATCGATTTATCATGGTGCGAACAGGCTCGGAGGCAATTCCATGCTGGCTGCATTCTACGGCGGAAAAGTCGCTGCCGGAAGCATCATCGAAAGGGAGGAGAAGAGAGAGGCTCCGCTTTTCGACGGGTTCATCAGGGATCAGGAGAAGGCGTTTAACAAGATACTTTCCTCTTCGGGAAGAAAGCCGGTAACTGATATCAGATCGAAACTGGCTCAGGCCATGAAAGGATCGATGGGCATCATCAGGAACGGGAAAGATCTCGAAGACGGGATAAATGTCCTTGACGGGCTTATAGGACAGGTTCGAGAAGATGAGTTTGACAGTTCGCTCCTTCCTTATTTCACATACAGCACGGAGGCGATAGTCGTGCTCGGAAAGGCAGCGATGACGGCGGCTCTTGCGAGGACGGAGAGCAGGGGTGCGCACCAGAGGAGCGAATATAAGGAAGAGAAAGATGAATTTTGCGCTGCGACGCTGATCTCATATGACGGAGGCAGGCTGAGCGTATCCTATGATAAAGAGGGCAGATATGAACATTGATGTCAGGATAAAAAGAACTGATCCGGTCTCAGGGGAGACACAATGGCAGACATTTGAATATGATGCCTTGGGGAAGCCTTCGGTCGCGAAGATCCTGGAGGAGATAAACCTCCGTGAGCAGCTGACTGACAAAGACGGAAAAGCCGCACGAAGGATATCCTGGGAGTGTTCCTGCCTTCAGGGAGTATGCGGAGCCTGCGCGATGGTCATCGACGGAAGGCCTGCGCTCGCGTGCGAGACATTTGTCGATCCTTCAGCTCAAAGCGAAGTCTCGATAGAGCCTCTCCGCAAGTTCCACGTTGTCGCGGATCTTGTCGTCGACAGGAGCGTGATCGATAAGACACTTCTGGAGAGTGAGGTCTATATAAAGGATTACAATGAGTCATCTCCTGACGAGTTCGCTCACCGCTATCAGGCCTCAAAGTGCCTGAAGTGCGGCCTCTGCCTGGAGGTCTGTCCGAACTGGACGGGAACCGGGAAGTTCGCGGGTGCCCTATTTGCGAATGACTGTTACCTTGTTGATTCAGCGGATTCCTCCACAGAGATAAGGGATGAGTTCGGGAAGCACTTTGCCGCAGGATGCTCAAAGAGCCTGTCGTGCATGAAGGTCTGCCCGATGAAGATAGAGACGATCGCTTCGATCGCGAAGATGAACAGAAGGAAGAAAAGATGAGAGAAGAAGAGAAAACGGGAAACGCGATAAGAGCGGTAATCTTCGATATGGACGGAACTCTTACCGATACCGAGAAATACTATAACAGGGCGTGGACAGAGGCTCTTTCACACTTCGGATATAAGGTCGAGCCGTATATGCCTTTGGAGCTCAGGTCCCTGGGAAGACCATTTGTTTTCGATAAGTTCCGCGGCTGGTTCGGAGACGGATTTGATTATCACACGGTCAGGGAGTACCGCAAGGTTCTGGTCAAGGATATGATCGACAGAGAGGGTCTCGATCTGAAGCCGGGCGCGCGGGAGATACTGTCCTTCCTTAAAGAGAAGGGGATAAGGTCGGCGATCGCGACTGCAAATCCTTTGGACCGCACGATGCGGCTGCTGGATAAAGTGGGATTACAGGACCTTTTCGACACGGTTATCTGTGCCGATATGGTAACGCAGGGAAAGCCGGCGCCGGATATATATTCATATGCGGTAAGTGAGCTCGGCCTGCAGCCCTCTGAGACTTTTGCCGTGGAGGATTCGCCGAACGGGGTGACGAGCGCATACCGTGCCGGCTGCAATGTCATCATGGTGCCCGATCTGACCGAACCGGATGATGAGCTTTCAAAGATGCTCTATGCCAGGGTCGATACGCTGGCGGATATAAAGGATCTTTTGTAAAGAACAGGGACTGCCTCAACATTATTAAGACAGTCCCTTTATTTTCTTCTTTAAGCCTGTTCGAAAATGATCAGTCTTCCGTTACGGTCTCCTGCATCTTCTTGTACAGACGGTCCTTCTTCTCCTTCTTGTACTCGGCTTTGGATGCGCCCTGAAGGATGGGATATTCCTGACCGGAGATCCTGTCCTCGAGCTTCAGGTCGCAGGTCTTGGACTTCTTGTGTACATATCCGACGGGAACGAGCTCCTGTGCTTCGGAAGGATATTCCGCCATCATTGCCTTTGCTTCCTTCTTCTTCATCTGCATAGATGCATAGCATACGGGGCAGACCCTGTAATATTTGCTTCCCATGGGGATAAGGGGGATGTAGCAGAAGTGACCCCACTTTGAACTCTTGATAAAGTCTGTCTGATATTCCTTGCCGCAGTTGGGGCATGCTGCCTTGGGACCGTAGTGACCGACGATCTTGTTGAAGACCGTTGTGCCGTACTCAACCATCATGATAACTGTACCTCCGATTCTGTAGTCGTGAAAAAGAATACATTATTTTTACCCGCGTGGCAACGGAAAAAGGGATGCAGGGAGCATATTTTTCAGGCTTTGTGATAAACGTATAGGAGGACGCGCAAATATCTTAAAGTTTTCTTTAATTATAAACGTGTTTTTTCTGTTAGAATGGTTCTGTTATGGATAAGAAAAAGATATTCTGGTCTGTATTTTCACTCCTGCTGGCAGTTCTGTCGGTCGTTGCCGTCATGTCACAAAGCGGCGGCATTTCTATCCCCGAACTGATCGAAGCCCTTAAGAGCGCCAAGCCCGGATGGGTGGCGGCCGCCGTCATATCGACGGCATGCTTCATCTTTCTCGAGGGAGTTGCCATATGCAGTATCCTCAAGGGTATCGGATACAGGCGCCATCTCGGAAGGGGTCTGATCTACAGTACCTCTGATATCTACTTCTCGGCGATCACTCCGTCTGCAACGGGAGGACAGCCGGCGAGCGCATTCTTCATGGTAAAGGACGGCATCCCCGGAGGAGTCGTGACAGTCACTCTGATAGTCAACCTGATAATGTACACGGCAGGCGTCGTGCTCCTCGGCATAATAGCGCTCCTTATCAACTATAAGCTGTTCTTCGGTTTCAGGCTCCTTTCGAAGGTTCTGATAATCGCGGGATTCCTGATCCTGTCGGGTCTTACGTTCATGTTCTTCATGATCCTGCGCAAGGGTACCGTCGTCTTCAATTCGCTCCGCAATATAGTGAACTTCCTTCACAGGAAACACATAATACACAGGGTCGATCCCAAGATCGCAAAGATCAATAAGGCCGAGATCGAATATAAGGAATGCGTCGAGGTGATGTCAGGCAAGATGCCCACGCTCATCAAGGCATTCATATGGAATTTCCTCCAGAGGGCATCCCAGATACTCGTCCCCGTATTTATGTATATGGCGATGGGAGGAAAGGCCTCGACGGCACCTATGGTATTTGCCTCACAGTGCCTGATCACGATCGGCTTCAACTGCGTCCCGGTACCGGGTGCGATGGGCGTTGCCGATTTCCTGATGATAGACGGCTTTTCGAAGTTGATGACAAGGGATGATGCGTTCAGACTGGAGATGCTTTCGAGGGGAATATCGTTCTATATTTGTGTTATTGTCAGTGGCATTATAATGCTGTTTGGATATATAATGCTTAGGAGAAGGGAAAAGAAACAAGAGGTACCTTTATGATAGGCGTTTATGACTATACCGTTATCCTCACATATCTTTCGATGCTGTCCGGTGTCGCGGGCACTATCTTATCTATGTCGGGTCTCGGACATCCATATATCGGGATGTTCTTTCTTCTGTTCTGCGGTCTGTGCGACGGCTTTGACGGCAGGGTCGCGAGGACAAAAAAGGACAGGACGGAATTCGAGAAGAATTACGGCATACAGATCGATTCTTTTTCTGATCTGATCGCATTCGGCGTTCTTCCCGTAGCTATCGGAATGGCGATGCTTAGAGCCAGCATCAAGTATCATGATCTCCCCAAGAAGATCGATGAGAGCGGACAGGTCATATGGTATCCCGTCATCCTCATAATAATCGGTCTTATCTATGTACTCGCCGCGATGATACGTCTTTCCTACTTCAATGCTACTGAAGATGAGAGGAAGGCAGAGACCGAGGCCAAGGGACGCATGTATTTCACGGGCATGCCCGTAACGATGGCATCTATATTCTTCCCGCTCGTACTTGTCCTTCATTTCGGACTCAGGTTTGACTTTTCGATAGTCTACTTCATCGTAATGCTCGTGATGGCATTCCTGTTTGTCTTAAAGATCAAGATCCCCAAAGCCGGCAGCAAGATGCTCGCATTCCTGATAATCTTCGGATTCCTGGAATTCATCGCGATACTGCTCTTCAGGATATTCGGCAAAGGCATATAATGGGATCACTTGAATTTCTCTACAATACCGCATTCGGGAGGCTTCTTTTGAAGCCTCTTGCGTCGTCTCCGGTCTCAAGGCTCTCGGGCTGGTTCCTGGACAGGAGGATATCCGCGAAGCTCATCCCTTCGTTCGTGAAGAAGAATAATATCAACGTTGAAGATTACGACATTACTTCTGTCCGTACCTTCAATGATTTTTTCTGCCGCAGGATAAAAGAGGGCAGACGTCCGATCGAGACTGACCCCGGTGTCCTGATGGCACCCTGCGACGGCCTCCTTACTGTCTATCCCATCTCGAAAAGCACCGTCCTTCCGGTCAAGCAGAGTTCCTATACGATCGATTCTCTTCTTGACGATGAAGATCTGGCAATGAAGTTCGAGGGCGGATACTGCCTCGTGTTCAGGCTCTGCGTCGATCACTACCACAGATATGCCTGGTTTGACGGCGGAAGAAAAAAGGCCGACAGGAGGATCAAGGGAGTCTACCATACGGTGCGTCCGGTCGCACTTGCGGCACGCCCCGTATTTATACAGAACACGAGAGAGTATTCTGTTATAGAATCAGACGGATTCGGGACCGCGGTACAGATGGAGGTCGGCGCGATGCTCGTAGGCAGGATCGTAAACGATATGCCGGGTGAAGGCGCAGTCGTCCGCGGTCAGGAGAAAGGTCATTTTGAATATGGCGGATCGACGATAATCGTTCTCATCGGAAAGGGAGCGGCTGACATTCGTGAAGATATACTCAAGGCGTCATCGGAAGGCGCCGAGACGCCCGTTAAGATGGGTGAAGGGATAGGAAAGGGAAAATGAAGAAATTTTTAGAGAAGGTAAAGGGACTGATGGAGAAACTCATGCCGATGTACGGCTGGGTTATCCTCATAATAATGATAATCTGGGATGTTATAGTCTTTCAGGGAACGAGGCTCTTTAACACCGGCTGGCATCACTATTCCATGGAGACAAAATGGGATGACATGATCCCTTATATCAAGGAGTGGATATGGATCTATCTGCCGCTTGCATATGCCCAGTGGATCCTCGGCTTCATACTTATCGGAAGAGCTGATAAGAGGACATGTTTCAGGCTCATCTGGGCGGAGATGATCGCCAAGACTATATGCCTTGTTTTCTTTATCTTCCTTCCGACGACGATGTACCGTGCGGATGCTCCGGGAACCGACTTCCTTAACAGGTGGGTGCAGTCACTCTACGATATGGATCCTGCGGATAACCTCTTTCCTTCGATCCACTGTCTCGAGAGCTGGATAATCTTCAGGAGCTGTTTCTATATAAAGTTCCCGAAGTGGGTAATGCCGGTTCAGCTGGTGATCTCGATACTTGTCTTTGCATCTACTCTCTTTCTCAGACAGCATGTCATCGCCGACGTTATCGGAGGTGTCCTGTCGGTCGAGATCGGTCTTCTCATAATGAATGCCTACTATAAAAGAAAAGATGCAAAGAACGCTCCAAAACAGGAAGCCGCATGTTAAAATATAACGGTATATAATTCCCCAAGGAGGATATCAGTATGGCATTAGAAGTACGCCCCGAATCAATGCAGCGTATAACGACGCCCGAACTGGCCAGAGCATATATCGATGAACGTATCGAAGCTCTCCGTGCCCAGGTCGGCGACAAGAAAGTTCTTCTTGCCCTTTCAGGCGGAGTTGACTCATCCGTAGTCGCAGCTCTTCTCATCAAGGCAGTAGGACAGCAGCTCGTATGCGTTCACGTTAATCACGGACTTCTCCGTAAGGGAGAGCCTGAGCAGGTAATAAAGGTCTTCAGGGACGAGATGAATGCAAATCTCATCTATGTCGATGCGACTGACAGATTCCTCGACAAGCTCGCAGGTGTTACAGATCCTGAGCAGAAGAGAAAGATCATCGGCGGTGAGTTCATCGAAGTATTCGCCGAGGAAGCACGCAAGCTCGACGGCATAGAGTTCCTTGCACAGGGAACGATCTGGCCTGATATCCTCGAGAGCGAGGCAGGCATCAAGGCTCATCACAACGCAGGCGGTCTTCCCGAAGATATGGACTTCGAGCTCGTTGAGCCGGTACGTATCCTCTTCAAGGATGAGGTCCGCGTAGTAGGTAAGGAATTAGGTCTTCCCGATAATATGGTATTCCGTCAGCCCTTCCCGGGTCCCGGACTCGGAGTAAGATGCCCCGGTGCGATCACGAGAGACCGTCTCGAGGCAGTCCGCGAGTCTGATGCGATCCTCCGTGAGGAGTTCGCGAAGAACGGTCTCGAAGGAAAGGTATGGCAGTACTTCACGGTTGTTCCCGATTTCAAGTCCACAGGCGTCAAGAATGGCAAGAGGACTTTCGACTGGCCCTGCATCATCCGTGCGATCAACACGACTGATGTTATGGAAGTTACGGTAGAGCATCTCTCGGATGAGCTCATAGATCACCTGGTAGAGAGGATCATCTCTGAGGTTCCGGGCATCAACAGAGTCCTGTTCGATTACACGCCCAAGCCGCCGGCCACGGTAGAGTACGAATAATCGCAAAACGCTTGAAAGCCCCGTAAACAGGGGCTTTTAAATTTTCATGTCAACAAAATGTCAACAAGACTTTGAAATTCGGGTATTTTCTGATGTTTGAGAAAGCAATAAAAATATCTATGAGTTCTTTGCTTGGATGATATAATTACCTTATGACGGCATAGGAGAAAAGGGATCCTTTGTCGATGAAATTTTAACTAAATGAACTAACGGATTAAAGAATATGAATTACTATTCAGCTGTAATGATATGCGTAATGCTCTCTTTGATTTTGCTATGCGTTCTTGTTCATGAAAATGAAAGACTTGGGAAAAGAGACAAAGCAATATATTATTTGACTTACGCTTTGATAGGTGTTTCTGCATTATCTGAATGGACGAGCATATTTATAAGCGGGAATATTGAGATTAACAGCATATTTCTTCGAATAGCGAAATGTTGCGATTATGTTTTCACTCCGATGTCGGGAGTTGCGATTGTAATGCAGATGCGTTCCCGCAATGTTATTACGAAGATTCTGTACGGAGTTATTGGTTTTAATACATTATTTCAGCTCACTTCATTCTTCACCGGGTGGATGACTGTTATCAGATCTGACAATACTTATTCTCATGGGCCGCTTTATGGCTTGTATATGGCAATGTACCTCGTAATTGTGTTTTTAGTAATAATACAATTTGGTATATATGGAAGGCCTTTTCGCAAGCAGAATAGATTGTCACTTTATTTGATATTGCTTCTCATCCTTCTTGGAATTGCGCTTCAGGAAGTATTTGGTGGAGGTATTAGGACTTCATACATGGCCTTGACTCTTGGTGCTGCGTTTCTTTTTATCCATACTACCGAGTTCTCTCAACAGAAATCTGACGAGCGTATCGAGCAACAAAAAGTACTGATCACAACGGATGCACTTACGGGATTAATGAGCAGATATGCATATTCCATGGCATTAAACAATTTCAATAATGAGATGCCGAAAGATATGGTGGCATTCTCAATAGATATAAACGGCTTGAAAGAAGTCAACGATAATCTCGGCCATGATGCAGGCGATGAATTAATACAGGGTGCATCTTCATGTATTGAGAAATTCTTTCCCGGATGTGCTTACAGAACCGGAGGAGATGAATTCGTAGTGCTTTCAAGAATGAACAGAAAACAAGCCGAAACAATCAACGAATCCTTAAACAAATGCGTAAAGGCTTGGCACGGCAACAAGGTCGAATCTATGCATCTTGCCATAGGATTTGCACTGGCCGAAGAGAATAAGGATGCTAATTGTGAAGATCTCGTAATTATAGCAGACAAGATGATGTACGAGGCTAAGTCAAGATACTATAAAGAAAGCGGAAAAGACAGGCGGAGAAGATAAATGACTTTGATGAAATGACAGGAAGAATCAAGGATTTATCGCATATAGGATAATGTAGGCATGACTATAAAATGACTATAAAATCCTTGAAAAAATGGTGGAATACAAAGAATACACAGATTATCACCGCTGTATATTGTGTTTAAACAACAGGGACGACACAATATATGGATGTCCGCACAGAGTACGAGTAAGAGTAAGAAGTCTTCTCGCTATAGTCCTCGGCGCTTCGCGCCTGCGGAAGTCCGCTCGAAGACGTTCTTACTCTCTTGCAAGACTCTTGCCGGAAATCCCCGGCGCTTTGAGTCCCAAGGAAGTCCGCTCGAAGACATTATTACTCTCTGGCAAGACTCTCGCCGGAAATCCCCGGCGCTTCGCGCCTGCGGAGGCAACGTCGAAAAGTCTTTACTCCTGTGTGGGGCGTGGGAGTCACACAATTGCATATGACTGAAGAAAGAACGGCTGAGGGAATCCTTGGCCGGCTTTTCTATTCTATCAGGAAAACAAAAACGGCAGATGATTTGCTGCACTTTTGAAAAGTCGTGCCAAAAACGCAGTGATCATTGCAAAAGTCCTATGACTTTTGTTATAATTACTGCAAAAAGGATAGGAGTTTGCTATATGTATCGTGACATAATGAACGATCTGATAAAGTGGAAGAACCAAACAAGAAGAAAGCCGCTTATTATTTCCGGAGTCAGACAGTGTGGCAAGACTTTTATCATAGAAGAATTCGGTCGCACACAGTTTTCTAATCTGCTTACGATCAATTTTGAAGAGCAGCCGGGTTTGAAAGAAGTATTTGATTTCGATTTCGACACTAAACGTATCGTTTCAGAGATAGAGAAACTAACAAAGGCAAAAATCGTACCCGGCCAGACGCTTCTATTCCTGGATGAAATACAGGAATGCCCTAAAGCGATAACAGCACTTAAATACTTCTGTGAGAAAATGAGTAATCTTCATTTAGTGTGTGCCGGATCTCTTCTTGGAGTTGCATTGCGTAGTGAAAACATTTCTTTTCCGGTAGGGAAAGTGAACAGGTTAGATCTCTATCCTATGAATTTCCGGGAGTTTGCAATCGCTTCGGGTGAAGAATCATTGATAGAGATGCTGAAGGAATGGAATGTTGACAGACCGATTCCGGATTATATTGATGTTCCGATGAAGAAACTTCTTAAAGACTTCTATATTGTCGGCGGAATGCCTGAAGCAGTGTCTGTTTGGACGGCTACCCATGATTATGCGGAAGTTGAAGCTGTTCAGCGGGAGATCCTGAAAGACTATGCAGATGATTTCTCAAAGCATGCACCTATCAATGAACTCCAAAAGATACGGTGGATCTGGGATTCGATCCCTGTTCAAATAGCCAAGGAGAATAATAAGTTTGTCTTCTCACATGTTAGAGAAGGAAAGCGCGCTGCAGATCTTGATGACGCACTTTCCTGGCTTCAGAATGCAGGGCTTATATATCGACTCGAATTAGTGGAGAAACCCCAGCTTCCTTTATCTGCATTCGCGGATAAAACATACTTTAAAGTATATATGTCTGATGTCGGGCTGATGCGAGTAAGGGCGAATGTTTCTGTGGACACGATACTCAATGAGGGTGAAAAATATGTGAATTATAAAGGTGCAGTTGCTGAAAACTATGTCAACAACGAACTTGTCGTTCAAGGCAAGAGTCCGTTTTTCTGGCGCTCTAATAATACGGCAGAGATAGATTTCATGTATGAAAAGGATAATGAATTCTATCCGGTTGAAGTTAAGTCTGCGGATAATACGCAGGCTAAAAGTTATAAGCAATTCTGCTCAAAGTACAATCCCAAGAAGGGCATTAAGCTTTCAACGAAAAACATTGCAAGAAATCCGAGTAGTAAAACGGAGACATATAATATTCCACTGTATATGGCATGGGGGATCGACTATTACATCGACAGCCGCAATTGAATGGAGATACAGGAAAATGCCGAGTAGTGTCCGACAGGCACGATCGAAGAAGAGATGATATTACTTATGAAAAGGCAGGATTCAGAGAACGAAATACGACCCTCGGTGCTTTGCGCCTGCGGAAGTCCGCTCGAAGACGTTCTTACTCTCTGGCAAGACTCTCGCCGGAAGAAAAAACAAACTACGTGGAAGCCCCTGTTCGGGGGCTTCCACTTTTTATTCCTCCGGTAATTCCGTGGACCTGCATCATCTTTGTATAAATGTGGTTGCGAAATAGCAACCGTTGATCCATGTAAAGGACGGGTTATTTCAGTTATACTTTTGTTGGAGGTGCAGGAAAATGATCTTTTCGGAAAAGCTTCAGATATTGAGAAAGAATAAAGGTTTCACACAGGAAGCTCTCGCCGACAGGCTCGGTGTATCTAGGCAGGCTGTGGCCAAGTGGGAATCGGGTCAGATCTATCCTGATATCTCAAATCTCATCGGGATAAGCGAACTGATGAATGTGAGCGTTGATTATCTGGTCAAGGATCAGGATTGTGCCGTGAATATAAACAGACCGGCTGAGACCGATCTTGATGAGCTGATATCATTCAGACTGGAGGCTAATGTCAATACATATGCGGCCTTTATGAATGAAACAGATGCTTCACGCCCGGCATCCCATGATTTCAGATATGAAAACGGCAGATACATGTATCATGATACCTATGTCGGCGGAGAGGAATTTGCAGGCGAAGAAGCGATCTGGAAAGACGGGATGCCTGTCTACGCTATGAACTATATGGGAAGGGTATTAGCTGACGGATTCAGCGGTAACTTTCTGAAGGAAGCTCTCAGGGCAGCAGATAAGAATATGCCGTACAGGGGCCCTGAATACTATCAGTCAGGTGAATATACATACAGATGCAATGTTACGGGAGACTTTACCTGGTTCCAGGGATATGAAGAGATATATCAGGGCGGCATTAAAGTATATGAATGTGTATTTCATGGCGGATCGCTGAAGTGACCATGTTTAGCAAATATTAAACTTTATTTATCCCGCCCGGATGTGTTATAAGTATGTTGTAGGGATATTGATCTGTCTTTGTTATTCTTTTCATTCCGGGTGTATTTATGGGTAAGGTTCTTAAGCGAATATTCTTCATCCTGGGATTCATCCTCCTCGGTACATGCATACCGATGTTTTTCGATACGATCGATGAGAGCTTCATAACGATGCAGGTCATATTCACCATCGCAGGAGTATTCCTTTTCCTGGCGGGAGTCTTCGGGATCATCAATCACATAAAGCTGAAAGCGCGGTATAAGAGAGCCACGGAGACAGCAGTCACGGATAAAGACGGGTAACATCCCGTTTTTATTTTGTTCTATTATTATTAATCCTAAATGCCGTCTGTATCTGATATTATCTTAATATCAGGTTTCGGGTTTAAGGAGTGGTATTTCAGTGATATTTGATCTGACCGTAGCGGATTTAATAAACGTGATATTTATCGCCGCAGGCTTGGGGATCTGCGGGATGAGCATAATGCATGTCGGTTCGGGCGTGCATATCAGGAAGGAAGTCAAGGTTTACTTTCAGCTCTTCTTTACGCTGATCAATACCTATATCTCGATGCATCTTATAAGGATGCTGATGGAGGGACGTACATCCGCATTCTGCATTGTCGGTATCCGCGTAGTGACTTTTATCGAATTCCTCGTATCGGGATTCATGATCTATATGCTGTCGCTCCTGATACTCTTTATCGCGAGTCCGGGAAAGTTCGGTAAGATCATCAACTATATCTTTCTCATACTCCTTATCGTACATGTCGCAGGTCTTGTCGTAGATCAGTTTACGCATTTCTATTACTTTTTCGATGACGCGAATATATATGTCCGTGGCCGCGGATATGCAATGTCGAACATGATGCATATCCTGATGCTGTGTCAGAATATATTCCTTTTGGCAAAATACAGATCGAAGTTTGACAGGAGACTTGCATCGGCCCTGTGGCTCTATCTCCTGGCGCCTCTCGCCGCGATCGGGATCCAGCTCATTGCGAAGGATGTACAGGTCATAATCCTCGTGACCGTCGTCGCAGCAGCATATCTTTACAGCGTTATAGTCGAGATCCAGACCGAAAGATATCAGGATCAGAAGAAAGAGAAGGACCGTATCGACAATGAGCTTTCGATGGCGACAAGGATCCAGGCCGAGACGCTTCCGAATATCTTTCCCGCATTTCCTGACAGGAAGGATTTTACGGTCTATGCGACTATGAGACCTGCCAAGGAGGTAGGCGGAGACTTCTACGATTTCTTCCTTGTCGACGATAAGCACCTCGGGATAGTCATGGCTGATGTATCGGGGAAGGGCGTCCCTGCAGCTCTCTTCATGATGGTGTCGAAGATCCTCATACAGAACAGTGCGCTTTTGAAGAACAGTCCCGGAGAGATCCTTGAGATAGTAAACCAGCAGATCTGCTCTAATAACCCCGAGGGCATGTTCGTCACCGTCTGGTACGGCTGTCTTGATCTTGAATCCGGTAATCTCACGGCTGCGAATGCCGGCCATGAATATCCGATCATAAAGAGACCCGACGGTCATTTTTCGCTGGTCAAGGATAAGCACGGGCTCGTTATCGGCGCTATGGAGAATAAGAAATACATGGAGTATGAGCTTCAGATGGAGCCCGGATCCAAGCTCTTTATCTATACTGACGGTATACCTGAGGCGACAAACGCAGAGAATGAGCTTTTCGGAACGGACAGGCTCGTTGCCGCGCTGAGGAAAGTGGAGGATGAGAATCCGACGGAGATACTGGGAAGAGTAAATGCGGCTGTTGATGAGTTTGTAAAGGGTGCGCCCCAGTTTGACGATATGACGATGATGTGTCTCGAATATAAAGGCCGGGAGCAGGGTGCTTGATCACGGCGAAAAGAAAGACTTACCGGAAGATCCGGGCTGACATAAGGAGAAATATGAAGAAAAAGAAGATCATCGTTACTGTTCTTGCTTTAGCTGCAGCTCTGGCTGTATGTTCCTGCCACAAGAAGGATTACCTGGACGAACAGGGCCTTGAGATAACACCTCAGGGTGAGTATACGTTTATGACTTCGATGAATGACGGGTCGGAAGATAAGGGAGAGTTTGAGATGATCGGCAGTGTTTCGATCTCTGAGAAGAAGTCGCCCGATATGGATGGCTTTAAGGAAGTTTCAGCCGTGTTTAAGAGTGACTACAGGAATCTCCCCGAAGGCCTTAAGATGACTCAGTGGTTTGCTGCCTTCGACAGGTATACGGGAACATCTTTCGAATCGTCGGTCGATGAAGTCTTCGATAACGGTGTAGCCGAGAAGTGGATCACGATAGAAGATGACGGAAAGAAGACCGATGCCCGGCTGATGTATACATTCGAGAATGATAAGGAGTCACGGATAATGACGACAACGGTTACGGTCATCTGTCCGGAGGATTATGACGGCACGGTATTCTCGATAGGATATGGTGATCTGGAGATAAGCGCGAAGTGTGCGGATACTGATTTTTCGAAGGGACCGTACAAGCTTCATGAGATGCCCGGAAACGAGATACATGACCATGATTATCTTTATTTCACTGCGGGCGGTAAATGAGAGGAGGATCAGATATGTTAAGACTCAGACCATACAGGAAGAGTGATGCGGAAGAGATAATAAGCTGGATCGGCGATGAGAGGATATTCAGGTTCTGGTGTGCCGACAGGTTCGATCACTATCCAATAAAGTCCGATGACCTGAACGGTCAGTATGAATCGTCTGAAGGATGTGAAGATGTTTATCATTTCACGGCTTACGACGAGAGCGGGATCGCAGGCCATATCAATATCCGTTTCCCCGACAAGGACGACCTCGATACGGTAAGGTTCGGGTACGTTATCCTGAACGATAAGATGAGAGGTCAGGGACTGGGAAAAGAGATGGTCATCCTCGCTGCCCGTTATGCCTTTGACATAATGAAGGCGAAGAGGATAACCATAGGTGTTTTCGAGGAGAATGCAGCAGCACTGAACTGCTATCTCAAGGCAGGATTTGAAGATACGGGTATCGTCGAGGAATACAGTATCGGAGACGAGACATGGAAATGCCTCGAGCTCGAGATGAAGCACCCCTGACGGCACCGGAGATCAGACGTTACAGATAAAGTTTTTGAGCATCTGCTTTCCGTCCGGAGTCATTATGGATTCCGGGTGGAACTGTACGCCGTAGATCTTATGATCCTTATGCATGACAGCCATGACCTCGCCGTCTTCCGTGCGTGCCGTTACTGCGAGCTCATCAGGCAGTGTGCTCTCATCAGCCGCGAGGGAGTGATATCTGGCGACATTCGCTTCAGAAGGTATCCCTTTGAAAAGGGGGCAGGATGAGTCAAACTCTGTGACGGACTGCTTGCCGTGCATCATCTTTTTCGCGTAGGTTACAGTTGCACCGAAAGCCGCACATATCGCCTGGTGTCCGAGGCATACTCCGAGGATAGGGAAATCCTTCCCCAGCTCTTTTACTACATCGATGATGATGCCTGCATCCTCCGGCCTTCCGGGACCGGGGGAGAGTATTATCCTGTCGGGGTGGAGATCACGGATCTCATCGATGGTCATTTCGTCATTGCGGATGACCCTGATATGGTGATCGATCTCTCCGACGAGCTGATAGAGGTTATAGGAAAAGCTGTCGTAATTGTCTATGAGCAGGATCATAATTCTTCCTCCTGTGCGAGCTCGAGTGCCTTGAGCGAGGCCTTTGCCTTGTTGATGCATTCACGGTATTCCATGGCGGGAACGGAATCTGCGACGATCCCCGCGCCGCTCCTGACAAATACTTTGCCGTTCTTTTTGTATACGAGCCTGATCGCGATACAGGTATCCATATTACCCGTAAAATCGACATAGCCTATGGCACCGCCGTAGATGCCCCTCTTGTTATTTTCGATCTGACCGATGAGCTGGCATGCCCTGATCTTCGGAGCTCCCGAAAGTGTGCCTGCGGGAAGGACGGCCTCGATGGCGTCAAATGCGTCGCGGCCCTCGTCGATGACACCCCTTACGGTGGAACCGATGTGCATTACGTGGGAGAATCTTTCGATCGAATGGAGCTTCTCGACCTCTACAGTTCCGAACTTGCTTATCTTTCCGAGGTCGTTCCTTCCGAGATCGACGAGCATATTATGTTCCGCAAGTTCTTTCTCATCGCGGAGAAGATCGCGCTCAAGAGCCAGGTCCTCGGCTTCCGTGCGTCCCCTCGGTCTCGTTCCGGCCAGAGGGAATGTATGGAGGATCCCGTCCTGAAGTTTTACAAGTGTCTCGGGCGATGCTCCGGCGACCTCAACGTCGGTACCGGAAAAATAGAACATATAAGGCGAGGGATTGATCGTGCGAAGCATCCTGTATGTATTGAGAAGGCTCCCTTCGAAAGGCGCGCTCAGCCTGTTCGACAGGACGATCTGGAAGATGTCGCCTTCCTTTATATGTTCCTTTGCCTTAACGACCATATCGCAGAATGTCTCCTCATCAAACAAAGGCTCGACATCCCCGAGGAGCTTTCCGCCTTTTTCCTCTTTCTTGGAACCGTTCCTTAAAAGATCCGCCAGGAGCTTTATATCCCTTACGGCCCTGTTATATTCGACCTCTATATCGGCGAGCTTCATATTAGCGATAAGGATTATCTTCTGTTTCAGGTTGTCGAATGCGATGACCTTGTCGAAGAGCATCAGGTCCACATCCTTAAAGCCTTCCGAGTCGTCTGTATCGGTCTTAACGGAGGGCTCGCTGTAGCTGAGATAGTCATATGAGAAATAGCCGACGAGGCCGCCCGTGAAGGGAGGAAGATACGAAAACCTGGGGCTTTTATATCTGCTCATGATGTCCCTAAGGAAAGATGAAGGATCGGTCGTCTTCATCTCTATGTCGTCAGCCTTCAGTATCCCGTCGCGGCATGTGATGAGCATCCTGGGCTCGAAGCCGAGGAAAGTATAACGTCCCCATGTCTCGTTTGCCTGTGCCGATTCGAGCATATAGCAGTGCGTGGAGATATTCTTCAGTATCTTCATCGTCTCGATCGGTGTAGTAAAGTCTGACAGGATCTCCGCGCTTACGGGAAGTACATCATACTTTCCGGTGCCGGCTATCCTCCTGACATCCTCAAGTGCAGGTCTTATTTCCATCTTCTCCTCCTTCTTGAGGGCAAATAAAAACGCCCTCAACAGATATGATCTGTCAAGGACGAATAATAACTTATCCGCGGTGCCACCTTGATTCACGGCGCGATGCCGTACGCTTGTCAGGATACTGACATATCCCCGGCCTTTAACGGTGCCCTCCGTCGCAGAATACTCTGTATCGCTACATTTGACTGCGCCCTCCGCGGTCCATTTGCCGGCCTGTTTCTTACCTGACTTCCATCGCCGCAGGCTCTCTGTTAAGGCATTACCGACGTTATCTCCGCTTCAACGGTTTCACATATGGGGTAAATCTAACATACGGCAGAGGGGATTGTAAATAGCAAATATTTGCTCACGGTAAGTTTTTGCCCTTCGAAAAACACATCCTTTGAGTCGTTCGGTTTTAGGATGTATAATAATAGCAGTCTGATCGGGGAGAACGGCGGGGAAATGAAACTTTCCGTAAGTCCGTGCGGTATATATGGAAGACCTGTTTACAAAGATGATCGGCACTCTGGCCGTAATACTCGTCGTTTCCGCATTTATCGGCGGAAGCGATAAGTTTTCCATCTTCAACAAGGAAGAGAAGGATATAAGATATTCTCTCCTTGCAGGACTCCTCGGAGGTCTTTTCGGCGTATACGGAAACATCTCAGGCATCCCGATGAACGGAGCGGTCATATCTGTCAGGGACATAGGACCCATGATCGCCGGTTTTATGGGAGGTCCCATCGGAGGAGTGTTCGCGGGTCTTCTCGCCGCAGTCCACCGAATAACGATGGGAGGAGACTTTGCCTGGGCTTGTGCAGTCGCTACCGTGTCCATAGGTTTCATCTGCGGCATCATGTACGATAAGCACGGAGAGAAGCTTGCTCATCCGCTCCTGTCATTTATCACCGGAGTCGTGATGGAAACATTGCATCTCTGTATAGTCCTCATAATGGTCAAGCCTTTCAGTCTGGCATTCGAGACGGTAAAGACGATCTTTATCCCGTTCCTCATCGTAAACGGACTCGGCATCACGATGATGATATCCGTCATCGTCTATACGATCAACCAGAGGAAGCTCCAGTCCGACAGGGCGAGGCTCAAGTCGGAACTTGAGGTTGCAAATGTCATACAGCATTCACTCCTTCCCACATTGAACGAGCTCTATCCGGGAAGGGACAATATCGATGTCAGTGCCTACATGAAGGCGGCTAAGGAAGTCGGCGGAGATTTCTACGACGTATTCTATGTTGATAATGACAGGCTCTGTTTCCTGATCGGCGACGTATCGGGCAAGGGAGTTCCCGCGGCGCTCTTCATGGCTTCGGCAAAGATAGTCCTTCAGAACTGCATACGTGACATATCCAGTCTCGGTCCTGCAGTCGAAGCTGCCAATACCGTTCTCTGTTCAAAGAACGAAGCGGAGATGTTCGTAACGGTATGGGTCGGTGTCCTCGATCTGAATACCAGGGAACTGACCTATGTATGCGCCGGACATAACCCGCCTGTCCTTGTTTCGGACGGAAGAGCCGAATTTGTTAAGGGCAAGAGGTGCTTTGTTGTCGGAGGCATGGAGGATATGCCTTACTCGGAGAATAAGGTCCAGCTCAAGGACGGCGACATTATGCTCCTCTACACAGACGGCGTAGTTGAAGCCGAGAATGCAGGTCATGAACTCTATGGTGATACGAGACTTCTCGGAGGCCTCGGAAGCCTTGGAAGCTCCGACAGATATGATTCAAAAGGGATCATCAGCAAGGTCGAGACGTCAGTTGCAAACTTTGTCAATGACAACAGCCAGTTTGACGACATGACGATGCTCTGCTTCAAGTTAAAGTAGATCCTATCTCAGGGATATCTATCCTGACAGTCAGAGATGATATAACACGGCAAAAAGCACATACAGCGCCGCGAGGAAGACTATGTTCAGGATAGAAAATGCGATGATGTAGGTTCTGATCTTTCCGCCGCTTTTCGATGTGTGCGACGCATAGAACTTATATGTGATAAGACTTGCCATGCTGGCGATGAGCGTTCCGAGTCCGCCGAGGTTTGTGCCTATGGCGAGGAGGTTTCCTTCAGTCGAGAAAGCCGAGAGGAGCATGGCAGCGGGAACGTTGCTGATCACCTGCGAAGACATGATCGCCGCCTCGGCGGGGTGTGATGAGACGACCGACGAGAAGAGATCGGAGATCGGCTCTATCCTTCCTATATTGCCTATAAGGACGAAGAAGAAGATGAATGTCAGGAGGAGTGCATAGTCGACCTTTTTAAATGCCTGACGGTCGAAGATCAGCATCGTGACGACAGCGATGCCGAGCATGATCCTCCAGTCGATAAGACCTGCCACGGTCAGCGCACATACGATAAAGACAAGGAAATATATGAGTGCTCTCTTCCTGTCGGGGAAGGGGTGCAATGAAGACGTGCGAGACGTTTCGGGAGCCCTGCCCGATCTTCTCATGAAGATGAAGACGCCGCCGACCGTAAGTACGAAAGAGAGCGCCGAGAACGGGAGCATCATCCACAGGAATCCCGGAAGGGACATCCCGTAACGTGTATAAAGATAAAGGTTCTGCGGATTGCCGATGGGGGTCAGCATCGAGCCGAGGTTCGTTCCGATCGTCATGAGTATGAGAGTGTACATGAGATCGCGTTCAGTGCCTATCATGCCCAGGACTGTTATCGCAAAAGGAACGAGCGTCACCAGCGTGACGTCATTAGTCAGCAGCATCGCCATGAAAAAGGAAAGGATCACGAGAACGAGCGATACTCCGCGCGGTGTCCTGACCCTTCCGAGGAGCCTGTCGGTCATATAGTCGAAAGCACCTATGTTGACAAAAGCTCCCACGACGATCATGAGCGAGCCGAGGATAGCCAAGACGCGCAGGTCGATATACCCGACGTATTCCGCGTCAGGCAGTACAAAAAGGCAGGATATCAGTGCCAGAAAGCCTGATATCAGCAGTATCGGATCCTTGTGAAACAGTCTCTTCAGTATTTCCATCCGTGACATGATACAACTAAGGCGTGATATAATCAAAACAAAAATCGGAAAAAGGGAGATCAGAGATGAAAAAAACGTCCCTGTCGAAAAGGATCTTATCAATACTTACCGCGGCCGTCATGCTATTTACAATGACGGGAGCGGCATCCGCTGAACCCTCATCACAGAGCGGCAGCGACGGAGTCGAAGGATTCGTAAAGAGGCTGTACTCCATTGCACTCGGCAGGGAGGCTGATCCGGCGGGACTTAACGACTGGTCATCCCAGCTCCGCGATAAGCGGGCCACAGGCGTATCAGTCGCATACGGATTCATCTTCAGTCCCGAATATACGAACAGGGAGAAGACAGATGAGGAATCCGTAGAGCTCATGTACAGGATGTTCTTCGGAAGAGAGTCCGATCCTACCGGAAAGGCATACTGGCTCAAGATGCTCTCCGAGAATGAGGGTGATGCCGGAAGGATCAAGCTTTTCGAGGGGTTTGCCAATTCGAAGGAATTCAGGCAGATATGTGATTCATACGGAGTGGTAAGGGGTGTTTATATACCCACTCTTGAATACAAGACCACCGGCAAGACAGAGCTGTTCGTAAACAGGCTCTATGAGATCGTTCTCGGCCGCGGATGCGATGACACGGGAATGAGAGACTGGACGGTAAAGCTCATCAACAAGCAGATCTCAGGTACGGAAGCGGCATACGGATTCTTTGCGAGCCAGGAGTATCTCGGCAGGAACAGATCTGATGAGGAATATGTCGAAGACCTCTATCTGGCTTTCCTCGGAAGGGCTTCTGATGCATCCGGCAAGGCAGGCTGGGTCGAAAAGCTGAAGAACGGCGATTCGAGGCTCTCGGTATTTAACGGCTTCCAGGGCTCTCAGGAATTCCTCGGTATATGCAGCGATTACGGCATCGACAGGGGTGACCCGATAAGGGAAAAGACGGGAAAGACAGTCTGTATCGATCCGGGTCATTCGTCTGTGATAGCTCCCGGGTATGTTCCTCTGGGTCCCGGTTCCTCTGAGCAGAAGCTCGCCGATGCGTCCGGTACATACGGAAGATGGAGCGGACTCAAGGAATATGAGCTCACCATGATCGTATCTAACAAGCTCAAGACAGAACTCGAATCGAGAGGATACGAAGTCATAATGACAAGGTATGACAACAATACTCCCGTCGACTGCGTGACGCGTGCCGAGATCGCCAATAAGGGCGCGGATATAATGGTCAGGATCCATGCGGACGCGCTGTCGTCCTCCTCCGCGAACGGAGCCGTTGCTATCTGCATCTCTCCGAGCAACCCGTGGAATCCGCAGACATATAGCGGATCGAGGCTCCTGGCCGACTGTCTTATCGGGCGTTACTGCAGCACTACGGGCATCAGGAACCGCGGTGTATCGGAGCAGAACGATATGACCGGCAATAACTGGAGCAAGGTGCCGTGCGTTCTTTTCGAAATGGGATTCATGACTAATCAGAGCGATGACCTTAATATGGCGGATGCTTCCTTCCAGACCAAGATGGTGAAGGGGCTTGCCGACGGTATAGATCTTTATTTTGAAAAGGCAGGATAACGGACATGATCTATACCCTGACACCCAATCCGTCACTTGACCTTCTTTGCTTCTGCGATGGTTTTGCGGCAGGAAAGATAAACCGCGCTTCCAGGCAGGTCGTCTTGCCCGGCGGCAAGGGGATCAATGTTTCTCTGGTCCTGAAAGAACTCGGCATCGACAGCACGGTCCTCGGGTTCGAAGCGGGCTTCTCAGGACAGGAGATCAGGAGGATGCTCGCCGATAACGGGATAAAGGAAGAGCTGGTCCATGTCGATTCCGGATGCTCGCGGATAAACGTCAAGATATCCTCTGATACAGAGACCGAACTGAACGGTCCGGGACCTGACATAGACGACAGTGCGGTGAAGGCACTTATGACGCGTCTGGACCACCTCGAAAAGAGTGACATCCTCATTATGTCGGGAAGTATCCCTTCCTCGCTGGGAAGCTCATTCTGCGGCAATGTCGCAAGTCTTCTCGAAGAGTCGGGAGTCATGTTTGCAGCCGATATCCCTGGAAAGGATCTCGGGAGTGTGATCCCGTATCAGCCGTTTGTCTTAAAGCCTAATTCGGATGAACTGGGAGAATACTACGGTACTTCGATCGATACCAGGGAGAAAGCGGCGGAATATGCGCTGAAGCTGCGCTCTGAGGGCGCTCATAATGTTATCGTGTCGATGGGTGCTGATGGTGCCGTAATGGCATCCGACGACGAAAATGTTTACGCGGCTGATGCGCTTACCGGCGATGTCGTTAATACCGTCGGCGCGGGGGATTCCATGCTCGCAGGTTTTGTAAGCGGTATATCGCGCGGAATGAACAGGGAGGATTCATTCAGGCTGGCAGTTGCTGCAGGAAGTGCCTGCGCATTTGGGGAAGGAACGGCAAAAGACGCTGAAACAGAGGCTCTTCTGCCCCATGTAAGCGTTTTCAGACTCGATACTTCTGCCTGACTTCACTTTATATTGGAAAGTTTTCCGGATATGTGTTACAATTACGTCCTGACGGCGCAATAGCGCCTGATATATTCGGCATGGAGAAGTACCCAAGAGGCCGAAGGGGAGGCTTTGCTAAAGCTTTAGGCGGGGCAACTCGCGCGAGGGTTCGAATCCCTCCTTCTCCGCCATTTTTGGTTTTCTAAGACCCTTGAAACGCTTGAGTTTCAGGGGTTTTAGTTTGTTTTGGAGCCTTCGTTTGACCAACTTTTTGACCACAATTACGAAGAGTTCCGGTGGGTTTTACGAGACTTTATTGATAAATCTCTGCATATTCATTGCAGATCTTTGCTTCATGGCCTTGTTGACATGCCCGTACTTGTCCAGTGTGAACGAAGCGGTCGCATGGCCAAGATTGTCCTGCAAAGTCTTGATATCGTCTCCGTTCTCAAGAGAAGCCACAGCATACGTGTGGCGAAGATCATGGAATCTTTTGTTCTCCAGTCCGAGCTCCGTGACGATCTTCTTGTAGTTGTTGTAAACGGTCGGATGACAGAGATGCCCGCCAAGCTCGTTGGTGAATACGAGATCCATGCCGTTGTCCCAGGCAGATCCGGCTTCACGGGCACATTCTTCCTGCCAGGCTTTCTGCTTCGCCAGAACCATCATTACCGAAGGTGCAATAGCAATCTCCCGTTCCTTACCATTCTTGGTAGAATCAAGGATATATGTCGCTCCCTTGTGGTGAGTACTCCTTCTGAGCTGCTTGTTTATCAGGATAGTGTTGTTCTGCATATCGACACAATCCCATGTAAGCCCGAGGACTTCACCTTGCCTAAGACCGGTAAAAAGGGTAAGAAAAAAGATATTCCCGTACCTGTGTTCCTTGATAGCTTCCAGAAATCTCGTGATGTCCTCATCTTCGAGCGGCTCTATCTTGGGTTTCTTAACCTGCGGCAGGACGCATCGCTCTGTCGGATTCTGCCTGATCTCCCCGTCAAGATAAGCTCTCTCCAGCGCTCTGTGCAGAACTCCATGGATATTTCTGATCGTCTTGGCGGACAGATTTCTATCCTGAAGGGAGTTGTAGAACTTCTGGACCCTTATCGTGGACAGTTCTTTGAGCTTTATGTTCCCAAGGCATGGGATAATATAATTCCTGCAGATCCCTGTATATGAGTCATAGGTAAAGTCCTTAACACTAGGCCTCACATAGACTTCAAGCCAGTTAGTAAGCCAGTCAGACAGCCGGTACTTCGAAGGGGCAGTATATGTTCCTTCATCGATCTCTCCGGTTATCTGAGTCAGCCTCTTTCTGACTTCATCCTGAGTTTTGCCGTAGATGGAATGCTTCTTGTACTTGCCGGCTCCGTCAACTTCACCGGTAGAGTATATGCCTTCCCATCTGCCGTCAGCTCTCTGCCTTATGCATCCGCTTCCGTTTGCATTTCTTTTCATTCGTGCCATTATTCCTCCTTTCTTCCGATATACAAAACAAGCGAGCGGTCATCCCACTTATTCTCTTAAGTAGTTATCAAGAAACCACTTCTCCAGTTCATCGTAAGAGATATCTCCGTTGATGCACTTATCTCGCATCTGACGGGCTGTCTCACTCCAGGCTGCGAAGTGTTCCTCTGTGATATAGCCCTTCGACTTTCTTGCGAAGGTTGCTTTGTAGTTTCTCTGATAAAGGATCTGTGTCTCGTTACTGTATAAGCCTCTGACGTGTGATCTAAGTCTTCCTACATCCCTGCAGGTCCTTCCTATGTCTTTGATGTAGTGGGCAGATTCGATAACCCTTGTACAGCTCTTATTCTTCGTGTCCGTTGTAAAGGCAAAGTATCTTCCGCAGTTGGCACAACGGTAGAAGTGATAACCGATAACATACCGGTTGAGAAGATAAGAGATCAGGTCGTCGAATGTGTTAGGTATGAATGCTTCTACAAGATCGATCTCAGGTTCGGGATTGTTGCATATGAGAGTTGTGAGTCCTGAGAATGAGACCGAAGGAATACGGTGTTGATCGATTCTCGTAAACGCAGATTTGGGATCCGTATCCTTCTCATAGAGCATAACATCTTCTGCGAAGACTGCAAGTGTCTTCTGGTATTTTCTGATAGAAGAAAGGATCTTATCGCTCTTCCTGAAATTGTAATTAACTCCGTCCCTGATCAGTCCAGACATCACTTCAACAAACAGCGGAAGGATAAGAAGGTTCTTTTCGAAAGGATTGCCGGATACATTTCCGTATATCAGTTCGCTATATGTGAAGATAACGTAATTAACGATAGAGGCTTTGGATGTTCTTTTTCCGAGCTTGCCGACGTAGTCTTTTAGACTGGTGTAGGCCTCTTCCACAGTAGCATATACTTTATCGGATGACGGAACACCGGGAATAGCATTGATGCTTCCGATAAGATCTCCGATGGCAATTCCCGAATCGCAGCAATAAGACTTAAAGAACTTGTTGTATTCTCCGGAAGCATCCTTACCAACAATAAAGTAATACTCTCTGCCCTTCTCGAAAGACACACCGACCTTCAGATCAGTACCGAGCTGATCCAATGAATCAAAATATCTGATCTCCAAAGTATCTGTTACCATTGGTTTATCCTCACTATAATAGATTACCAACAATATAACACTTGCAATCAATCGGGTCAAGAATTATAATACATATGTTCTTTCCTGTAAAAGAAACAACCGAAGAAAGGAGGAAATGTCCATGGATGAGAACAGGGCTGCTACTGTTCCCAAGGTTATGAATGCAGGTCAGGTCGCTGAATACCTCGGCATCTCAAAGCAGGGAGCATACAATCTCATGAACTCGGCATCCTTTCCTACATTAAGGGTAGGCAAGAGACTTCTGGTATCAACAGACAGGTTTCTTGAATGGATCGGAGAACACTCGGACAACATCAAGGTGGAAGTCTGAGACAGATACAATGGCTCGTAAATAGAAAGGTCAGAAATCATGAATAATGCCAAAGTATTAACTTAGGTGACGATGTGAAGGAAGAAAGATCACATCGTCACTTTTTTATTACCCTATTTTGAAAACTACCATTGGCGGAGAAGCAAGCATCGCCTTCGTACGTACATGAACGCTATTGTCGGGCGAAGCCCGAACCCACTTTTTCCCGTGTTAAAGTTATGTAGGTCGACTGGGGGACATAGTAATATCAGTAGTTTCCGGTATTTGGTCGACCAGAATTCTTTGGAACGGTTGTTTTGGTCGACCGTTTACTCGACCATGGTAAATCCCCATACAACCGGCTCTGCCGGGTGTTGTGATCTGACGTAGTCGACTGTTTTGTCGACCGTCCTTTATCCTGCTTCAAAATCGGCAGGTATTTTTTCGATTTCCTTCCCCCAGGGTGTCACCTCAAAAATTACTTTTAAATCAATGAAAATAAAGGATTCCTTCTCAAAACCTGTCACCTATGCGACAGGCGATTTGTCACTTGAAAGAAGTGATCATGTATTTCCCCTAGGTGAGATGTACTGCAATGAGGGTGATTTTTGGCAGCAATTGTACAGCAATTTTACAGCAATTATAGTGCATTGATCTCTGAGAATGCCTGTAAACAGTAGGTTTTGGCGTGCAACATCACTTTCTTGAGTGTTTGACGGAGTATAATAACCTTTATAAAATAAAAAACAATCGGGGGGC
>JAFXMZ010000021.1 GCA_017529925.1 Clostridiales bacterium
TACGATCTTTGTCAGCAGGGAGCCTGCTAAGAAGATAATCGATGATCTTACTCAATACGGAGTCAGGACAACGGACACTATGGACGGCGAGGTGGAGACTATGGGTTATCTGGGAGATGTTCCATATCATCAGGGTCTGAACGAAGGTTTCGATAAAGGCATGTCTCAGGGTATGGCCAAGGGCATCGAGAAGAACTCGATCGACACAGCCATGCGAATGATCGGTGACGGAGATCTCTCTGACGAGAAGATCTCGGAATACTCCGGCCTTCCCATTGAGAAAGTGCGCGAGCTGAAAGAATCATCAACAACACCTTAACAGCTGTCAGCAGAATAGATGATAACGCTAACGGCGTTCCTTCGTGGAACGCCGTTTTTGATCGCGAAATATGATAGAATAACAAAAACAAACCGGGAGAAGACTGCCATGTTAAAAGATATATATGCCAAGTACTATTACGAAGGGAACTACAACTGTGCCGAGACGATGATCAGGGCGGCAAATGAATACTATGACTTAGGTCTTCACGACAGGGATATGATCGCACTGGGAGGATTTGGTGCAGGCATCCAGACAGGCAATACATGCGGAGCGGTCCTCGCTGCCGTATCGGTCCTCTCCATGAAATATATCGAAGCAAAAGCACATGAGAGTAAGGACATAAAGCCCGTCACCACGATGCTGATGCGTGAGTTCAAAAAGAAGTACGGATCGGTCCTCTGCAGGGATATAAAGCCTCAGTCGTTCAGCCCTGAGTTCAGATGCAAGAATACGATAGAAGCATCCTGTGATATCCTCGAGCAGGTAATAGAGGAGTACGAAGCACAGAAAGGAGGATGAGAAGATGTTCGATATTGTAGCAAAAGCAAGACAGGACGGAATAGATGAAGGCCTCGAACAGAGCAAGCAGGAGATAGCGAAGAAGCTTCTCTCCGTTGGTGACATGACTGTCGATAAGATCGCTGAGATCACCGGACTTACTGTGGAGAAAGTTACCGAGCTCGCAGGTTGACATCTTATAGTTTGAACATTTAATGTAAAAAGGCATCTTACGAGGAAGATGCTTTTTTACTTGGCTGTTGTACTATTCAGATCGGATACCGTTGATCATATCTCACTGATCCGTGGCGGCGATGTCCTTGGCCTGATCCATCGACGTGACGCCATACCATGTCTTGCCGTTGGGCCCGTAGAGGGTATTGCCCATGAGATGGTATGTTCCTTTGGTCGAATAGAGCGAATTGCCCATGACATGGATACTGCCGTTCCTGGTGAAGACAGAGTTGCCGAAGTCATGTGCAGTATTGCCGTTCGGTCCGAAAAGGGTATTGCCGATCTTGTATGCACTGCCGCTCTTCGAGAAATATGAATTGCCGGAATTGAATATGCTGTCACCCTTGTTAGAGAAGATCATATGCTCACCCCCTTTATGTTGTACTTATATTCTATAACCGTATGCTCACGATTTCCACAGAGATGAGGGTCAATAAAGGGACACATCAGCGGAGGACACCGGAGATCACGCCACCGCCTATAACATATCCGTTGTCGTCGTAGAATACTGCTGACTGTCCCGGAGCAGGTGCTCTTACTGCTTCATCGAAGGCAACTCTGATCGTACCCTCATCAAGAGCAGAAACTGATGCATGCTGGCCTTTATGCTGATATCTGATCTTCACGGTACATCTGACAGTTTCGCCTCTGGAGATCGATGGGATGCTCATAAAGTTTGCATCACGAATGAGGATCTCCTTATGGAAGAGTGATCCTTCATCTCCTAATACGACCTCATTGCTTTTCGGCCTTATTTCACTGACATATGCAGGTGTACCGAGAGCGATCCCGAGTCCTTTCCGCTGACCTATGGTATATCGGATCACACCTTTATGGTTTCCCAGTACGTTACCGTCATAGTCGATAAATGGACCTTCCTTATGATACTCGGGGCCTGCAGTCTTTTCGATAAGGTCTGCATAGGATCCGTCTGTGACGAAGCATACTTCCTGTGAATCGGGTTTGGATGCTACAGGCAGAGAAGCATCAACTGCCAGCTTCCGTACTTCGGATTTGGACAGGTCTCCAAGCGGCATAACCGTTGCGGCCAGCTGTTCCTGGGAAAGCCTGTAGAGCATGTATGTCTGATCCTTGTCGGAGTGAGCGGCAGTCTTCAATGTATATCTTCCGTTGGGAAGTCTGATGACAGATGCATAATGTCCGGTAGCGATATGGTCCGCACCGGTTACGCCTGCATAGTACAGGAGCTTATCCCATTTGACATATCTGTTGCATTCGATGCAGGGATTAGGAGTCTTGCCGCGAAGATAATCAGCCTTGAAAGGTTCCACAACGTGAGTCTTAAACTCGTACAGACAGTTGACGGAATAGTATCTTATCCCGAGCATGTCGCAAACGGCTTTTGCATCGTCTATGTCACAGCATCTGCTCTCAGAACCGTCGTCAGCTTCCCACGTCCTGAGTGTTACACCTATAACCTCATGACCTTTTTGCTTAAGAAGGAGTGCCGCGACTGCACTGTCGACTCCTCCGGACATACCGACTACGATCTTTCCCATATTACCCTTTCTTTTTTCGATGTATTTATACGTAACAGTGTTACAAACAACCTTATATCAACGCTTTCCGCTCCGACACTGACGTTACAGACCGTACTGTTCGAGGATCTTTTCATCCGGTACATAGTCTCCCAGGAGCTCGTCTGCCATTTTCCACCCCCGGGGCAACAAGGTCATTAAGACAACTTCATTTTATCACGGATCATCGAAAAGAAGGATGTTTGAGGATCATACATTGATAATGAGAAATAATTATACTATAATTATGATAACAGAGGATCTGACTATGACATTTGAGTGGGATGACAATAAGAATGATATCAACATAAAGAAACATGGTATTGACTTTAATGAAGCCAGCACTATCTTTTATGATGATAACGCCATATTGTTTGATGATCCGGATCATTCTGTGGACGAAGAAAGGTTCCTTCTGATAGGAAAGAGCAGAACATCAAAGGTCATAACTGTATGTCACTGTTACAGAAGACGGGATGAAGTGATAAGGATTATTTCTGCCAGAAGAGCAACGAAGAAAGAGACTGATTTCTACATTCAATACGGAGGTGGATCATGAGAACAGAATATGAAATTGAGAAACTTGACCCGAGAAAGAATCCATATGCCGATAAGCTGAAGCGTCAAGTTACGATGAATCTGAAAAAAACAACGATAGATTATTTTAAAACGCTGGCTGATGAGACGGGCATCTCCTATCAGAACCTGATCGATCTGTACCTTGATGATTGTGTAAAGAAGGGGATAAAGCCGGATTTCAGCTGGAAGAAGCCTGCCTGATCCTTTGATCAAAGGACGACCCCATCGTGCTAATTACGCATAAGGAGGCGATTCAGTCTTCCTTCAGCCTGGCGTAACCGTAAACTCCCAGTACACCGGTGAACACGGTCGCACTGTATGTGCTGAACCTTTCTGCGACACCAAAGTATTCCTTCGGGACATTCTGGCTTCCGACCGCACCGAAAAACATGGCAAGCAGCGCAACTATCGCCAGTACTCCGAGCAACCTGTACTTTCCCTTGAAGCTTCCGACCGCTATAAGGATCAGTGATACTATCGACAGCAAGACAACCAGAGCCGTCAGAACATAGACATGGATAAAAGACTGGACTGATCCGTCATATCCGCTTCCTGTGAGAGGGAAGAGCGCATATCCGACAGCGGAGATCCATTGCATGAGTGCGAAAAGATATATTCCGATCTTCAGAGTCTTTCTTTCATTTCCGACAAGAACAGACAGGCAGGTGCAACACAGACACGTAAAGATCTTATACACGGTCACATAGCCGGTCGCAACGGCAAATGAAGGTGAGTCGGTCGCGGTCAGATCACTTACGGCCTGCTTTGTCCAGCAGTATCCCGGATAATTAGCCGCACCGATGATATCGTGTAGAAGATAGAAGACCACGGAGAGCACTCCGCAAACAGCGACCAGTTTCCACATGCTGTTTTTCATCTTATCGTTTTCCATAGTACCGTCTCCTATACTCCGTATTTTCTGCAGAATTCATCGATATATCTGCGAAGCATATCCTGATCTTTTTCCGAGCCGGAATGGATAAGATCACACTCATAATCGATTATCGAATGGACAGCCATCGCAAAGGAAAAAGCCGCTGTATCAACATTTTCGAAAAGGGCCTTTTCTTTGACATGAAGTGCATAGAAGAGCATCTTCGTGGCGTTGATCATCATCTTTGTCTCAGACACCATGATCTCGGCGGCAGACCTGTTGATCGACCTTTCCGACATGATGATCTTATAGAACATGAGCATCTGCGGATCCATGCACATTCTCCTGTAGGAATCTGCTGTTTCAAACAGGATCTCATTCAGGGAGCGGTCACCGATCATCTTATCCACATCGAAAGACTCAATGCCGATGCTCTTCTTGGCGTTGTCTCTGAGACAGTGATACATCTCCTCCACGATCTCATCCTTGGATGAAAAGTGATTATACAGGGATGCTTTTGTGATGCCGACCCTGTCGGCGATCTGCTGCATGGATACCGATCCCAGACCTTTCTGTGATGCCAGTTCCATTACTGCTGAAATGATCTCGCTCTTTCTGTCCATCATGATTCCTACCTTTCGATAGTGTTATACTACCGATTGGTAGTTACGTCAAGAAGGACGCTTTTTCAAAGAGTGCAGATCATAATGAATTCTTCATCGTTTTCATCCGCGATCTCAAATCCGGCCTTCTCATACATCCGGACGGCATAATTGGCTTTCTGGACAGCAAGTGAAACCTTTTTATATCCCTTTTCTCTGAGCAGGGCCAGCATTTCCGTAAGCAGCTTAGTCCCTGTGCCATGTCCGCGGTATTCCTTATATAACGAGATCGCAAGCGACGGTGTCTCATCATCAACATGACCGTAATCCTTCATGATCCGCGACCAGACGGCTCCTACAACTTCCCCGTCATCTTCAGCGACGATACAGTGATCTGCGCTTCCCTCTCCGAAGCCTTCATAATAGATCTTCAGTTCAGGCTTGCCGATGATGTCCCTGGGAGGGGGAACGACTCCTTCCGGGATGAAAAGAGCTTCATAGAGAAAGTCTTTCAACAGGTCTGTCTCATCGTCCCTTAATCTTCGCAGGATCATTTCTCATCAACCTCGTCCGTCAAATTCGAAAGAATAGTTATTCAGTCTTTTTCATAATACACGATATCCATCCGGTCATTTATCTTCTCGACTTTGCCCGTGCGGTGATATCCGAGCTTCTCGTACAGATGAAGATTCCCCTTCTCCCGGAGTATCGTTTCGAGACTCCAGTTATCTGCCCCGTGGATCTTCTCGGCTTCGAGGATCGCCTGACGGGCATAACCTTTATTACGGTGCTCCGGCATGATAAAGACAGGGGATATCCTTTTCCTGCTTCCATCCTTTTTATCAACGATCCGAATGGCTCCGACTGTTTCACCCTCAGCAACGATGAAGTAGTATTTTGTCCATGGCTGCCGGTATCTCGCCATGACCTTTTCAAAGCTCTCGGCAGCCGGACTCATTTCGTAGTCCTGATACTTTTCCAGAAGATCTGAAAAAGCACGCACTTGCATTTCCCATATGGTCGGCATATCATCTTCTGTCGCTTTCTTTAAGCTGACTTTACACAATTTCATATTTCCTCCAACATCTAAATCACTAACTCAACCTATTGTGTATATTTGAGGTTGATATGTTTCCATGTACAACAAAACACACTTTGGGTCGAGTGTTCCATCTGAATGTCACCCTAAACTCCTTTATTATCAAGGGTTTCGGCGTGACATCAACACCACAGTCTCGACATGGGACGTATTCGGGAACATATCAGCGGGAGTTGCCGAAATGATATCGTAGCCTGCGCCGGTAAGCTCACGGAGGTCTCTTGCCAAAGTTGCCGGATCACATGAGATATAGACGATCTTCGGAGGCGAGAGCCTTATGAGGTTCCTTGTGAATCGCTGATCCATTCCCTTCCTCGGCGGATCGAGTATCACGACATCAGGAGTGGGAAGAGCACCGTCATCGAGGATCATGTTCTCGGCAGGCCTCTGAATAAAGCGTGCATTTGTAAGACCGTTGCGTGACGCATTGAACTTCGCCGAATCGACTGCGGCCTTAACTGCTTCGATGCCGATAAGAGTCTGTCCTTCGGATGCACAGCAGATACCGATAGATCCGGTTCCGCAGTAGACATCCCATAAGACATCCGCGCCCGAAACATATTCTTTCGCGATGGAATAGATCTTTCCTGCAACAGGGATATTCACCTGGAAGAATGAGCCGGCATAGATCCTGAAATCACGTCCCAGGAGTTTCTCGTCATACCAGTCGTTTCCTTCGATGAGAAAGCGGTTGCCGCTCCTTGTCCTTCTTTCAGTCTTCGTGTGACTGACACGCAATAATATACCGTTCAGTTCATAGTCAGGGATCTTTCTTCGGAGTGCTTCGGAAAGCCCGGTCGATGAGATGTAGTCTTTGGTGTCTCTTATGGTCTTCTCATGCGGCTGGGAGGAAGATGATAATAACTCGATCAGAAGCTGATGTGTGCTCTCTGAAGCTCTCATGACGACCCCGTCGAAAAGAGTCGTGGGCGCATCTTTAAATATCTCCTCAAGGACATCTCCTGTCCTGGAGAAAACCTCATATGCTATAGTGCACCTGTCGGCGGGAACCGGCGTATCAGTCCCTTCTCCCATCAGGCATATCCTGCCTCCGGAGATGCGGTACTGCATATGGTCGCGGTAGCCGGCGTGAGGTTCGGACGGGAGTATGGGGCGAAGGATCTTTTCGACATGAATAGGATCGATCTTCGCAAGGCGTATGAGACATGACTTAACGAGTTCCTCTTTGTACAGGAGCTGTCCTTCGTACGACAGGTGTGCAAGGTCTTCCCCGGGAATGGCGGTGCCGAACGGGAGGACTCTTTCCGAAGACTCATTGTGAAGATGAGTACAGATGCCTTCTGCGTAGGATGACTTATCGACAGTGATCTTCACATCACAGGACTCACCGGGCAGTACACCCGGGATAAAGATCTTCTTGCCTGAAGGAAGAGTGGCTATGCCGCGTCCGCCGCTTCCAACAGCGGTGACAGTTACGGTTTCTTGCTTTTCGATTACATCCATGGGGACATTCTAACACTTTATTTCGTATAAGTGATAAAATATACAGACCGATCATGGGAAGGAGTACAGGATGAGATCTGCAAAAGACGGACAGATGCGCAATTCATCGCCTGTGGCGCCGGAAGACAGCGCCCTGGCGGACGAGCTTCGTGCTACACTGACCGGAAAGCCGATAAGATCAGGATTCAACAGGAGACTGTCCCACGAGATATTCAATTTTATCGCTGACCTAGCGAAAATAGTGCTTGTCTTTATCCTGTGTGCATGTTTCCTTCTCGGAGGATTCCTGTCGGGAATGCTCCTCGGTTATATATCATCGGCAAAGCCCCTTTCGATCGCGGATCTTACGAATACTGAAGAAGTCCAGACTTCGTTTGTTTACGATTCGGAAGGCAATGTCATCGCCAAGCTCACCGGAAACGAGAATGTCGACAGGATCTATGTATCCATATCAGACGTAAAGAATACATATATCGATGAAGCGATAACGAGTATCGAGGATGAGAGATTCTATGAGCACTCGGGTATCGACATAAGGAGAATAGGAAGTGCGGTACTGTCGGCGGTCGCCAACGGAGGTACCGCGACATACGGCGGTTCGACCATAACGCAGCAGACAGTCAAGCTCATAACGGGAGACGATGAACACAGCACGTCGCGTAAGGTCCAGGAGTGGTTCTCCGCGATGTCGCTCGAGCAGGATCTTTCAAAAGATGAGATCATGGAGCTCTATATCAACCTGGCGCCCATGGGCAATAACTACGTCGGCATACAGGCTGCGGCACAGAATTATTTCGGCAAGAATGCCGCAGAGCTGAATCTCACTGAGTGCGCATTTCTCGCAGGACTTCCCAAGAGCCCTTCATACTACAATCCGAGGAGGGAATCCGGAAGGAGGAATGCCCTTCGAAGGATGAGGATCGTGCTTTCAAAGATGCATGAACTCGGAAAGATAACTGACGAGGAATATGAAGAGGCTCTCAATACGGAGCTCGTCTTCAAGACACGTGAGGCAAGGAGCTCCAATGATATCAATTCATACTTTGCAGAGTATGCTATCAAGGAAGCAGTCAATGACCTTGCGGAGGCGAGGGGCATCTCCAAGGCTCTCGCGACCACGATAATCTACAACAGGGGATATCATATCTATACCACCCTCGAGCCGGACGTCCAGGCTGTCGTCGACGAGGCATTCATGAACAGGGATCTTTTCCAGACGGATCCTTCGGCCCTTGCGGATCTTCCTGAGAAGCCCCAGGCCGGAATGGTGGTAATGAACGTAAAGACAGGTGCCATCGCGGCAATGCAGGGCGGCTACGGAACGAAGACCGTTAATCTCGGCTTGAACCGTGCAACTGATGCTTACAGATCGCCGGGTTCGTCGATCAAGCCGATCCTTGACTATGCCCCTGCACTCGACCTTCAGATAATAACCCCGTCAATGATCTATACGGACCAGGAAAGCCACCTCGATCCTTCCAATGAAGGAAAGGTATGGCCTCTCAATGCCGACAGGTCATATGCCGGCCCGATGACGATCAGGAGAGCCATAACCCAGTCGAAAAATACGATCGCCGTCCAGGTTTGGAATGACGTCGGAGGAGACACAGCACTCTGGTACCTTTCGAGGGAAGGAATAGACAGGCTCGAGGAAGGCTCATATCCCGCCCAGGCGATCGGAGCCCTGACGACAGGTGTATCTCCCCTTGAGATGTGCGGTGCCTATAATACTCTCGCCGCATCGGGAACATATACGGAACCTCATGCATATACGGAAGTAAGGGATAATGACGGCAATGTCGTCCTGACATGCCATCCCAAGTCATATAAGGTATTTACAGACGAGACTTCATTCCTCATAAGCGATATGCTCGAGGATGTTATAACTGACGGTACCGCATCCGGACATGCCGCGATCGTTACGAACAACAACGGCGAATATATCGGTACGGCCGGCAAGACAGGTACGACAGACGATAACCTCGATAAGTGGTTCTGCGGTTATACGCCTTATTACTCTGCAGCTGTCTGGTACGGATACGACAACAGACTGAGACAGACGGTCATCCCTTCGGGAGACAGGAATAATGCAATTAGGATCTGGTATTACGTCATGAGCAGGATCCACGGTGACTGCCCGAGCGTCGGATTCCCGAAGCCCGATACGATCATCCAGGTTCAGGTGTGCTCATCAGGTTATTATGCGAACGAATGGTGCGTGCAGGAGGGAACGGTATATACCGATTACTTCATCGCAGGATCCTATCTGACGCCGACTTCGGATAAGCCGTGCCCGATCCACAAGGGACCGGAGCCTGAGGCGAATGCCGAAGATCAGGAGGCACCACAGTGACCGGCGGGGGGAACGGAAAGGGACTGAAGGTGCGGACGGCTGAACGGCTCGATCCTGAGAGGACCGCATTTCTCATCATCCTCATCACATCGATAATAAAGATGTTCTTTGCGCTGAAGGGCATCTTCTGCATAACCGATCACGATATCCAGCTGATCGACATAAACACGATGAAGCTCGGTGATACCGGACATCCCGGCTATATAAACTATCTTATCGAGCACATGGCATTTCCGCCGATCATAAAGGAATTCACGAGCTATCCGCCCCAGTTCTACCATCCGCCGGTCTTCTATATCATCGGTGCGGTGATAAAGTCGATCGCATGCGCTCTCGGCGCGTCCGACATGATCGCCTATGAGATCATCCAGCAGTTCAATATGCTCTTCTCGTGCCTGTGCGTCATCGTCTGCCATAAGATCATACGCAGGATCGGTATCGGCGGCTGGACGGGAACGGCACTCATCACGTTCATCGCCTGCAACCCGATATTCCTGATAATCGGAGCTGAGCTCAACAACGACTGCCTCATGACTCTCTTCTGTCTTCTGGCGATCCACTTTACGTTATGCTGGCATGAGTCACGGAGCACAAAGGATATATTGCTTGCAGCCCTGACACTTGCGCTCGGAATGCTCACCAAGACTTCCGCAGTACTCATCGCCCCCGCGATGGGTCTTGTCTTCCTGTACGATCTGGTAAATGACATCAGGCAGAAGAAACTCGGGGAAAAGAAGACAATCTCCCAGTTCATTCTGTTTGGTATAGTCAGCATCCCTCTCGGATTGTCCTGGGTCTTAAGGAATCTCATAGTCTATAAGGTTCCGTTCTCATATGTGCCGAGGCTTCCGGGCGGAACATGGCAGTATACGGGTGACATCCCGCTCGTTTCGAGGCTCCTTGTCCCTTCGATAAGACAGTTTACGACATGTTCGACCGACCTCTCTGACACGGCGCACTTCAATAATATCTTCGGACAGTCAATGCAGTCGATGCTTTTCGATGAGGGGATACTCTATGAGCCTGATCCCGTGACTCCGATAGTGATGATGTGGCTGATGACGGCACTCGTGATCCTTATGGCTGTATTGTTCGTATGCTTCCTTTTCTCATCGAAAGAGGCACTGCACCTGAGGCTCATGCTCGGAGGCGCTGTCATCGTTCCGGTGATCTCTTTTATAGTATTTTATTTACAATACCCTTATATATGTACGGTCCATGTCAGGTATATCGTGACGTCGGTCGTATGTCTTGCTGTCGGTGCAGCTGCTTTTGTCAGACATCGCGAAAAGTGCTCAAAGATCTTTGTTTTGCTCTGTTTTGCGGCTTCTTTCGCCGCAACTTTCGACTATATTCTTTATTGAGATAAAGCCGTGGGCAAAAAGCATGAATTTTTTCGTATCTTTTTTAGAATGATTCAAAATTAGGCTTGTAATATGATTTTCATTTTGCTATATTATCTGTACCGATAAAGTCTTATTAATCAGAAAGGAAATAATGCATATGAAAGATTATGAGCAGTGGGGCTCCTTTGCGGGCCGTCTTTGGAAAGAAGAAGTAAATGTTCGCGATTTCATCCAGAACAATTACACCGAGTACGAAGGCAACGAGGACTTCCTTGAAGGAACAACGGAAGCAACCGACAAGATCTGGGGAAGACTCCAGGAACTCTTTAAGGAGGCAAGAGCTAAGGGCGGCATCCTCGATATGGATACCGATATCGTTTCTACGATCACGTCCCATGCTCCCGGATATCTCTGCGAGGAGGACAAGACACTTGAGAAGATCGTAGGTCTTCAGACAGACAAGCCTCTCAAGAGAGCTTTCATGCCTTTCGGCGGTATCAGGATGGCTGAGCAGTCCTGCGAGACATACGGATATACTCCTTCCAAGGAGCTCCATAAGATCTTCACGGAGTATCACACAACACACTCTGATGCTGTATTCTCCGTATACACACCGGAGATCAAGGCTGCACGTCACTCCCACATCCTTACGGGTCTTCCTGATACATACGGAAGAGGACGTATCGTAGGTGACTACAGAAGAGTTGCTCTCTACGGAATCGATTTCCTCATCGAGAAGAAGCAGGAGGATCTTGCTAACTGCGGTGACGGAACGATGCTCGACGAAGTAATCCGTCAGAGAGAAGAGCTCGCTATGCAGATCAAGGCTCTGAAGCAGATGAAGGTCATGGCCGCTTCCTATGGTTATGATATCTCCGCTCCTGCACAGAATGCTAAGGAAGCAGTACAGTGGCTCTACTTCGGATATCTCGCAGCTATCAAGACACAGAACGGTGCAGCAATGTCCGTAGGCCGTGTCTCCACATTCCTCGACATCTATATCGAGAGAGACCTCAAGGCAGGTTCCCTCACAGAGAAGGAAGCTCAGGAGCTCATCGACCATTTCGTAATGAAGCTCCGTATGGTCAAGTTCGCAAGGATCCCTTCCTACAACGAACTCTTCTCCGGTGACCCTGTATGGGCTACACTCGAGGTCGGCGGCTTAGGATCCGACGGACGTTCCATGGTTACAAAGAACGACTACCGTTTCCTCCATACACTCGAGAATATGGGTCCTGCACCTGAGCCTAACCTCACGATTCTCTACAGCAAGAGACTTCCTTCCAACTTCAGGAAGTATGCTGCTCATATCTCCATCCTCACTTCTTCCGTTCAGTACGAGAATGATGATGTAATGAGACCCGTATGGGGCGACGACTACTCCATCTGCTGCTGCGTATCCGCTACACAGACAGGTAAGGAGATGCAGTTCTTCGGCGCACGTGCAAACCTCGCTAAGTGCCTCCTCTACGCTATCAACGGTGGTGTTGACGAGCTCGAGAAGACACAGGTTGCTCCTGCTTATGCTCCTATCACATCCGAGTATCTCGATTATGATGAGGTCATCAAGAAGTATGACGTAATGCTCGACTGGCTCGTAGGTCTTTATGTCAACTGCCTCAACCTCATCCACTATATGCACGACAAGTATTACTATGAAGCAGCAGAGCTCGCTCTGATCGATACTAATGTACGTCGTACATTTGCTACAGGTATCGCAGGATTCTCACATGTTATCGATTCACTCTCCGCTATCAAGTATGCGAAGGTTAAGACGATCCGTGATGAGAACGGCCTCGTTGTAGACTACGAGACAGAGGGCGATTTCCCGAGATACGGTAATGATGATGACAGGGCTGACGAGATCGGCGTATGGCTCCTCGACACATTCATCAAGAAGGTCAAGAAGCATCACACATACAGAGGCGCAGAGCCTACGACTTCTATCCTTACGATCACATCCAATGTCGTATATGGTAAGAAGACAGGTTCCACACCTAACGGCAGAAAGGCCGGCGAGCCTCTCTCTCCCGGAGCTAACCCTGCATACGGCGCAGAGAAGAACGGACTCATTGCTTCCCTCAACTCCGTTGCTAAGATCCCTTATGTATGGGCTCTCGACGGTATCTCCAATACACAGACGATCAACCCCAGTGCTATCGGACATTCCGAGGAGGAGCAGGTTGAGAATCTCGTTTCCGTAATGGACGGATACTTCTCCAAGGGTGCACATCACCTGAACGTTAACGTATTCGGTACAGAGAAGCTCGTTGATGCTATGGAGCATCCTGAGAAGGAAGAGTATGCTAACTTCACGATCCGTGTATCCGGATATGCAGTTAAGTTCATCGACCTTACGAAGGAGCAGCAGCTCGACGTTATCGCGAGAACCTGCCACGACAGAATGTAATTTCCTTTAATAGGACTTTATATCAGGATGGGGCCGTTTCCCAGAAGGGGGGACGGCTCCGTCCTTTATTTTGCCTTCAGATTAATATATACTTGACTGATGAAAAAGCTTGCGATAATCGGTGCTTCCTATCTTCAGCTTCCGCTCATACTGAAGGCAAAGGATCTCGGACTCGAGACTCATGTCTTTGCATGGGCGGCAGGTGATGTCGGAGAGGAAGCGGCCGATCATTTTTATCCCATAAGCATCACAGAGAAAGACCTTATACTCGAGGAATGCAGAAAGATCGGCATATCGGGCATCTGCAGTATCGCTTCGGACCTGGCGGTCCTGACGGTCAATTATGTCGCCGAGAATATGGGACTTACCGGCAACGGAATAGACAGTTCCCTCGTATCAGTCAATAAGCATGATATGAAGCTGATGTTCATGTCTTACGATGTTCCGTGCGCAAAAGGCGTATGTGTTTCCGAAGGTGAGAAGCCTGATCTTACCGGTATGGATTATCCGCTGATAGTAAAACCTACGGACAGATCCGGAAGCCGCGGGATCACCAGGATAGACACAAAGAAAGATGACATTAAAGGTGCCATAGCCCGTGCGTGCAGTCAGAGCTTTGAGAAGAAAGCAATGATCGAGGAATTTATTCCCGGAGACGAATACAGCGTCGAATGTATATCATTTGAAGGTGAGCATACGCTCCTGGCCGTAACGCAAAAGTATACTACCGGCAGTCCGAACTATATCGAGACTGGACATCTTCAGCCTGCGGGCGTTGACGGACCTCTGAAAGACAGGATAAAAGATATCGTTTTCGCCGGGCTGGACAGCCTCGGGATAATGTATGGCGCATCACATGCCGAGATCAAGATCAGCGGCAGTGACTTAAAGGTCATAGAGATCGGCGCCAGGATGGGCGGCGACATGATTGGCAGCACGCTCGTCAGGCTTTCGACGGGATATGACATGGTAAAGGCGGTGATCGATATCGCCCTCGGCGAAAAGCCGGAGGAGTTTGATCCCGGATACAGCCGTACGGCCGCGATAAGATATCTCACTGATGAGAAGAGCATGGAGGATCTCAGGGCTATAGAACAGGATCATCCGGAGATCATATATGAAGCCGACGGGCGCTCTGCGGCGCAGGAAGACGTAATTGATAGTTCCTCCAGAAAAGGCTATTATATTATTGTTTCTGATCAAAGAGACATCATTGAACGTTTTATGCCGGGAAGCAGGGCATAATACAGAGGGAGCTTTATGGAAATATCCGTCGTTATTCCCGTATACGGATGCAGGTCGGCGCTGGTCGAACTTCATGAGCGTCTTAAGGCTACGCTCTCATCCATTACGGAAGATTATGAGATAATACTCGTCAATGACTGCTGCCCCCAGGATTCATGGTCAGAGATTGAGAAGATATGCGATGAAGACCCTAAAGTAGTGGGGATAGAGCTTTCCAGGAATTTCGGACAGCAGAGAGCCATCACGGCAGGCCTCGATCATGCAACGGGAGAGTATACCGTAGTCATGGATTGCGACCTTCAGGACCGTCCCGAGGAGATAAAGGCGCTGTACGCGAAGGCGAAGGAAGGCTATGATACAGTCTTTGCGAAGAGGAAAGACCGTAAGGACAGTGCATTTAAAAAGCATATCTCCAAGTGTTTTTACAGGGTATATGAGAAGCTGTCAGGGTTCAGATACGATCCTGATATCTGCAATTTCAGCATATGCACAAAACAGGTAAAAGACAGTTTCTGTGAGATGAGGGAATACCACAGGGATTATTCTACTTATCTTTGCTGGATGGGATATGACCAGGCGTTTATAGACGTAGATACCGAACCGAGGAAAGAGGGGAAGTCGTCATATAATTTCCGCAGAAAGATGAGACTTGCAGAGGATATCCTTACTTCGCAGTCCGATTCATTGCTGAGGGTGTCATCCTACAT
Source organism: Clostridiales bacterium (assembly GCA_017529925.1). Lineage (GTDB taxonomy): Bacteria > Bacillota > Clostridia > Saccharofermentanales > Saccharofermentanaceae > Saccharofermentans. The sequence goes on from JAFXMZ010000021.1 coordinate 15,272, forward strand.
CGGCTTCATCATAACGTTTATATCATTCATATATATCATATTCCTGATAATACAGTACTTTGTCGCAGATATCGATCCCGGATGGACAAGTGTTATCGCTACCATGTTACTGGTAGGCGGTCTGATGATCTCTTCCATAGGGATAGCAGGTATCTATATAGGAAAGATCTTTATGCAGACCAAGAACCGTCCGCTATACATTGTGAAGTCGATCAGGAACAACAAAGATGATCAACTTTAATGAACCGACATTGACGGGAAAAGAGACCGAATACATAAGGCAGGCAGTGACTCAGAACTGCATGCTCTGTGGCGACGGTCCGTTTACAAAGAAATGCAATGAGTGGCTTCGGGAGAATACAGGCGTCTCATCCGCGATGCTGACGACTTCGTGCACTCATGCACTCGAGATGGCTGCGATACTCTGCGGGATAAAAGAGGGCGATGAGGTCATCATGCCGTCCTATACATTCTGCTCGACGGCGGATGCATTTGTCCTGAGGGGAGCAAAGATCGTATTTGTCGATATACGCCCCGATACAATGAATATCGACGAGAAGAAGATAGAAGAAGCCGTAACGGAAAAGACAAGGGCGATCGTTCCGGTCCACTATGCGGGCGTCGGATGCGAGATGGATGAGATCATGCGCATCGCGAAAGAGCATTCGCTCTATGTTGTGGAGGATGCCGCACAGGGTATCATGGCTTCATATAAGGGCAAGGCTTTAGGCTCATTCGGCGATTACGGATGCATCAGCTTTCATGAGACAAAGAACTTTACGATGGGTGAGGGCGGAGCGATCCTCATAAGGGATGATGATAATGCCCCGGCGGCCGAGATCGTACGTGAAAAGGGTACGAACAGATCGCGTTTCTTCAGGGGCGAGATAGATAAATATACATGGGTAGATAAGGGAAGTTCATATCTTCCGAGCGAGATGAATGCCGCTTATCTGTGGGCTCAGCTCGAGACGGCGGAGAACGTCTTTAACGACCGCATGCGGAAGTGGGAACTCTACCGTGAGTGCCTGACGGATCTTTCAGAGCGTGGCGCCGTTGAGCTTCCGTTTATTCCTGAATACGTAAATCATAATGCCCACATGTTCTATATCAAGGTCAGGGATATCGATGAGAGATCATCGCTCATTCGTTATCTTAAGGAGAACGGCGTACATGCCGTATTCCATTATGTGCCTCTCCACAGTTCGCCTGCAGGTATGAAGTTCGGCACGATGGCGGGAGAAGACATTTATACGACAAGGGAGAGCGACCGCCTGATAAGGCTCCCGCTCCACTATAATCTCAAGGATGATGACATATTGTATGTCTGCGAGAAGGTAAAGGCTTTCTACGACGGGGGAAAGAGATAAGGATGAAAGCGAGGTATTTCCTTTTTCTTCATCTGATACTCCTTATCTATTCGGGTGCATCGGTCACTGCCAAGTTCGCATCCCGCGAGTCGTTCCCGGATATGATGTTCCTTATCCTCTACGGTCTTATGATATTGCTCCTCGGGATATATGCCGTCTTCTGGCAGCAGATACTTAAAAAAGTCCCGCTCGTTTTCGCATATGCAAATAAGGCTGTCACGGTGATATGGGGAATGATATGGGGCGTGATGCTTTTCGATGAGATCGTAACTCCCCAGAAGGTCGCGGGCATCCTGACAGTCCTTTTGGGCATAGTCCTGTACTCGAAGGAGGCCTCACATGACGAAGACTGAGATCCTCTATTCGCTGATACTCATAGCCAGTGTATTCATTTCGTCAGTGTCGCAGGTGCTCCTTAAGAAGTCTGCACTCGCGCCTCATGACACGATCGTGAAAGAGTATGTAAATCCGCGTGTCATCACGGCTTATTCCATGTTCGTCCTGGCGACGGTCATGACCATTATCGCTTTTAAGGAGATACCGCTGTCGTGGGGAACGCTCCTCGATTCGACCGGATATATCTTCGTGACCGTGTTCGGACTTATCTTCTTCGGCGAGAAACTCACTCCCAAAAAGGCGCTGGCACTTGGTATAATCATAGTCGGTATTATCGTCTATTCACTCTGACGGGAACGGGAGAACAAAGTGTCGGGAGAGAAGCTCACATCAAACAGGAGCGCAGGGCGCGCAGTACTTCTCTACACGGCCGCTTTTACGGTCTTTTTCTTCCTGTGCATATTCATATATAACCTCATATGGGGACGCAATCTCTTTACTTACGGAGACGGTCTGATGCAGCAGTATCCATACTTCCTCTACTCGGGGAAATGGATGAGGAAGCTCGCAGGTAATATCTTCGTAAGACATACTTTCGAGATCCCGATGTGGGACATGACGCTCGTCGGATTCGATCCCATCCTGACGTTCGGTCAGATGATCCTCGATCCCGTCAACTGGCTGTCGGCATTTATCCCCGTTAAGTACGGCGAGGCCGCGTTCGACTTCGCGATCGCTCTCAAGTTCTATCTGTCGGGACTTTCGTTTTTATACTTCTGCAGATACAGGAAAAAAGAAGGGACCGGGACGATCCTCGGATCGATGATATATGTCTTTTCGGGCATCACATTTATAGGGCTTTTCCAGGCAAATTTTCTCAATCTCTTCTATCTTTTTCCGCTCCTTATGGCCGGCGTCCTGAAGCTCTGGGAAGAGAAGAAGTTCGTTCATTATACGGTCGTTCTCGCGCTCTGCACCCTCTATGATTTCTATTTCACTTTCATGATGGGCATCATCGTGATCATATACTGCATCATAAGATTTATCTTCAGGGAAAAAGGTGACCTGAAGAGCCTTCTTCCGCTCGTCGGAAGGTTTATCCTATTCAGCGTTATCGGCATAGGCATCGGCATAGGCCCTTCGGTACCGTCGATGGTTAATATGGCGCAGATGGACAGGCTCTCGCTCACGAGGCCTTTCGAGCTGATATATATCTGGGACAGGTCGAAAGCGGTCATAGGCGGCCTGTTCTCGTTTGCATATCTGAGATTTGAATCACACATCGGCATCTCGGCTTGTGTCATACCTGCCGTATGGTGCCTGTTCAGGGAAAAGAAAAAGGATACCGACCTGAAGATACTTTTGGCAGTCTACTATCTGTCGTTATTCCTGCCGGTCGTTGGGTCGCTGTTCAACGGCGGAAATTATGCGAGCCACAGATATATCTTCGGTTTTGTATTCCTGCTGGCATATATATTCGTCCTTAAGTTCCCGGATATCCTGAAGACCGCGGCGGGTTCATGGAGGGCGATGCTCGTCATATGCATCGTCTATATCGTCCCCTGCGTCCTTGCCGACGAGCTTTACGGCTTTACTTCCGCGATATCGGCAGTGATATCGGTCTATGTCATGTGGACGATATCGTGTGCAAAAAAGCTCACGGAAGAGAAGAAGATGAAACTGATGATGATACCCGTCCTCATCTCGTGCATGCTGATCGGAGTGACATATGCGCTCATCCGCACGGAATCGCTGTCCGTGGAGTTCGGGAAGGCAAACTATTACCTTTATGATTCCGAGGGAAAAGATATCCTGCGCGCTCTCCCGGATTCCTCTCAAAAGAGGTCTGACAGGCTCATGAATTCCGATATATCCTATACGAGCAACTCTTCGATGCTCACGGGAGTCATGGGATTCGATTTCTACCACAGCTATTACGCCCCCGGGATCAAGCAGTATATGGATGATATGGGTCTTATAAGCGACTCGGTTGCATTCTCCTACAGGAACCTTCACGGCAGGGGCCTGCTCGAGATCCAGAACGGCATGAGCTATCTTCTTATCCCCGACGGCTATTATATAAAAACTCCGGCGGGATACTCTGCCGATCCGTCTCTCGGTTCTTCGGAGGGATACCGTATCTATACTCCGGATGCACCTGTCTCCATTGCATATTTCTACGATGAAAAGATGTCTTATGATACATTCTCGAAGCTCGATCCCGCATACCGCGAAGAGCTCATGATGACTCGTGTCGTGACCGGCGCGGAAGATGACGGGGAGGCTGTTTTCCTCACGGATCAGATCCCTTATGAGATAACGGAGACTGTGGGACTTACAGTTAAAGACGGCGTTCTTAAAGTCGATGAGAGCAAGGCATATATGACGCTCTCGTTCGATCCCGTGACGGATTCGGAGATCCTCCTCGATATTAAGGGATTCGATATGGATACGACAAAGGACCACGATACGAGATGGGCATATATCTCCGTCGGGCTGTCAGGCGAAGACGGTCTGAAGATGAAGGACGGATTCAATTCCACGACGGCAAATGTCGGCGTTTACAATCCGAAGAAACACCTCGTATTCAACTTCAATCCCTGTGAAGAGCCGGTCTGCTCTGTGAAGATCATCTTCGATCAGAAGGGAGAATATTCGCTTGAAGATATAAAGCTCTTCGTAAGGAGCAGCAGCGACATCGAAAAGCTCATCTCCGGCTTTGAGGAACATGCGGATACAGATGATGCAGACATCACTTTCGAGGGGAATTCGATACATATTGAAACACAAAGGGAAAAAGACGGGATCCTCTATATCGCAGTCCCTTATTCGGAAGGGTGGAGCGCGAAGGTCGACGGCAGGGATGCCGTGATACTGAAGGCCAATGATGCGTTTATGGCGATCGGGCTCGAAGGCGGTCATCATGAGATAGAGATGAGATATGTCACGCCTTATCTGGCGACGGGAATGCTGATAACACTGGTGTCAGCTGCAGCTCTCGCGGTGTGTGCGGTCGTCTTCAAAAAAAGGTATAATAGCTGAAGAGATACATTAAGGAGTTAACAGTCAATGGTTAAAGGATATGTTCATTCGCTGGAGAGTTTCGGATCGGTCGACGGACCGGGCGTAAGGTTTATCATCTTTCTGTCGGGCTGTGCCATGAGATGCCAGTTCTGCCACAACCCCGATACATGGAAGATGACTGACGGTCAGGAGTATACAGCGGATGAACTTCTCGATAAGGCCGAAAGATTCAGGGAATACTGGGGCGATAAGGGCGGCATAACCGTCAGCGGCGGAGAGCCGCTCCTCCAGATCGATTTTATGGTCGAACTCTTTAAGAAAGCAAAAGAGCGCGGGATCAATACCTGCATAGATACTTCCGGCAACCCTTATACGGAGAAGGAGCCTTTCTTTTCGAAGTTTGAGGAACTGATGAAGTATACAGATCTCGTTATGCTCGACATCAAGCATATAGACGAGGAGGGTCATAAGATCCTGACGAAATGCTCCAATAAGAACATACTCGCACTCGCGGAGAAACTGTCGGATATGGGCATCCCGATGTGGATAAGACACGTGCTCGTTCCTGAAAGGAATGACAGGGATGACTACCTTATCAGGCTTCGTGAGTTTATCGATACACTGAAGACCGTAGAGAAGGTGGAGGTGCTTCCCTATCACACGCTCGGAGTGCATAAATGGAAGACACTCGGAATACCATATGAACTCGACGGGATAGATCCGCCGACAAAGGAACGTATAGCAAACGCCAGGAAGATCCTCGGCGCATAATGATAAACGGAGGTTTTGGAACATGAACAGTGATATGGTCAAATCCATTAGGAGCAATATGCTCCTGACGAACATCATCCTTCTGGTCGTCGGGCTTTCTTTCGTCATCTGGCCCGACAAGGCTTCTGACATGTTCGTCCGCGTCCTCGGCGGCATCCTTATCGCATGTGCCGTATTCGAGATTGGGAAGTTCCTGATCGAGAAGAAGAAGGGCATGGGCGATATAGTCACGATCATCGGAGGCATCATCGTCGGTGCGGTAGGCGTATTCTTCATGATCGATCCGGCGTGGCTCGTAGGCATGATGGGACTTGTCTTCGGCATCATAGTTATCCTCATCGGACTTCTGCATCTGCACCAGTCCCTGTTCATAATAAAAGCCGTAAGGCCTGTGTGGTGGATATCGCTGATCATCTCATTCTGCGTCATCATACTGGGTATCCTGATATGCACGAATCCGTTCGGCCTGGTCAACGGTATATTCGTATTTATCGGCATCACGCTCATCATCGAGGCAGTTGCCGGTTTCTACAATATTCCTGCGCTGAAGGCGAAGGGATAAAGGAGATCCCGCAAGGTCATTTTCGATGTGAACACACCTCGAAAAAGAACTTTTTAATATGCATTTTTATGTGTATAATCCTTTGAGTAGAAAAAAGCCCGGCTGATTTCTGTGAGGAGGCCTGTATGGAGATAACATACTTCGGACATTCCTGTTTTAAGATCGAGAAGGACGGCTTCTCTATCATTATCGACCCCTACAAGACCGGTTCGGTCCCCGGTTATGAACCTCTCAAGGAGAAAGCAAATTCGGTATTGTCGACCCACAGGCACGATGATCATTTCGGCCTGTCTGAGGTCAGGCTTTCCGATACGAGGATCGATACGCCCTTTGTTGTCGACATGATCGAGACATACCACGATGATAAGGAGGGTGCTCTCAGGGGTACCGACAACGTGATCATCATCGAAGCTGACGGCATGAAGATCGTCCATATGGGAGACATCGGATGCGATCTTCCGGATGAGGATCTTGAGAAGATAAAGGGCTGTGATGTCCTGATGATCCCGGTCGGAGGTTTCTTTACGATCGATGCGGGACAGGCATTCAGGATGATAGGAAAGATAGAGCCTGCGACAGCGATCCCCATGCACTACAGGGGACCTTCGTTCGGCTATGATGTCATCGGAACGCTCGAGACTTTTACGGACATGTTCGATGAGAAGGATATATTGAGGACGGGCTCCGTCATAGAGCTCGATTCCAGGCCTGCGGGGCATAAGATCACGGTAATGAAGCCGATGAAGGCATGAAAGGATAAATCAGGGAATGTACAAGATAGGTTTTGACAGCGACAAATATGCTCAACTTCAGTCGAAAAAGATCAGGGACAGGATAGAGAAGTTCGGAGGAAAGCTCTATCTGGAGTTCGGAGGAAAGCTTTTCGACGATTATCATGCTTCGAGAGTACTTCCCGGTTTTGAACCTGACAGCAAGGTAAAGATGCTCAAGCAGCTCAAGGAGGATGCGGAGATAGTCATCGCCATCAATGCTGATGCCATTGAGAAGAGCAAGAGAAGGGGTGACCTCGGCATCACTTACGATCAGGATGTCTTAAGGCTCATCGATGCATTTACCGAGATCGGGCTTTATGTCGGAAGTGTCTGCATCACGCAGTACACGGGTCAACCTCTGGCTGAGAATTTTGAGAAGAGACTTCACCAGCTCGGTGTCAAGGTATATAAGCATTATCCTATCCAGGGTTATCCTTCGAATATCCCTCTTATCGTTTCCGATGAAGGATATGGAAGAAATGATTATATCGAGACGACACACTCACTCGTTGTCGTTACTGCTCCGGGTCCCGGATCCGGAAAGATGGCAACATGCCTGTCACAGCTCTATCATGAGAATAAGAGGGGCATCAAGGCAGGATATGCAAAGTTCGAGACATTCCCCATCTGGTCGATCCCGCTCCAGCATCCCGTCAATATCGCTTATGAGGCTGCAACTGCGGACCTCAACGACGTAAATATGATCGACCCGTTCCATCTCGAGGCTTATAACATGACGACGGTCAACTATAATCGAGATGTCGAGATCTTCCCGGTCGTAAATGCGATCTTCGATAAGATCTACGGCGAGTCGCCTTATAAGAGCCCTACGGATATGGGTGTTAATATGGCAGGTTTTGCGATCGTGGATGATGAGGCATGCTGTGAAGCGTCAAAGCAGGAGATAATCCGCCGCTACTATCAGGCGAAGGTTGCCGTAAGGCAGGGCCTTTCCGACGGAACAGATGTCAACAAGCTCGAGCTCCTGCTCAATAAGACAGGCATCGAAGTCTCCGACAGAAGGTGTATCGGTGCGGCTCTCGTAAGAGCAGACCAGACAAACGGTTCGGCAGTTGCGATGGAGCTTCCCGACGGAAGGATAGTCACGGGTAAGACCACTCCTCTCCTCGGACCGGCTTCGGCAGCTCTTCTCAATGCTCTCAAGACACTTGCAGGGATAGATCACGAGATACCGCTCATCTCTCCCAACGTTATCGAGCCTATCCAGGACCTCAAGGTAAATCACATGGGGAACCATAACCCCAGGCTCCATACGGATGAGACGCTCATCGCTCTTACGATCTCCGCTCAGACAAATCCCGTAGCGGAACTTGCGATGCAGCAGATCGGCAAGCTCGCCAATACGGACGCACATTCCACAGTCATCCTTTCCAATGTCGATGAGAACCTGCTCCACAAGCTCGGCATCAACATTACCTGCGAGCCCGCATACGAGACGAAGAAGCTGTACCACAAGTAAGGTGCGCCGGGCGCCGGGAATGAAGAGTGTCGGTGGGAGCAGGGTGGAGATTCGTAGAACCGGAGGTTTCTGTGATGCTTTATCAGTGAAGATCCGGAAATCTGAACGAGGTTTATCTCATTAAATTATTATTATAATAAAGGTGTCGATTTTTGCCCCTAATGCCTGTATAATGAGTTACATGATTTTATAAACGGTATCCGCTTATGAGAGGGGGCAGATACCATATCGGGGGTTTATAAAGTGACTGACAGATCTGAACTGGTTCGCACAAGGGCTTTAAGATGCCTTGTTTTTTTGTTGAGTGCATTTATCTGTTTTTCAGCATTATTCTATAATTACGATGAATCTGTTGTAGCAGATGGTCAGATTACTATTAGTGTAGAATCCTGGCCTGACGGAGCCAACATAAAGATCACGGTTTCCGGATATGAAGACGGTGCGGTTATTTCATTTGATATCAACGCATCACATGAGATAGAACTCGGCGGTAATGCGTGGGGATTGAAATGTTCAAAGACAGGAGACCACACCATTCATGTCAGTTCGACAGGGTATGGAAGCAATCCTAACGGTGATTTCGGAGTATCTGTTGCCGGTACATTTAATGAATTAGGTGCGACGATAGATCCCGATTCGATTGTTATCAAGTATCCGACGCCTACGAAGGAGCCTACGAAGGAACCTACGAAGGAGCCGACCAAGGAACCTACAAAGGCCCCGACTAAGGAACCTACAAAGGCTCCGACAAAAGAACCTACAAAGGCTCCGACTAAGGAACCGACTAAGGCTCCCACTAAGGAACCTACAAAGGCCCCGACCAAGGAACCCACAAAGGCTCCTACGCAGGCACCTACTCAGGCGCCCACACAGAATCCTACTCAGGCACCCACCCAGGCACCTACCCAGGCGCCCACACAGACCCCCGAGACACAGCCCGGCGAGACAACTCCTTCTCCTACGGCAACTCCGACCCCGACACCCACAGCCGTACCCGATGAGACAGAGACATCTGATGAGACACTCCCGACTGACGAGAACGGCAATATCATCGTTGGCCCGACAGAGACGACTGAACCTACGGATCCGACAGATCCTACAGACCCGAGCGATCCGCAGCCCGGTACTCCTACTCCCACTTTCCAGAAGTATACGAAGCCTGCAGAGCAGGGAGGAACTGTCGAAGAGAACAAAGAAGATGAGAGTTCGTTCCCCTGGTGGATCATAGGTCTCATCCTGCTTCTCCTCGGAGCAGGAGTCCTGAGATACAGAAAGCTCAGGAATGACGGACTTGAAGGAAGCGATATAGCACTCTATTTCATCCCGGGTGTTGCAAGCATCATTCCCGTAGGAAAGAAGAGCTCTTCTTCTGCATCTTCCGCATCCGCCGATGCGGCACCGAATGTCGTTAACGGATATCTTCAGAAATCGAATACAGCATCGGTAAGACCGATGTTCTCCAATACGCCCGCAGCAAGAGCCGAGCAGGCAAAGTCGATGAACGACGGAAGTAAAAAATCAGATGCATTTGCCCCGAACAGAAGACCGGCGGCATCAGCTGCATCTTCCTCCGCGTCGAAAAGCGCAGCTCCCTCGTCATCAGCTGCTCCCGGACTCAAGGCTCCCATCAAGAGACCTGCGAGTCTTTCTTCAAACAGAGCGGTAGCGATGGCCGCAGCCCAGAAGGAGGCAGAGGCCAAGGCAGCAGGATCTGCAGTCAAGGCAGCCCCTGCCACGGCAGCTGCAACGGCCGCAGCAGCTTCAGCTGCATCTTCCGCGGCAGTTGCGAAGAACGGATCCGCACCGGCAGCAGCCGGAAGGGAAAAGGCGTCCCCTGCAGTTAAGCCTGTAACGACGCCTGTTACAAAGCCCGTGAATAAGGTCCCTCTCCAGCAGAGACCTCCAATTAAGAGACCCGCAAGGTTTTCATCCAACAGGATGGTGGCACTTGCTGCTGAGGAAGAAGAGAAGAAGGCAGCAATGCAGGCTGCACAGCCCAAGCGCCCCGGAGCGGTAAGGGTTCCTGCAGCGGAAGCTAAGGAAGCAGCCACTGCGGCTTCGGCCGCACCCGCGGTATCGGCAGCAGCCGGGGCTGCAACTGCGGCAACCGCAGCAACAGCAACAGCTGCAGCGACTGTGGCAGCCGCACAGGCTTCCAAACCTTCGCAGAGTGTTATCAAAGCTATCACTTCAAAGGAGATCGCGGCAGAGAAGTCGGCTCACGAGGCAAAGATCGCCGCTGAAAGAGCAAAGGCCCGCGCTGCAGAAGCGGCTAAACAGGCTGAGGAGGCCATGGCCGAGGCGAAGAGAGCAGCTCAGGAGGCTATGGAGATGGAGAAATCTCCGCTTAAGCACGAAGCCGGTGTTCAGGCCGGATCTGCGGTAAAGGAACAGCCTTCACCTTCACCTGCTGCTCCGGCGGCAGTTGCCGGAGCCGTGTCGGCATCCGGAATGAAGAGGAGTCCTCTTGCCGATGCAAGAGCAGCAAAGGATGCATCTGCCTCAAAGACGGAAAGATTACCTGATGATAACGCGTTATCGCACAGCTCGATAAAGAGGCCTACAGGAGCCGCTTTCGATGCGGAGAAGGTCACAGTTGAAACTGAAGAGAGATCAGGATATGTTCCTCCGGTCGCTCATTTTACACCGGTCGCCGAGGTCAGGAAGAACGACTCTCCTTTCAAGAATCCGAATGAGGCTGAGAAGCTCGCTCCCAACGGACTCAAGGCTCCCATCAAGAGACCTGCGAGCCTTTCTTCCAACAGGGCAGTCGCAATGAAGGCTCAGGCCGAGGAAGAGGCAAGGAAGCTCGAGGAAGCGAAGAAGGCTGCCGAGAGCGCTAATGAACATAAGGCACCTTCGTTTACGGCTGCGCTTGCGGATAAGGGCGAAGGAGTAAGACCCGGTTCGAAGAAGTTTACTCCCAATGCTCCGATCCCTGCCGCAGCGAGAAAGAATGAGATAGATCCTTTCAAGCACACAAACGGTAATGCGGGTCAGGACAGTGCATCCGCGAAAAAAGCAGATGAGAACCCGGCATACCCGAGTTCTGCGAACAGGCCCTTTAACACGGCTGCTGCCATGAAGGAACTTCGTGCCATGGAAGCAGCAGAAGAGACATCCGGAACGTCTTCTTCCTCAGATCAGGATAAACCTGACCAGAGCGAAGGCCACGGAGGCGGATTGAAAGGATTCCTCGGAAAATTCAAGAAATGAGCAAAATAGCGATAGTAACAGGTGCGTCCTCCGGGATCGGAAGGTCTTTTATTCTTGCGCTTTGCAGAAAGGGCGAGTTTGAGGCCTTTGATGATATCGAAGAGATCTGGATGGTCGCAAGGAGAACGGACATCTTAAGTGAGATAAAGAGTGAAGTCGGTGATGAGCGTCTCGTCCCCGTGACATGTGATCTTACGGACCACTCGGACATAGGTGCCCTGAGTGAGATGCTCACTGCGAGAAAGCCCGAGGTAAAGCTTCTTATCAACTGTGCCGGAATGGGAAAGCGAAGCGACTTCATCGAGAAGCCTGCATCGGTCCATTCGTCGACCGTTGCCCTGAACTGTACGGCCGTGACTCTACTTTCGAGACTTGTCCTTCCCTACATGAAAGGCGGACGTATGATCAACATCTCGTCTTCGGCTTCGTTCCTGCCTCAGCCCGGGTTTGCGGTATATGCCGCATCGAAAGCATATGTGACCTCGTTCTCCAGAGCCCTCGCATATGAGCTCAAGGGAGAAGGGATCTCCGTTACGAATGTCTGCCCGGGTCCGGTCATGACCGATTTCCAGAAGAGGGCAACGGACGGAAAGAGCGGTGAGTTCACCGGCTTCAGGAAACACATTGTCGCAGATCCCGATAAACTGGCCGCCGCGGCGCTCAAAGCCTCTTCGAAAAGAAGGAAGATGCTCGTCTACGGCTTTTCACAGAAAATGCTCCATTTTGCATCTAAAATAATACCGACCGATCTGATATTATGGTTGGAGACTTTGAACAGGTAAGGATACAGGACACTAATGATAGATGTTTCAAATGTAGGTTTGAGATTCGGCGCGAGGACCCTTTTCGAAGGGGTCAACATACAGTTTAACAAGGGCTGCTGTTACGGGATAATCGGTGCCAACGGTGCGGGAAAGTCGACTTTTCTCAAGATAATATCAGGGGAGATCGAGCCGCAGAAGGGATTCGTAAATATCCCTGCCAGGGAGCGTCTGGCTGTCCTCGAACAGGATCACTTCAAGTATGACAGCTTTACGGTCAGACAGACGGTCATGATGGGGCATAAGCGCCTCTACGAGATAATGCAGGAGAAGGAGAGGCTTTATTCCAAGCCTGACTTCAACGATGAGGACGGTATCCTTTTAGGCGAGCTCGAAGGTGAGTTTGCGGAGCTTGACGGATGGTCTGCCGAGAGCAATGCGGAGATACTCCTTCAGGGTCTGGGACTCGGCGAGGAATTCTATGAGAGGCCGATGAAGGATCTGACGGGCGGTCAGAAGGTCAAGGTCCTGCTTGCGCAGGCTCTGTTCGGAAGCCCGGACTACCTTCTCCTTGACGAGCCGACGAACCATCTGGATCTTGCATCATGCCGCTGGCTAGAGAATTATCTTCTTGATTACGATAACTGCGTTCTCGTCGTATCCCACGACAGACATTTCCTCAACAAGGTCTGCACGCATACGGTCGATATAGATTTTGCGAAGGTTACGCTCTTTCAGGGCAATTACGATTTCTGGTATGAATATACCCAGCTGTCACTGAGGCAGCTCAAGGATCAGACAAAGAAGATCGAGGCAAGGCGCAAGGAACTTCAGGAATTTATCGCGAGGTTTTCCGCGAATGCCTCGAAGTCGAGGCAGGCAACGAGCAGAAAGAAACTGCTCGAGAATCTGGAACTTCCGGAGGTAACGCGTTCGTCGAGGAGATATCCCTTTATCTCTTTTACACAGGACAGGGAGATCGGCAATGATGTTCTCTTCGTGAACAATCTGACTGCTTCAAGAGGCAGGAGGATGACGATCAACGACATCTCTTTCACCATGGAAAAGGGTGACAGGATCGGCATAGTCAGTAAGGATGAAGTCGCGATCACACAGCTCCTCGACATACTCGCGGGCGTATGTCCCGAAGATGAGTATACGGGCGAAGTGAAGTGGGGCGTGACAACATCGAGATCCTATCTGCCGAAGGATAATTCGGAGTTTTTCGACGGGTGCGACCTGACACTCGTTGACTGGCTGAGGCAGTATTCAAAGGACCAGAACGAGAGCTTTGTCAGAGGGTATCTGGGACGCATGCTCTTTTCCGGTGAGGAGGCGCTCAAGAAGGCGTCTGTCCTGTCAGGAGGAGAGAAGGTAAGGTGCATGCTCTCGAGGCAGATGCTCGTGAATGCGAACGTGATCCTTTTCGATGATCCGACGAACCATCTCGACCTCGAATCGATCACCGCTCTTAACGAGGGCATCAAGAAATTCCCGGGTTCCGTGATCTTCTATTCCCACGACAGAGAGCTCGTGAATACGGTCGCGAACAGGATAATCGAGATAGTCCCGAATGGTATAATAGATAAGAGAATGGGGTATGACGAATACCTCGAATGGAAGGCAGAGAATACAGATGGCACTTTGGCTTAACGGAATCTTCAAGGACGGAATGGTCCTTCAGAGAGATAAGGAGATCAGAGTTTTCGGCACAACGGATCCCGGACCCGAGAACAAGGTTACCGTTACGCTCAAAAAGGGCAATAAGAACATCTCGAAAGGCATCTGTACCGATATCTATGACGACGGATTCTTCATCGCGACTCTCCCCGGAGTCAAAGCCGGAGGACCCTTTGATCTTATAGTGACCACGAAGACAGGCGATAAGCTGAAGATACAGGATGTCTGGTCGGGCGAGGTCTGGGTCGCATGCGGACAGGGCAATATGTCATATCCCCTGAAGAGGAGCGAAGGTGCCCGCAAGGCTGTAGAGAGCTGTCCCGACACGAATATCAGATTCTATAACATTCCCGCATTCGGCAATTATACCGAGGAACAGATGATCGCCGAGATCGAATCCGAATGGATCAGTATCAATAAGGATACATGCGGCGATATGAGCGCAGTTGCCTTCTACTTCGGAAGGAAACTCGAGAAATATCTTAATGATGATGTCGATTATCAGAACACGGCGGAGGGCGATACGCATCTCAAGATAGGCATCATCGGATGCTATATGGACGGAACTTCGATAGCCTCATGGCAGAGCATGGAATCCCTCTATAATACCGTCGAGGGAAGAAGGTATCTGGAGGAATATGCCGAGCTTACCCGCTATAAGAGCGATGAGGAATACGAGCTCGAGGAGAAGGCCTTCCGGGAGGCTCAGGAAGAGCATGAAAGCAAGGCCCAAAGATACCTTAGCGGCAATCCGTACCTGAGCTATTTCGATATAGACAGTCTCGTCGGGCCCGCTCCGTGGCCGCCGCCCGTCGGCAGGACTTCGGACAGGAGACCGGGAGCTCTTTTCGATACGATGGTGCTCAGGATCGTTCCTTATTCCATGAAGGGTGTCGTATTCTATCAGGGTGAGAATGATGCAGATGAACATGCCGACGACTATGCGGCAGTCATGAGGACGATGATCGAGGAGTGGCGCGAGTCGTTCTGGGATGAAGATCTTCCGTTCGTATTCTGTCAGCTTCCGATGTACATATCCAAGGAAAGAAAATATATGGGTTACGACGACATGAAGTGGCCCAGGCTCAGGCTCTCGCAGGAGAAGGTCGCAAGGACCGTTCCCGGGACGTATATGGCAGTTCTTTCGGACTGCGGCGAATTTGATAATGTCCATCCCACGGACAAGAAGACTCCGGGAGACAGACTGGCTCAGCTTGCCTTGAGATTTGTCTACGGATTTGAGACACTTCCCGCCATCAGCCCGTACGTGATCGACGTAAGGCGCGGAGACGGCGTTGAGATCTCATTTGAAGGAGACTTCTCCATGCTCAACATCCAGTCACCGTTCTCTTCGGAAGAGTCCGGATTTGAGATAGCGGGCACCGACGGCGAGTTCCATCCCGCCGAGGCCACGGTCGACTTTGACGGCAGGACCGTTCTTTTGAACTGTCCCCAGGTCGAGTATGCGATGAAGGTCAGATATGCATATTTCAGCTACGGATCAGCGAGCCTTATCGCCGATACAGGGCTTGCCGCGATACCGTTTACGATAACTATAGGAAACACTATCGGAGAGTTCTACTGATGAATATTGCTTTCTTCATGACTCCCAAAGCGGAGTCGGCTTTTTTATATGACGACTACACCGTGAGGCAGGCTCTCGAAAGGATGCACCATCACGGCTATTCGGCTGTCCCGGTGCTCGACCGCGAAGGCCATTATGTCGGCACGTTGAGCGAAGGTGATTTTCTCTGGTTCATAGTCAAGGGGGAAGGCGGTGAGCCCCACACGATGGCTATCGAGGACCTCGAGAAGTTCAAAATAAAGCAGCTCAATATCTCAGCGGACAGGAATCCGCCGATAAAGATCTCTGCGTCGATGGACGACCTTCTGAACCGTGCTCTGGCCCAGAACTTCATTCCGATAGTAGACGACCGCGGATCTTATATAGGGCTTGTCACGAGACAGGCTGTGATCAGATATTTCTATGAGAAATAACAGCGTCAGGGATACCGCATCCGTTTTTGCCGTGGCAGCCGGCATGGCATGTGCGTGGATCTTTGAATCCGTAACATTCGGCTTCCCCGGAAGCCCTCTCGGAATAGATACGCTCGGCAATATCAAGGCATATATCATCGCGGTCCTGATGTGGACATCAGTATCCGTTCTCATGTCTTTTCTCTTCAGGCGTCTTTTCGAAAAGAAGCCTGTTCCTTCAGGCGCATCGACGCTCCTTTCGAAAGGAGCCCTGATCGCAGGTATAGCCTTCGCCGTCCTTCTTTATGTCAGGATGAACAGGGCATCAGTCCCCAAATACATCATCGCATCAGTCCTGTTTACATTCGGTCTTCCTTATGTCCTCTGTCTTTATGACAGGAAGAGGCAGTCAGAAGGATCAAAGAAGGAAAAGATCATCAGGATCATCCTCGTGTCGGAGGTCGTTATCTTCGCGGCTCTGTGGTTCCTCGTCTGCGGGACCGTCAACACGTTTGTGGATTTCTCGTTTGGAAGGGCATATAACGTCTTTCACAGTTCGGCTTATATAGATACGATATTCAACTGTTTCCGCGGCATACCATTCACGTGCTCGGAAGCGGAACTCTACGGTCATTACGGGCTATTCTTCATAATCCCGTTCAGGATCTTCGGCGCAAGGATGGAAGTCCTCGGGATCATCATGGGACTTCTTGGAGCGGCGAGCCTTATCCTGGTATCGTCCTCACTCATCATGGCCGTTAAGAATGAAATCATAAAGATCATCACGATACCGGTCATCGGCCTTTACGGTATAAGCTGCAGGAGCATCTACTGGCAGTCCTATCCGCACAGGCTCTTTTTCCCCGCACTATTCCTCTTTATCCTGACACGCTCGGCAAAGAAGGAACGCTTCACAAAAGCGGGCTTCTTCACGGGTCTTCTCCTGTCATCCGCGGCACTTTTGTGGAATACCGAGACAGGTGCTGTCTGCGTGCTGATCTGGGGGCTCTACGGAGCCGCCGCATTCTCAAAGGAAGGGAAGAAACGTCTTTTGACAGCGGTCCCGTCGGTACTCATATCCACAGCCCTTTCATTCGGTATATCGCTCGCAGTCGTTAATATATATAACCTGATCTGCAAAGGCGATGCGGTCCTGCCGAAGGATTTCGCAGGCTTTCAGACAGGAGGGTTCGTCGATTCACTCATAAGCCCAGTAGACGGCGGAAATCAGGTCTATATTCACATGATAGTGATAATGACGGCATGTCTTCTCTACGGCATGACGAGGATCTTTATCTTCCCGTCCGAAAAGATCACGACACTCTCTGTATTCGCCTTTTCCGCAGGAGCACTCGGACTCGGCAACCTCACTTACTATATCCACAATCCGGAGAATAGTACGGGCATCATCAGGATGTTCTTCGTCTGCTGTGCCGCCATCCTGATCTCTAAGATCGATCCCGCGGCTATACTCAGATCGAAGGATATCAGGGACTGCGTGAAGGCGGCTGCCGCGATCTATGCGAGCTTCGCGCTCTTCTTCTCATTCTGTGAAGGTAAGGGACTGTTATTTGATGTTAAGAGACTTCTGGGATCGGGTACGCTCACATTATCGGAATTCAATGATTTTGCGGATGAAGTATCGGAGGAGATCGCGCCGGATACAAAGGGAATGGGATTCGGAACCGGTGCGCTCTTTGCCCAGATGGGAAGGGATAAGGGAACAGCAGGATTCAGGATATCTAAGGATGAGTTTGCCGGGGCGGATCATATCCTCCTGTCGATGCTGCTCCCGGCAGATACTGAAGGATATGAGCTGGTAAAGATCTATCAGTTTGAAGATATTGCATTCGGGTATTATGAACTCAGCTCATGATGTGAGACAATATAAGAGATGGACTAAAGGAGCAGGAAAGGACGGCATAAAGATGAAAAGAGAAAAGATCATTGCAATGATGCTCGCGGGCGTGTCCGCTTTTTCGATGTGTTCATGCTCCGGAGATAAAGAGAAGGATAAAGGCGGAAAACAGGATCCGGAGAAGGATCTGCCGCTCTATGAATCAGAAATGGTAACGCTCGATCCCGATACGGTGAAGATCGATACGATGAACAGAACACCGTTCTTTGATGAGCAGATCGAGATGATCGCCGAATGGAAAGATATATGGTACATGGATTATGAATATGCCGATGTCTACTATACGTTATCCGATCTGGACCACAACGGAAGGCTCGAGATCATAAGCGCCATATGCGAAGGCTCCGGCGTGTATACCTATGTGACGGTATATGAGATGAATGAGTCGTATAATGATCTTGATATATGTTACAACAGTCTCGAAGAGGGAGAAGCATATCCCGATATCATCTCGGCAGGTAAGATGGACTGTTACGACCAGGCCAACCTCAAATATTATTACATCGTTGACGATTATGTCAGAGGAGGAAGGGAAAGCAGCGCGCTCGTCAGGACGTCGATCTTCTTCTATAAGGGATTCACGGAGATCGAGTGGCTAGCCGGCGAATATAATGAGGACGGGAATATTTCATACATGGATCTTATCGATAATAAAGAGATCGATAAGGAGACATTTGATTCCTTTGCCGACACTCAGTATGAGGGTCTCAGGAAGGGTTATCTTATCCTCGACTGGGCAACATATGACGGCGAGCAGGATATTGTCGAATTCCTGACCGAAAGACTCGACGGAATGGATTATTACATGCCTGAGGAGTGATCCTCTTCCGGGGCGTCACCGCCGCTGAGCCTTTCTTCAAACTCTTCTTTCGGCATGGGCTTTGCAAAGTAGTATCCCTGGATCATGTCGCATCCTTCCTTTGCAAGGAAATCGACCTGGTCCTTGACTTCGATGCCCTCGGCGACAGTCTTCATGTTGAGACATCCTGCGAGTCTTATCGCCTCTGAAACGATGATCTCGCTCCTTCCGTCGGCATTTCCGCCGCGGAAGAAATCAGCATCGATCTTCAGGATATCCAGAGGCATATCCTTGAGCGAATTGAGCGAGGAATAACCCGAACCGAAATCGTCCATCGACACGACAAATCCGTATGACTTGAGTTCTGTTATAGTCTCGACGAGCGAATTCTTATCATCGAAAAATGCACTCTCCGTAAGCTCTATCTCGAGAAGCTCGTGGGGTGCACCCTCACGGTCTGCTATATCCCTGATCTGGGACGCCAGGTCAGCCTCGATGAAGTGGGCACGCGAGACATTTACGGATATCGGTACGACAGTCTTTCCTTCGTCGAGCCACTTTCTTATATCGCGTGCGACATGCGTGAGCATATAGTGGTCGATCTCCTTGATAAAGCCGTCCTTCTCGAAGATCGGGATGAACCTTCCCGGAGATACGAGACCGAAGTCAGGGGAATCCCATCTGATCAGCGCCTCGGCGCCCTTCAGTTCATTTGTCCTCGGATCGTACTTGGGCTGGTAGTAGACCTTGAATTCCTCATTCTCGATCGCGCCCTGCCTGTGCTCGTGGACTGTATCGAGCCACTGCTGTTCCTCGACAAGAGTCCTGTTAAAGAATGCGATGCCGGACTTTCCTTCAATGGATGCACATGCGGTACATGCCTTGTTATACTCGACGTCGAGATCTATATCCTTCCTCTTCTTGTGGAAGGAGGAGGGAAGTGTGATGACGCCGGCCTTGAAGGAGAAAGCGTGATCGGTATCGATGCCCGTGAGCGAAGAGAATATCTTTTCGAGGCGCTCATTGAGGTCGGCTTTCTTAAAATAAGTCAGGATGAGCGGGAAGTTCGATGAAGTGGAGTGGGCACACATCTCGGTATCGGGATCGAGTTCGGCTGAAACGGTAAGGTACACTCTGTGGAGCATTGCCTCGCCTTCCTCAAGGGAGTGGCATAGAACGTAATTCCTGTAGTCCGAGAATACGAGATTGACCACCGCGAAATTCCTGGAGGCATTTTTCCTTTTGGTAATGAGAGTCCTTCCCCTGACCATGAAGTAGAGCCAGTTGTGGTTATCCGATATGTAATCGAGGAAAAGGAGATGGGTCATCCTTCTGTGAGCCCTTATCCTTGTCGTGAGGCTTATTACAAAGAGAATGGTACCAAGCAGCGCGAAAAGGAGCGAGAACAGGATGAACAGCATCGTAAGGACAAGGTCCTTGTATGTCAGGACGGAATTGAGCTTTATGATCAGGGTGCTTCCGTCGGGAAGATCTTCGGATATCCAGAGTGGAACAGGGAAATCCTTTTCCTCATTGAGGGCGCTGAAGATCCCCCGGATAGAGACAATGCTGCCGAGCCTGACGGAAACCTCGCCGTCTTCAAAAAAGAATACATCGGATTCCGTGTCGGAATAGCATTCCAGTTCCACGGTCTCGTATTTTTCACCCGAATCCTTTTCCAGCTCTTTGAGTTCTGCTTTTGAATAAAAGCCGCCGTTATTCGTATCAAAGAATACACTTATGCTGCCGTTTCTGTTCCAGGTGGTCTTTCCGGAAGAAGCGATCACATTGTTGCCTTTACCTAAGAGAACATAGTCATGTCCGTATCCTTCAAGGATCGAAAGATCGGCGGAGCCGCCGTCAGCTGTGGAATCTCCGACCTGATCGAAAATGCGTACAGCCGTTTTTGTCTCCGACGATATGCTGTCCATCGTCAGGAATGAGAGAAAGGCAGCCAGACCTGCTGCCACGAGAGTCGAAAAGAGGATGAACAGGACGACATACAGGACTATGGAAAGCCATGTGCGATCCTTACGGAGCTTTATAGCCTTATCCTTTTTCTTTCTGATCTTTTCCTGAATATCTGTGCTGCCTGTCATCTTGCCCCGTCATTTCCTTCCCGTTATCAAGATCCCGTACCGTATGCCGGGACCTCACTAAACCCGTCATCATTATAATACATACACACTTTATATTACAGAACGGACCGGCTGAGAGGCTTTTTTGACCCACGCGACACCGCTGCACATACAAGAAGTGCGGCTATCATGATCATAAAGACGATCGACGCAGTGATCCTCACGGACAGACCTCCCCCTTTACTTCTTTAATTAATGTAACAGGTCATCAGGCCGCATACAACAGCACTTCGGGTATATATACAGAATGCTTTATATAAGTTCACAACTCGGAAACAATGAGCGCTCCGGGGGACTTCCGGTGTTTACAGCAGGCTGGACAGCCCCACGGATGTGACGATCCTTCTATTCACCGGGAGTTATCCGAAAAGTTGAAAAATAGAAAAAACGGATAACAAAACAGGCAAATTGTTATCTGAAATTTCTCATACAGAAAAAACGGATAACAAACAGGGCAAAATGTTATCTGAAATCCTGTATATAAAGAAAACGGATAACATTAGAGGAAAAATGTTATCCGAAATCTCTGATTTTTGAAAAAACGGATAACTGCGGGAAGCAGGGGCAAGGAACGGTTGCCGGGGACGCCGGAGCGCCTTCCCGGCAGCAGAGGCGCGGACAGGCATAGACATAATCTCTCTTCAGAGACGACATGGAGAGACTCAGGGATCGACTCAAAAAAGAAGCTGTACCTGACGTGAACATTGTCACTTTCGGTACAGCTCCTTCGTAGCTGAAAAAATGTGTGGATCAGTTCCTGATCATTCTTCCTTTTTTGCTTCCTTCTCAGCGGCAGCTTTTCCGGAGGGCTTTACGAGAACAAAGCAGATGATGAGGGCGACCACATACAGAGCACCCGTAGCATAAAGGACTGACTGATATCCCTTGGCGTTGTCACCGACGTGCTTGATGATCATGGTTGCCATCTGGTTTCCCGTAAGTCCTGCAACAGCCCATGCAGAGAGGCACATACCGTGAACTGCGGAGATGGACTTCATGCCGAAGTGGTCAGACAGGAGAGTAGGAACGTTGGAGAATCCTCCGCCGTAACCTGCGTTGACGATGATCAGGAGTGCTACGCAAAGGATAACGATCTTGTTCTCGATGCCGCTCGTCAGGATCGTTGCACCTGTGAGAGCGATGGAGAGGATGAAGATGATCTTGTAGATCGTATTTCTGTCCTTGAACGTATCAGCCCATGCGGAGAATCCGAGACGGCCCGCTGCATTTGCGATAGCTGTTACGGAACCTAATGTGGCAGCTACGCCTGTCGTAAGTCCGACTGCAGTGAAGATGGCCTTCTCCTGGGAGATGAGTGCCAGACCGCAGTGGATGTTGATGTAGAACATGAGCCAGATTCCGATGAATGTCCTGTTCGTGAAAGAGAACTTGAAGTTCTTTCCGAGAGTGGAGAAGAATTCCCTGATCCCGCCTTCGTCATGAGCCTCGACCCAGTCAGCGGGCTTTCTCAGGAGAAGGTGTCCGATGAACATCATTACGCAGTAGATACCGCCCATGATGAAGAACATGTAAGCGGGATTATTGTCAAATGCGTTGAGGAAGAACTGCATGATAGGTGTTGCGATAGCCTTGGCAAGACCGAAGCCTGCGACAGCAAGACCTGTAGCAAGACCCTTACGGTCCTTGAACCAGAGCATGAGCGTCTTGACGGGTGACAGATAACCTGTTCCGAGGCCGATACCCATTATGCATCCGTAGCAGAGGAAGATGAGGGGGAGCGACTTGAGCAGGATAGCTGCGCCTGTACCGACCATACCTGTCGTGAAGCAGATAGTAGCTATGAGCGATGATTTCTTGATATCCTTCTCGACTACGTCGCCCAGGAAAGCAGCAGACATACCGAGGAAGAAGATAGCCAGCGAAAATGCCCACTGAACGTCACTTTTATCTGCGCCGATATATTCAGCGATCTCCTTCGAGAAGGTACCCCAGCAGTAAACTGTACCGATACTGCAGTGGAGCAGGAGTGCGGGGATCGCGGCACAGATCCACTTATTGGACCTTTGTCCGCTCTGAGTACTTGATGTAGTTCCCATGAGAAACCCTCCTTGTACGGGAATAATAAAACCTTATAAAAAGCCAAAAGAATAATACTACGCAATACTTTGGTTTTCAAGGTAAATACATCACAAGGTCAAAAAGCGTAACGATAATGTAAAGACATGAGGGGAATGCCCGGTCATATCCTTTTCGAAAAGGGGCTGAGAGTGAATATTAAAAAAGTCAGGTCCAGAGCTTGGTGATGAACATGGGGCTGTCGCCTTCGCCTTTTTTGAAGCCGCAGCTCTCGTAGAACGGGAGCTTGTCATCATAGGCGACGAGGACGATCCTCAGATAATCCCGGTAGACCTCCTTGATACGTTCGATGAGCTGCCTGCCGATACCCTGTCCCTGGTATTCGGGATCGACGAGGAGAAAGTGGATATATGACGTCATTATGCCGTCGTCCATCGCGCAGACGAGTCCCGCGAGCCTGTCGCCGTCCCACGCCGTGATCACTGTCTCGAAGTTTTTCATTGCGGTCTGAAGCTTGTCAGGATAATGTCCCGATGACCAGTCTACGGAAAGGAAGAGCCTTTCGAGGTCTTCTTTTTTGAATTCGTGAGTATCTTTGTAAACGATCGCCATATTACTGCCTCCGTCTGTTCCGACGCATGTCCGGCACGCCTCATTTTTGACAGTATATATTAGTGGCAAGAGGCAATCAATGTTATAATCCGTGCCATATGGAGGAGGTTTTCATCATGTCAGCGGAAAGATCGATGCGCAGCTGTCATTCATGCGGTGCTTCATATCATTTTTACGATTCTGAGAATATCGTCCTGTTCTGCCCCGTATGCGGACACAGCGATCATATCTGCTGCGACTTCTTCTTCGGCCCCTCTTCCGAGCTGAAGTTCGATATGGGGGAGCGAAATGTTGGCATGATGAGATATGAAGAGAGCTCCGGGGAAGTCCGTTACAGGCTTACGTCGGAGACGCTCGGGATCGACAGGGTATTCGGCCCGCCTTTCATGCAGGCGCTCCATGAGGCCGGAACCGTCATAGGGGATGCGATAGGACGGCTTACCGGTCAGTGATGACATTTCTTTTGTTGTGCTATAATCGACTTGAAAGACAGGATGCGTATTTTTCTTTTACGGAGCAGGAGCCTTGAAAAGGAAACAGCACAAAGGACTCAGCATAAAGATCGTCGCAGCGTTATATGCCGCAATAGCCATAATCGTTCTTACGGCAGTGGTGGTGTTTATAGGTTACCGCCTTTTCGAGAAGCATGTAACGTCAGACTATGAGAAGTATGCCGTCACTGTGCTCGAGAATGCTTATATCATCACTTCGGATTACTCTTTCGGAGACATGATCGCCTCCCGCGAGATGCCTTCCGGATATGAGGATATGAGGGAACGCCTGAATAAGATCAAGGAAAACTCCGATATCGAGTATCTCTATGCCATATATTTTGATGATGTCGATGACATACACAGTCTGACATATGCTATCAATACCAAGACACAAGAAGAGCTTAAGGCAGGAGGAAATTACACCCTGCTCGGAACTCCCTGTGAAGAGGGGAGCTTCGAGGATGAGACGGTAAAGGTCCTGCAGGAAGCAGTCCGTAAAGGTAAGAAGGAAAGCGGAGTCCTTGACGGCTATTCCGATGAATACGGCCATATGCTCAACGGTTATAAGGTCATATTCGACAGCAACGGGGATCCGGTCGGTCTTTTATGCGTCGAGATCGATATGAACGATATAACCGTGGAACTCAATCAGTACGTAAGGAATGTAGTGATCTTCGCTGCGATCTTTACTGTCATCGTGATCGGAATATACGTAACCAAGATAGAGTATTCCGTTATCTATCCCATAACCGGGATCACCCGCGCATCCGACGACTTTATCAGCAAGATCGGCGACCAGGATGCAATGGATGAGAGTGCTGCAGGGCTGAAAAAGATGGATATCAGGTCAAAGAACGAAGTGGGTGACCTGTACCGTACTGTCAGCAGGATGGAGACTGATATATCCGGGCAGTTCAGGGACATCCGTCAGTATACGGAGAATATCCTCAAGATGCAGAACGGTCTGATGATACTGATGGCGGACATGGTGGAGATCCGCGACTCAGATACGGGAGCCCATATCCAGAAGACGGCGGCATATGTAAGCCTCCTCCTGGACGGGCTGAAGCGAAAGGGCCTTCACCCGGACATCCTGACACCCCAGTATATCGAAGCTGTCATAAAGTCTGCTCCGCTCCATGATATCGGAAAGATCAAGATCCCGGATGCGGTTCTCAACAAGACAGGTGAACTGACAAAAGAAGAATACGAGATCATGAAGACGCATACTACATCCGGCAAGGCTATAATCGATAAGGCCATCACGGATGTCGAAGGCGAGGACTATCTGGTAGAAGCCAGGAATATGGCAGCCTACCACCATGAAAGATGGGACGGCACCGGATATCCCGAAGGCCTGAAAGGGGAACAGATACCGCTTTCCGCAAGGGTCATGGCCGTTGCGGATGTGCTGGATGCGCTGACGTCGCCGCGTGTCTATAAGCCCGCATTTCCCCTTTCGAAGGCACTAAGGATAATCGAAGAAGGCAAAGGAGTCCAGTTTGACCCTGACTGCGTGGAAGTCCTGAAGGAATCGATCCCCCAGGTCATCGAGATACTTAAGAAGCTCAACCCCGGATATGTGGAAGAAGAGGGCGAAAGCTGATATGGCTGAGGATCACAGCCTGAACAGATGAATGAATCGAAGAATAAATAAGGAGCCGGCCCGTTTACCTGAGCCGGCTCCCTGCATTATGTGGAGCCTCCAGCCGGGATCGAACCGGCGACCTCATCCTTACCATGGATGCGCTCTACCTACTGAGCTATAGAGGCGTTTTTTCCGTGCGCGAGAAGTATAACACAAAGTCAGAAAATGGGCAACATGAGAACAAGAGACGCCAGGAAAGCAGTCAGACATGTTCCGATAGCCACGATGAGCAGGCTCTTTCCGCGCCATGCCAGGACCAGTGCGCAGATAAGTCCCGCCGCCGAAGCGATGACGGATCCGGTCGAATATAGTATCGCCGGGAAGGTCATGGCCGACAGTACGGCATAAGGTATATAGTTGAAGAATGCACGGACGTGGGGGTTCGTGATCTTTTTGCGGAAAAGGACAAACGGGACAGCCCTGACAAGATATGTCGTCAGGACCATTACGATGAGGAGAGGAAAGAATACGGAATTATCCATTTATCTCTTCCTCCTTCGGCATAAATACGGCACCTGCGCCCGCTGCGATGACTGAGCAGATTATGACTGCAAATCCTGATGAAATATTGTCCTTAAGTGCAGGGACATAAAAGAAGATGACCGACAGAACGACAGCGATGATGCTGACAGTCATGACAGCTTTATCCTTACGCGAGACGGGAAGTACGATGGCTACGAACATTCCATAGATACCGATGGTCAGGGCCTCGGTTATTATGGCAGGCAGTATGGCTCCGCAGACTGCGCCGAGGAGTGTTCCCGAAGTCCATCCGATGACGGGGAGGACGGCGATGCCGAACATGTGTGAACGCGAGAGCTTTTCGGGACGTGAATAAGCGACTCCGAATATCTCATCGGTTATGAAATGAGCGGTCATGAAACGTCCTGCGGTATTAAGGGAAGAGTCGGCTTTCTGCGACAGCGAGATGCTCATCAGGGAGTAGCGCATATTGATGACGAGCTGCGAGACCATCATCTCGATGAGGCCTCCGGATGCAGACATTATGCCTATACCGGCGACCTGTCCTGCTGATGTGAGGTTGGCAAATGAAACGATTACCGCCTGCCACCACGACAGTCCCATCCGGACAGCGAGGATGCCAAAAGAAAAGGATACCGACAGATATCCCAGTCCGATCGCCAAACCGTCGTGAAAACCTCTCCTGAAATCCATCTGTTAAACTACTCTTTGAAAAGATCCTTCATATCTTTTATCGACAGGTACAGATCGGTCGAATCAGATTTCTCGACAGCCGTCAGCGTCTTCTCTTCCTCGTCGATGATGAACAGGTTTCCGTCGATCACGGCATATTTCTCGATAAGATCCGATCCGCCTTCCGAATATTCACGTGTTATGTAGATGAGTGAATCGTCGATCACATAGTAGTTGTCAGTCTGTGCTCCTTCTGAGCGCATGGTGACAAGCTCATACATGTTGAACCTTCCGCCGTCGTAGACCCAGTTGGTTATGGTGCAGTAATTGCCTTCGGGTGTCTCGGTCTCGATTATCCTTGAGCTGTCCGCTGAATCATTCTTCTTCCTAAATTCATTGAGCTCCGTATTGTATTTCTCGATCTTCTCCTGCATCTCGTCATAAGAAGGTCCCGAAGACTCATCCCTGCTCAGGGAGCATGCCGAAAAGATGACCGATATGATGAGTATCGGCAGACAAAGATAAAATGCGGTCTTTCTTCTCACGGAACAGCACCCCCGGGTCAGTTGATAAAACGATAAGGTGATTATAGCATATGACCGAGCCGAAAAGCTTTATTGTTGACAAAACAGCACAAAGCAAGTAGAATTGTTACCGCATCTTGATAAAAAGGATGTTATCGGTCAAGGAGAAGTCGCGTAGCCTGGTCGAGCGCGTACGACTGGAAATCGTATAAACCCCAAAAGGGTTTCGAGGGTTCGAATCCCTCCTTCTCCGCCAGAAACAGAAGAAGCACCACGAGCGTGGTGCTTCTTCTGTTTGTAGTGAAAATTGAGAGGGATTCGGACCCGTGAGGGGACCGGGCGGGAAAGAAGCTTCCGGGGGAAGCTTCGGCGGCCGGGCGGCCGAAGCCGGACGAAGTCAGGCAAGGTCACAGACAGCTAGCGCAGCGACGCTGTCGGTCGAATCCCTCCTTCTCCGCCAGAACAAAAAGCGGGTACTCAGCGAGTATCCGCTTTTGTGTTGTGATGAAAATGCTAGAGGATCCGGGCCCGTGAGGGGAAACGTTATCTTAGAGCGCCCGGTATACTATTTTTCGATTTTTAACGATTTAGTACACCAAATAGACCGGATCGGTATACTATTTTTTGTTTTTTCACGATCTAGTACACCAAAAATGCAGGATCGGTATACTATTTTTCAAAATTCGAAAAAAAAGTATACTGAAGACGTTGTTTCAGTATACTTTTTTGGCTTTTTTGCTGTTTTAGTATACCGGGATATCAGGACAAATGTTTCTGACATAACCCGGCAACAGGAGTCCGTCAGAAATCCTTCATCATGGCGCTCAGTTCTTCATCGGATATATCGCCGAGAGACTCTTCCGCGAAGAAGTTTGCTTCGATAACTGCGACGGCTTTGCCGCCCTTAACAAATACAAGATCATAGACTCCGGGATCCGCATATTCGGGATTCAGATAGAAAGCTCCCCACTGATAGTCCTCTTCTTCAGGCCTTTCCAGGCTGCACTCTGCGAATATGCTCTCGTCATCGTCGCTGTATTTTTTCTCACTGTAGACAGCCGCATCATCGGAATGCTTGAATACATAGACCTGAATACCGTCATCGACATATGTATCAAGATGGAACTCGACCCATTCGTTCAGCTGGAAAACGCATCTGATGCCTTTAACGTCAGGATCTTTCGAATTAAGTTCCGAAGATCCGAGCTGGTTGCCTGCCAGGGACAATCCGCTGATCACGGGACCGTCTTCAGCGTCCTTGTCAAACTGATAGAGCTCGCCGGGCATCAGGACCACAGCAGCTTCTTTATTGTTCTTTTCAGTAACATCTGTTTCCCCGCCGTCATCATCTCCGGCTTCCGTCTTGCTTGCGGTATCCTTTTTCGATCCTGATTTCTCATCCGACTTGCTGCATGCGGCAAGCGATAAGAGAAGTGTTAACGAAAGTATCAGTGCCAAACCTTTTTTCATATTGGTCCCCTCCTGAATAAATAATCTGCTCTCAATGACAGTACATTACAAGGGTTGCCCCTAAACATGATTATAACACGCCTGCTTACTGGGATGAATCTTCAATCACACTTTCAGCTGATTCGATAAATGAAAGCAGATTGTATTCTTCTGTCTCTTCAGGATGATTATAACACTCGAGGTAAAGGATAACTGATCTATTCCGCGTGGGAAGACATTATCAGACATGGAGTTTTATATGTTTTTACAATAAAGATACGACATGTACGGCAAAAAGTTGTACAATGATTGGACTGATGAAAGAGGAAAAGGTGCTTTTCGATGGAGAAGAAGGAAAGAGGATCATTTAAAGGTTCGATCGGTTTCATACTTGCGGCTGCCGGAAGTGCGGTCGGTCTGGGTAATATTTGGAGATTTCCGTATCTTGCGGCGCGTGACGGGGGAGGGCTCTTCCTCCTTATCTATCTGCTGCTCGCGGTAACGTTCGGCTTTACGCTCCTGACTAGTGAGGTCGGCATCGGAAGGAAGACGAAGCAGAGCCCGCTGACGGCTTATAAGAAGCTGTCCGAAAAGTGGGGCTGGATCGGCTTCTTCTCATGTCTCGTTCCTTTCCTTATCCTTCCGTATTACTGCGTTATCGGCGGATGGGTGCTGAAGTACTTCATTGCCTTTGCGACGGGCGGCGGCGCCCGGGCTGCGGAGAAAGGGTATTTCGGGGCTTTTATCACCGGCCATGTCGAGCCTGTCCTTTATATGCTCATATTCCTTTTGGTCTGCGCATTCATCATCTTCAAGGGAGTCAATGCCGGCATCGAGAGATCGTCCAGGGTGTTGATGCCGGTCCTGCTCGTAATGGTCATTGCCGTGGCAATATATTCGCTTACGATAACACATGTATCCGATGACGGTACTGTCACGACAGGAATGGACGGACTCGGCGTCTATCTCGTGCCGAGTTTCAAAGGACTTACGGTAAAGAAATTCTTCATCATAGTGACCGATGCGCTGGGACAGCTGTTCTTCAGCCTCAGTATCGCAATGGGCATCATGATCGCATACGGTTCATATGTCCCGGATGACGCGGATCTCGTTAAGTCTGTAAACAGGATCGAGTTCTTTGATACCGCCGTCGCATTTATCGCAGGCGTCATGATCATTCCTTCGGTCTATGCATTTAACGGACTCGAAGGCCTGGAGGCGAGCGGCCCCTCTCTGATCTTCGAGTCGCTTCCGAAGATCTTTACCCAGATGGGTGCGGTCGGAAATGTCGTCGGAGCGGTCTTTTTCGCGATGGTACTGTTTGCTGCGATAACGAGCGCGATGAGCATCCTCGAGGCGGTTGTTTCGAGCTTTATCGACAAGTATGATATGACCCGCGAAAAGGCAACGATCGCTGAGACTGTCTTCTGTGCGGTGATCGCGCTGATCGTATGCTTCGGCTACAATTTCTTCTACTTTGAGACGACGCTTCCGAACGGCTCGAAAGGGCAGATCCTCGACATCCTCGATTATCTGACGAACTACATCTTCATGCCGGTCATCTCGATCGCGACATGCATCCTGATCGGATGGGTACTGAAGCCGAAGACCATTACGGACGAGCTTAAGAAAAACGGCGAGAAGTTCGGCAGGGAAGGCCTTTATGTCGTGATGGTTAGATTCATCGCGCCCGTATTCATAATGATCCTGTTCCTGATGTCTCTGGGTGTCATAAAGCTGAGCTGATGCGGCGGTGCAAGGGGCCTTGAGGGCCCTTGGGCTACACGGATTATCAGCCTTACGGGGCGACCCGGGTTGTGTCCTATTATTGGTATCTTACATGTGATAGAATCAGATCATAGAAGCCATAGAAGCTATGGATGAGCACGGTCTTGAGGGCCGATTTCAGGACCCGGTCATATGCGGGGGTGATCAGTATGAACAGCCGTGAGGCACATGAGATAATCGACAGATATTATCAGAGAAATGTCCATTCTGAAGACGAGACTTTTGAATTTACCGAAGCATTGAGCTATCTCATAACAGAGAAGAATGATCCGCGCGCCATGATGGAACTCGGCGGTCACTATTATGAGCTGAGAGAATTTGATCTTGCCCTGAAATATTACGATATGGCGGCTGCACTCGACTATGAACCTGCCAATGAGTGCCTCGGCTATATCTGGTATTACGGCAGGACCGGAACGAAGGATTATGAGAAGGCATTCCGTTATTTCTCTGCTGCAGCGAAGAAGGGGAATATCGTCGCGAGATATAAGATCGCCGATATGTATAAGAACGGCTATCATGTTGAGAAGGATTACGGGAAGTATAAGCAGATAATAAGGGAACTCTATCCTGAAGTCAGGGGTGCGAAGAATGTCTTTGACCCTCTCCCGGAGATCTATACGAGGCTCGCTCACATCGAAGCCGAGGAAGGGAATGCCGACAGGGCTGTGGACCTTTACTGGGATGCGAAGAATTTCCTTGCACAGAGGATAAGGTTCAATCCGTTCTTCGGGAACCTGAACATCATGAAATGGCTTATTGAGGACCTGTACAAGCTTACGCCTGCAGATCCTTCCGATATGGATCTTTTCGATATGTATTACTGGCTCCTCGAACCAGTCGAGATCACTTTCAGATATCAGGGCGAGAGATACCGTATCTCATGTGTGAACGAAGAGGGAGAGAACGTGATCATGTTCGGAGATAAGTGGTTCAGGAATGTCGATGATTTCTTTAAGAAGGCGCAGATCGACGGCAAGCTCCTCACTGAGATAAACAGGGACCTTTATGATTTCAGGAGAAGATAAGAAATGGATGACGGTATAGATATCATAAAGATATCGCTCGGAGATTATGAGCACTATGAAGAACTCCTCTTCATGAAGGAGAGGCTCGTCAAGGAGGCTGATGACATCCTTCTCGAATATACGCGCCTGTTCGGGAAAAAGAATATCGAGCTCTTTAAGCTCCGCATAGAATGTATCGAACTGAAGAAGCGGATCTCATACTGCGTAGCCGCGATCAACAGGGGAGAGAAGCCCGATATAGAGGCGATCAACGTCCTGATATCAGCCGAGATGCTCGGTTATAAGAATGAACTCGAGCTCCTTAAGCTCCAGCAGCATGTTGCAGCTTCTTCGCGTCATGTATCGGCATATGAAGTTCAGAGAGTCAAGAAGATCTACCGCGACATAGCAAAGCTGATCCATCCTGATATCAATCCGGCGACAGCGGGAGATGAAGAACTCAAGGATATATGGGAGAAGGTTCAGAGTGCATATCAGAGGAATGATCTCGAAACTCTCGAGGATCTTTCCGTCATGGTCAATAAGATCCTCCGTGATAAAGGTCTCGACCACTCGAAGATAATGGTCGATGATCTTGACGAGAAGATAAGAAGACTCGAGGAGAGGATCGAGGACATCGTAACGCATGAACCATATACATATCTCGAGCTCATCAATGATGACGGGAAGATAGAGAAGAAGAATGAGGAGATAGATAAGCAGATCAAAGAGTATACTGAATACAGGGATTCGCTGAAGAAACAGTATGAGGAGATAAAAGGTGATGGAAACTGATAACGGATCATCAGGATTATCGATACCGGAGACCAAGCTCATAAACCAGGTCGAGAGGATGGGGCTCGGTGAAGTCCTGAAGCCTCTTACGAGGGAGATACATCTGTTTGACTCATTCGTGGCGGGGACGCATCATCTTCCTGATCCTTCAGTACTCGATTCGGTAAAGAGCGGCGACATGCTGACCCTTAAGCGCGAGGATAATAAATTCGATTCAAATGCGATCGTGATGAATGCGAAGGACGGAAGGAAGGTCGGATATGTTCCCGAGAAGGATAATGTGATCTTTGCCCGTCTGATGGACGCAGGCAAGCTCCTGTCCGCCAAAGTAACGGATGTTGAGAGGAAAGGTTCCTTCGTAAAGATAAGGGTGAGTATCTTCCTAGTGGATTTCTGAGGAGAAGATGCGTCTGCGGTCGGCCTGTGGTCCGTCTGCAGACAGCCCGTGGTCAGCCGGCTTTCAGAGCCGGAGGATCAGTCCTTCCAGGGCCTTACGCCTTCAGTCCAGCCCATATCCTTCCAGTAATTGAAATCGGTATACTCGGGGTTTTTCTTGCCGAGACCTTTCTGGAGCAAGCGGCAGACCATGAACTTTCCCTTTACGACGATACTAGTATGAGGCCTGACGGAATAATCGACCGAGAGCATCCTCGAAGACAGCTTCCCGAGCTTGGCTGACATCTTTGCACGCTTCTCCTCAGGGATCTTTTCCCAGTGGATCTCGCTCATGAGCTTGAATGATATTGTCTTAATGTAGCTTATTCCCCACCAAGAGAGGCTGTCCCTGATGTCTTTTGCGGTAGAGCCGGCTCCTCCGCCGAGGCACTGTGTGATGATGACGGCGCGTTTTCCGAACATCTCCTTCGCAGGGCGGTGAGGCATCCAGCGGTATCCGAAATGGTCGAGCATGGCTTTCATCGCACCCGTTGCATGGTATACATATGCAGGCGAGGTGAATACGAGCAGGTCAGCTTCGAACATCGCCTTTTCTATCTTCTGAACATATTCTGCATCCTTGCACTTATGCTGGTCTCCCAGGAAGCATGTCGTGCAGCCGCAGCAGAAGTCCGGGCAGTCCTTCGGAAGATAGAATTCGGTTATCTCGGCGCTGTTCCTGAAGGGCTCGAGAAAGATCTCCTTGAGCCTGTATGTGACGCCGTGTTTCTGTGTTCCATTGATGACCGTTATCTTCATTTTCTTTCTCCCGTTATTGCAGTTTAGTGTTTCTCTGACATCGATATCATCCTCTGCTCTGAGAAGTCCGCCTTCTCTTCTGATGTGTGGTCTTCCATCCTTCGAAAAAAGGACCGAACTGCCGTAGTTCATGTCTTCGCCGTCGACAAAACAGACAGAAGGCCTGATATCACGTTCGCTGATGTCTTTCAGCAGATCCCTGCCGTAGCATTCGAGGAGCGCAGTCATATCATCGGGCGTAAGAGGACTGCCGTCATCTTCCCACACGTTATGGACATTATTGATGAAGACGATCCTGTCAGTATCGGAAGGGAGCACAGCGGTCCTTCCGTCAACCGTGATCCTGATGTCGTAGTAGCTCATCCGTGATCTCCCGAACCAAGCGAAAATGCGGTGTGCCGCAAGTTCCGCAGGCGCGAAGCGTCGAGGACTGTCTGCAGCGGCACAAATGCATATGAGCGCTGGCACCCCCAACAGGAATCGAACCCGTACCAGCAGTACCGGAAACTGCTGTTCTATCCATTAAACTATGGAGGCGTACCGCTTGATTTTACCACAAAACGGGAAGACCGTGACAGGAATATCGGATGAGGATACTTTTCGGGGTGATCGGGAAAAAACGGCTCTGGACGGACTGATCCGTAAAAAAGTTAAAAAAACGTAACATTTTATCTATATTTATTGTATTCAAGCATATTATAATAAAGACTAGTGTACTATATTTTGCAATACACAGACAGGAGATTTGATTATGAGTAAGCGAACAGGTTTAGGAGGCAGGATCACTGCCATCTTGTTAAGTATCATCATGGTCATGGGATGCTTTGTAATGCCCGTTTCGGCAGACGAGACTTATACGTTCACGTTGCCGACTATCGAGGGTATAGAGTATCAAAAGGTCGT
Source organism: Clostridiales bacterium (assembly GCA_017529925.1). Classification (GTDB taxonomy): domain Bacteria; phylum Bacillota; class Clostridia; order Saccharofermentanales; family Saccharofermentanaceae; genus Saccharofermentans. The sequence continues at coordinate 49,683 of JAFXMZ010000021.1, forward strand.
GGTCGAGGGCGTGGAGGTCGATCCGATCAATACCACGTTCCAGTATCATAATCCGGACTACATCGATATTACGGTATTGGTGCTCCCCGGTTATTCATACGACGTGAATGATGAGATATGGTACAGATGTTCAGAATACGCATGGGGACGTGCTGACTATATGCCGGATATGTCGGATCCGGAGAACAGCATTTATACTTTCGAGTTCCGCGGACCGACTTGCGATACCCAATTCGGGATCAATGTAAGCAAGATCGATTATTCCATGGCAGTGCATTGGGATACAGACCGCGGTACCGTAAATGTCCTGAATGAGAAGAGCGTATATAATGTCGGTGACATTATCACGATAGATTCTGCTCCTTCGGATTTCTTTGTTCCTTCAAAGGCGGTCGTCACATATACCGACAGGAATAATGTACAGCAGACGGAAGAATTCACGCCGGATTCCAACGGCAGATACAATATAACGATGCCTGCAGGAAATGCGGTTATCGATGTACAGTTCGAATCCACGATCTATTATGTCGATGACCACGGTCAGAGGCGGTATATCGATTTTGATTCCCCTAATGTCAAATGCTTTGGGTCTTCAGATTCGGAAACAGTCAGTGTCGATGATATGTGGTATGTAGTCGATCAGGATACCAGCATATGGCAGCTTTCCGTGATCGGTAATGTACGTGATGTCAACATACTCGTGTATGATGGTGTTACGCTCACTATCCCGTACGGTATATACTTTGCCGGAAGTGTCGGCGGACGCTCGTTAAATGTCTTCTATCAGGAGGAAAGATCCGGAAAGATCGTTATAAATGACGGATCGATCTATCGTGAAAACGGTATAAGACTGCCTCTAGGTGTTGCCGTATATGCAGGAGACAGCAGGGATGGTCAGTCACTTGTCCTGCCTGATGATTATTCCGACGTTCTTGATTCCGATTCAGTTAATCATGTCACGATCGCGAAATGTGAGCATGGAAGTGCACAAGGCTACGGTATGTGTGAACTTTCCGGGGATGATAATACAAAGCACATCATAATTGAGTGTCCGTATTGCGGAATGACGGGTCTGTCCGTTCCCGAGGATCACGTCATTGATGAGTACGGTAAGTGTATGAGATGTTCCACTACTCATTTTCGCGTAGATGCATCCGAAGGTGACATCGTGTCCCTGAGCCGCGATCTTTCCTTTCCCAGGGAATGGTTCCATCCGGGAGATAAGGTCTACGTCAGGACCCTTTCACATGACAAGAATATTTCCGTAATATCAGACGGAGAAGATGTTCCCTATGAGTGGGAAGACGACTACATTATCTCTTTCACGATGCCTGATGCAAATGTCAGCATTACGACCTTACAGGGTCTTCATAATGTAGATATCGGAGACTATGAGAACGGCGGTATCAGGATAGGCGGTTACTTCGGATTCCTCGAAAAGGATGTCGCTACCACCCAGATGACCGGTAATCAGGTAATGATAGAAGTCCTTCCTGATGAGGATTACAGGCTCCTTTCCCTTACGGTTACAACGGATAACGGTACGATCACACCTGTGTATGATGAACTCGGACACTATTATGTCTTTGAGATGCCTGATTCTGATGTCACGGTCAACCCGGTATTCGCTTTGGCAGGAGGATCATACGTTATCACGATCCCTGAGGTCGAGCACCTTCAGCTTACTGTAGATAAGCCAACGGCAAGAAGAGATGAACTTGTCGAGATCATAGCTATTCCCGACAGAGGATATTCACTTAAGTCCCTCTCATTTGGTACGGGAAGCACGACGATGGATGAGATCGATATCTCGGGCGGAGGTAATATCTTCCACATCATAATGCCCAATAACGATATCACGATCAATGCGACGGTAGAAGGAAATACATATTCGATCGCCGATCCTTCAACGGATGTAACATATCAGAAATCAGATGACTACCAATACGGAATCCTTTCCTGTTCGCAGACTTCTGCAGCCGTTGGAGAGGAAGTCATCATAAATTCGACGATCAAGGAAAGATGGAATGGAAATGAAGACCGTAATGCGGGATTAGCATGTGCCTATGTTGATTATGAATACTGGGATGCAACGGGCAACAGAGGCACTGCCCGTGCCGAGAATATGGGCGACGGTACTTTCAGGTTCATAATGCCGGAATCCGATATCCTGGGATTTAAGACACATTTTGCTTATCCGCTTATTCTTGAAGTCCCTGAGGGACACGGAAGCATCTATGCAACGGTGAACAACAGTACGGATCACGTTGAGTGGGTAGATTACGGAAGTCAGGTCGAGATCCATGTGACTCCTGATGACGGATATACATTCACAGGTCTTGATGTGACCCAGCTTAACGGAAATTCCGTCAACTGGGATCCGGATGCTCTCACAGTCAGTGCATCGGATTCCGCGATAACGGTAAACGCATCTTTCGAAAAGACATATGCCATTACTCCGATCATGAGAGACCACCTCTCGATTGCCGTAAATCCTGCAAGGGCTGTCGCCGGAGAAGATGTGACGGTTACCCTTTCCATCGAGGACGGATATGAGGTAGAGGATGAACTGATCGTAAGGGTTAACGGAGAAAGGGCTTCTTATCTCGGCAACAGCAGGTATGGATTTACGATGCCTTCGAAGGATGTTGCTGTTTCCGTAGAAGGAAATATAATCGAGTCTGATCCCAAACCCGTTTATAACATCACACAGGGCGAAGGGATAACATGTGACCGTGTATCAGCACACACAGATGACGTGATCACGGTAACCGTAAACGAACCTGTTAATAAGGTGTGTACCGGCGTTTATTACACATATTGGGGGGGCCAAGGTACTCAGGAAAGGACTGTAGAAGCTGTTCCCACGGCTTCCGGAACATATACATTCAGCATGCCTGCGAGCAATGCGACCGTTTATGCCGAGTATGCCGACTGCGTTTATTACATAAACGATAACGGCGAGAAGACGAAGGTTACGGGATGTGTGAATATCACTACAGGTATCGATACACTTTCCGGAGAATGGTATTACATTGATGACAGTTCTGATGTGCCTTCAAGCATCACTGTAACAGGTTCAGATGTCAATATTATTCTGGTCGACGGAGTGCATAAATCATTCAGCAGTCTGATACTCGGTGATGGTTCCGCACTTCATATATGGAGTCAGGATAAGAACACAGGAAAGATCACCGTAATTAACAGCGTTAACTGTCCTGCCGGCAGCAGCATCCTGAATATCCACGGAGGAACGTTCACGGTAGAGACCGACAATATCCCGGAACAGACTGCACTTCAGATGTATGACGGAGCCAAGGTATGGTATGCCGAGCAGTCACAGACAGGGCGCCAGTACGGTATTGCGCCTGCGGCTGATCGTATTGACGTATGCAAGAACGGTTCTACAAATTTTGTCAGGATCACACCCTGTGACCATCCCAACGGAACCTATACGACAACCAATGAGTATCACATATTCCACTGTGATAACTGTCTGCTGGGAGCAGGACAGCAGGAACAGCACAATTTCGTTAATGGTGTATGCGAATGCGGCGGTATCAAAGTAAGCTTTGTATTCAATACAGTTTCAGTCAGCGTTCCTGATCTTGCGGCATTCTATGATGCCGATCATGAAGGCTACAGGATCAATCTGTACGATGTCTATATGAATTACTACAATAATAATACAAGTATAGACAAGACTAAGTACACTTTTAACGGATGGAGTGCAGACGGAGAGTCATACCCCAATGGCATTGTGTTTATCGACTCATCTAAGACTTTTGTCGCAGACATCACCAAGAAAGGTTATAAGAGGAATGTCTATGTCAGAAAACAGGAGCATGCGACAGTAACTCTTGAACAGACATATGGATATCCCGGAGACAGGATCTATCTCACGATAGTTCCTGACGAAGGATATGAGGTTGCCACAAAGCAGTATTTCGACTATGGAGCCTATGGAAATCCCATCGATATATCGTCCGGAAATACGTATTATTTCACTATCCCGAGCAACCAGTATGCTTCTAATGACATAGCTGTCGAAGTTACTGCTTCGAAGAGATATAACATAACGAAATCCTGGTCGGGAACCGGCGGAAGCATCATCTGTGACAGTTCAGCACTTGCAGGGAACACAGTAGGTTTCAGGCTGTATTATGACGACAGTTTCTACGGATTAGCAAGCTATCCCGTAGTCCTCTGTAACGGAGAAGAGATCGAGACTAACATCTCTAACTATGATGGTTCAGGACGTCCCACGGGCATAAGTTTCACGATGCCGGAAGGTGATGTTTCAATAACTGCTGCATTCGGTCAGTACAGGAATGTTTATATCCCGTCTGACGGAACAGTCAGTGTTACTTCACACAGCAACCTTAACAAGGTTCCTCAGGGAAGCAGGGTTGAATTTACTGTTACGCCTCCTGCAGGTAAGTATGTTCAGAGAGTCAGTGTCACAGGCAGTTCGCCCGTAGTACTTACTCCGCTCGGAGGAGAGAACTATGCTTTCACGATGCCGTCCTATGCTGCGACTATAGAAGTTGAATTTGTGGACGCTGTTACGATCTCCTATGATGCCAACGGCGGCAGCAATGCACCTGCGGATATCGTGACAAGGCCCGGCATCAAGTACTATCTGCCTGTCTGTGAGATCACTCCTCCTACGGGTCAGACATTCGATCACTGGGAGATAGACGGCGTAGAGACACCGATCAACACTCCCATCACGATCAATGAAGACATAACCGTTAAGGCAGTATGGAAGAGCACATGGGAAAGCGTCCAGGAAGGAATGAACCAGGGCGGAACGATAGTACTCCTCAATGACCTGTCAGTCCTTGAGGGACAGACAACGAATACTTCGTTTATCATTCCGGCAGCTATCGAATCAGTACTCGATCTTAACGGTCATACGATCGATTTCGGAAGAGGTGCAAACGGTGCGGACGATTTTGCGGTCTATATCGCTGAGGGCGCATCTTTCACGATCGATGACAACAGCACGAATAAAGACGGAAGCCTCATCAATTTCAAGGCGGAAGCTTCGGCTATAGAGAACCACGGAGACTTTATTCTTAACGCCGGTACGATCACCGGAGGAACAGGACTCAGCATTATCGCGATCGAATCCGACGGCGACTCGGTAGCGGTCAACGGAGGAACGATTACACAGAATGCCACAGGCGTAGTGATCCACAGCGGATCCTTCACCATGACCGGCGGTACGATCTCGGAGAATACCGGATCCGGAGGATGCGGATTGTTCCTGGATGGTGTTACTAATGATGTTGAAGCCCACATCTCCGGAGGTACGATAACGGGTAACGGTTCAGATGTTGATAATAGAGAGCTGTACGGCGGTGTCATCCTCCAGGGCGATAACATTACTCTGGGCCTGTCCGGCGATCCCGTTATCACAGGGAACTATTGCGGTAAAAACACATATAGAGAGAATAATAATATCTATTTCCCTAATAATGGTGATCCCATCAATATCGAAGGAGAGCTTACCAGTGAGGCCCTGATCGGTATACACCCTCACATGAATATGGGATATAAGCCTCTTACCTCCGGACTGAACGGCAAGGGAGATCTGTCCAACTTCAGTATGGATGTACCCGGTGACTCATTTGTACTGGATGAGGACGGCGAGCTTATCTTCGCATATGATGAGTTTGTCCAGGGATATTATGTAGTCCTCGACGGAAGGATAGGTCTTGTCCTGAGAAGCTGTATCCACAGCAATGATGAGAACCTCAGCATCACATTTGAGGGCAATTGCAGTTCCGTAAGCGAACCTCAGCTGGTTGGCTCATACGGCGGAAATAACTACGGTATCTATGAGACGACTGCATACTTCAAGTCTATCGATATCGCCGAGGAAGTTATCCCTGTTATCACATTTACCTATGACGGTGAGGAGTATACATACAGGGGCAATCCGTACAGCATCCAGCAGTACATAAACGATGCTCTCGAGACGGGCAGTATCACGGAAGGATCCCGTGAAGAGAGCATAGTCCATTCTCTCGGTGCCTACGGTTATTACGCTCAGCAGTATCTCTCCGTTCAGAACAACTGGACGATCGGCGAGGATCACGCTGCAGTAAGCGAAGAGTTCGCTACTCTTACCGATAATGATATCGCTGCAGCAACCGAGGCTCTTGCAGGTCATAAGGTCACGAAGGTCAAGGATGATGCGACATTCAAGAATGTCTACTACCGTATGTCCTTCAACGATACTGTAGATCTCGAGGTCAGGGTCGTTCCTGCTGCAGGTGTTACGGTAGATTCCGTCACAGTAGGCGGTGAGGAGATCCCGATCGTGAACGGCATCGCTACTATCGACAATATCTATGCTTCGAGACTCACGAATGAATACACGGTTCAGATCGGCAACGGCAGTATCACGATATCGCCTTATACATATCTGAACAACAGGATCAAGTCAGGCGGTCCCGAGAGGGATATGGCCGCAGCTCTGTGGCTTTTCGCCGAGGCTTGTAAGCCTGCAAACGGATAAGGGAGGAAAGGGATATGAAAAGATACGAAGGACTTGATCTTGAGGTGATCAGATTTGATCTAGATGATATCATCACGAATTCCGACTCGAGCGGAGAGTGGGATGATACGGGCGAGACGGAATAAGTGCCGGCTCACAGTCAGATGAGATCAGGAGGGCTGTCTTCGGACGGCCCTCTTTTTCGTCTCAAAAACACTCCACAATAAATCCACAAAACGGGATTATAATGGATATATGGATAAGAAAAGAATACTCGTAGTCGAAGATGAACCCGATATCAGGGAACTGCTCGTGAGCTACCTCGAAAATGAGGGATACTGCGTGCTGTGGGCAGAGGACGGTGTCGGTGCTATCGACCTTTTCGCAAAGGACAGATTCGACCTTGTCATCCTCGATATCATGATACCGAAGATCGACGGGTACGGAGTCTGCGAAGTCATAAAGAAGAAGTCTGATGTGCCTATTGTATTTCTGTCGGCGCTGGGGGACGAGAAGTCAGTCATAAAAGGTTATGACGTGATGGCGGACGACTATGTTACGAAGCCCTTTTCGATGCCGGTCCTTCTTCGTAAGGTCAATGCGATATTAAGACGCGGCGAGAGGGAACAGGAGAAGGCGGATTCGATAATGTGGGGCGATCTGAAGATCATCCCCGACATGATGGAAGTCACGGTCAACGGGAATAAAGTCGAGCTCACTTCAAGGGAGTTCGATATACTGCTCACGCTAGTTAAACATCCCGGAAGGATATTCACGAGAGAAGTCCTTCTTGATATGCTGTGGGACTATAATCCGCTCGTTGACGAGAGGATCGTCGACAGCCATATAAAGAACCTGCGCCACAAGCTCGGAGGGGATTATATCGAGACGGTGAGGGGAAAGGGATACAGAGTTGCGAAAGAACCCGTTTAGCAGATTATCGGTCAAGGTATTCCTGATAACGTTCGCCGTGCAGATCATTTTCGGCGCGGTGATAATCGGCATACTCTATAATTCCGTTCCGCAGAGCTACGATCTTCAGGCTCAGGAGAAGGTCAATCAGAAGTTCCAGGAGCTCGTTTCTGATATGCGGGAGGCTGGCTATGAAGAGTGCGGCAAGCTGATGGACGATTTTCATATCGAAACGGGAGCATATCTCATTCTCTACAGGGGAACGATCAAGGTCGGCAGCTATTCGCTCGTCGCGGTCACGGATTCCGAATATGCGATGAAGACCGAGAAGCAGTTCTGGGCACTCTTTGATGCCCATGCGGACTCACTCGATTATACGCTCATCGAAGAGTTTATGTTTGACGGGGACAGCACAGTCTACACCCTGAGATGTGCATCTTTTTACGATAAGGAGAACGTGCTGACTCAGGCGATTCGGGATAAGCTCCCGCTGATGGCTGTAATCGTTACCGTTGTGTCGATCATATGCTCCGTTCTCTACACTTACCTGTTCGCGAGACCGGTGCGCAAATTGTCGCAGGTGTCATCGCGGATGGCGGATCTTGATTTTGATGTCAGGACGGGCACAAAGAGGAAAGATGAGATCGGCGATCTTGGCCGCTCCCTTGATTCAATGTCCGTTAAGCTCGGGGACACTCTCGGGCAGCTTCAGAACAGGACCGAAGAACTCGAGAAGGAGATCAAGAGGGTCAATGAGCTCGAGAGCCAGAAGGATGTCTTTTTCGCGGCGGCATCGCACGAACTGAAGACCCCCGTGACGATACTCGAAGGACAGATACAGGGCATGATCGACGGCGTCGGTCCCTATAAGGACCGCGACGAATATCTTCCGCGTGCACTCGGCAGTGTCAGGCGCATGGAGAGCCTCATAAACGAGATACTTACCGTCTCGAAGATGCAGTCATCTTCCGATATTGCCGTTTCCCCGGAGGACTTCTCCGCTATCCTCGAAGAGAAGACGGAGGAGATGTCTGAACTGTTTGAGAGCAGGGGGATAACACTTGAAAAAGATTTCGGATCAGGACTGATGTTCGAGGGCAACCGTGAGCTAACTTCACTCGCCCTGGGGACGTTCCTTTCGAATGCCGTTTTCTATTCGAAGGAAGGCGCTGCTGTTACCGTATCAGCACACGAAAGAGAAGGAAATATAAAGACCGTGATAAGGAACTCCGGTGCGCATATCGATGAGAAGGATCTGCCGCATTTGTTTGAAGCATTTTACCGCACTGATTCATCACGTAGCAGGCGAAGCGGCGGCTCGGGTCTCGGGCTCTATCTCGCGAAGCTCATAATCGAGAAGCAGGGCGGTTCGTGCTCGCTCTCAAACAATGGTGACGACGTCGTCGCGGAGATAGTCTTGAGGGGCGCAGTGGCATCGGATAAGTAAGTCCCAAGTTCGTCGGTTCTGTTTTCATTTCACTTTCATTTGTTGTACAGACTGAAGTGGTAACGTAAAAGTAGACACGTTCTCAAAAAAGGAAACACATCAGCCGTACTGCCGGCAGTACGGCTGATGTGTGGACATAGATATAAAATCTATCTACAAGGAGGACGTATGCTGTACAATAAAACTGAGCGA
>JAFXMZ010000002.1 GCA_017529925.1 Clostridiales bacterium
GCATGCCCTGAAATGGAGTTATCTACAAAAATGCTTGTTAAACATCTGTTTCGGACGATTTTGGCTGCTTATTTCGTAGAGTTTTGAACAAAAGAAAAGGAGTTGCCTCGCTGTGAACTAATCACTTTTGAGACAACTCCCTTATATTAATTACTCAGGATCACTCTTCGGATCCGGCAGCATCAGCAGCTTCCTTTGCTTCCTCTGCTGCTTCATCCGCAGCTTCTGTAGCTTCTTCAGCGAGCTCCTCTACGACATCGACCTTCTCGGCTGCCTCGGAAACAACTTCTTCCTTCGCCTCATCGATCGCATCTCCGACCTCGCCTGCGGCTACATTGGCAGCAGCAAGGACACTGTCTACGGCTTCATCAGCCTCGTCAGCATCAGCGCCGGCTTCCTTCATCCTGTCATCTGAGCCGACAGGGATACCGCCATGCTTAGCATCTATGGGCTTGATGGCATTCTCATCATTTCTCGCACCGTATGCCTCCGCGATAGCAAGGCATTCTTCCTTGAGCTTGAAAAAGTCCTCATTGGAAGCGAGGTCCTTGTTGGATGTCTGGAAGCAGGCTTCCTGGAATACATCATCAAGAACGAGATAATACTTCTTCTCGCCTGCCGATGTGCTCTTGTCGAGGAGCTCCTCAGCCATGTCGGGCTCTCCGTCACGTGCGTCAAAGTTCTCGAAAGGGATCTCTATCGTGCTGAAACGATAACGGAGAACGAGTTTCTTGTCGTTATAATCAACAGCTACTCTGTAGTTAGCTATAAGGAACGACTGTGCAAATACGAGCACCGTGATGAGGAGTCCGAGGATACCGATACCAATAAGAACATAATTGGTATCACCCATAACGAATCCGCATACCGCGATCGCGATAAATACCAGTGCCAATATAGCGGAGACGATCCTTCTCGTCTTAACCTGCTTTCCGCTGGCGGGGAAACAGTGTATCCCCTCCTGAGGAAGAGCCGCCACCTTGGCCTGATCTTCAAATCCTGTTGCCATTTTCATATACCTCCCTATTAACAGTTAGAACTATTCTATCAGTTTTTGCCCAGCATGGCGATACGCTCGACAATACCGTTATACATTTCCTCATACTTAGCGAGTTTCTCACGTTCCGCATCTATGACCTTTGCAGGAGCTTTGCTTACAAATGACTCATTCGCAAGCTTTCCCTTAACACGTCCGAGCTCACCCTCAAGCTTCTCCTTCTCCTTGCCGAGCCTCTCGAGCTCCTTACTGATATCGATAAGGTCTTCGAGCGGCATATAGATCTCACCGCCTGCAAAAACTGCACCGACAGCAGTCTGAGGGATACCGTTCTTGTCACTCCGGGAATCCATCGAGCTTACGGAAGCAAGTCTCTCAAGGAAAGGAAGACCCTTCTTGAACATATCCTCGATAGAGCTGTCGCCTGTAACGAGGATGATGTGTGCCTTCCTGGAGGGAGCAACACCCATCTCGGCCCTGATATTACGCATAGATCTGATGGCATCCATGAGCGTTGTCATCATCTTCTCGTCCTCGGGGAACGAAGGGATCTTCGAAGCATCCGGCCAGTCGGATATCATGATGGATTCAGCCCTCTCGCCGAGGAAGAGGTTCGAATAGACCTCCTCTGTTACGAAAGGCATGAACGGATGGAGCAGCTGCATGGATACGCCAAGGACATAGTTGAGCAGATACTGCGCCTCAAGCCTTGTCTCGCATTCCTTATCGAAAAGCCTGCTCTTCGCGATCTCGATATACCAGTCACAGTAGCTCTCCCAGATGAAGTCAACGATCTTGGAAAGCGCAACACCGTAATCATAATTCTCGTAATTGGAAGTAGCCTCCTCGACAACCCTGTGAAGTCCGGTGAGGATCCACTTGTCTTCAAGAGTGAACTTTGAAGGATCGACCTTATCGAAAGAAAGGTCATCCTCACAGTTCATTATGACGAACCTCATGGCATTCCAGACCTTATTGGAGAAGTTCCTTCCCATCTCGATCTTATCAGGCATAAAGCGCTGATCGTTTCCGGGCGCATTACCCGTAACAAGAGCAAATCTGAGGCTGTCGGCACCGGACTTCTCGATGATCTCAAGAGGATCGATACCGTTGCCTAAGGACTTACTCATCTTCCTGCCCTGTGAATCCCTTACGAGACCGTGGATAAGAACATCCTTGAAAGGAACATCCTTCATATGTGCCATACCGGCAACTATCATCCTGGATACCCAGAAAGTGATGATGTCATAGCCTGTAACGAGAGTATCCGTAGGATAGAACTCCTTAAGATCTTCAGTAGACCCGGGCCAGCCGAGCGTGGAGAACGGCCAGAGAGCCGAGGAGAACCATGTATCGAGAGTATCCGGATCCTGACGCATCTTCTTTCCGCACTTGGGGCAGACCGCCTCATTTTCCTTGGTAACTACGATCTCTTCGCAGTCATCGCAATAGAAAGCAGGGATCTGATGGCCCCACCAGAGCTGTCTCGAGATACACCAGTCTCTTATATCCTCCATCCAGTTGAAGTAATTTTTCTCAAATCTCTTGGGAACGAATCTGATCCTTCCATCCTTAACGGCCTCGATGGCAGGCTTTGCAAGCTCTTCCATCTTGACGAACCACTGAAGCGATACCCTCGGCTCGATCGTAGTTCCGCATCTGTAGCATGTTCCTACATTGTGATCGTGGGGCTCGACCTTGATGAGGAATCCGCCTTCCTCGAGGTCTTTGACGATAGCCTTTCTGGCCTCAAAACGATCCATTCCTGCGTATTTAGGATAATCTTCCGTTATCTTCGCATCATCAGTCATGACGTTAATGATCTCGAGTCCGTGTCTCTGTCCAACCTCGAAGTCATTGGGGTCGTGGGCAGGTGTGATCTTAACGACACCTGTACCGAAATCGATATCAACATAATCATCCGCAACAACGGGGATCCTTCTGCCTACGAGCGGCAGGATGAGCATCTTCCCTACGATATCCTTATATCTCTCATCCTTGGGATTAACTGCAACAGCAGTATCGCCGAGGAGCGTCTCAGGTCTTGTCGTAGCAAGTTCTACATATCCGCTTCCATCCTCGAGGGGATATCTGAGATGCCAGAAATGACCTTCCTGATCCTCATACTCGACCTCTGCGTTTGAAATAGACGTCAGGCAGTGAGGACACCAGTTGATGATCCTCTCCCCCCTGTAGACAAGTCCCTGGTTGTAATACTTAACGAAAACTTCCTTAACGGCATCAGAACATCCTTCATCCATAGTGAAGCGCTCACGGCTCCAGTCACATGATGAACCTATCTTCTTGAGCTGTTCGACTATCCTGCCTCCATATGTCTTCTTCCAGTCCCATGCACGCTCGAGGAACTTCTCTCTGCCGAGATCTTCCTTAAAGATCCCCTCTTTCCTCATCTGCTCAACGATCTTCGCCTCAGTGGCGATAGACGCATGGTCGGTTCCAGGTACCCAAAGCGTTCTGAAACCTCTCATCCTCTTATATCTGACAAGGATATCCTGAAGCGTATTGTCCAGTGCATGTCCCATGTGAAGCTGTCCCGTGATATTCGGCGGCGGCATCACGATAGAGAACGCCTCTCCTTCCTTTGTCACTTCAGGCTTAAAATAGCCCTTCTCCATCCACTCATTATAGAGCCTGGGTTCTGCCTCATTCGGCTCAAATGTCTTGCTGATTGAATCAATCCTAGCCATAACCGACCCGCTTTCTTATTTAATAACAGTTAATTGTACCACACATTATCAAAATGAAGAATCCCGGAGAAAATATCAAATTATGTTTACGTTTACTCAATAAGTTACTCAACCCTACGTTTCTGAGTAACAAAATGAGTAACCACCAGTCATTTTGCTCAGATTATTACTCATTTATATTCTTCTGAGCAACAAAACGGGTAATTCGCGCATTCAACAATAAACGCACAGAAAAACAGCCTCCGGGCGGAGGCTGGCAGGTCGCAGGTCATTTAATCATCAGATCTTTGAGTATTTTTTTACAAACCTATCCTGATCGAAAGTATACATTGCCTCGCCGATCTTATCGGCCTGTTCGATTATCATCCTTTCATAAGCGCACTGAAGAGGCGAAACCTTATTCTCATCGCCCGTGTTCATGCGGTTGGCACATCCGCACGAATTCGTACAGCGCTTCAGAAGATCGCACTGAAGGCAGGTCTCGGGTGCCCTGGCTTTCATCGCTATCCGCTTTTGCGCCTCTATATCCAAACCGGTAAATACGTCCCCGAGAAGATATTCCTCATCCCCTATAAAAGATGTGCAGGGATAGAGCTTTCCGTCGGGAGTTACCGGCATCTGCCTTGTCCCAAGATGGCAGCGGTCAGCGGGATTGATATCCTTGATGCACTGTGCGATCTTCGCATCGAGCGGAGAAAAATAGAAATCCTCCCCCTTTTCGAAAAGACCGCGAACGTACTCTCCGGTCTTATCGATCTGTTCCGAGAGAAGATCGAGGTCTTCATCTGTCCAGTGAACCTTCTCGCCGTAGGCGATAACAAACGAAGCCTTCCTGAAGCCGAGATCGTGAATATACTTTACTGATTCAAAATAGTAAGGAACGGCCTGAGGCGCTATCGTCGCCATAGCCATTGCATCGGGAATATACTGAAGCAGCAGCTTAGCCTTTTTAACAAGCACTTCAGAGGAAGGCGATCTTTCCTTATTAGCGAACCTCCTGCAGATATCCTGGGCCTTTCCGTCAAAGGAAAGACCGATCCCCATCCTGACCTCTTTCGCGCGGGCAAGGAATTCCTCATCAAGGAGCGTTCCGTTAGTAGTCATCTTGCACTTAAAAGGGATACCTGTCACACGTGACTTCTCAAGACAGATATCGAGAGCTCTGTATATCAGGTCTTTTTTAAGGAGAGGCTCACCGCCGAAAAAACAGAACCCCGCACTGCTCCCATGGGCAAAAGCAAGCTCGCATGCCGCATCAAGGACTTCTTCGGACATATCGCGCGGGCACTTTTCCCTTATGCAGTAGCTGCAGTCCAGATTGCAGTTCTCTGTCAGATGCAGTGTAAAGTTCATTCCATGTCTCCTTTATAAACGGGACAGCCGAGTGACCGTCCCGTCAGATCTCATATTATGTTCCTAAACTGTCACTCAGCGTCATATAAAGCGACGCCGCCTTCGATCTCGAGATTATCCTCAATGTCCTGATAATCCTTCTGTTCGGGCTCGGGAAGCGGCTCATAATCATCACAGTCATAGATATCGGCCTCTCCCATGATATCCACATCACCGTCAAGAATGGGTTCCGTCGCCTGTGTCGGCCATGTAGGTTCGCTCCTTCTCGATGCGCTCTTCTTGTCACCTCCGCATCCGGTAAGTGAAGCAGCTGCAATGAGAGCTGCGGCACCTATTGCGTACAGGGGCTTTCTATAATTCTTCTGCGGATTCATTATCATTTTTGTGTTCCTCCGTTCTTGGCTTCTTACCTCTATACTCGCAAACCGCACGTTAAGGTTGCATGTCAGTTCAAAAAGATTTTTCCTCATCACTCGCCGCTCTCGCGGTAGTAGTCCTCCAGGTGCGGCCTGGCGGCAACATAATACTTCTCGAGCCCCTTATCGAAATGCTTCCCCATTCCTTCCATTATTATCGAATCCGCCTTCTCGAAAGACATTCTCTCCTTGTAGACTCTCTTGCTGACGAGCGCATCATATACATCGGCAATAGCCATAATACGCGCCTCGAGCGGTATCTGTTCACCCTTAAGACCCGACGGATAGCCTGAACCGTCCCACCTTTCATGATGGTAATGTGCGACATTCTCGGCGATCACCCTGAAAGACTCATCATCCGTATCCTTAAGTATCTCATGGACTATCTTCGCACCTTCGGGTGCGTGCTTCTTCATCTTCTCAAATTCCTCGGGTGTAAACTTACCGGGCTTTCTTAAGACGGCATCATCGACTGCTATCTTGCCGAGATCGTGCATCGGAGCAGCCTTAATGACATTCTTGCAGAATTCATCGGTAAGTTCCGGAACATTATCCTTTTTCATCTCATCGATAAGGAGCTTTACACATGTGCTCGTTCTCCTGATATGCCCGCCCGTGGAGTTGTCTCTGCTCTCGACCATGGTCGCCATCGAAAGGATCAGGTTATCATGCATCTTTACGATGTGCCTCGTCTTCTCCTCGACTTCCTCATTGAGTTCGTCATTATATCTGCTTATGAGCTTGATATACTCCTGGTCGGCCGTGTCATCGGTTATAAAGAACTGGTATCCCCTCCTTCTCCTGCCGTCATAGAGGTAGTTAACGTCGACCTGGTAGTTCTTGCCGTCCTTTTCGAAATGATACTCATTCTTCGACTCGTCATGAACGAACCTGTGTATCCATTTGACGGCTGTATCCTTGAATCCCGGGAATTCCTCGACCGATCTGTCGACCCTGAGGCTCTCGATCTCGGGCCAGAACTTCTTGGCAGTCTCGTTGGAGCCTAAATATCTGAGCTTGTAATCAAATGATATGAATCCCGTATTTCCTCTCTCGACAAGGGAATCGATTCCGGAATCGTTGACGTCATAAAGACCGATCCTGTATACGATGAAAAGGATTATCAGCTGACCGAGGACATAGACGAACGGCGTCGGCTCGATAGGCATATCGAAAAGCCTTCTTGCAAAATAGCTTCCCGTCGAAAGGATCTCGAGCACGAACAGAAGGAGGATCGTCATCCTGGATGCCTCTTTCTTGCGGAAAAATGCATACGTAAGGACACACAGGCACATGACCGCATAGACGATCAGCATGATGATAAAGAGCTTATGCATCTGGCCGTAGTCCTTTATGAGATTTCCTGTCCCGTCCTTGATCTCAAAAGAACATGAGTCGTATATCGAAAAGGCTGTTCCCGGCGGCAGAAGGACAGATGCGTATATCGCAGAATTCATCAGCAGAAGGATCGCCTTTATGACCCTGTTGACATTGACCCTGCACAGATAGAAGATCATCAGCGACAGGAACGGTACTCCGAAGCACGGTCCCAGGTAGAGTATCCTGTTTGCAAGGAGGGCCTCCTCGAGATTGGAAGAGACCGAGAGCATATATGTTCCCAGGATCGAGATCGGAAGGAATACGAATATCAGCGTAAAATGAACATCAAAATGCTTATGCCACATCATGGCATATATGAGCGAAAGAACGCTCGATATGATAAATGTTATAAGAAGCGATGTCTGCAGCACTTTACCTGTTATTACTCCTTATCTGTCTTTCATCTGCCGCTGTCTTCACCATCGAGCAGTTCAGATGCCTCCTCCAGGAGCTTTATGACCGGCAGGTGCTGGGGGCAAACCGATTCGCACTGACCGCATGCAACGCAGTCGGAAGCCTTTCCGTATCTCTGTATAAGCCCCTGATAAAACGTCTTTGGCCTGAATTCATCGTTATAGAGCCTCATTGTGTTGACAGTTCTGAAGATATCGGGGATCATGATGCTCATCGGGCATCCGTCAACACAGTACTTACAGGCGGTACATGAGATAGTCGGCTTGGACATCATTATCTTCCTGACCTCCTCGATTATCCCCTTCTCCTTTTCGCTCAGCGGTTCAAGATTCCTGAAGGTGCCGATATTATCGTTCATCTGTTCCTCGGTGGACATTCCGGAAAGGATCATTTTGACTCCCGGGAGCGATGCGCAGAAACGCAGAGCCCACGAAGCAGGCGAGCATCCGGGTCTTTCATCTGTGAGCATCTTCTCGAGTTCCGGCATCAGGTTCGCGAGGCTTCCTCCCTTGACAGGCTCCATGATAACCATCGGTATATCCTTCTGCCTCAGGATCTCATACAGTTCGCCCGATCTTACAACAGGATTCTCCCAGTCTGCATAATTAAGCTGGATCTGTACAAATTCGACTTCGGGATGCCATTCGAGAATGGTCCGGAGAAGATCGGGACTGCCGTGATAGGAAAAACCGAAGTGCCTGATCTTCCCTTCTTCCTTCATCTTCATGCCCCACGAAAAACAGTCGAAATTCTCATAGGTATCATAATTATTGCCGTCTTCTACGGAATGGAGCAGATAGTAATCAAAATAATCGACACCGCACCTTTCGAGCTGCTCATTAAAGATCCTGTCGACATCTTCCTGTTTGTGGATACACCAGGCAGGAAGCTTTGTAGCGACAGTAAACAGTTCGCGGGGATACCTCTTTACGATGGCCTCCTTAACGGCTTCCTCAGACTTGCCTCCGTGGTAGACATAAGCAGTATCGAAGTAGTTCAATCCTGCATCCATATATGCATCCACCATATCGCAGACTCTGTCAAGGTCGATAGCGCCGTCCTTCTCGGGAAGTCTCATCAGACCGAATCCTAAAGATGCAGTTTCCTTTCCTCCAAACAGTTTATCCATCGTCCGTTCCTCCTCAGAATCTTCTCTGACTTACTTTCCTTCGATTATCTTCTCGGCATCAAGATCGGGGATCGGTCTCGTGGACTGTTTAACCATATTCTCGATCTCCTTCTTTGCCTTTGTAACATCTATGAGCGTACCTGCACCGGCAACACATCCTCCGGGACAGGCCATTCCCTCTATGAGCATTCCGTTCTTCTTGCCGTTCTTCGCGAGGAGAAGTGCAGTCTTACAGTCTGCAAGCCCTTCATAATGCTCACATACGAGAGTCTCATCGGGATAGTATTCCTCAATGCACTTTTTTATCGCACCCATGACTCCGCCCGCAACGGCATATCCTCTTCCTGCGCCGGTCGCATCGTGGAGCGATCCTTTTGCCTCGACTGTCTTCGGGTCTATGCCCTTTGCAGTAAAGATAGCATCGAGCTCCTCGAAAGTGATGACAAAATCAACATCAGATCTTACTGTCCTTCTCATGGCCTCGAGCTTTTTTGAAGCACACGGTCCTATAAATACGACCTTCGCATCAGGATGCTTCTGTTTGATGCTCCTTGCAGTAGCGACCATAGGCGTAAGCTCGAGCGATATCTGATCCTTGACCTCAGGGAAAAATGTCTTGGCGAGCATAGCCCACGAAGGACAGCATGATGTCAGGGCAAACGGCTTGTCGCCGTGGATCACGTTCTCTACATAATCCCTTGCTTCGCTTATGGCACCGATATCGGCACCGAGAGCGACTTCATATACCTCGGAAAAACCGAGCTGCTTGAGCGCAGCAACGATCTTGTCCTTTGTAGCTTCGGGACCGAACTGACCTATATAAGCGGGAGCTATCTCGGCGACTATCTCGTCACCTGACTTCATGGCTCTTATCATCTGGAAGAACTGCGACTTATCAGCTATCGCTCCGAAAGGACAGTTGACCATGCACATTCCGCATGACAGGCACTTGGTATTATCTATGACCGCCCTTCCGAGTTCATCGGATCCTATGGCCTTGACACCGCATGACAGAGAACAGGGACGCACCTTCCTTCCGATGGCATCATAAGGGCAGCTGGCCTTACACTTTCCGCACTTGATACACTTTTCCTGATCGATATGGGAATGACCGTCTATCATGGAAACAGCTCCGACAGGACATACCTCGACACAGTTATGCGACAGGCAGTTCCTGCACAGATTGCTCACCTCATATACATTATCTTCACAGGCATTACATGCCGACGGGATGACCTGCATGAGCGGCGGCTCATAATAGATCTCCTCGACCGTACTCTGGTCAAGACCGCTCGTAATATGGACGGGAACATTTGCCGGTCTCAGTGACAGTCCCATCGCAAGTCTTGCACGTTCCGCCAGAATAGCTCTTTCCTGATAGATGTTATTGCCGAATTTAGGAGTCTCTGTCGGAGATATCTTATAAGGCAGCGCCTCAAGATCATCCTTCACGTTGCCGGACTCAAAAGCTATCCTGGCAACCTCAACGAAAACACTTTTACGAAGTTCGGATACGGGCGTATGCAGACCTCTCATAGACACCTCTCAGATATTCTTTTTCCACTTTTGATTATACCACATCGAAAAGGATAAAAGAGGCTGTCCCGCATACTCGGGACAGCCTCCTGACCATTCGTTCGAAGACCGGATCCGGATCCTTATTCCGTAACGGTCTTATTCAGATAATCATTCGCCCTCAGATAATAGTAGTATAGCGATGTCGCGGATTATCAGTCGTCTTCCTGCTCAAGGATAGCCTTGGACTTGACCGTAACAGGAACCTCATATGCTTCGAAAGCATTCTCGACGAGCTTCTGATCGGGCTTGGGCGTGATAAGGCTGACGACAGGAACGATGATGAATCCCGCGAGCATCGCGAAAGCACCGCAGTTGATGGGTGAAGCAAGGAGCGTCGGGAACGATGACCTGAAGAACATATTCAGGATCATGATAGCGGAACCGAATATGAAGCATACCCAGCAGGATATCTTTGTCGTCTTCTTCCAGTAGAGAGAGAAGAGGAAAGGTGCAAGGAATGCGCCTGCGAGAGCACCCCAGGATACGCCCATGAGCTGTGCGATGAACGTTACGGGGCTCGAATACTGGACGAGTGCTATGGATGCGGAGATGACGATGAAGACTACGATGAGGACTCTCATCCAGATAACCTTGGACTTCTCCTCCATCTTCTTAGCCGTATCGAGAACGTCGAGCGTAAGCGTCGAGCTGGAAGTCAGAACGAGTGAAGACAGTGTCGACATCGAAGCCGAGAGAACGAGTATAACAACTACCGCGATAAGGATATCGGGAAGGTTCTCGAGCATCTTGGGAACGATCGCGTCAAATCCGTATGCATCTACCTCCTCCTGGGAAAGGAAGAGCCTTCCGAATCCGCCGAGAAAATAGCATCCGCCTGCGACGACTACCGCAAAGAATGTGGAGATGATGGTTCCCTTCTTTATAGCGGACTCATGCTTGATCGCATAGAACTTCTGGACCATCTGGGGGAGTCCCCATGTACCGAGAGAAGTAAGGATCACGACACCGATGAGGTCAACGGGAAGAGGTCCGAAGAATGATGAATATGCACCGGGGAAATCAGGGAAGTCTCCCTTGACCTCAGCGAGCTTGATGACGGAACTCATCGCACCTCCGTTGATGTTGAGTACTGCAGCGATGACGGCAACGATACCTGCGAGCATTATTATGCCCTGGATAAAGTCATTGACCGCAGTCGCCATATATCCGCCGGCTATAACGTAGATGCCGGTAAGCACAGCCATCGCGATGATGCAGTAGCTGTAGGGAATGCCGAAAGCCATTTCGAAAAGCCTCGACAGACCGTTATAGAGCGAAGCCGTATAGGGGATGAGGAATATGAACGTGATAAGGGATGCTCCTATACGAAGCGCCTTGGAATCATATCTCCTTGCGAAGAACTCAGGCATCGTCCTGGAGTCGAGCCTGTGTGTCATGAGCCTTGTCCTTCTTCCGAGGATGACCCATGCCAGAAGTGAACCTATGACTGCATTTCCGAGGCCGATCCATGTTGATGCGATACCGAACTTCCATCCGAACTGGCCCGCATAACCGACAAAGATTACAGCCGAAAAATAACTGGTTCCGTAAGCAAATGCAGTAAGCCAGGGACCTACCGATCTTCCTCCGAGAACAAACCCGTTTACGTCTGTCGCCTTCTTGTGGCATGCGATACCTACCGCTACCATTACGGCGAAGAACAGGACGAGCATAGAGATCTTGATTATCATACTGATTCTCCCCTTTATGAAACAAATAAAAAACGAGGTCTTATAAAAGACCCCGTTAAATCTAAACCAAATACTATGATCCTGTCAATCTTTATTCACTTCATTCTCTGATCCTTTTATGACATTCTCGAGGATCTCGACACATTTGTCGTGACCGAGCTTTGAGGAATTAAGCGTCAGATCATAATTGGGAGCAAATCCCCACTGAAGATCCGTGAAATGCTTATGGTTGACAGCCCTCTTCTTATCCTTGTCATTGAGCCTCTTCTCGATCTTGACCTCGCTCTGGCCGTATTTACGGAGGACCCTGTTGATCCTGAACTCCATATCGGCATGTATGAAGACATTTAAGACTCCTTCAAAATCCTTCAGTATGTAATCGGCATTACGGCCTACGATGACACAGGGCTTTCCCTTCTCGGCGATCTGTCTTACGATCTTCCTCTGGACGGTCCACAGGTAATCATGAGTGCTCATTCCGTTCATTATCCCGGGGATACCGTGGCTCTCGAATCCGTATGAGAATACTGTCTTTCCGGGAGCCTCTTCACTCTTGCTCGCTACGAATTCCTTCGAAAAGCCTGTCTCAAGGGAGATCTCATCGATTATATCCTTGTCGTAGTAATCCCATCCGAGCCTGTTCGCGATATCTTTGGCAATGGATCTTCCTCCGCTTCCGAACTGTCTGCTTATAGTCAAAATGCGAATAGCCATGATACACCTCCGCGGTATGTATTTCTGATGTTATTTTACCCTTTTCCCATGAAATGTGTCAAAAGATCATCTGTCAAAATACTCATAATAGAGCAGGCTCTTGTAGAGCCTTATGGCTTCGGCTTCTTCTCCCGCGGCATCCCTAAGAGGCTGCCACTGTTCCTTCTCGAGGGAATAATATCCCATGGAGCCGAAGCAGGGGACCACTTTTCGGAGTGAAGCAACAAAATCAAAATACTCCGAGTTGCCGATGCCCGCCGCCTCAAGGACATCAAGTGCGAGATAGTTAAGGCTCGTATACGGATAGCCGTCATTGAACTGCCTGTTATAGACATCCTCCGGCATGTCGTAATTAGTCCAGATGATATAAGGTACGACCCACTTCTCAGCTCCCATATCCATACTGCCCGGTACAGCTATATTAGGCTGGTGATCGCCGAAGATCAGGACCGTATACTTCTCATCGCTCTTCGCAAGCTCGCCGAGGAAGTATTCGAGTGCAAGGTCGCTCTCATGCTCGAGAGTCAGGAACCTGTTGAGCTCGGGGACATATGCAGCATCGCCCTTCAGATACTGCTTAACCTTAAGATCATCGTAGTCCATATCATATCCGCCGTGATTCTGCATCGTTACGAGGAGTGCGAACTTGGGGCCGTCTCCCCTCTTCTCCAGCATCTGAAGGAGGTTCCTGTACGCGGCCTTATCCGATACATATCCCCTGATCAGATCCGATTTATCGTAGTCAAAATCGTCGATGAAATAATAGTCATCAAAGCCCAGGTTGGGATAAGCTGTCGTTCTCGACCATCCTGATGCAAGATACGGGTGCATCGCGAAAGTGTCATATCCGAGTTCTTTCGCATAGGATGAAAGAGAATAAGTCGGCTTGTTGATGAACATCGTAAAAGGGATCATGCCGTTGGGAAGCGGACATGTGGGAAGACATGTAAGCACCTCAGCCTCGGAATTAGGGGTACGTCCACCGAAGACAGGAGCCTGTAAATAACCCTTTATCGTATTCTCCTTGAGCGAATGCCAGTAAGGGATAGGATCCTCGAACTTGCCCGTGACGCTTGTATAGATCGACATGTCCGTATAGGATTCCGAAAGCACGATGATTATATTAGAAGGCTCGTCCGGCATCGCATCGGCGGGCGCCTTGGAATCGACCAGTGATTCCATCTGCTTGCTGTCATATCCTTCAGGCGGCTTATAGCCCATCTGCTCCATGAGGATGGAGAAATTGGTAATATATCCGTTTGTCATCGTTCCCTCGTCACCCCAGCTCATTATCGGAGTGTGATATGCGATGTCATCGGCTACAAGAAGGAGCGTTCCGAATGAAAGGACAGCCGCTGCCGTGCACGCAAGACGCTGACCGACAAATGAGTCCCTGGTCTTTTCGACACGGAAATGAAGGAAAGTCCATATGAATATCGCATAAGGAAGGATCATGAAGAAGAACGGCAGGAACAGAGGAAGTGAATAACCTCCGATGACGTTCATGGCAGTCTTCGTGCCGTAGATATCGAAAGGGATAAACTCCGATCCCCTGAAGTTATAAACAAAATAGTTTGTCAGAACGACCAGGAAGACCGGTAACGGAGCCATGGCTGCCGCCCACTTGGGAGGCGCGCAGCAGGCCCTGAGGAGGAAATATACAACGAGCACACACAGGAACTCCACCTGTATCTGCTCCATATTCGTATCAATGATGAACGAGAATATCGACTTCTGCCCTTCAAAGAATTCATGGCCGACACATGTCATGAGCCTGTCTACATAGAGGACAAATACTGTCGTGATCGTCGGAAAGAAAGCATCATATACTGCATTCCTGCCTGCATTGAGCCTGACATCGGGAATAGCAAAAGCGCCGAGGATAAGGTAGATGAAAACAGCCTCGTGATAACGTGTAAACGAGACAGCCGCGCCGGCCAGTACGATCGCCGCGATGATGATATATCTGATGATGTTCTTCTTACCTTTGGCAACTTTTAGCTTCATATCGTTCATTATTGTATTAAATTAATGCTTTTGTGACAACATCATTCTTTACGCGTAAATATAATTTGAGTATAATCCAAAACAAATTTAATTGATCTCAGGAGGCTCTATATGGCTATAAGGATTGGAATCGTAGGTTACGGCAACCTTGCACGCGGAGTCGAGAGCGAGCTCCGCAAGAATCCCGACATGAAGCTCTGCGGTGTATTTACAAGACGCGATCCGTCTTCAGTTACGCTCCGCACCGAAGGTGTTCCCGTTTATTCATCATCAAAGATCCCCGAGATGAAGGACGATTTTGACGTTCTCATCATCTGCGGCGGTTCAGCAACGGATCTTCCCGAGATGACAAAGGAGTACGCAAAGTACTTTAACGTTATCGACAGCTTCGATACTCATGCAAAGATCCCCGAGCACTTCGCTGCAGTAGACGCTTCAGCTAAGAGTGCTAACAAGGTCGCTGTCATCTCAGTCGGCTGGGATCCCGGAATGTTCTCCCTCACGAGACTCTATTCCAACTGCATCCTCACGGAAGGAAATGATTATACTTTCTGGGGCAAGGGCGTAAGCCAGGGACACTCTGATGCCATCAGGAGAGTACCCGGTGTCAAGAACGGCAAGCAGTACACTATCCCCGTCGAAAGTGCACTCGCAGCTGTAAGATCGGGCTCCAACCCTGAGCTCACGACACGCATGAAGCACACAAGAGAGTGCTTCGTTGTTGCTGAGGAAGGCGCTGACAAGGCTCTCATCGAGAAGACGATCAAGGAGATGCCCAACTACTTCTCCGATTATGACACGACAGTACACTTCATCTCCGAGGAGGAATTCAACAGAGACCATCAGGGAATGGCTCACGGCGGATTCGTCTTCAGGAGCGGCACGACAGGATTTGACGGTGAGCACAAGCACGTCATCGAGTACTCCCTCAAGCTCGATTCGAACCCCGAATTCACGGCTTCCGTTCTTATCGCTTATGCACGTGCAGCATACCGTCTCGATCAGCAGGGCGACTCCGGATGCAAGACTGTTTTCGATATCGCACCTGCGCTCCTCTCTCCCCTCTCCGGTGATGAGATAAGAGCCCACATGCTCTGATATCCTTTTCGACTGATATAACAGAAAAAAACAATTTAGAGCCCCCGATGTCTGAAGTGAACCCCCAAAGTTGGACAAAGACTTTGGGGGCTATCTTTTGCTTTAATTGAAGGGATCCCTCAGGATCCGGTCATCATTTGTCGGAACCCGCGATACGGTTGAGCTTCTCAAGACGGTCCTTCAAAGACTGAAGGCTCTTTATGGAGCTGTCCGTCTCATTTGCAAATCTTGCTGCAGGTGAAGTTATATCGACTACATCGCCTTTAGGTCCCTTAAGCTCGGCAGCACCTTCCTCGATCGTACTCGTAACTGCCACAGGCTCCTTGGGCGCAGAATCCTTCTTCGCATGCCCGAGCTCAAAGCTCCTTGCAAGATCGCGGATGCTCTTGCCCGGCGACACGAGAGATCTGGTCTCGACGCCTGAAGGCTTCTCGGTACGCGGTGCGGCAGCAGGTATTATCGAAGACGAAGTAAACGTCGGGAATGACTTCATCGTAGGAACGGATGTCCTCTTCATAGGGGCTGAGAATCTGGATGAAAGAGAAGGAACGGGCGTCGAATCAGGAGCCTCCTCCTTCTTTTCCGAAGGTGCGGGAGAAGCGGCCGGAGCAGGAGCAGAAACGGAAACTGTCTCTTTCTTCTCTGTCTCTTTCTTCTCTGTCTTTTTCTCCTCTTCCTGCTCTCCTGTCCTTCCGTAACAGAAATCGATAGCATATCTTACCGCCAGTGTATCAGGCTGACCGTTAGCCAGTCCGCACGCGATCGCAGTAACGATACTATACTTGTTGGTATCAAATCCGGGAGCAGGCTCAGGCTTATCGATCCACATGCTTCCTGTCCCGACAAAATAGAGTGCCTGATAGTCGGTCTTCTCATTTCCCCTGATAAAGACATTGCAGCCGTAGACATTGTAGATCTTCTTGGCAGCCCTCAGATAATCACTCTTCATCGGGCACTCGAATTCGCACAAAAGCTCAGCTTCAAAGGAGTTGAGCACCACGAATTTCATTCTGGGAAGGAGATAGTCACATACTGCATAGAAAGCATCTTCACGAAGGAGGATTGCACCTTTATCGGATATGATCGATGGCGCTGCAACTACAGCCGGATGATCTTTCGCTGCAAGTTTCTCTGAAAGTCTCTTTATTACATCAGGATCAGTCAGGTAACCAATGCTGACTGCAGCAGTATCACACTCATCGAAAACGTAATCCAGGATCTCAGTAACGTCATTCTTCTCGGAAGTGCCGTCCGCACTGTAAATAACAGGCATAACCGCAAGAGGATCAAGACCGTAGTCCTTGATCGTACTGATGCTCCTGCCAAGATCGTAATCGGAATTCTCAACAGAATCCGATATCGACAGCACTGTTCTCATCCGAGAGCCCCCATCTTCCTTTTACTCAATATTAGTTTCACATAACAAGGAGGCATTCTCAAGAATCCGTCATGACCATTTTCAGATAATAATTTTGTGCATTATGCACCCTTTTTTTAATTATTATTTATGTAATGTGCTTTAGAGCACCATCAGATCAGTCCCACAGATCCCCGGAGACCTCAGTCGGGCTCATGATGCCTATCTCTTCAAAGAACTCATCGACAAGATCCCGGTCAATATCCCCGAAAGCCCTAAACATAAAGGTCTGATCCTTCAGGCGCAGTATAACGGTCATCTCATCAGGATCGTCAGGAGTCAGGATGATATAGGAATAATCATCATTCATCATCAGGATATCGTCGTAGTACCTGTAATCATTAAATGTTCCGGCCGGCACTGTCACACGCACCATCGTCGTAAAGCGCTCATCGTCATCGATCCTCTCACCGTTATAATGCGTGCCGTCATAGTAAAAATCGCAAGTATAGACTGTTCCTTCACCGTCGTCATCATAGAACTGAAGGACACTGCATGTATCGCTGAGCTCACCATACCGGTCCCCGAGATAGATCATTGAATCCCAGTACATGTTCTCTTCTGAATAACCCATATCCTTTAGATTCTCATATGCAGTATTGTCATGAAGAAGGACCGATCCGTCGTCAAGAGTTATGTTATCCCTGTCAGGGTTAATGATCGTTTCATCATATTCCGCATCGAAAACATCCTCAAAAGCCTGCGACAGTTCTTCAGCCGACAGACTTCCCTTGCTGCTGAGGCTCTTATAGTAAGCGGTGTCCTTATTGCCGTAAGGCCTGTTCGTATTCTCCTCACCGTTAGGCTTATACTCACTGACGCCAAATGAATGAACATCCCTTCTTATCGAATCATCGGGATATTCGAGACCCAGATTGTCTATAAACTCATCGAAAACAGTCTCGGCATCAGGATCAAACCCCGAACAGCTGAAGTAGAGTACCACGTTTCTTATTTGATATATGCAATAGATACTCGTAGTGTCTTTCTTGCCGGTTGTCACAAGATATGCCCTGTAGTAACTATATGAAGGAGACGAAAAATACTCGTCGGAAGACAGATCATCCTTATCCGCCTGGATACCGAGGTATTTTAGCGCATCATGTGCATCACCGTCATCATCGAACTCATAATAGTCAAATGACAGGTAATTGTTATATCGACTGCCAGACTGATCTACGGAATAGATCTTGTAAAGGTGACACTCATCGAGCGCGAATGTGCCAATGTTGTATTTATCATCTGTCTTCTTATCCCAAAACTCGGCAATATCACTCCCGCTGAGAGCATCATAATTGCGGAAAAAGAACTTAG
The DNA here is from genome assembly GCA_017529925.1 of Clostridiales bacterium. GTDB lineage: Bacteria > Bacillota > Clostridia > Saccharofermentanales > Saccharofermentanaceae > Saccharofermentans. The sequence continues at coordinate 18,217 of JAFXMZ010000002.1, forward strand.
TTATATTAAATTGTTCCAAAATAGCAGCATCATTCGCATTCTCAGGATCCAAAGCAAAATACTTCGACGCCAAAGGTGTCTCATTCAATACAAGTCCATCACCGAAAACGGCATGAACATCATCGATGAAATCTTCTTTTGTAACAGCTTCGGGGATATCGATGTCCTCTACTTCAGTTTCAGATGTCTTATCCTTAGAGGCTTTGTCATCCTTACTGTTAAGTTTACTGATTTTCCCGAATATGGATCCTCCGATGACAGCTATGCCGGCGATGATACATACTACTGCAATGGCTGCGCTCAGCTTTCCCTTCTTCTTCGGGGGAACGGTCTCAACGGAAGGCCCGGAAGTTTCAGGGACTGGAGCCTGAACAAACATATCTTCCTGAACCGGAACGGGAGCATCATTTACCGCAGAGACAGGAACAACTATCTCCTTCCCGCAGTGATTGCAGAACCTCTGCCCTTCCTTATTCTCCGATCCGCAGTAATAACAATACATACCTTTCACCCCCGTTATCTGCTACCATTATACACCAATACCTGCAGCATGCATTTCCGCACAAAAGACGGCCCCCGAAGGAGCCGCCATGGAAACAAAACCTATAATTACGGTCTTATCAGACCTGGGGAAGCTGGGCAATACCGGACTTGATATCCTCATCCGTAGGAATGAAATCCTTCATCGAGCCATCCGCATAGGACATGTATGCAGACATATCGAAATAACCTGTTCCTGTGAGGTTGAAGAGGATCGTCTTGGCCTCTCCCGTCTCCTTGCACTTGAGAGCCTCATCGATAGCGACCCTGATCGCATGCGAAGACTCAGGAGCAGGAAGGATCGTCTCTGTCTTGGCAAAGAGATTTGCTGCCTCAAACACCTTTGTCTGCTCAACAGCTCTTGCCTCATCGATAAGTCCGTCTGCATAGAGCTGTGAGATGATGGGTGACATTCCGTGATAACGGAGTCCGCCTGCATGAGAAGGTGAAGGAATGAACTCAGATCCGATCGTATACATCTTAGCAAGAGGTGTAACATGACCCGTATCACAGAAGTCGTATGCATATGTACCTCTTGTCATCGAAGGACAGGAAGCAGGCTCAACAGCGATAAAGTAAGGAGCATTCTTTCCCTCGAGCTTGTCACGCATGAAGGATGCCATGATACCGCCGAGGTTCGATCCGCCGCCGGCACATCCGATAACGATGTCGGGATACTCGTCAACCATCTCCATCTGCAGCTTTGCCTCTTCACCGATGATGGACTGGTGGAGAAGTACCTGGTTGAGAACGGAACCGAGAACATAGCGGTAACCCTCTGTAGATGTTGCGACTTCAACTGCCTCGGAGATCGCGCATCCGAGGGATCCTGTCGTTCCGGGATGCTTTTCGAGGATGGCACGTCCGACGTTAGTCGTTGTCGAAGGTGAAGGGATGATATCCGCACCGAAAGTCTCGATTATCGACTTTCTGTAAGGCTTCTGCTCATATGAGCACTTGACCATATATACCTTGAGGGGCATATCGAAATGCTTGCACGCCATTGCAAGCGCTGTTCCCCACTGGCCTGCACCGGTCTCAGTCGTAAGTCCCTTAAGGCCCTGCTTCTTTGCATAATAGACCTGGGCTGCAGCAGAGTTGAGCTTATGAGATCCTGATGTATTGTTACCCTCGAACTTGTAGTAGATCTTTGCAGGTGTTCCGAGTGCCTGCTCGAGCTCATAAGCCCTGATAAGGGGCGAAGGTCTGAAGATCTTGTAGAACTCCTGTACTTCCTCGGGGATGTCGATATACTTCGTGTCGTTGTCGAGTTCCTGCTTGCAGAGCTCCGTGCAGAAGATGGGTTCCATCTGCTCAACTGTCAGGGGCTCATGTGTGCCCGGATGGATCAGCGGTGCGGGTTTATTCTTCATATCCGCACGAACGTTATACCATTTCGTGGGCATCTGATCCTCTGTTAAAAATATCCTTTTTGCCTGTCTTGCCATAGTAGGCCTCCTTTCGCGGGATCTTCTGTCCCGGCTGTTTATTCTGCGGTGGCCTTATGTTGGCAAGATTCTCGCAGCAGTCATCATCCTGTTTGGTTTAGCCCTGACAAACAAAAAGCCCTATGCCGACTTACGTCAACATAGGACAAGATAATTCCTGCGGTACCACCTATCTTGATCGGATATCGATAATATCACGATCCGCTTCTTTCACGTTCCAACAAACGTGCCCCGCTGATAACGGATGAGGCTCCCGTCGACCCATTTCCTGATCGCCCTCGCCCGGTCCATTCGTCGGGATCCTCATGCTGCCATCACACCACCGGCCGCTCTCTCTTATGAAGATCTTGCCCGAGTACTACTCCGAGCTCATCGGTTTTGCTGTTTTTCAACTGTTTTCGATTTTATCTATCGAAGATTTATTTGTCAACAGTTATTTGAGGAACCGGCGTCATCAGTTAATTATCAGGCCTTTCTTCTCTATCCGATCAGGGTACTTTTCGAGTGTTATAATTAAAGCAACAGTTTGGAGGTGATCATATGAGACATCACAGATCTGTTATCAGATCGCTTTCTATACTATCGGCATCAGTAATCATAGTCAGCCTCTTTTCAAGCTGTTCGAAAACAACGGACCCGGCAGAAACTATCACTGATGCAGTCTGGTATGATTCCGAGAGGATAGTTCTGGCCGATCTTTCAGATGCAGTAACCTATTCTTCCCGTAACGGTGATATTACCGAAGGACTCATATACACTGACGGAAACAGTTTTCTGATAGAAGAGGATCTCGGATACAAGGATGGTTCTGATATACATAAACTGGAACGGTACGACTCAAGCGGAAATCTGCTGATGAGCCTGGATCTTGATAAGGATATCGATTATTCGGGAATAAAAGCAGGTTCAGCAGATCCGATCGAATATTTCTATGTAAATGATAATGTTGTCTATTGTCTTTCAGACATCGGGAATTCCTTTTATCTTTCATCGTTTGACGAAGGAAAAGGATCTTTTGGTAACTGGACAGAGATAACGGGACTTAAAGGATACATAACGCCCGATGAACTTATAATCAGATCCTGTGCATATGACGGAAACGTCCTCCTCTATGTTGTCGGCGGATATGGTGATATAGGATACAGAAACCTTAAGCTCATAAAGATCGACAGCGATCTTAAATGCAGTATGCAGGACCTGACGGATATCATGACCGGAAACGGGATAAGTTCTCTTATATACGTGAAAGACTATTCCGGCAGCAAAGCTGTCATCATAGGCTACGACACTACGGGAACGGTCATCAATCTGGATTTGGATCTTGATAATGCTTCTGCTGTATCGATCAAGACTGACGAGAGGCTGGACAGTCTTCTTGCAAGTAACGGGAGGCTTTTATGCTCCGATCGCTATGGGATCAGGGAATTCGATATAAAGAACGGTTCATTCAAGACAGTAATGGGATTTGACAAGTGTAATATCAACCGTCTGGAAGCTTCGGAAATGGTCCCCGTATATGCTGATGACAACACCGTTATCCTCTACGGACTGATATGCAGGAACAATTATGAGACAAAGATAATCATCTGCAAGCTGACTGCATCAGATACTGATCCGACCGAGGGTAAGGACATCCTGAAACTCGTCGATCTGTCCGAAGGCGGTCTGGATTATACTACTGCAGAGGCCATCCGTCTTTTTAACGATACCAGTAAAGATTCGTATATCATTCTTGACGACAGATATGATCAGGATCTTTCAGTATCAGGGGATGCCTATGACTATATGTCTCCCGAATATACTATTGGAACAGAGCAGGCTGATGCTGAACTTGAGAACAAGATAAAGATCGACATGATGAACGGAGATGGTCCCGACATCATCATCAATGGATACTCATACCCCGAATTGTACAGCGGAGACTGTCTTGTAGATCTGAAGCCGTATTACGAAGGCGATGCCGGCCTTGAAAAAGGATCTTATTTTGACAACATTCTCCTGACCGGGAACCGTCAGATAATTACATCCGCAATATTCAGAGGTATCGTTTACGATTCCCAAAGAACGGGCAAACTGCCTTCTGCTCCTACATATGAGGAATATACGGAATTCGTTAAAGGTCCCTGCAATGGCACTGACCAGATACTCTTCAGCAAAAACGAACGTCTAAGATGTTTTCTGCTCCTTTTCGATAACATATACCCTCTGATCACCGATGCAAACGGCATCCCCAATCTTGACAGTAAAGAATTCAGGGCTTTATGCGAATATATTAAAACTCTCCCCGAAGACTCATCCACTATGGCCTACGACCCGAATTCCGTTGCAAGGCTCGGATGCCTGCCCTGGAATGATCCGTACGGGGGATTTGATTCGATAATGGGTCTTCCCTCGCTTCAGGGAACATGTCAAAGACTGAGCTGTCAGGGATCAGTGGGAATATCATCCTCATGTGAAAAACCTGATGAAGCATGGAGATTCGTAAAGATACTCCTTTCGGATGATATCCAGAAATACATGGGGCTTGACGGCACATGGTCGGTAAACCGTGAAATATTACGGTCTTCACTCCATAAAGGGATCAGTGAAACAAACAGCGAACTTGAGTCAATGGGATTCTTCTCGGACGGATCGTCGGGTATGCATCCGATCGATGAAGGAATCGCTGATATCTATGTCGAAATGATGGATACGGCTCTTCCTTGTGTTGAAGTTGATCCTGATATCAATATCGTCCTGCTGGAAGAGATCCAGTCATATCTTGCAGGTGACAGGAGCCTTGACGATGTGATCCCTGTAATGGATAACAGGATAAGGACTATCGTCAGCGAGAAGATGACCTGATAATATCCTTTGATCACTTCATCTCGCACAGGTATGCCTGCCAGTCGTTCTTTTCGAGGTGCTTTATCACCTTGAAGCCGGCATCGTCGAGTGCCTTCTCCACTTTATCCTTCTTGGTGTTGATTATGCCGGAGCAGATAAAGCGTCCTCCCGGAGCCAGATGCGAAGGAACATCGGGAGCTATCGCGGCGATGATGTCTGCGATGATATTCGCGATGATGAGGCTGTAGTCATTTGACTTTACGGTAGACAGCTCGCCTGTATAACAGTCGATATCTCCGCAGCCGTTGTTATTGCAGTTATCGACGGCAACATCGACCGCGAGCCTGTCTATGTCAACCGCCTCTATCTTCGCGGCACCGAGCTTGTCTGCGATTATCGCGAGGATGCCTGAGCCTGTTCCGAGGTCGAGGACCTTGTCATCAGGCCTTATCGTCTCATCTATAAGTCCCGCGCACATTGAAGTCGTCTCATGCGTTCCCGTTCCGAAAGCGGACCCCGGGTCGAGCTTTACAACGATATCGTCCTGACCTGCCTGAACCTCTTCCCAGCTCGGGCAAATGATCACGCGGTCGGAGATCCTGAAGGACTTATAATCCTTCTTCCATTCATTTTCCCAGTCCTTGTCGCTGACGAACTGATATCCTTCGAATCCTTTGCCCATAGGCAGGAACTGTGCGATGTCGTCGAGCTTTTCCTTAACGAGTGCGACTGCATCCTCTACAGACATCGTCTTATCTGCAAGATTACCGTAGATCATGCCGACTCCGTTGGGATCAACATACTCTTCACTCTTGGGTCCGAGCCTTACACCGTCATCGAACTCCGCAAAATAAGCTTTTATGCTGACATCCGTACCCAGTGAATCGATATATCCCTCATCGGCATATGCCAGTGATTCCGGATCTTCTATTATCCTCGCGATCTCATACGGATCCTTGACCGCTATCCCGTCGGCACCTATCTGTGCGAGCATCTCGCAGATAGCGTCTGAAGCATCCTCTGTAGTTGTAATACTGATCTCGACCCAGCGCATTTGTTATTCTCCCTTTTTGCTTTTGAGGACAATTATACATCAATTTGCAATATGGAACATCAGCACATCATATGACCGCTCCGTGTTGTCATAAGAGTCAAAAAAACATAAAATGATGAAAACACAAACATGCGAGGGACAAAAATGTTCAAGAAACTGTCATCGATACTGATAATACTGGCGCTGCTCCTGTCTGTTGCGACAGGATGCTCCGGCAAGAAAGACAAAAGCTCCCGTGAAACACGTCAGACACGCACGACCGCGACTACGGAAACCGGGGAGGCCACCAAAGCCACGGAGACTTCAGAGACTTCTGAGACTGCAAAGCCCACGGAGACCTCTGAGACTTCACAGACCACGGAGACTTCAGAAACATCTGAAGAAACTTCTGCAACGACTTCCGAGGCTATCGACCGAGACGGCACATACACATCGAAAGACGACGTCGCCCTCTACCTTTATACATACGGCGAACTCCCTTCCAACTTCATAACGAAGAAGGAAGCACGTGATCTCGGCTGGAGCGGCGGCTCCGTCGAGGACTATGCTCCGGGGATGTGCATAGGCGGAGACCACTTCGGAAACTACGAAGGCGTCCTCCCTGACGGAAACTACCGTGAATGCGATATAGATACACTCGGAAAGTCATCAAGGGGTGCCAAGAGGATAATATGGTCAGACGACGGAAGGATCTACTATACTGACGACCATTATGAGAGCTTCACCCTGCTCTACGGCGAAGAATGATAACGGAGGCATATCAACATGGATAATATAAACGTCATCACTATAGACATCAGCCTTGCTGGGAATAAGACGGAGCTTCACGAACTGCTCAAAAATGCTCTCGATCTTCCGGAAGACTACGGTATGAACTTTGATGCACTTCATGACATGCTGACCGGCTATATCCCTGCGACGCATCTCGAGATCTACGGTGCATACGAGGTCCCTGATGAGATGGATGATTGTCTTACGGTCTTTGCCAATGTCCTTTCGGACAGTGCCGAAGAAAACCCCGGCTTCACATATGAATTCATCGAGGAAGTCGGTGAAGAGTGAAATATGTGTTGATTTTTAGTTGTCAACCTATATAATGGATGAGCAGTCTCAAGGCTGCCAAGCAGTTCGGGTCCGATATCCTGCTTGTAAAACCTAAAACCAAAGGAGCTTATATCTATGAACGCTGTCAAGCGCACCATCGGAGACTACCGTCTCCTTCTGAGGAGCGTGCCGTCAATGGTTACGGCTATGTTTATCCTCTCAGTCGTCTGCATGAACCTCATGGCGAACAAGGAACTGTACCGCTCGGACTATTTCTGTCTGAACTGCGGTCTCGCACTTTCCTGGATCTCGTTTTTATGCATGGACTGTATCTGCAAGAGGTTCGGCCCTAAAGCAGCCACAAAGATCTCCATCCTTGCGATGGGCGTAAACATTCTTACCGTACTCGTCTTCAAGCTGCTCAGTATGGCACCCGGAAGATGGGCTGCATTCTATTCGGCACCTGACGGAGCAACAGGCGAACTCATTTCGAACGGTCTCGACATGACCTTCGGCGGAACCTGGTATGTCGTCGTCGGATCATGCACGGCGATGTTCCTTTCGACTCTGGTAAATTCAGGACTTAATAACCTGATCGGAAAGAGATTCGACAACGGAAACTACTATGGCTTTGTCAAGAGAAGCCTCGTATCCACACTCATCGCCCAGTGGGTCGATAATTTCGTATTCTCAGCCATGGTCTCACATGTCTTCTTCGGATGGAACTGGACGCAGGTGCTCATCTGTTCCACGACATCCATGGTCATAGAGCTTTCACTCGAAGGCCTCTTCTCCCCCCTGGGATACAGGATCTCGAAGGGATGGGAAAAGGATAAGGTCGGCCAGAGTTATATCGATATGGCCGGCAAAGCAGCCTGAGGTAACATATAGTGAAACTTGAAGAGCTTTCGGCAGTCGAACTCGGAAGACTTGTCTCATCGAAAAGCATCTCACCCGTGGAAGTCATCAGATATTTCGCGGACAGGATCGAAGCGCGTAATAAGAGCATAAATGCATTCACTTATACAAGGTTCGACGAGGCGATCGAACGCGCGAAGGAACTGGAATCCAAGATCCTTCACGGCGAAAAGACAGGTCCTCTGTCGGGAGTTCCCGTCGCTCTCAAGGACTTCCTCCCTTCCAAGAAAGGCTGGACAAATTCACACGGCGGTGTCAGGTCGCTGATCGCTGCTGACCCCGAGGATTCCGTCTTCACATCATCCGCAGAAAAACTGGGCGCGATCGCCATAGGAAAGACAAATGCTCCTGCATTTGCATTCAGGGGAACATGCGACAATAAGCTCTATGGTCCGACTTCAACGCCATTTAATACAGAATACAATTCAGGTGGTTCATCAGGAGGATCAGCTGCTGCAGTAGCTGACGGCATGGTCCCTATCGCGGAAGGATCAGACGGAGGCGGATCGATAAGGATCCCTTCGGCATGGTGCGGCTGTTTCGGATTCAAGGCATCTGTCGGGACCATCCCTTCCGTATGCCGTCCCGATGCCTGGACAGCAACACACCCGTACTGTTTCAACGGAGCAATAACAAGGACTGTCACAGACAGTGCCATTATGCTCGGACAGATGGCATATTACGATCCGCGTGATCCCCTGAGCATCGAGAAACCTTCAAGGGATTTCACGGAACTGATGAAAAATCCCCTTACAGGATTGAAGATAGGTTATACGCCCGACTTCGGCATCTTTGAAGTCGATCCCGTGATCGAAAGGGTTACACGCGAAGCCGCTTTCCGTCTGACGGAAGCCGGTGCGGAAGTTGAGGAAGCTTCATTCGATCTTCATTATTCCTCAAATGATTTTGCTGACATGTGGTGCCGGAGCATATCGATCGACACATCGACGGATATCGAAAGATGGAAAAAGGAAGGATTCGACCTTATCGGAGAACACCGCGAAGAACTCCCCGAAGAGTTTATATACTGGAATGATATCGCTCTTAACTCGACGACATCAGATTACCGTCTGTTTAACGAGATGAGGACAGATGCATACGACATGCAGCGCAAGGCGTTCGAGAGATATGACATTATCCTGTCTCCCGTAACAGTCTGTTCTCCCGTAAAGAACGCGTCTGACGGAAATACAAAGGGTCCCGCTGAAGTTAACGGCATAAAGACAGAACAGCTCATAGGTTTCTGTGAGACATTCTTCTTCAATTATACGGGCAATCCTGCAGCATCGGTTCCGTGCGGTTATGACGGTCTCGGTCTGCCGGTAGGTCTTCAGATAGTCGGAAAAAGGTTCAGGGACGAGGATGTTTTCGCTGTGGCTGATAAGATCGAAAAGATCATGCCCTGGTCCTACGATATTCCTTTCAACCGCAGGATCAAAAGTGAATGACTTTCACGGAAGGCGGCGCTGAGGGCACCGTCATCTCCTCAAGATCAGAAACCCTTATAAACTTTCCGTTATCAAAGACTACAGGTGTGCCTTCCCCTTTTAATACGGCATCCCTGTACTCTTCGACTGATAAGATCTCCTGCTCGAAGAGCATGCCTCCGAGTTTCCTGTCGTGAAGCCTGTGGATATCAGATCCTGACGTCATCGGTACCCCGAGCTTCTTTGCATATTCAAAGGCAAGAGCGTTCATATTGTCCGAGTTCTCGGCATTATAAACTTCAACGCCGTCACATATATCATCAGTAAGTTTTATGTTCGGAAGATAAACCCTCTCCCTGAACGGGTGGGCCTGTACCATGATACCGCCTTCAGAACGTACATGATCATGAAGCTGTCTTCTTTCCATTTCCATAATGAAACTGTTATCGATATACCATTCCTTCCCCAATCCGTAGATCAGGAATTCATCTCCTTCAAAATTATGCTCGACACCGAACATAACATTAAACCCGGTCCCCGCTGACGCACGTTTTGCATCTTCATATCCCTTAGCATAAAGATCTATCCTTTCCTTCCACGGAAGGCCCTGAGGGATCGCAGTATTACCTGATAAGAAGTGGTCAGTTACGATGATGCCTGAATATCCTCTCGATATAAAGTAATCGACATATTTACACCCGGAAGCCCTGCCGCACTTGCTTGCTTGCGAAGTATGAAGATGTGTCTCATAGATATAGGCTCCCATTATATATCCCTCTCCATCTTCTCAGTAACCGGAACCGCGCCGGCGGCTCTCTTCCCTTTTCTTTCACTTGAGATCACATCGATCATCCTGTACCCCAGTTCCTCTTTCATCAGTATGATCAGAGGTATACCGAACATTATCGGGAACAGCGTATTATTCAGTATAACAGATAATGCAAACAGCATCGAATCTACTTCCGGATATATGACCGCCACGGCAGGAGTGATAATGGCCATCTGGACGGCAGCAGCGATAAAAACGACAAGTGAATATACTCCGATATTCTTCATGGTCTTCAGGTCAGGCGCTGTCTTCTTCATCTTTATCCAGTAATGGTAGACGATATAAGGCCCTACAAAGTTCGCTATCAGGCCTGCTATCGAAGACCATCTGACACTGTCACTTATGATATCACCGACGATATTCATGAGAGCAAATATGATGATGCCCGGGATACCGGTAAACAGAGCATAGATCGGTCCGAGCATAGTCACGGGTCTGATATCAGTGAATCCGGGAATGATCTCCATCACCTTAAAAGGGATCATGATCAGGAGGTATACAAAGATAAGGAGCGCCGCCTTTTTTATATTAGTTCGCATCTACGGCCCTCCTTCCCGTCCTCTCGAAAATGACCAGTATATTGCCGAAGACGATAAGTGCCACACCTATGGCGATACGTGTGCTGAGGGTAACAGGGGTAACGATATCCGACGGCATCGATATCCCCCAGATTATCGAGAAAACGATCTCAAGCGAGTAGATGATAGTGGCATTGGCGGCACTGGTCTTCTTATGCGCATAGATATTCAATGTCTGGGCAAATGAAACGATAAAATATGAATAGATCGCAAGACATGCGATTATCGTCGGCGTCCACCTGATCGATGCAAACGTTGTGCTGTCTGAGACAAACCAGGATACAAAACCGATGATACCTACGATAAATGACAACAGTGCTGACAGTACAACAGGATCATATTCTCTGGCCGACTTGTTTAGAATGACAATATAGAAAGCTCTGATTATACAACCTGCGATCATTATGGCGAATCCGAGCGACGTTCCCGACTCTGCACCGGTCCCGACGGCGAGCATGATCCCGACAAGGATCAGAAAAGCCGATATGATCGTCTTTGTCTCGACATGCTGTCTCATGGTAAGAAGTATGACCGGAAGCACTACAGAAGTCATCGATATCGAAAAGGCTCCGGTGGAAACATCGAGTTTATTAAGTCCGATCAGATACATCAGGTTGTAGATCAGATTCAGGATACCCAGTACAAGTCCTGCCTTGATATAACCGTTCCTGTTCCTTTTGAGCTCACTTATGATCCTCTTCATGAATCCGAAGAAGAGCAGGATCGAACCTATGAGAGAAGTGATGCATGTAGTAGCGAATGCCGATACATCGTCAGGGATACAGGAAAAGATGATAACCTCAGATGACCAGCATAAGGTTACGCATAATAAGCAAAGATTTGCCTGTAATCTGTTCATGAACTGTCGACTCTCTCACTCTGCCGTGATCATCTCACGTTTTTTCCAAACGCTATTATACACCTAACCTGTAATCTATCTTTATTAATAACGGGCTTCTTTGCAGATTATTCTTTCTCACTTCCTGAGTATCATACGAAAAAAGGCATGAAGCACAAAAGAGAAAGCAACTGTTCCCGCCATGACAGCTATACACCATAACAGATCATTTCCGATATACATATCACTGTTTCTGAAAAGGAACATAAACAGCCCCTGGGTGATATAGATCTCAAGCGATATCTCTCCAAGGAAACAGAGGATCCTGTTTCCCACTTTCAGCTTAAGGCACAGGAGGATGAATCCTGTTACGAAAAGCAGGTTGGAGATCAGTGCCAGTAAAAGCGTGATCCCTTCAGAATCCGGAAGTCCGGTAAATCTGTATCCGATATAAAAGATCATGATAAACGAGATCCATAACGCAGGAGTTAAGATCATATAGATCCCCTTGACTGTCTCCTTTATCTTCTCTTCATATGTTGCCCAGATCATCCCGACGGCAAGAAGATGGCTCGAATTGTACCACCACTGACCATATGACATCTTCATACAGAAAAGAGCATATGCGATACACCATAAGACGGCTCCGGCGATCATTATCAGATGACGGTCACCGCATATATACATCAACAGTCCGTAGAATAAGTAGAATGCCAGGATCGTCAGTATATACCATGAATATGTCGCGACGGGCTTCCCCTTAACGATATATCCAATGATATCCGTGAATGAGAATGTCAGTCCGTATACAGCCATCACAGCCCAGTAGATCAACGTTATGATGATATATGGGATCAGTACAGAGGGGATCCTTTTCAGAAAGAATCCTCTCCTATAGTCCTTTCCCTTCGTAATATAAGATTTCTGAAGCCCGTATCCGGACAGAAAGAAGAAAACGGCAACAGCCGGAGGACCGGAAAATGCCATATAGTGAAATATCGTTCCGGGATCTGTATGCTGGGCAAGATGATTAAAAAGGACTACAAGAGCAAAAAAGCCCCTGTAATCCTTCCCTGATGATATCGACAGATAACCGTCAGTATTCCATGAACCTGAAGGCTTAACACGTTCTATCCCGTAAAAGAACAGGATAAGCAGGAGAAGGAGAAGTATATCTGTCATAATGCTCTGCAGTTCCAAGAACAAACCTCATCATTAACATACTATCTCCTGTTATACCCAATCAGGAATATGATTGCAAGCCTGCCGGTCACTCATCCTTTATTACACAGAGGATGCCCTTCTCCATTACATAGAGGACCTCTCCCTGCGCTGTATCACCGATCTTGTCGTAGATCCTTCCTGCACTCATGCTCTTGCCAACTACGGTATTAGTGCTGTTGGCAACATGACCTATCGTCCCGAGGCCTCTGAGCTCGACCTTTATGGCCTCGCTGTCATATTCATTCTCAGGATCCTTGACCAGTGTGACCTTCATTCCCGGTTCGATGAAATCCCTGCCGTAAAAGAATCTCGTTCCTGCTATTGTAAAAAACATCTCATTCATCTTCTTCTCATCCAAATATCCGGACTGTCAGTCTTCGTAATCATCAAGATCCAGTCCTGCTCTTCGAGCCAGTTTTTCCAACCTTTCATCTGAAGCTCCGGCAACCTGGGACAGTTCAGTGACTGCCATAGGAAATCCGTTATACATCGCAGTGCCGTAATAGTCTTCAAGATCCGATCTTAGTCTCTCATGATCCATATGGTTACCTCCCTTCATCATTCATAGTCTCTCGTGTTGTGTCTTTATACTACAACATGCGTATGACCAATAATGGGACACAACTCGAAGTGCCCGTGAAACAGGCTTCGGGCACCCTAAATAAATGAAACCTTACCTTTAAAGGTGTATAATCACCGACATGGAAACAAATCGCGCCAAAGCACTATTCATATCAAGAGCAGCCGTTATCGCGGCTCTCTATGTCGTGCTGACGATAGTCTTTGCACCGTTCTCTTTCGGAGCGGTCCAGCTTCGCATCTCGGAAGCCCTTACTATATTGCCTTTCTTTACGGCAACAGCAGTTCCCGGATTATTTGTCGGCTGCATAATCGGAAATATCCTCGGCGGTGCAGTACTTCCCGACATAATATTCGGAAGTCTGGCTACACTCCTCGGAGCCATATTCACTCATCTTCTCAGGAAGAGCAGTCCTTTTCTGGCGCCGATTCCACCCATCGTGTTCAATACACTGATAATCCCGTTCGTACTGAAGTTTGCCTATATGGATGAGATGTCTCTTCCCCTGATCGCGGTCTATATCTGCGCAGGAGAACTGCTGTCATGCGGAGTCCTGGGACTCATGCTCCTGTTTGCGCTCAAGCCTCACAGACAGTTCATCTTCGGGGATGACAGCAACCCGTTCCCGTCAACACGCAAGTTTTTTGATGCTGTCGATCGGAAGCGTAGTCGATAAGGCGATATCTTCAAGAGAGAATCTCCCTGCAGATATCATCCTCCTTGCAGTCTCATATTTTTCTATTCTCAAGCCCTCGTTGATACCTATCTCGAGGCCCTCTTCTTTACTTGTCTGTCTTACCTTGTCGAAAAAGCTGGACATATTGCTGTCCTCCTTCTTTTGATTGGCACTTTCAGGATAACAAAGAACAATCCCCTCTTTCGAGCAACTTTGTGGCAATGATGATCGGGGCTGCGCAATGCAGTGAAGTGATTCTGGGGAGTTGAGCAGACTATTGGCGTGAGCAATAAAATGATGCCGCTACAGCTTTAATCTGCAGCTAATTAAGGGTCGGATAAAGCAACACCTCGCAATCTTACACCCTGGTATACTTTTTTTGTTTTTTTATTGATTTAGTATACCGAAAAGAACGAACCGGTATACTATTCTCAGGTTTTTTCAAATCTGGTATAACAGATTCGCATTTTTGGTATACCATGTTAACAAGCACTCAAAAATAGTATACCGAAAACTCTATTTCGGTATACTATTCTTGTCGTTTTTAGTTTTTAGTATACTCTAAGCAATACTTACCTCAGTATCCCGTAATCGGCACATATGCGTCCGAATTCCGCAGAGTTCGCAAAACCGTAGAATACCTCTTCCCTGGTCGCACCCCTGGCGAGACGGCCCATCCAGTCATTAAAGCCTGCAGGATCAGGATCACGGTCCATGAATGTCTTATAGAGCCTTCTTACAAATTCATCATTGAGGTAATTGCTGTCCGTAAACTCCTTGCTGAAGAAGAATCCGTATGCCGCAGCCGTTCCTGTAACCTTCATATTCGCGAGCTTGACCGACCAGTCGCGAAGGCCATTGGCATCAGACTTTCTTCCGAGGCATGTAGTATAGAGTCTCTCGGCAAAAGCGACTATCTTCTCATTAGGTTCAATGGTCTTATTCGCAATACCCGTTCCTCCGGAAGGGATGCCGTAGGAAAGGCATACATTTGCCCATTCTGTCGAATTGATGAAGCCCATGATGACATCCTGCTTGCTCATGCCTCCTGACATCTTGCCGAGCCAGTACTGCTTTCCGCCTGCATCCGATGCCCTGTCGAAGAATACGTTATAGAGTATCTCAAGGAATGCTCCGTTATCCATATCCTTATTGAGGAACTCAGGGCTGTAGAGGAAGCCTTTGGCGATATCCGCACCTGTCTTCCCTTCCTTCATCACCTTGTCTATCCAGTACTGCTTTCCTGTAGAATCAGCCTTTCTTCCAAGGACCTTATCGTAGAGTCTGTCGACAAATCCTTCGACTCCCGATGCCTTGGTGGTACCTGTAGGATTGCCTGTCGGATTGCCCGTAGGATTCCCGGACGGTTTACCCGAGGGACTGCCTGTAGGATTTCCGGAAGGCTTCCCCGAGGGGCTGCCCGTAGGCTTGCCGGAAGGCTTTCCCGAAGGTGTCTTGGATGGCGGATCGTTATCAGGATCTATCGGGATAACGGGAAGCTCATTATCGGAGTCCTGATCATCCTCAACGGGGATCTCAGCTCCTGTTGTATCATCATCAGGATCATTGGCAGGATCATCATTTCCGTTCGCAGGTACAAACGGAAGGACGATCGGATCGCCGCTGTCCGCTCTTGTCAGGAACGGCAGAGCCGACACTACTAACAGTGCCGAAAGAAATATAGCCAATGTCTTTATGTATCTGTTCATTAAGAATTACTCCTGATGTCTTCTGATCATATCTGAAGCTCACAGCTTTGATAATATGATATCAGTAATCTCATCTGTCTTCATTATCTTTCTATTATCGCACTTCGGATCGGCGATATCAAAGGTCCTGTATCCGCCCTCCAGAGTCTTCCTTACGGCATTCTCGATATTATCCGCAGCGATCGTCTCGCCGAGCGACCATCTTAGGAGCATTGCTGCTGACAGGATCGATGCCATAGGATTCGCTTTGCCTGTCCCTGCGATATCGGGAGCTGAACCGTGTACCGGCTCATAAAGACCCGGAGTTCCGGGCGTTCCGAGCGATGCGGACGGGAGCATCCCGATGGAACCTGTTATCATTCCCGCTTCGTCTGACAGTATATCGCCGAACATATTCGAAGTTACGATAACATCGAAAGTGGACGGCCTTGAGATGAGCTGCATGGAACAGTTGTCAACATAAAGATAATCGACTTCTACTTCAGGGAATTCAGAGGACATCTTCTCTGCAGTCTCTCTCCAGAGCCTGCTCGACTCAAGGACATTAGCCTTGTCTACGACCGTCAGTTTCTTCCTTCTTCCCATCGCAAACCTGAATCCTTCCCTGAGGATCCTGCTGATCTCTCCTTCCGAGTAGCTCTCGGTGTCATAAGCAACAACGCCCTTCGGGCTTCCGTCAGAAAGCAGTTCATCACTTCTGCTCCTTCCGTGATCGCCGAAGTAGATACCGCCCGTCAATTCCCTGACGATAAGGATATCCGTCTCCTTCACGTTCTTGAGAGGCGATGCATCCGACAGTTCTTTGAACATGATAGCCGGACGCAGGTTCGCATAAAGACCGAGTCCTTTTCGAAGTCCGAGAAGAGCTCTCTCCGGACGGAGGGAAGGATCCAGACGGTCCCACTTGGGACCTCCGACAGCCCCCAGGAGGACTGCATCTGATCCCCTGCATCCCTTAAGTGTCTCATCCGGAAACGGATCACCGTAAACGTCATATGCGCATCCGCCGGCAAGATATTTTCTGAAATCGAACAGGAAGCCGTATTTTCCTGCCACCCTGTCGAGGACCTTCAAAGAGCTTTCCGTAACCTCGGGTCCTATCCCGTCACCGCCTATAACAGCGATCCTGTAGACTTTTGTTGCCATATCACTGACCTGCTTTCTGTCCGGTATAAGGCACGAGACCGCCGGCATCGATTATCTTCTTTATGAACTCCGGGAAAGGACGTGCAGTGAACGTCTCCCCTGTCGTTATATCTGTAATGAGACCAGTATCGAAATCAGCCCTGACCACATCACCGGCATTAATCTTTGAAGATGCCTCCGGACATTCCATTATCGGCAGTCCGACATTGATCGAGTTACGGTAGAATATCCTCGCAAACCCGGATGCTATCACGAGACTTATACCGGATGCCTTGATCGCTACAGGTGCATGTTCCCTCGAGGAACCGCAGCCGAAATTCTCACCCGCGACCATGATGTCACCTTCCGCAACACTTCCTGCGAACGTGGGATCGATATCCTCCATGCAGTGGGCTTTAAGATGCCCGGGATCAGATGAATTCAGATATCTTGCCGGGATAATGACATCAGTATCGACGTTATCTCCGTATTTGTAGGCTTTTCCTTCGACTGTCATCTTTATCTCTCCTTGATCCTGCCGCTTTCAGGCAGATATATTCATTCAGATATCGTCCGGCGTCGCGACCTCACCCTTTACCGCGGAAGCTGCCGCAACCGGCACTCCGGCGAGTATGACTTCCGAATCGGGACTTCCCATTCTCCCTACGAAGTTGCGGTTCGTAGTTGATACGCACCTCTCGCCTTTCGCGAGGACTCCCATATGACCTCCGAGGCACGGACCGCATGTAGGAGTGGATATAACGCATCCGGCATCATCGAATACAGCCAGCAGTCCCTCATCGAGTGCACGCCTGTAGATCTTCTGGGATCCGGGAATGACGATGCATCTTACTCCGCTCTTGACCTTTTTCCCTCTCAGGATCTCCGCGGCGGTCTTTATATCCTCATATCTTCCGTTCGTGCATGATCCGATGACGACCTGATCGATCTTCATAGCCTTTATCTCCGAAGCTTTTGCCGTATTGGAGGGCAGGTGCGGAAGTGCGACCGTAAGAGGTACTTCGGACAGATCTATCGTGATAACATCCGAATATGGCGCATCCTCATCCGGGTAGTAGACCTTGTATCTTCCTTCACGGAGCCTTGAGGGATTTGTTTTCTCCATATAAGCGAGCGTCACTTCATCGACCGGGAAGACTGCATTCTTGGCACCGCACTCGATAGCCATATTCGCTATCGTAAGCCTGCCGTCCATCGATATCTCATGAACGCCCTCACCTTCAAACTCGAGCGACTTATAGAGTGCTCCTGATACTCCGATCATGCCTATAAGATGGAGTATCACATCCTTCGCAGTCACATAACGGGAAAGCTTTCCCTTGAGCACTATCTTTATGGCTTCGGGGACCTTGAACCACGTCGAACCCGATGCCATGGCGCAAGCAAGATCAGTCGACCCTACACCTGTCGAAAAGGCGCCGAGCGCGCCGTATGTGCATGTATGCGAATCGGCACCGATGATGAGGTCTCCGGGGAAAACGAGTCCGTTCTCCGGGAGTATGACATGCTCTATGCCCATATTCTTTCTGCCGAGCTCGAATACATTTGTCAGGCACTGGCTGCAGACAAAATCCTGAAGCTTCTTCGAAAGCTCTGCAGACTTGATATCCTTATTCGGAGTAAAGTGATCGGGGACCAGAACGACCTTATCTTTATCAAAGACCTTATCCTTACCGGTCTTTTTCATGATATCGATCGCGGGAGGTGTCGTTACATCATTTCCAAGGACAAGATCCAGTCTGGCTTCGACAAGGTCTCCCGGCAATACGCTCCCGAGCCCTGCGTGATCCGCAAGGATCTTCGCGCTTACTGTCATTCCCATGCGGCATCCCCCCTTCCTCATGTATAGATAATAAAATAGACATACCCTCCTGTTCAATAAAAAAAGGGTTCTGTTTTTTAATCTTTTATTAACTCTTTACGTGGAAATGCCGGCTGATGTCAGATTTCGCCCTCTTCAGAGAGCAATACATACTCTTCGAAAAGGTCATCATATCTCTGCCCGATAGCAGCATACTCGTTATATTCTTCAACGCCCGCACTCGTTCCGAAAGTAGCCTCGAGTTCCTTTTTCCTGTTCTCGATCTGCTCTATCTCCTTCTCGATCGAGCGGAGGCGCTCTCTTCTTTTCGCAGCTTCCTTCCTCTCCGCCGCCCTGTTCCTTGAGCTGATCTTGCCCTCGGTCTCGCGCGTGGTCTTTAAAGGCTCTTCCTTCTCGATGACGGGCTCTGTTCGCTCAGGAACCTGGGATGACTGATCCTTTACATATTTCCTGTAGTAACGGTATTTATCGAATATCTTTGCTGTCCCGCCGGCAAATCCGAGCACTTTGTGAGCACATTTTTCGATGAAGAAACGATCGTGGCTGACGCAGATAACCGCTCCGCTGTATTCCTTGATCGCATCCTCCAGGATCTCCCTGGATTCGATGTCAAGATGGTTCGTCGGCTCATCGAGGAAGAGCATATCCGGATTCTCGAGAAGGAGAGCACAAAGATAGAGCCTCGATCTCTCGCCTCCCGACAGAACAGATATCTTCTTGAATACATCGAGCCCTCTGAAACCGTATCTGGCAAGAAGGCTCCTGGCCTCCGTCTCTGACAGATCCGACCTCGCGAAAAGCTCATCAAGGCAGGTCCTTTCCTCGTCATCAAAGGGGACGAACTGGCCCATATATCCCATCGTGGCCGATGCGGATACGTAGACAGTTCCGTCAAAACCGTCCTCGCGTCCGGTGAGCATCCGCAGGAGCGTAGTCTTTCCGCATCCATTCGGTCCGCAGAGGAATATCTTCTCGTTTGCCTTCACCTCAAGGTCTATATCTTCGAAGAGTATCTCATCGTCAAACTTCTTGGAAACTCCTTTTACGGACATGAGGATCTTGTCTTCGGCTCCCGAGCGTTCCTCGGGAACGGCAACAAATGACATCTTTCCTCTTCCGTCCGGAAGCAGAGCCCTTTCCCTCTCGAGCATCTTCAGGACCTTGTCAGCCTTTTTCTCGCGCTCGTGATATCCGCTTATATTCCTGTGCGAGAGCATAGTCTGCTTGACGTCGAGCTGATGCTCGAGTTCCTTCTCGAGTGCCGCAACTGTCGCCGCCTGCGTCTTCAGGAATTCTTCCTTCTGGATCTTGTAGTCGTCGTAGTTTCCCTTATATTCCCTGATCTTACCGTTCTGAAGTTCGATGACGCGGTTTGCTACCCTGTCGATGAAATATCTGTCGTGCGATATAAGAAAGACTGCCCCGCCGTACGACGAAAGGAAATCCTCGAGCCATTCGACGGCATCGGTATCCAGATGGTTGGTAGGCTCGTCGAGCATAAGTATATCGGGGCGTTCGACGATGAGCCTTGCAAGGCATACCCTCATCTTCTCGCCTCCCGAAAGAGTCATCAGATCGGTCCTGTCGGAGATACCCGTAAGTCCCAGGCCCGAAAGCGCCTCGGCCATCCTGTAATCATATTCATATCCGCCTCTGGCCTCATACTCGGCGCAGACCCTCGAATACTCATCGAGGAGCGATCTCGGTGCACCGTCCTCACCGGCCGCAGACATCTCATTTTCGAGACGGGCCTTATTCATCTCAAGATCGACCAGTACCGAAGGCTTGAGCGTAGATCCCGAAAGATCCTGTTCTTCCATATTCTGTGAGAGGTAACCGGCTATCGTATTGCCGTGAAAGATGACCTTTCCCGTGTCGCTCCTGACATCACCTTTAATGATCCTGAACAGCGTGGACTTGCCTGCACCGTTATTTCCGATGAAAGCTATCTTGTCGCCTGCGTTCACGCTGAATGTTATGTCATCCAGGACGTTTACCGTCCCGAAGCTCTTGCTTATTCCGTCAACCGATATTATCGGCATATTATTCTCCGTTCTGTTTTATTGATTCCTGAAGCTGAAATAGACGACGCCGTTTCTCATTCCGCCCCTGTATTCCGCAAGTTCAGATACTGTAACGAGCTGGAACCCGTTATCGATGAGCTCCGGTATCGCCTTCCATGCGGCACGTGCGGTAGGTGCGTAGATATCGTGCATAAGTACGACATCGCCGTCCTTAACAGTCTGGGTAAGAGCCTTATAGTCACTGACCTGGTCTCTCGTCTCCCAGTCCCTCGAATCGACGGACCAGTAAAGGAGCGGCCTGTTTACTGTTTCCTTTACGAGATCATCATATGAACCGTAAGGCGGCCTTATGACCGTTGCGCTCCTTCCGGTCGCCCTGTAGATACTCCTGTTGGCTTCATTTATCTGATAGTTGATGCCGTCCTCATCAAGGCTCGCCAGATCCTTGTGGTCCCTCGTGTGATTACCGAGTTCAAATCCAAGAGAGCTTTCCTTTGCTGTAATCTTGGGATAATCATCGACATTCTGTCCGAGCATAAAGAATGTAGCTCTGGAATCGTACTCGAAAAGCCTCCTTACGACGCTCTTTGTATACTGAGAAGGACCGTCATCAAATGTAAGCGCGACCATCGGCTTATTCGGATCGATCTCTCTTCTCTCTATAACGGTACCGGGATTCACACCGTAATCCGAACAGGTCTTCTCATACTCTTCACGACCCAGGATCATGGCAAAGATCTTCTCTCTTCCGGAACCGTTCTTCAGCGAAAGGACATAGACTCTTTTCTCCAGCTCATCAGGTTCTTTCCCCGTTGCAATCTTATAAACCGAGGAAACGAACCTGTCGTCTCCCGCAAGTACAGCTCTTCCTTCCTTTGAGAAAGCGACCGCATGGATAACATCACATGCGTGATACCTGCCGCAGTTCATGAGCTCGACATAATAATCGAGCTCCTCTTCAGAAGGCTGCCTGCCTAATATCTCCTCATAGACATCTCTGACAAATACACCGCTCTTCTGAGTCGCAGCCGAAGCAAGAACACCGCCGGCGAAAACAGCGGTCATGATGATGATCAGCAATACAAGTGTAAGTCTTCCCGGTTTCTTCATACCGATATGCTACCATTAATGGCATTTTTCTTCCATACGGGAGCTGTTTCATTCTTATTTCAGATGATACCCTTCCCTGAGGTGCGGCCGCTGTCTTTCAAGTTGCCCGCCTTGACGTTATGTGTTATACTGCAATGGCTTTAAGGGGCATTAGCGCAGCTGGGAGCGCATCACACTGGCAGTGTGGGGGTCACGGGTTCAAGTCCCGTATGCTCCACCAGAAGAACGCCTGAAGTCGTATGGCTTCAGGCGTTTTGATTTGAATTTGACCCAGTTTTTGACCCAGTTTCAGAATCATTGGGATCAGTAAAACTTTAAAAAGTGCACACTCAGAACGGATAATCCGATTTTACTGAAAACCGACGCACATTCAATTATTTTTAACCTTTACAAATAAAAACCGGGGTGATCTACACCCCGGCTATATGAAGCGGACATGCGCCTGTCCGCTGAATTACTCGACAGTTACGCTCTTCGCGAGATTTCTCGGCTTGTCGACATCGCAGCCTTTATTGACAGCCATATAGTATGCAAACAGCTGGCACGGAAGGACTCCGAGGATCGGCGTCATCAGTTCATCGCAGTCAGGGATTATGAACTTGGACTCACATGAGAATCCGATATCCCTGAACTTCTCGGGGATGATGACCAGGACAGAAGCGCCTCTTGTGCTGACTTCCTTTATGTTCGACTCCATCTTGGCACACAGTTCCTGCTGCGTGATGGGACTTACAACCAGAGTTCCCTCCTCGATGAGCGCGATAGTTCCGTGCTTGAGCTCCCCGCCCGGATAAGACTCTGAATGGATATATGAGATCTCCTTGAGTTTCAATGAAGCCTCCATGGAAAGATAGTAATCAAGACCTCTTCCAATGAAGAAGATACTCTCGGCGTTGAACTTGCTCGAAGCAAATCTCTGGATCTCGATCTGCTTATCGAGTATCGTCTTGAGCTTTGAAGGGATCTCAAGAAGCTCTCCCTGAAGCCTCTTATACTCATCGTCATCTATCTTTCCGAGGATATGGGCAAACTTCATCGCCAGAAGGTACATTACTCCGAGCTGGGTGACATACGCCTTGGTGGAGGCAACGGATATCTCGGGACCTGCGGCCGTATAGATGACAGAATCGGCCTCTCTTGCTATCGTGCTTCCGATGACATTAACGATCGCAAGTGTCCTTGAACCGAGGGATTTGGCTTCTCTCATCGCCTGCCTCGTATCGAGTGTCTCTCCCGACTGGGAGATGACTATCGTAAGCGTCTTCTCATCGATTATAGGATCACTGTAGCAGAATTCGCTCGCGACGGTGCATACGACAGGTATACGGCACATCTTTTCGATGAGGAACTTGCCTATGCATCCCGCATGGTAGGCGGTACCGCAGGCGATGACATTTATCTTGTTGATATCCGTCATATCGCCCAGGTCTATCCCGTCGAAAATGATATCATTATTCTTTATCCTGGGAGCGACCGTCGCCTCGAAGACCTTGGGTTCCTCATACATCTCCTTCATCATGAAGTGCTTGTATCCGCCCTTCTGGGCAGTGTCGGCATCCCATTTGATCTTCTCGACCTTATAGTCGACCTTCTCGCCGAAGAAGTCACATACTTCTATTCCGTCTCTCGTGATCGTGACTATGGAATTATCCTCGAGGTAAACGACATCCTTCGTATATTCCATTACGGCAAGGACATCGGATGCGACGAAATTCTCGTCCTCACCGAGTCCGATTACGACAGGATTATCCTTCTTGGCACAGACGATGACGTCAGGCATATCGTCACATATGACACACAGTGCATACGAACCGATTATATCCTGGGATGCAGCTCTTACAGCCGCACGGAGATCATTGTCTCCCCTTCTCGAATAGTAATACTCTATGAGCTGTGCCGCGACTTCCGTATCTGTCTCAGATACAAAGACATATCCTTTTTTGGAAAGGAATCTTCTAAGTTCGACATAATTCTCGATTATTCCGTTATGAACGACGCATATCTTTCCGTTCATAGAAAGATGCGGATGCGAATTCTCGTCGCTCGGAGCTCCGTGAGTCGCCCATCTCGTATGACCGATACCGGCCTTTATGCTGTTGCCCTTGTCTTCCTCGAGAGTATATCCCTCCTCGGCAACGGCCTTTTTAAGTTCTTCGACTTTTCCCTTACGCTTTATGACATTGATCTTTCCGTCTTTTATGAACGAGACTCCCGCAGAGTCATAACCTCTGTATTCGAGGCTTGTAAGCCCCGACAAAAGGACTCTCATCGTATTTCTCTTGCCGAGATATCCTACGATACCGCACATGTTTTAAAAATACCTCTTTCTTACAACAGTTTTTTCAAACGCTCCGCTGCTTCCTTCGTATCCTCGAGGCTTCCGAATCCCGTCAGCCTGAAAAAGCCTTCACCGCAGCGTCCGAAGCCTTCTCCGGGCGTGCCGGCGATCTGCACTTCGTTCAGCAGGAAATCGAAGAAATCCCAGCTGCCCATACCGCCCGGACATTCAAGCCAGATGTACGGAGAGTTCTTTCCGCCGGTGAACCTGATCCCTTTGGAAGCGAACACATCCGCCAGGAGCGAAGCATTGTTCCTGTAATATGATACATTTTCCAGGCATTTTTTGATACCCTCATCCGAAAGTGCCGCTTCGGCAGCTCTCTGAACGGGATAGCTTACACCGTTGAACTTTGTTGACTGTCTTCTAAACCACAGTTTCCACAGGTCGACTTCGCCGGCCATAAGCCCCTTCGGGACGACCGTCCAGCCGCAGCGAAGTCCGGTGAAACCAGCAAACTTGGAGAAAGAACAGACTTCGATAGCACACTTATCCGCGCCTTCTATCTCATATATGCTCTTAGGCAGATCATCAGTGATAAAAGCTTCATATGCCGCATCGAAAAGAATGAGCGACCCCGTCTCGAGAGCGCAGTCGACCCATGCTTTCAGGCCGTTTCTGTCGTATACGGCTCCCGTCGGATTGTTCGGTGAGCACAGATAGATAACAGAAGGCTCCTTTATCCCGTCCGGAAGCGGGAGAAAACCGTTTTCGATATTGCCTTCGATAAAGCGGATCCTTCTTCCGTTCATGAGATTGGAATCAACATAAACAGGATAAACAGGATCAGGTATTATGACCTCATTATCACCGAGGATGTCGGGAAGGTTTCCTATATCGCTCTTGGCTCCGTCGGACACGAATATGTCATCGGGAGAAAGCGTGATGCCTGATCTTGCATAGTAACGGACTATCGATTCCCTGAGGAAACCATAGCCGCTCTCGGGCGGATAGCCTCTGAATGTTTCGGCATTCCCCATCTCCATAGCCGCCTTGCACAGCGCATCTGTCACGATCTGCGGAAGGGGGCGCGTAACATCGCCTATGCCCATCCTGATCAGCCTTTTACCGGGATTCGCCTCCGTGTACACACGAAGCCTCTTTCCGACCTCGGAAAAAAGGTATGTCTCCTTTATATTCAGGAATTCCGTATTTGCTTTGATATTCATTTATTATCTCTCCTTTGCTTTGCTGCTTTTATGAGCCCGTCGAAAAGCGGATGAGCCTTATTGGGACGGCTCTTGAACTCGGGATGGAACTGTACTCCGACATAGAAGCTGTCCTTGGCATATTCCGTTGCCTCGACCAGAGTGCCGTCAGGAGAAATACCGCTGATCTTAAGACCGGCTGCCTCGAGGGCTTCCCTGTAGTCATTGTTATACTCATAACGGTGTCTGTGTCTTTCATTTATGATCTCTTCGCCGTAGCATTCCCGAAGTATAGTGCCCTCGAGCGTATGACAGGGATAGCTTCCGAGACGGAGCGTTCCGCCCTTTTCGATCTCGTCATTCTGGCCGGGCATGAAATCGATGACCTTATGCTCAGAATCGGGATCGAATTCGCCCGAAGATGCATCCTTAAGACCCAGCAGATTTCTTGCAGCTTCGATAACGGTGATCTGCATTCCGAGACAGATGCCCAGATACGGGATATCATGCTCACGGCAGTATCCTGCTGCAGTTACCATTCCCTCGATACCTCTCATTCCGAATCCGCCCGGGATGACGACACCGTCGAATCCTCCGACTATGCTCTCAACATTTTCGCTGTTGATCGTCTCGGAATCAGTCCATTTGATATCGATATGAACTCCTTCCGCATAACCTGCATGGTTCAGTGCCTCGGCAACGGAGAGATATGCATCATGAAGCTGTGTATACTTTCCGATAAGGCCTATCGTAACCTTTCCCTGACGTCCTCTTATCCTGTCGATAACTTCCTTCCATTCGCCGAGGTCGGCACCGAAATCCTTAAGTCCGAGCTTTCTCATTACGACGGAAGACATACCCGACTTCTCGAGCATGAGCGGTGCTTCATAAAGGATAGGGAGCGTAATATTCTCGATAACGCAGTCTTCATCGACATTACAGAAATTGGCGATCTTCGGGATTATGCCCTTATCCTCTATCGGCTCGTCCGTACGAAGGACGATGATGTCAGGAGAGATACCCATTCCCTGCAGCTCCTTTACTGAGTGCTGGGTAGGCTTTGACTTGTGCTCGCCGGATGCCTTGAGATAAGGAAGGAGCGTAACGTGAATATATAGCGAGTTTTCCTTTCCGACTTCATTCCCGACCTGTCTTATCGCCTCTATGAAGGGCTGTCCCTCGATGTCACCGATAGTTCCTCCTACCTCGGTAATAACGATATCGGCATCGCCCGTCTTTCCTACGTTATATATAAATTCCTTTATCTCATCCGTTATGTGCGGGATGATCTGGACTGTCTTGCCGAGATATTCACCTTTTCTTTCTTTTGAGAGAACGCTTGAATAGACCTTTCCGGTCGTGATATTCGAAAAGCGGTTAAGGTCCTCGTCCATGAAACGCTCATAATGTCCCAGGTCAAGATCCGTCTCTGCCCCGTCTTCGGTAACATATACCTCACCGTGCTGATAAGGGCTCATCGTACCGGGATCCACGTTCAGATAAGGATCGAGCTTCTGTGCCACGACCTTATAACCGTGCATCTTGAGCAGGCGTCCGACAGACGCTGCTGTTATTCCCTTACCTAATCCCGATACAACACCGCCTGTTACGAATATATATTTTGTCATATGTCCCTCCGGATTTATGTATATTTCTTTATGATCATAGCCGCTATGTCGGCTTTGCTCACTCTGTCGTTCATGGCGCTCTTTTCTATGAACCTGTGCGCCTCTTCCTCCGTCAGCTTCTCCTTTTCGATGAGAAGGAGCTTAGCCCTGTTGACGGACTTGATCTCATTGATCCTCTCTTCGAAAGACTTCTGCTTCTGTTCCCTTCGAAGGAGCCTCGCCCTCGTCGATCCGAGCATCTTCAGGGCATGTGTCATCATCTGGACCGTAACTGGCCTGGGAAGAGTGAACACTCCCCTGTCCTGCACCTTGTCACAGACGATATCGAAGATCTCAGTCTTCACGAGCAGCATGACTCCGCACGAGGAATCATCTGCTATGTCGATCGCAAGATCGACTCCGTGTTCATCCTTGAGAGGAGTATTGATGATGACTATATCGAAATCCCTTTCGCGGAACTGTCTCCTGGCAGACGACACGGAAGAGGAGATGATGACAGGATCGTATTCCTCTTTCGACATAAAGGAAGTCAACGACTGATTGAACTTATCGTTTGCTGAAACAAGCAAAACAGAATAAGCATTTTCTCTCTGCATCGTCTGACCCCCTTTCTGTTTTAACCGCCGTGCTTGTACGGCTTTATCATCTGCAGTATGCGTCGATCACTGCATCAGGTATGAGCGACCTTATGAACTCGCTCTTCTTCGCAGCTTCCTTTGCCTCCTCTATCGTTCTCGGCAGATGCTTGAACTGGCTCGTTACGAGATCTCCCGCTCCCTTAAGATCGTAATTCGCAGCACTTGCAAGCTGAAGATTATTCTCTATGCCGTAGAGCCCGGAGTAGATTATCAGCGCAAACATAAGATAAGGATTCGAGAAAGCATCCGGAGAACGGAGCTGTGCATAGTGATGATCAGGGACCTGAGGGATCCTTATGAGCTGACCGAAATTACCGCTTCCCCATGAAATATATCTCGGTGCATCTCCCTTGCCGATCCTCTGATATGAATCCTCACATCTGTTAAAGAAGATAGTGCTGTCATATATCTTTTCCATTATTCCCGCTATGGCAGAAGGCAGTATCGACCTGTCATCTCCCTTTTTGGCACTGACATTGATATGGAATCCGTTGCCGGGCTGGCCTGCTATAGGTTTGGGAGAAAAATCAGCATAAAGACCGTTTCTTGCTGCGATCGTCTTGACTACAGTTATGAACGTAACAGTATCATCTGCAGCTTTCAGCGGATCAGCACTCATGAAATCTATCTCGTTCTGTCCGGGACCCGCTTCGTGATGTGAATTGACAGGATTGATTCCCATCTGTTCAAGAGTAAGACAGATCTCCCTTCTAACGTTTTCACCCTTATCGAGAGGAGCGATATCCATATAACCCGCTTTGTCATATGGTATGTTTGTAGGTTCCCCTTCATCATCAGTCTTGAAAAGATAGAATTCCATCCTGCTTCCAAAAGTAAAATCTATACCTTTTTCAGAAGCAGTCTTTATGGCTTCCTTAAGGATATTCCTCGTATCCGCCGAAAAGATCTTTCCGTCCTGATATGTGATATCACAGAACATCCTTACGACCCTTCCCTGATCGGGACGCCAGGGAAGCAGCGCCGAAGTCTCGGGCTCGGGATGAAGGAACAGATCGGACAGCGCTTCCTGACCGAATCCGTTAATACCCATAGGATTGATCCCGATGCCTGAAGTAAGTGCTCTCTTTATATCTCCCGGCATGACGGATATATTCTTCGGCACTCCGAAAACATCGCAGAACTGAAGTCTTACGAATTTTATATCCTCTTCTTCGATATACTGCATTAATTCATCTGTAGAACAATTCATCTGTCTGTCCTCCGCACAGGTTCTCCGTTGTCAAATAAGAAAAATGCGCCCATCCGGGTAAGATTCAAGTAGATACCCGAATGAACGCCTTTGTTCTTAAAGAAGTTAACATTCAAAAAATGAAATGTCAATATTGATTTCTTGCAAAATTTCTCTTGACAACGTCAAACGCGAGGTGTAGCATGAGTCTCGTAAATGATTGATACAGGCAATGGCGCCGTAGTTTTGATAACTGCGGTGCCTTTTTCTTTTGCAGAACAAAATGCAATTTTGCCTATTGATTATTTCATATTTTTAGAAGCGGAGGAAAAGCACATGAAAGACACATCAGACATCTTTGGCGAGAACGTTTTCAGTCTGAGCGTAATGAAAGCGCGACTTCCGAAGGAGACTTTCAAGGAAGTCAAGGCGGCTATCGACAACGGCAAGAGACTTTCCCAGGAAGCAGCGGGAGTTGTAGCGAACGAGATGAAGCAGTGGGCCATCGAAAAGGGAGCCACACATTATACTCACTGGTTCCAGCCTATGACAGGCATTACATCCGAGAAGCACGACAGTTTTATCAATCCGGCAGATGACGGAAACATCATCCTCAGATTCTCGGGCAAGGAGCTCATCCAGGGCGAACCTGATGCATCCTCCTTCCCTTCCGGCGGACTTCGTGCAACATTCGAAGCAAGAGGATATACGGCATGGGATCCTACATCCTATGCATTCATCAAGGAAGGCGTACTCTGCATCCCCACAGCTTTCTGCTCATACGGCGGAGAGGCTCTCGATAAGAAGATCCCCCTCCTGAGATCGATGGAAGCTCTGAACAAGCAGGCAATGCGAGTACTCAAGCTCTTCGGCAACGAGGATGTTACGAGCATCAAGACAACAGTCGGACCCGAGCAGGAATACTTCCTTATCGACGAAAAGGGTTATAACGCAAGACGCGACCTCATCTACACAGGAAGGACACTCTTCGGTGCACCGCCGCCCAAGGGTCAGCAGATGGAGGATCATTACTTCGGTGTTATCAAGCCCAGAGTACAGGCTTTCATGAAGGATCTTAACGATGAGCTCTGGAAGCTCGGCATAATGGCCACGACTGAGCACAACGAAGTTGCGCCTTCACAGCACGAGCTCGCACCTATCTTCACTACAACGAACATCGCTACTGACCACAACCAGCTCACGATGGAGATAATGAAGAAGGTCGCTCAGAAGCACGGCCTCGTCTGCCTCCTGCACGAGAAGCCTTTCGATGGTGTAAACGGATCCGGAAAGCACAACAACTGGTCCATGTCGACAGATACAGGCACGAACCTTCTCGAACCCGGCGCAACGCCCTATGAGAATGCACAGTTCCTCCTGTTCCTGACAGCAGTCATCAAGGCAGTAGACGATTACCAGGATCTCCTGAGGATCTCCGTCGCATCTGCAGGAAACGACCACAGGCTCGGTGCAAACGAGGCACCTCCTGCCGTTATATCGATCTTCCTTGGTTCCGAGCTGACAGATGTACTCGAGGCTATCGAGAACGATCAGCCCTACGGCGCTAAGGAGAAGGAACTCCTGAGAGTAGGCGTACACGTACTTCCCAAGTTCCCGAAGGATACTACGGACAGGAACAGGACATCGCCTTTCGCATTTACAGGTAATAAGTTCGAGTTCAGGATGCTCGGTTCCGCATCTTCCATAGCTCTGCCCAATACTGTTCTCAATACGGCAGTCGCCGAGTCCCTGAAGCAGTTCGCAGACCAGCTCGAAGGCGCTGAGGACTTCACATCTGCACTTCACGAGCTTATCCGCAAGGAGATCAAGGATCATAAGAGGATCATCTTCAACGGCAACGGTTACGATGATTCCTGGATCGCTGAAGCTGAAGCAAGAGGCCTTTCGAACCTGAAGACAACACCTGATGCAGTCAAGCATTATCTGGACGAGAAGAACGTTGCTCTCTTCACTTCTCACAAGGTTTATTCAGAAGTCGAGATGCAGTCGAGACACGAGGTATTCCTCGAGAAGTACACGAAGCTCATCGACATCGAGGCAAAGACAATGCTCGAGATGGCAAAGCAGGATATCCTTCCCGCAGTGAGCGCTTACTCTTCAGAGCTTGCCGGATCGGTAACGGCAAAGACATCCGTTCTCGGATCTGCCCCCGCTTTCGAGCAGGATACACTGAAGGAGATCTCCGAGGATATGAAGGCTGCATATGAGGCATACCTCGATCTTGAAGAGGATATGAAGAAGTCTAAGGATATCGACGACCTCGAAAAGCTCGCAGACTTCATAAAGGACGACGTCCTGTCGGATATGGCATCGCTTAGAGCTTCATGCGACAAGCTCGAAGCAGAGACAGCAGCAGACTACTGGCCCTTCCCTACTTACGGAGACCTGCTCTTCGCTGTCAGATAACATAAACTGCTACACAATAAACAAATAGATCGGTCTACGGCAGCCCGTTCGAACAGGAACAGCTGCCGCAGACCTTTTTATTTTAAAAGGAGGAAAAAATGGAAAACATTACAGCAATCGTTACCGATGAAGTATTCGGTATATGGTTTTTGATCGGAGCCGCGCTCGTCTTCTTCATGCAGGCGGGATTCGCGATGCTCGAGACGGGCTTCTGCCGCTACAAAAATGCAGGTAATATCCTCATGAAGAACCTTATGGACTTCTGTATAGGTACTGTCTGCTTCATATTCCTGGGCTTCGGTCTCATGATGAGCGAAGACATGATCTGCGGATTTGTCGGAGTTCCCAACCTGAGCATCTTCACTGATTTCTCGGGCTTTATGGAGACCAATGCTTCGAGCTTCGTATTTAACCTTGTCTTCTGTGCTACTGCTGCGACCATCGTATCCGGTGCCGTAGCCGAGAGGATCAAGTTCAGCTCATACTGCATCTATTCCGCAGTCCTTTCGCTCATCGTTTATCCTATCGAGGCCGGCTGGACATGGAATCCTGCAGGATGGCTCGCAAAACTCGGATTTATCGACTTTGCAGGATCTGCATGTATCCACACTGTCGGCGGTGTTTCTGCCCTCATCGGCGCAATAGTACTCGGTCCCCGTATCGGTAAATATGTAAAGGATTCAAACGGAAAAGTTACAAAAGTAAATGCTATTCAGGGTCATAACATTCCCTTAGGCGCACTCGGATGCTTTATCCTCTGGTTCGGCTGGTACGGATTTAACGGCGCTGCTGCAACATCCAAATCACAGCTGGCTGCCATCTTCCTTACGACGACTATCGCTCCTGCGATCGCAACCGTAACAGCTCTCGTATATACCTGGGTAAAGAACGGAAAGCCTGATGTATCGATGTGCATCAATGCCTCTCTCGCAGGTCTCGTATGTGTAACGGCAGGATGTCACTGTATCGACGCAATGGGTTCGATCATCGAAGGTATCCTTTCCGGTATCCTCGTTATCATCGTCATCGAGTTCCTCGATCTGAAACTCCATATCGATGATCCTGTCGGTGCTGTAGGCGTACATATGGCAAACGGTATCCTCGGTACCATCCTTGCAGGCCTTCTTGCAACAAATACATCTTCCCTCGGAGTTGACGGACCCATCTATGCACTTATCCACGGCACGAGCTTCTCTGCCGGCATGAAAGTACTCGGCGTACAGTGCCTCGGAATCGGCGCCATCATCGTCTGGACAGCAATTCTCATGACAGCTACGTTCGTCATCATCAAGAAGACTGTCGGACTCCGTGCCTCAAGAGAAGATGAGATCGACGGTATGGATGTTTCCGAGCACGGACTTACGACTGCATATGCAGGCTTCAAGTTCGCTCCTCAGGCTATCATTGAAGGAAACGTTCCCACTGTAGTATCCGGTGACGTTCCTGAAGCTGAAGCTGTAGAAGTAAAATCCGTTCCTACATTCAGCGCGACGACAGATGCCGACGGTCATATCCTTACAAAGATAGATATCGTCTGCAAAGAATCCAAGCTCGATCACCTTAAGAATGCACTTATGGGCATCGGAATAACAGGTATGACAGTAACTCACGTAATGGGCTGCGGCGTACAGAAAGGAAGACTTGAGTTCTATCGAGGCGTTCCCGTAGAAGCATCTCTCCTTCCTAAGATCCAGATCAGCGTCGTAGTAAGCGCTATACCTGTACAGACTGTAGTTGATACAGCTAAGAAAGCTCTCTACACCGGTCATATCGGTGACGGAAAGATCTTTGTAAGCAACATACAGGATGTAATCAAAGTAAGGACAGGAGAAGTCGGTTTCGCTGCTCTGCAGGATACCTGATAAACAACAGTCACTCTACATTTTTCATAATACCGCTGGAAGATGCCGCCTTGGACCCCCGGGGCGGTTTCTTCTATGCTTTGATCAGAAAGATGCATCCCCAAAGTAAGTTTTTCCGCTGTTTGGGGTGAAAATTTGGATGGCTTTTCATCCCACAAGGGTCGTTTTTCGCGATTTGGGATGATTATTAGGAGGGCTGTTCATCCCAAAGGGGTGTTTTTCCGCGATTTGGGATGATATTGAGGAAGATTTTTCATCCC
>JAFXMZ010000022.1 GCA_017529925.1 Clostridiales bacterium
AGAAAACAAAATGGATGACAACGGCGACCCCCGAGAACGTAGGCCCGGCGACAGCGAGGATGTTCTCAGGAAGAAAGACAAGATCTTTGAAGATGTCCTCAAACTGCTGGTAGACGAACTCGGTATATCACCGACGGATATCACCCCTGATCTTCGTATAATGGAAGATCTTTCATTTGATTCCCTGCAGATCTATGAATTAGTTATCGACCTTGAGGAAGAATATGACATAAGGATGCCTGATGACGTGCTCGATACGATGAAGACAGTATCGGATGTGGTCGATCTGGTATATGTACTCTCAAATAAGTGACTTTGCCTGATAGAATATAAGAATGAGATATATTCTGGTTATCAACAGCAGATCCAAGAATAAGATGGCAGAAAAGCTTGACGATGCAGTCAACGAACTGTCAAGGATCGACCCTGACCTCAAGATGAGGATCGAGATGAGGTTTACCGAATATCCGGGCCATGCCGCGGATATCGCTACCGAGCTCAATGAACAGTTCGGACGCAAAGTCTGCGTCATCGCCTGCGGCGGTGACGGAACAGGTCACGAGATAGCCAATGCACTTGCATTCAGGAATACTCCCATGATGTGTCTCCCTTTCGGGACGGGAAATGACTTCATAAAGACAGTCATCCCGAAGTGGAAGAAGTGGAGTCTTCTGTCACTTCTCAGAAATCTCGATAAGGTAACATACAAGCCTGTCGACCTGATCAAGATCGACAGCTATAACGTAATGGGAAAGCACCTTCAGAACTGGTCAAGATATATGCTCAACGTTGCATCGATAGGACTCGATACCAAGGTGCAGGCGAAGGCGAAATCCATGATCGCGATGAAGGATACCGCATTCAGGAGAAAGACTGCTTACCCGAGATCCGCCGTAACGAGCGTTTTCGGTGACAGATCGAACCTTTTCTCATATGAACTCGAGCTCGAAGACGGTTCTGTCATAAAGAGCTCATCCGATAAGCATACGCTCATCTCTATCTGCAATGCCAGGTATTACGGCGGCGGCTTTACTCCGGCCCCCGATGCGGACGTAACGGATCACGTTGCCGACATATGCTGTGTCGATGATGTTAAGCTCCCGCGTGCCTTGTTCCTTCTGGGACTTTATAAGAAGGGTAAGCATCCGGGGCATAAGGGAATCAATATGTACAGGGCAACGAGCGGGATAATCACTTCCCATGACCCTTCATATCAGCTCATAGGAAATTACGATGGTGAGGATTTCTTCGGGAACCGCATCAGATTTGAGGTATTTCCCGAGGCTCTGGAGTTCGGCTTCTTCCCTGAAGACGGATATAAGACTTAAGACTGTATCCTTCCCGACCACTTGAATTAGGTTTGACGCTTATATATACTACATTTGTCGAATATCCCATCTATTTTTATATCATGAGATATATCCTGAAAAGATCGTGAGGGTGTTGTTATGAGCTGTAAGAAGATCCTGTCGTATGTTCTGTCATTATCGATCGTATTCTCGGGTATCGCTTTCTTCTCGGAAAGAACGGTAAATGCGGCCGGTAAGGGTGTGGCGCTCAATGAGAAGAATTTTCCGGATGAGAATTTCAGAAATTATATCATGGAAAACTACGATAACTATGATGGTTATCTGTCTGAAGATGAGATCGCACAGATCGACAGACTCTATATAAGGGGAAAGGCTGTTTCCGATCTTACGGGTATCGAGTATTTTACTTCGATGGTAAGTCTGGACTGCAGCAACAATAAGATCACAAAACTCGATCTCAGCAAGAATACCGCTCTTCAGCAGCTTGACTGCAGCGACAATCAGCTGACAGAACTCAATCTGAGCAATAATAAGGCTTTGACGGCCCTTAACTGCAGTGGGAATCAGCTGACAAAACTGGATGTGAGCAAGAACACGGCTCTTACGGGACTTAACTGTTCAGTGACCGGTCTCACAAAGCTGGATGTGAGCAAGAATACGGCACTGACCCAGCTTAACTGCAATAATAACAAGCTTACCAAACTTGATCTGAGTAAGAATACAAAACTGACGGGGCTTGATATCAGTTTCAACAGTCTTGAAACGATCGATATCTCTCATAATACGTATCTGCTCGAACTGCTGAAGATCTATTCGGATTACGAAAGAATCCCCAGCGACCATATGACTTATGAGACCTATAGTTCCCAGAACTACATGCTGATCATAGATAAGACCACGCGTATGATCACGAAGAGTTCCTCTCCGACGCCTGCGCCTTCGGGGAGCGGAACGAGCGGGTTTATCGACAGACTTTATTCTCTCGTCCTCGGAAGACCTGCTGATCAGGGCGGTAAGGATTACTGGATGAACCAGGTCAGGAACGAAGGAAAGACCGGTGCAGATATTGCCAAGGGCTTCCTCTACAGCTCCGAGTTCCTTAATAAGAGTATGACGGACAGCGAGTTCCTCGAGATACTCTACAATGTATTCTTCGACAGGCCGTCTGATTCAGGCGGTAAGGATTACTGGCTCGGAAAGATGGCAGGCGGAATGGGCAAGCAGGATGTCATCATGGGCTTCATCAATTCGACAGAGTGGGCTAACGTATGTCTGTCCTACGGCATCCCTTCGGGCGGCAGCGGTGTACCGAACAAGACTATTCAGCCGAATGATCAGATCAAGGCATTTGCAGACAGACTCTATTCCACGTGTCTCGGAAGACCTGCTGATCAGGGCGGACTCGATTACTGGGCAGGAGAACTGGCCAATATGAAGGTAACGGGAACATCTGCTGCACACGGTTTCTTCTTCAGTAAGGAGTTTGTCGAGCAGAACCTCGACAATGCAGAATTCATAAAGAGATTGTACAGGACATTCATGGGCCGTGAATATGACCAGGGCGGATTTGATTACTGGATGGGAAGATTTGCCTCAGGCGCTTCGAGAGAAGATGTCTTCCGAGGATTCGCACAGTCCAATGAGTTCGGTGAGATCTGCGCATCCTACGGAATCCTCAGATAAGTGAAGTATGGCATAAAGATAATCAATAGAGGTGCTTCTTACGGGGCACCTCTATTATTATTTCAGTAAAGCGGTATCAGGATACTTTTGCTGTCATCCGACCTCGGGGTCAATATGAAGCCTCTCCATCTCATGCATCCAGTCGGACAGTGCAGCAGTCATAGCATGAGCATCATTGTTGAAGTCCTTGCCGTACATGGGCTCTCCGACATAGATGCGGAGCTTCCTTCTCCTGAAGAATCCTTTCCAGGGATGAGGCCACTTCTGACCTCTCGGCCATATCTGATATGCTCCCGAGATGTAGACGGGGATAAGAGGAGTATTTGACTTGATTGCCAGGTAGCAGGCTCCGTCCTTCATCTCGGCGACCTTGCCGTCATGAGTCCTCGTTCCTTCAGGGAAGACGAAGCAGATATTGCCTTTCTCGACTTCCTTCTTTGCCTTGATGAGTCCTCTTACGGGATTGCCGTACCTGTCGACAGCGATGCCTCTTCCGACCCTTACGATGAGCCTGCCCAAAGAACCGTAATCTGTCTCGAGATCAGATGCGACGAGAGCGCACATATGCTTGAAGTGACCTCTGGGGAGATATTTGTCGATCAGAACGCCGTCAGCGAAACACTGATGGTTGGATGCAACAACATAAGGGTTGCTCTCGGGAAAATTCTCTCTGCCGATACATTTCATATTGCAGAGGGTGCTCGCAAGGAAGAGAAAACCTATCTTCGCGAGGTTGCCGCTGATACCTCTCTTAGTGGGATATCTGTTATCAAGATTTTTATGATCGCTCATATAAATATCTCCGCTGTATTCATATAGTAACTAGTATATAAAATAAAAATAAAAACGCAAATCCGACAGAAAAGCCATGCAGACCGGCCTATGACAACAAAGAGTTATTTTCCTGCCGAAAAGAGCAAAAATCTGATATTTATTGTGTTTTTTAATAAAAATGTTTTGATTATCGAAGTAATTTGACTGCTGATTATAGACTTAAAAAAACAATAATGATAATATTCATTCTAGTTGTTAATTAAGCGGAGGTATCAATGCGTTCTGTAATCGGAAGTCCGATCTTCGAGGCGGATAAATATGACAATATCAGGGATCTGATCCTGACATCGTGCGAGAAACATGCAGAACTTGATGCCTTCATATTCAGGAGAAATCCAAAGCTTTCAGAAATACACAGAACATATTATGAGTTCGGAGAAGACATAAAGTCATTATCCGCTTATATAACCGAAAGTCCCTTTTCGCGCGGGAAGATAGCTGTTGTAGGCGAGAACTGCTATGAGTGGTTCGTGTCCTATATCTCGATCCTTTCGACAGACAGTATCGGAGTCCCCCTCGACAGGATGCTCCCTGAGGACGAGCTGATAGCTCTTCTTGAGAGGTCGGAAAGCCGGATGATCTTCTATCATCCCAAGCACCATCCAATGATGACATCGATCGCGGAAAAGGCCCGTGAGGGAAAGATAAACATATCGATCGAGCGTTATGTCTGCATGTATCCGGACGGACTGGATAAGAAGGAAGTATTCCCTGATGATGATGACAGATTCGTCAGATTCGAGGATCTTATCGCCGAAGGAAAGAAGATAAGGGATCAGAAGGGTGATACTGTTCTTAACATCGATATAAAGAACGAAGAGGCAAGGATAATACTCTTTACGTCCGGAACGACGTCCATGAGTAAGGGCGTACTCCTTTCGCATAAGAATATCTGCTCGAATGTATATTCCATAACAAGGACTCTCTGGGTCGTGGCCGGAGACAGGGCTTTTTCGATATTGCCCCTCCATCATACATTCGAGAATACGTGCGACATGTTCCTTCTGTCCATTGGTGCATGTCTGTGCCTTGCGGACGGTCTCCGCTATATAGTAAAGAATCTTCAGGAGTGGCACCCGGAGGTATGTATCTCTGTTCCGCTTCTCTATGAGAATATCTATCAGAAGATCGAGGCGGGTATCGCAGAATCCGGCAAGCAGAAGCTCATAGACATAATGATCCCTGTTACCAGGTTCCTTAAGAAGTTCGGACTCGATCTTAGAAGGGCAGTATTTAAGGATATCCTCGATAAGCTCGGCGGACATATGAGGATGGTCGTAATAGGCGGTGCCGGAATCGACAGGAAATATATAGATGCATTTACGAACTTCGGTATCGATTTCTTTATGGGCTACGGTCTTACGGAAACAAGCCCTGTTATCTCCGTCACGACGACTGAATGCAATGTACACGGAAGTGTCGGAAGACCTATGGTCGGAATAGAGGCTGCGATAGATACCGACAGTAATGCCAAGAATGCGATCGGCGAGATCATGACAAGATCCGACAGCGTGATGCTCGGATACTATAACAATGATGAGGCTACTGCCGAGGCGATCGACAAGGACGGATGGTTCCACACCGGAGATATGGGATATATCGACAAGAAGGGTTCTATCCACGTAACGGGAAGAGTAAAGTCCATGATCGTCCTTACGAGTGGCAAGAAGGCATTCCCTGAAGAGATAGAAGCTCTGATAGTCGAGATAAGAGGAGTATCGGAGGCTTTCGTATGGGGTGCCAGAAATGACAGGGAAGCGATAGATATAAGTGCCAAGCTCCTGATCGACCGTAAGGAGATCGGAAAGGAACTCGGACTCAATACCGTTCCCACCGATGAGGAGGTCAGCTCCTATCTGAGCGAGAAGATGTACGAGGTCAATCATAAGATGCCTTCGTATAAGATCGTAAGGAATTTCGTATTCTCCGAGACAGATATGATAAAGACTACGACGCTCAAGGTAAAAAGGCCCAAGGAGCAGGAAGCAATCGAGAATATCCTTACCGGTGCAGGCACTGATATGAGGGCAATGAACGGTAAGAATCTGGACAATATACTGTCCGTTTAATGGTACTGCAAACAGCTGTTTTTATATTTAATTTAACGTGATTATCGGCTATACTTTTATCAGAAAAGGAGTATAGCGATGGTCACTTTATTTTTGCATGAGGATACAGGCTGCATAACTGAAGATATCATCCATGAGGCAGTCCGTGACGACTGGGAGAGATCGCATATCTTTGTGGCTCCCGAGTCGTCGAAGGCTCAGGTAGAGAGGATGATCATATCCAAGCTCAAGGAGCTCAACGGCCCCGAGGATCTCCGCGTCAGGGATGATCTCGGAGGGACATATAAGATAACGACATCTCTTGTCAACGGCGATGTTTTGAGTTTCATGAGACTGTCGGGACGTATCCTTGAGATCTCGGGCAGAGATACAGGGAAGGCAGACGACAGGATCATTATGCGCAATCAGATCTATCGCGTTCTCTCATCCCATCTTTCGGAATTCAGGACGCTCGGCAAGCTCGTGGGCAAGTTCGAATATATCGACAGGATCATCAGCCTTATCGGGGATTTCACGAGATACGGGATCGATGAGGACGGCATAGCTGCAGCCCTTGAGGAATCAGAGGATGAGAACCTCTCTGACAAGCTCTATGATTTCAAGCTCCTGACAGGTTATCTCGGCAGGATCAATGAGGAGTCCGGCCTCAGGCTGATGACCGATAATATCACCGAAGCCAATGATCTGCTGTCCGTGCTCGTCAGTGATCAGGACATGCTGATGAAGGAGAGGTACCGCCCGTTAAGAAGATTCCTGAAGAGCCGTTTCACGGTCATAGGTTTCGGAAGCGTGAGGATCCTGACCCCTCAGGAGATAAAGCTTGTCAGCCTTATCGATGCCCTGGGTGGCGATATAGATTTCTATCCTCTTTATTCAGAGAAGGATCTTCCGGTCTATGAAGTCGGTAAGATGTTTGTAAGCCAGATAAAGGATAATATTCCCGGCTGCATGATAAAAGAGTTTGAAACGCGCAAAAATGACCGCGGATACCTTTCATATGCCGGTGACAGATATGCTGCCGGTATTGATGATGATATCGTTTTCGAAGGCGAAGAGGACAGAGGCTCGATAATACCCGTATCTATAAGAGGAACGGATGACAGGATAGCTTATATATCCAATGAGATAATCAGGCTTACGCGTGAAGAGGGATACAGATATAAGGATATCCGCATAGTGTGCGCGGATGATGATCTCATTCCGAGGCTCACGTGCGTCATGAAGATATTCGGGCTCGATATCTTCATAGACAGGAAGATCGTCATCAACAATACGCCTGTCATCAGATATGTATCATATCTTCTGAATATGTCGATAGATGATTATTCCCTCGATTCGGTATTGAGGCTGCTCAGGACGGGACTTACACCCGTGCTTCCGTTTCAGTGCGATCTTCTTGAGAATTACTGCATCAGGTATAACATCCTCAGCGGAAGAAGACTGTTCGATAAGTCTCTTTTCATCAGCCAGGAGAAGCATCCTTCCATATTCTATGCAGACGGCCATATCGTGAAGACTGCAGAATATCTATGGGAAGAGGTGATAATGAGAGTCCTCCTTCCGCTCAGGGAAGTCTGCGAAGATGTTGATGACGAGAAGACTATCTGCAGCAAGGCACGTGTCATCGCTTCACATGTGGACGGCATGAAGGAGCATATACGTCTTATGTCGGAAGAGATGTTCGACAGGGGAGATGACGAGCTTTCATCGGCACTTGTCAGGGGATACAACGAACTGATGCTCCTTCTGGCTTCATTTACCGATCCCGTGAATGACACAGGGATAACAAGGGAATCATTTGAGGCATTGATAAGGATCGATATGAGGAATAAGGCATCAGGTACGATCCCTCTCAAGGTGGATTCAATAGAGATAGTATCTCCCGAGCAGTCATATATCACACCATGCAGGATCATGTTCCTGATCGGCGCGAGAGCAGACAATTTCCCTTTCGGAGGAGTGACGGAGGATCTGTTCACGCCGACTGAACTCAGGCTCATATCATCGGCATCGGGATGTCCTCTTCCGGACAAGGAGAAGGCGAAGAACAGAAGTGATCTCGTGACTGCCGTTCTTATGTTCAAAGCAGTGACGGACAGGCTCTATCTCATCCATGAATACGGTCAGTGCGAGAGCTCTGCCTATTCATTTTTCAAAGAGCTCGGTATGGAGGAGAAGGTCAACTGTTTCAGCGCTCCCGCATTCGGGAAAGTCCCCGAGGCGAGGCATGATCCTGAAGAGTGCATGATAGATAAGACGACTATGGATGAGATCCTCCCCGACGGCAAGCATGTAAGCGTCTCGTCGATCGAGAAATATAATTCATGTCATATGAGATATATGCTGAATGATATCCTCCGTATCGATGAGAGGAAGGACGGAACAGGAATAAAGGCAAATACCCTTGGAACCGTAGTTCATGCCATGTTCGAATATGCCATGAGGAATATCGTATCAGAATATGATTCATCTTCTGCACTTGGCGATCTTGCAGTGCGGCTCCGCGAGGATAAGAGCCTTCTTGATGACATGGCATCAAGGGCATTTGCAGCCTATATGCAGCAGGCATCAGATCCTTCCGAGAGAACCTCAGAATTCGAAGCTAATGCAGGAAGGAAAGCCAGGAGGATATTCTCTTTTGCTCTTCCTTTCATGCTTGATGATATGGCCGAGAATCATTATATCCCGACAGGATTTGAGCAGAGCCTGGCAGAGATGAACGATCCTATGGAATTCATAAGGGAGAGCGGAAAGAAGTTCAAGTTCGTCGGATATATAGACAGGGTCGATCTGAATGAAGAGACCGGATCATACAGGGTCATCGATTATAAGACAGGGGATAAGAAAGTCGAGCTCGACAAGACTCTTGCAGGCGTTCAGCTCCAGCTCTTTGCTTATTCCAATGCCGTATCAAGGGACATTGGAGAAGGGAAGGTCGAGGACGTCGGATATTATGAGATCGGAATGAAGCCTGAGAAGGAGAAGGAACTGAAGCTTTCCCCGAATATGTCAGGGCTTAATGAAGATTTCGGAGTAGTTGCAGAATATGTCGACAGATATATAAAGGGAAGCTGTGAATGCATAGAGAACGGATATGCCGATGCATGCGTTAATTCCAAGAGCGGTTCGGGGAATACCATCTACTGTTCCTACTGTCCTTTCCTCGGATGCTGCGGAATGAGGCCCGGTAAGCCCGTGATCTACTTCAACAGTCATGTTGATGATCATGGGAGCGATCTTAAGGGAACTGCCAGAAGGAGATTTAATATCGTAAGGACTATGGAAGACAGGATGAACGGCGCCGGAACGGAAGGTGAGGAGTGACTTATGAGTGAGACAAAAGATAACATCATAAGAGCAGAAAAAGACACTTCTGATGACATCAATCTTTCGCCCGATCAGATCAAAGTGAGAGACGCGGCCATAGGTAATATCCTTGTGTCTGCAGCTGCAGGTTCAGGAAAGACCACGGTACTCGTAAAGAGGATCATAAAGAAGATCCTTGATAACGAATTCTCGATCAATGAGATCCTCGTCGTGACCTTTACCGTCGAGGCTGCCGATAATATGAGAAGGAAGATAGAGAAGGCAGTCAGGGAGAAGATAAAGTCGACCACGGATAAAGAGATCAGAAAGAGGCTTTCGCAGCAGCTCGACCTTCTTCCCGGAAGCTATATCCAGA
Organism: Clostridiales bacterium; assembly: GCA_017529925.1. GTDB lineage: Bacteria > Bacillota > Clostridia > Saccharofermentanales > Saccharofermentanaceae > Saccharofermentans. Next base: position 9,579 of record JAFXMZ010000022.1, read on the forward strand.
CCATGGACAGTTTCTGCTCAAGGGTCATAAGGGAGAAAGGCTATATCTGTGCTGACAAGAAGGAGGGAGAACTTCTTTCGCCGGGAATGGTGATACTCGATACTAATGAACTCGATGTCCTGATGCTCCGGGCAGCCAATGAAGCGATATCGATGACATATCTTGAGGATCCCGGAGAGGACTTTTATGACGTAACAGATATGTTCGGCAACGGGAGAACTGATAAGAACCTTGCTGAGGGAATGGTCACGATCTTTAAGAAGCTCAGGAGTATCCCGGATTATATCGATTATCTGGACAGGATGATATCGGAGAGGGAGGAATGTGACCGCGCAGGGATCATCATGAGCCTCGATGACCTGAATGCAAAGATCGGGGACCTTCTGCGAAGGATCGATGACGATCTTATAGATGAACTCATCTCTATGACAGGAGAGATAAGCTTTGTTTCAAATTCGAAGAAGAATGCCAACAGACAGGAAGCATTTATCACGCTCCTTGAGAGAGTCAGGGAATATGTAAACGGATGCAGGGAAGCCTTTGGAAACGGGAGCTCTTCGCTTCAGGTATTCAAGAAGATCAAGGACTGCACAGTTCTGTCAAATGACATCCTAGATAATAAAGAGAAGCTTTATAACGGTCTCCCCAAGGCAGGAGACGATGATAATGCCCAAAGATACTGTGATCTTTTTGCTCCGGTAGCCGCCCTGATACTTATGCTCAGGAAACTTATCGGGATCACGGCACCTTCACGTTATAAGGACAGTGCATCTGTCCTGGAGATGGATGAGAAATATGTAAAGCTCCTCTCCAAGAATGAGGATATGTTCCTTGAAGAACAGCGTATCAGGACCGGAAGAGTGAAGGCATATGTCGACCTGCTGAAGAAGACGGATGAGATCTACAGGGAGCTTAAGGTCAGGATCAGGGGTACAGACTTCCCCGATCAGGAGCATATGGCCGACATCATCCTCAAAGAGGCGGAAGCCCGTGACTATTACAGAGATAAGTTCAAGGAGATCTATATCGACGAATATCAGGACAACAGCCCGCTTCAGGACCATATACTCGAAGCGATAGGGAAGGAAGGATCATCCAATATCTTCCGTGTCGGTGACGTTAAGCAGAGTATCTATAAGTTCAGATATGCAGATCCCGACATGTTCATGGAGAAGATGGAGAGGTTTACAAAGGATCCTTCCGAGGGGAAACTATTCCTCCTTAATGAGAATTACAGGAGCAGGAAGGAGATACTCGATTTTGTTAACCTGATATTCGAACAGATAATGAGCCGCGAGGGATCGGAGATAGAATATGATGATTCACAGAAACTCTATCATCCGACAGGAGAGATGTGCGGACACCTCCCGCATGTCCTTATCGTTGATTCGACAGCGGACATATCTGACAGAGGCAAGGACGAAGATGAAAGGCTGGAAGACGTCAGCAGTATCGAACAGGGAGTTCTTGCCGAGGTTAAGAGATATCTTGATGAGGGAATGAAACCTGAAGATATCTGTATCCTCACAAGGAGAAGGAATACAGCGGCAGGGATATCATCATTTCTTCAGAGCAGGGGTACGCCTGCACAATATGTTGACGAGCTGTCAATATTTGAGGACATAGATATCCACAGGATAATCAACATTATCCATATCATAGGCAATTCCTTGAGGGATGAGTTCCTTCTCGGAGTGCTCCTCTCGCCATATAACATATCGAATCTTACTCTCGATGAGATCGCATATATACATAAGGAGAATCTTGATGTAAGGGAAGACCTTCCTCTTATTACGAGATTAAGGAGATTTGTCTCCAGATATCAGGATGAAGGGAAAGACCTTCCGGATACGGGCGATCTGTCGCTTCCTGAAAGAGTGATGAGATTCCTCGACTGGTATGACGATATAAGGAGCAGTACTGTCATCACCGACATAGGTGTACTCACCGAGAGGATCTATTCCGATACGGGAGCTGCAGGTTCGGATCCTGTCATAAGGGAGAAACTCACGGCATTCCGTGACTGGCTTTGTGATAATTATTTGAGATACGGGAGCGATATCGCTTCAATATCCGCATCGCTCGAGAATATGAAAGTCAAGCTGGGGGGAAAGACATCCGTTACTTCCGCAGTCCGTGATCCCGATAAGATCACATGCATGACTTATCACGGCAGTAAGGGACTCGAGTTTATGTGTGTTATCGTCACGGAGCTCGGCTGCGGTAAAAGGCCTGACAGATCCGGAGGGATAGTATTCTCGACCTCAAAGGGACTTGTAGCCAATGATTATGATAAGGAGAAAGTGATGATATCTCCTTCGCTGGAAAGAGTCTTCTACGATGAAGAAGAACTCCTCTCGGAGAATGCAGAGGGGATGAGGCTTCTCTATGTTGCCCTTACCAGAGCCATGGACAGGCTCTCTGTAGTACTTCCTCTTAAGTTCAAGGAAGGTGACAATGCCATAACCAAAGTCTATAAAGGGACGAGGCAGGAATATGATATCAAGCTCGGAAGGCAGTATTGGCTGTACTGCAGGGGCGGTGTATCTTCCTCTTTCCTGGCAGCCGTCTTGAGGAGCGGCGACGGCAGTGCGCTCGAGAGAAAGCTGAGGGGTATCTGCTGTGAGGGAATGGAGAGATCAGGATGGCATTCTGACGATACGGGATTATTCGATCTTTCCATAGTCCCTTATGTACGCGAGTCAAGAGACAGTGAGGAGACGTATGATGAGAATGACAGCCTTGTGATCCTCACAGATGACTATGCGGATTTTGGTCTGAATACAAGACCGGAAGAGCAGACGACAGGTCAGGGAGAACTTTATTGTGAAGGTATCGATGAAAGGGGATTTCCGGTATTTCCGCGATATCCTTATGAGTATGAATCGAAGATCCCGTTCAAGGTGACAGTATCGACGCTCAAGTATACAGGGCTTACCGATGCGACTCCCATGATGCTCGAGGTATTCGGTTTTGAGAAGTTCATGGAAAGGCAGAGAGGTGAGATCGGAGACAGCCCGTCGGAGACAGGTACGTTCGTTCATAAGCTTTTCAGGTTTACCGACATGAACAGAGCTTCCTTATCCACTGAGGATGCACAGGATGCGCTCCGTGAGCTTTATGAAGAGAAGATCCTGAAGGAGGACGAACTCGAGAGGGCCTATGAATATGCGGATGCCCTTTATGAATTCGCTTCGAGCGATACGGGGCTCGAACTGAGGGAAGCGGCTGCGAATGATAAGGCTGAGTATGAGAAGCCGATAGTATTTGCCGCGAAGGCAGGCGACAGTGAGGATGCGCTTATCCAGGGTATCATTGACTGCATCTACTATGATAAGAACGGAGAAGCAGTGATCATCGACTATAAGACCGACAGATTCCCTGATCATATGACAGAGGGTCAAAGGGAAGGGGAGACCGTAAAAAGGCACCGGATGCAGCTCGATCTTTATGCAGCTGCAGTCAGGGCTGCAGGAATAGAGGTCTCAAGGAAAATGGTATATCTTGTCAGATATGGTCAGTTCGTAGATCTCTGATCACGGATACGGATCTCCTTGAAGAAACGCTTCATTATCTCTGAGCATTCTTCTTCGAGGAGTCCGCCTTCGAATTCAACGCTGTGATTATGGCCATGCTCGACATTGAAGATATCATTGCATGAACATACTGCACCGGACTTAGGCTCATATGCACCGAAGTATACTTTCCTTATCCTTGCCTGTACGATCGCGCCTGCGCACATCGTACAGGGTTCCAGTGTGACATACATATCGCAGTCATTAAGCCTCCAGTCGCCGATCTTTTTACATGCCTTGTCTATGGCGACTATCTCGGCATGCAATATGGGATTGTTCCTGGTGAGCTTTTTATTGTATGCACGGGAGATTATCCTGCCGCTGTTATCGACAATGACGCATCCTATGGGGCATTCCTTTGCCTCATAGCCCTTGAGCGCCTGCTTAACGGCCTGTTTCATATAATACTCGTGTGTATGTTTCTTATTATTTTCTGTCATATTAGGGAGTATAACACATAATTACCTGTATATTTCTGTTGACATTCGATTTGACACGGGTTATATTGTACTTTGTCTTTTAATGCGGAACTGTGCCCTTTTGGCATGAAACGGCATGAAAGATAGTAACTTTTCAGGGTGGTTTTAATGGCTACAAAACAAGGAATGTGCAAGAATTGCGGCTCTCTCATAATGTTCGATGACAGAGACGATACGTGCGAGTGTGTATTCTGCAACTGTGTTTTCCCTTCTGCCGAAGCAGCAGATATTATGGCAAATCCGGACGGCAGAGTCTTCCCCAATGAGAAATTCGAGGCAAGGGAAGGAACACATCACCACACTACAAGGGTCTTCTCTGATGAGAATATCGAGAAAGCGGTAAAGAGAGACAAGGCAGGAGAGGGTAATTCATCCGAAAGCAAGAAGAATGAGTTTGAAGTCTCACCTAATGATGTCAAGGCCCCGCCTAAGCTTGTCGCTATAGTTTGCGCAACTGCAGCAGTGATAGTGCTCCTTGTTATCCTGATAGCGACTCCCCTGTACAATTCAAGGATGAAGCTTCGTAAGGACATTACCGGGGAAATAGCAACGGTATTCGACGGCAGGATCAATGTTGACGTTACCGAGGACGAGAACGGTTATCCCGCCGGATACAGCATCTGGGGACAGTCAAGCCAGAACATCACGGTCCTTACGAATGACGAGGTTGATGAGGATACCGCTAAGGCACTTTTCGAAGGGTATTGTGATCTCAGGGCTGATAAGCTCGGAACTGACGACAAATACTCCAAAGTGGAGATGAAGATCTATTGTGAGAACGGTATCTACTCCGTAAGCCATTCGTCTTCCGATACAGAAGCAGTCCTTGATGAAGGCGCATCCGATAAGGATGCAGAAGAGGTTGGTGAGAACTGATGGCAGATTTTAGCAGCATAATAGCACAGTGCAAGACATATGCTTCAAAGAGAAACAATGAGATCTTAGAGAGCGAGCTCGAGTCCATAGTCGACGACAACGACCTGTCGCCCGAGGACGTTGAGAAAGTATCTTCCGAACTTTCGGCTCTCGGTATCACTATCAATTCCGATGCCGAGGATGATGCTCTCAAGGATCTGTCATTTTCGCCCTCTGAAGAGATCGCGGTTGACGACTCCGTAAGGATGTATCTCAAGGAGATCGGTAAGATACCCCTCCTTACAGCAGAAGATGAGAAGAACCTTGCCCAGAGGATGCAGGACGGCGACGAGAGTGCCAAGGATATCCTTGTCGAGTCGAACCTCCGTCTTGTTGTCTCAATAGCGAAAAAGTATATGAACAGGGGACTTTCGCTCCTGGATCTCATCCAGGAAGGAAATATCGGTCTCATCAAGGCAGTAGACAAGTTCGACTACTCCAAGGGATTTAAGTTCAGTACATATGCCACATGGTGGATCCGTCAGGCGATCACGAGAGCTATTGCCGACCAGGCAAGGACGATCAGGATCCCCGTTCATATGGTCGAGACGATCAATAAGCTTACGAGAGTACAGCGTCAGCTCGTTCAGGATTTAGGACGTGAGCCTACCATAGAGGAGCTCGCAGACAAGATGGGCATGGGCGTCGATAAGATCAGGGATATACAGAGGATCTCCCAGGATCCCGTCTCCATCGATAAGCCTGTCGGTGAGGAAGAGGACAGCCATCTCGTTGACTTCATCTCAAGTGATGAATATGTTTCTCCTGATGAGGAAGTATCGAGAGAGCTTCTCAAGGAAGACCTTCTTAAGGTGCTTGAACTCCTTACCGAGAGAGAGGCAAAGGTCATAAGGCTCAGATTCGGCCTTGATGACGATAAGCAGAGGACCCTCGAAGAAGTCGGAAAGAGCCTCGGTGTTACCCGAGAGAGGATCCGTCAGATCGAGGCTAAGGCGATAAGGAAGCTCGGAAGATCGAGCTCCGCCAAAAAGCTGGAGGGATATGCCGACTGATGAGGCTGGGCGAGCATAAGTTTTCATTTTATAAGAGTCTCTTATTTGACAACGCTTTGGATTTTTCCGGGCGTTCGTCTTTTATGAAGGAGATTATGCTCGAGAAGATATACCCCACCAGGATAATCCTCCCGATGAAGCAGCATTACGGTTCGCCGTGTATCCCTGTCGTGAAGAAAGGCGATCACGTCCTCATCGGACAGTGTGTCGGAATGCCGCCCGAGGGTTCGCTTGGCGCTCCTGTACACAGCGGCATCTCGGGAAATGTTACTGACATCAGGCAGATCGAGCTTCCCGATACGACTAAGTGTGAAGCTGTCTTCATCTCCAGTGACAGGAAGAGGACACATCATCCTTCGATAAGACCGAGGTCGGATTTCAATGTCTCCGCAACAAATGTTACCGGCATGATCAAAGAGGCCGGTATTGTCGGAATGGGCGGGGAGGGTATCCCGACATGGGCGAAGATAACACGTGCCAGGAAGAGCGGCGTTGACTGTATCCTCGTTAACTGCCTTCAGAGTGAACCCTATGCCACTTCAGATCTTCTGCGTATAACTGATTATGCGGATTACCTTATCATGGGTGCAGTTGCACTCGCCGGAGCAGTTGGAGTCACTATCATAGAGTGTCTCATCTCCGAGAAGAAGACGACGGAGATAACGGCACTTCAGAGTGCGATGGAAAGGACGCAGAGCCGTTATTCGGGATATGCGTTCAATATAAGATACTTTAAGGAGAGATTCCCACAGGGGTACTACAGGCTCGTTGCGAAGGCCCTGTGGGATAAGAACCTGGAGCCCGGTCAGACTCTGGAGGAGACCTGTAAAGCAGTCATGTTCAACTGTTCGACAGTATATGCATGCTGGGAGGCGATAGCAGACGGCATGCCTCTCGTGTCGAGGATAATCACTGTAACGGGCAATGATAATGACGGACATAACGTTCTGGCGCCGATAGGTACACCTGTATCGGAGATACTCAATTCGATAAACGGCAGGAGCGAGACGATGGACAGGATAATCCTCGGTAATGCCCTGACCGGCATAGCGCTCAAGGATCCTGACAACATCCCGGTAATGAAAACGACTCCGGCGGTTACTGTCATTCGTGACATGGAAGGAGTCTCATCCCACTGCATGCATTGCGGAAGCTGTTCCCGTGCATGTCCGATGGAGATATATCCTTCGGTCCTGAAACAACTCATCGACCGCGGGATGAATGAGAAAGCCGAGAATGAAGGTATCGGTAAGTGCATCGCGTGCGGTGCCTGCAGTTATGTCTGCCCTTCGAGGATAGATCTGACTCCCACGATAGCAGGCTATGTTGCATCAACGGCGAAAAGGACACCAGCATCCTTCACTTCATCCGTGATCAACGAATCGATAGATATCGGAAGCGTCTCTTTGCTCGAGAGATATAACGAGGAAGAGGAGGATAAGATATCCGACGATAAGGATACGATCCTTCTTCCTTTCGAGGGGGGCAAGAGAGTATGAACAAGGCCCCTTTTATACACACGGAGAAGAATACGCCTTATATATTCCTGACGGTCCTTGCATCGCTCCTTCCGTGCTGCGTTTTTTCCGTATTCAACTACGGGCTCGTATCGATAGTCCTTATCGTTACGTCCGTGGTGGTATTTGCCATAACGGAGAGGATCGGATCGGGTATCAGGAAGGACGGTTCATACTACGATATGAGCATTCTGTCGGAAGGCGTCATATTTGCGCTCCTGCTTCCTCCCGGAACTCCTGTCCTTATATGTATGGCAGGTGCATTCTTCGGAGCGTTTATCTGCAAGGAAGTCTTCGGAGGATCAGGCAGCAATCCCGTTAATCCGGCTGCCTGCGGAAGGATATTCGTAGAACTTGTATTTCCTTCATATGTGAGAGGGTTCAGGGATCCCGGAACGGATCTTCTCGGCTTCTCGTCTCTCTGGAACGGAGCTAATGTGGAAGGATATGTCCTTCCCGATATTCAGGACTATTCTTTCGCGGAAGTCCTGTTCGGAAGGTATCAGTCATTTATCGGAACGGGATGTATCCTCTGTGCACTGGCGGGTCTTGTATTCCTGTGCATAAAGAAGACCGTAAGATTCTATGCGCCCATAGGTTATCTCGCTGTAGTCATTACGGGTATGTTCATGCTCGATATCGATGAAGGCATCAGGGTGTTTGCAAAAGACCTCATGAGCTCCGGCGTATTCTTTGCGGCGGTATTTATGTTGACTGAACCTTCCACGGTCCCTCTGAACAGCCGCGGTGCGCTCTTCTCGGGAGTGCTCGCAGGCATGGCGGCACTGCTGCTTACCGGAGGATCAGGTGCTTTTTATATCTGCGTTCCGGTACTGATAGTAAATCTTACGACTTATCTTTTTGAGTACTTCGCATCTCTCAAAGGGGGAGGTGACAGATCATGATGCCGAAAGAGAAAGTCAGAAGGTTTGTCTTTGAGTGTGCTGTCCTGATAGTCTTTTCGATAGGACTGTTCATATTGGGAAGCATTATATCCGGCGAAAAGCTCGATGAGAGGATACAGTTCATCTACGACAGAAGGTTCGAGAACGTTCTTCCTGCCGACAGGTACAGTGAGATCGAGTCTGAACTGCTGTCGGGATATCCGAATATAAAACATGTCTATTCCGCCTATGATGAGGAAGGTACCGTAACAGGCTATGTCCTCGATACGGTCGTTGAGGATGACGAAGGAAAGACCCTTCATATACTGACCGGAGTTACCCACGACGGTGAGAGGCTCACCGGCCTTAAACATATCGCTGATGAAGAGGATCCTATCGGCATTACCGAAGATGAGATAAATGCAGTATCTTCACAGACGATCGGAAAACAGATCCCGGTAAGCCTAAATAAGGATGAGTCCGATAAAGACGAGACGATCAGTCAGGTAAGCAGGATCAGGGGGCTTCATGACGGCATCTATTTTGCCCAGGCAAAGAACAAGGATTCGAACGGCTATATCGATTATGTCGAGATCGAGGTCACAGACGGCCTTATCACGAAGGTCCAGTGGGATGCATTAAATGTCGACAGGACGACCCAGAACAGACGTGAGGCATCTCTTTCGGGTGCTTATACCGTATCGGGTGAGAGCTGGGCAAACCAGGCATATAACCTCTGTCATGCATTCCTGGATATCCAGGATCCCACAAGGCTCGCGATGAAGTCTGACGGAAAGACCGAGATAATAGAGAATGTTACGACCGATATAAGACCTTTTGTGGATCTTGTCGAGGAATGTATCGATAATTCCCGTGCCGGATTTGATAAGGAAGCTTATATCGCTGAACAGAAAGCGGTCCTGAATACTCTTTTTGAAGGCAGTGCCGATGAACTCGGCGTCATGACGAAGGACGGGCTTATGGTCTATTCATTCCATGAGTATCCGAATCTGTTTTCTCTTTATGATGAAAACGGCGGATATATCAAGGAACTGACCATAAGGGAGATGGCGACGGGTCCCGATAATCTTGCCCAGGAGGGTTATGACTATGAGGAAGAAGAGATCACAAATGAGAAAGATGATACATACAGCGCCGAGGACGGTTATATCCCCGGAAGCGGCAGGAGCATCATGACTGACAGTGTCGACGGTCTTCCAATGTCCGAGATAAGGACATTTATCGACGGATTCGGAGGGGACAGGGAACACTACTCATATGTGATAACAGGGATCAATACTGACTATAAATTCCTTAAGGATTATCTGAACTGGATGGCTTGATGATGGACATAAAGGTATCGAACACAAGATCTTATATGACAACAAGAGCACTGGTATTTATGGCCTCGTGCATAATGTCATTCTGTGCGGCATTTACAGCATCCGGTTCGGTAAGGACCATGCTGATATTCTCATGGGAGATAACGTCATTTGTATTTATATGGTCGCTGACATTGAGATTCTTCCTGTCACCGGCACTTAAGTATCTTTCGGTCTTCTTTAATGTTGCCATAGTGTCATCGACACTTGTCAATGAGAATACATCCTGCGGCGGAGCTTCCCTTATGGTACTGCTCCCGGTCGCAGTCGGACTCGCGGCACTTTCTTCTTCCACGGAGGAGGGAAGGGTCTATTTCAGAAGGGCAGACGTCATAGGCGAAGTGATCCTTCCCTTTATACTGTCGATCCCTGCTTCCGCGGCATCGTGCCTTTTGATGTGCCTTGCGCCGGAGAGGATCTATTCGGTTACTGTGATCCTGTCGGGTGTGTTCTGTGCCCTTCTTTCATACGTAATATCAAAGGTCAGGGGAGTCCCTTTATTCTTCACCTCGAAAAAGATAGACGGATATGAGGACATGCCCGGAATGGAGCACAGGAACATAGCTGAATTCATCTTTGTAAGAGTGCTTCTCCTGATCGCGACATTGCTGATGCTTGTAGCTTCAGCAGTCATAAAGCATCTCATGCTCACAGGAGTGATCCCTGATATCCCGCTGCTCTTTCCCGGTGTCGGTATATTAGTCTTTTCGGTATTCGTACTGATATTCTTCAAGACTCATCTCCGCGAAAAGTACGGTGCTCATCTGGTGCCCTTTGAATCGATCGCTGCAGTTGTTATCGGAGCTTATCACTTTATTTCTTTCAAAGGCCTTTACACGATAGAGTTCGAGATAGCCGATCCGCTGATCCTCCTCATCGTTTTTATCGCCTGTGATATGGTACTGACGGGAGCTCTCCTTACATATAAGAGGAGAAGGATCACTGCTCCTGATGCAGGCTCATTTAAAGGGATCCCGCTGATGCTCATATACGCGGGACTGTTCCTGATGGTCGTTGATGCATTCAGGATGATGATCTGATCTCCTTACCTTAAGATACCGTATCTTGAACAGATCCCGGCCCGTATATCCTGTCACAGAGATACTTGAAGCCAAGAGGTCCCAGGATGCCGATGAGCACATAAGCAGCCTTGATATTGAGGTTTATCTCCCAGAAATACCATTCGGATCCTCTGAAGAAATCAACATCGAAAAACTTCAGCTTAACGATATTCAGGCTTACTGCCATGAGGATACAGTTGAATATATTGAAGAATGCTATATGCATTCCCATTATCCAGAATGTGTTGCACGACATATAATTGATGAACCTGCTCTCTCCGACAGGTCTTGCGATAAGATCGACGAGCGTCAGCCAGAAAAAGATACCTATCAGTGAAGAGATAAACGGAGTGATCAGATATGGACTCGTAAAGCCGGACAGATCATCCAGACTGTCGAATGCAACATCGTAAGGATTAGGGAGATATATCGTCCTGACCATGTTGATGAGGATAAGGAATACCATAAGGCCGACCTTTCCTCCTGCGGGCATGGAGGAATGCTTCTTTTCGAGATGATCCCTGTAGATGATTCCGAGCTCGAGGAAGGGGAGGAAGAAGAGGACCTTCAGCGGGAGCAGATAATAAGTGAGTGCTTCCGGATCGGTGTTCTTCGCAAGGTATACGGCGAGTATCTGAAGCCCGAGGAATACGGTGAGCGCAGCGTAGCTGTTCCATATCCTACCCAGGAACTTCTTTATCACGGCATAGATCAGCAGCGTGGCAAAGAGCGTGATGACAAACCACATGGGGGTAACGAGTGCATAAGGCGTGCCGACAGTTATGACCCTGTCGAGCATGTATTTAAGATATCCGTCGGGATACGACGGGACAACGCCGAGCTTGTACCAGTCCATGAGGAACTGTATCCCGAATACGATCAGGGATATGAGAGTATAAGGGATAAGGAGAGTCCTGATCTTTTTCCATATATACTTCAGCAGTCCGGTGTCTGAACCGACCCGGTTAAAGTAGCCCGAGATAAACATGAACATGGGCATGAAGAAGGAATTATAGGGGAGAAAGCTCCCGAAGAACGCAAATGCCGTAAACGTATGACTGTCGACGACCATGAAAATACCGATCGCCGACAGCAGCATGAACTTCTTGTTTGATTTGCTCCTGCGCTCTGCCATATCTGTCCCCCGTTGCCCGCACAGTAAGATGCAGACATGTAAAGATATCCCTAAAAGAGTATATCACACGTGACATGAATCGGCAGGATGATCAGTGTTCTTCTTCCGCGTCGAAAGGCTCGTCGCCCGGCTGAGCGCCCCATATATACTGCTCAAGTTCCGTTGCTCCTTCTTCTTCGGGCAGGGCCCTGCTGAACTGAGTCTCGTAAAGCTCCCTGTAGATGCCTTCCTTAGAGAGGAGCTCCCTGTGGCTTCCGCGTTCGGCGATCGTTCCATCCTTTACGACAAGGATCTCGTCAGCCGCAAGGATAGTCGAGAGCCTGTGTGCGATGAGAATGCTCGTCTTGCTCCTGATGATGGGATCGATCGCATCCTGGATCTTCTTTTCGGATATCGAATCGAGTGCGGATGTCGCCTCGTCGAAGATAAAGATCGTCGGATCCTTGAGTATTATCCTCGCTATCGAGATGCGCTGCTTTTCGCCGCCGGAGAGCTTTAAGCCTCTGTTGCCGACTTCAGTATCGAGCTTCTTTTCCTGATGTTCGACAAAGTCCCATATATTGGCTTTCCTGAGAGCGTCGATCATGTCATCTTCAGACGCATCCGGCTTTGCATAAAGAAGGTTATCCCTGATAGTTCCGCTGAACAGATATGTCTCCTGTGAAACGACTCCGACCTGTTTGCGGAGGAATCTGAGGTCGAGCTTTCTGACATCCGTCCCGTCGAAAGTAACGGTTCCGCTGTCGACATCATACAGTCTGGGGATGAGGTTAACGATAGTACTCTTACCCGAGCCTGACGGTCCGACTATCGCGATGCTCTTTCCGGCTTCCAGGGTGAAGTTTATATCGTTCAGTATCATCTTGGTGCCATCATACGAAAAACAGACATGTTCGAATACGACATTTCCGGTAACGTCCGTGGGCGTTACCGCATCGTCTGCATTCTCTATCTCCACGGGGATATCGAAGTAGTCGAATATACGCGTAAACAGAGCCATGGATCTTATCCAGTCGACCTGGATGTTGAGAAGACTGTTCACGGGCATATACATCCTTCCCAGGAGTGCGACCAGTACTGTTATATCGCCGATCGTCAGGTCCGAATCGTATTTCATCATGAGTATTCCGCCTGCAAGGTAAAGGAGCATCGGGCCGATGGATGTAAAGGTCGACAATACGACCCTGAACCAGCGTCCGGCCATGCTCTCCTTGATGTTGAGACCGATCATCCTCCTGTTTGCCCTCTCATAACGGCCGTACTCATACTCCTCCTTGCCGAAGAGCTTGACCAAAAGCTGACCGCTGACGGAAAGAGTCTCGTTGAGTATACCGTTTACCTCGTCATTTACCTGCTGTGATTCATTTGTCAAAGACCATCTTCTCTTGCCGGCCTGCCTTGTCGGGATAGTGAAGACAGGAACTATCACGATGCCGACGAGCGCCAGTATCCAGTTCTTCTGAAACATGGCGATCATGGCTATGATAAGTGTGATAGAGTTGGAAAGTATACTTGAAAACGTACTCGTGATAACGGATTTCACACCGTCTATATCGCTCGTCATCCTGGTTATGATATCTCCCTGGTTGTTGGTCGTGAAGAACCTCTGGGACATCTTCTGCAGGTGAGAATACATCTGATTGCGCATATCGAAAGTGATATGCTGCGCGATCCATGTATTGATATATGTCTCGGCGACTCCTATAAGGCTCGCGAGCAGGGTAACGACAAGGGAGAGGACGATATAGTAGATGAGGGCATTGAAGTCTTTCTTTATCAGTCCTTCATCAAGGATCTTTCCTGTAATGATGGAGGGCAGGAGGGTAAAGAATGAGGATACGATGATGCATACGAGAACGAGCATCAGCTGTTTTGAATATGGCCTCAGATATGAGAATATACGCTTCAGAAGGGCAGGCGTAACCTTGGGCTGATTAGCCTTCTCTTCATCAGTCAGGAACTTACCGCCCATAGGGCCTCCCGCACCTCTTGCTCCCGGTGGCATGTTAACCTCTCTTTTCAGAATGATAAAAACAGTTATTCTTTTTATTTCATTATACAGGTCGCACATCCTTTCTGTCTCTCTTTGATCATCTCTTCGTGATATAATCGGTATAAGCAGGGGTGAGTGATGTTAGATTTTATTAGGACATATCAGCTGGATATAATGCTGTTTTTGAGCGGCATATGTTTTATACTCGCTCTCCTGACGCTTTTTACGACTACGCTGTCGCCAAAGCGCCGTTATATCGTTGCGCGTCTTCAGCTGTGCTGTTTCTGTCTTCTTATGTTCGACAGATTCGCCTACCTGTACAGGGGAGACCCATCCACGACCGGCTACTGGATGGTAAGGATATCCAACTTCATGGTCTTTTCGATGTGGCTATGTCTCCTTCACATCCTTGTATTATATCTGAAGGATCTGCTGGTAAATGAATGTCAGGTCAGGAAAAGACTGGCAAGGCTGGTGATATGTGAAGCGCTCTTTTCGCTGGGCATCATCATCATTGCCGTTTCACAGTATACGGGATGGCTCTATACATTCTCGCCGGATAACAGATATGCGCGCGGTGATTATATCTTTGCATATTACGCAGTTCCTTTTTTGATAACCGCACTTTATCTGTCGGTGATCATACAGTACCGTAAGCGCCTCCACCGCGGGATAGCCCTTTCGCTGGTGCTCAATACAGTTATCCCTGTAATAGCTATCCTGATCCAGGCAAAGATTTACGGAATATCGATAAGCAATATGTCGATCGTCGGAATGGCGTTCTTCCTCTATGCGCATATCATCATCGACAATAACAGAGCCATAGAACAGTCGAAAAAGAACGAACTCGAGTATTACAAGAACCTGAACCATAAGGAACGTGCGATCTTTGAGCAGACTGCCGTCACACTGGCAGATGCGATCGATGCCAAGGACCGATATACTGCCGGCCATTCTTCAAGAGTCGCGGAGTATTCGAGAAAGATCGCCGAACTTGCAGGGAAGACCCAGGAGGAATGCGATGAGATATACTATACCGCCCTGCTCCACGATGTCGGCAAGATAGGTATTCCTGAGTCTATCATCACAAAAGAAGGAAAGCTTACGGATGAAGAATATGCGAAGATGAAAGAGCATTCCACGATCGGCGCGGAGATCCTTAAGGATATCACCGAGTATCCCGGCCTTGCCGTCGGTGCACATTATCATCACGAGCGTTATGACGGTAAAGGATATCCTGAAGGGCTCAAAGGTACCGACATACCTGAGACTGCGAGGATCATCGCCGTAGCCGATGCCTACGATGCCATGACATCCAACAGATCATACCGTAAGCCTATTCCGCAGCAGACTGTCCGTGAGCAGTTCATCATGTGCTCCGGTACCCAGTTCGATCCTGATTTCGCTAACCTGATGCTCAGCCTCATTGACGATGATACGAAGTATATGATGAAGGAGAGAAGTGCCGAAGGTGAGGCTAAGATCAAGGATGAACTTATCGTTCATGAACACAGGAGCAATGTCTCAAAGGGTATACATATAACGCAGAGACCTACTTATATCACTTTCAGGGTGCGTCCCGGTAAAGAAGGCAATACCCCGGAACCTTCATTTGTTCTTTTCGATTCGCTCGACGGACGCTATCACTGGGAGGAAAAGAAGATCCGCGAATTCAATTATCACGAATACTGTGAGATGGATATTGACGGAAACATCGAAGTTACCGACCTTCGGAGGAATAAGGTCAAGACATTGAGAGCCGATGACTCGGGACTTGATAAGGATCAGTACAAGATCCAGGCCGTCAGATACAAAGACCATGCCCAGATAGTTATCTCCGAGAGAGGCAGATCCTTTGAGATGACCCTGGCCATGCCCGATAATACCAGCTTCCTGTATATAGGTTTTACCGGAAAAGACTGCATCATCTACGATATGACGATGTCCAGGTCTGATAAGAGGATAAGAGCGGATTATATCCCGAGGATAGCTCCCGCGATCTCTTTCCTCGACGGTCCTGAAGGAGACATCCCGAGTGTCCAGGTCGACGGATACCGTACTGACTTTTCGAAAGGAGTCCCTGTCAGAGACGGCATGACAGTTTCATTCCATACAAAGTGCCTTCCGACGGCAAGCCTTATCTGGCATTGCCCTTATGTAGTCCTTTATTCTTCTGATGACGGGACCGTGAACGGAGATAACTACAGGGAATATGCACTTATGCGTATCGAGGGCGAGACATGGAATTCCACTTCAGAGTCCCTTAACAGGCAGGAAGTCGACAGGACCGGATTTATCGGCTGGGATGCCTGGAAGCAGAAAAATGTTGAAGGGTATGACTGCACGTTCAGATTTGAAATGGAAGGGAACAGGATAACTGCATACACAGATAACTTCGGCATCTCGATCAAAAACTTTACGGAAATAAAGGAAATGCCGGATGAGGTCTATCTGGCCCTCACGGGAGATCAGGTAGCGCTTACGGACATAAGGATCAGGTAAGTCCCTCAGGATACGGCAGTCTTATGGCCTGATCTTATATGAAATGCTGTCAGTAAACTTTCAAAAAAACGCTGTCTTTTACTCCGCGTCTCGCGGGCAGCCCCATAAGACTCTTTACAACGGCTGCAAAGTGTGACGGGGAATCAAAATCCGCATCGAGAGCTGACTTTGTTATGCTGTTCCCCTGAAGTATTTCTTCGAAAGCCCTTTCGAGCTGATGGAGCCTCAGGTATTTCTTGAGCGGGATGCCGACCTGTTCGGAAAACAGATGCGACAGCCTGCTGGCGGAGATATTGAGCTTTTCGGCGTAACTGTCGATCGAATGATCGTCACAGCTGCAGTGATCGAGCATATCTAGAAAAGATAAGATGCGGCTGTCGAGCTGTTTATGGGAAGGGAGGATACCGAAACAGCCATAGAATGCTTCCATAAGTTCATAATATGCTTCTTTGCCGGGATGATCCTTCATACGGATCACGCATCCGGTCAGTATTTCTGCTTTTGCTTGATCGACGATATGATGATCTTTATCACCAAGAAATACATCAAGTGCCAGACCGAGATCGGATACAGGTTCGATCATTACGGTCAGGCAGATCCTTCCGCCGGCCTTGAACGAATGCTTTACATTCTTGTTTACGAGGATACATGAGGCATCGGGTCTTTCTTTTCCAACTTTAAGGTTCAGCTTTCCTTCAGTGCAGATAAAGAACTGCATCATCGCATGGCTGTGGGAAGATGCATCCATAGTATCCGTTAAGACTGATATCCTGTCCAGGTCCCAGTAGATCCGGTTCATCTTTCAGGGGTTCCTTATAGCTTATGAGTTACTGTCTGAACTCATCCCGCGGATCTTGAGAAATATGGCTTCGGCAAGATCTTTATGGCCCTGCGCCGTAAGATGGAGGCTGTCTGCCTCTCCGGCCCTGCAGACGGCAGCAGCGTCTAGAAAACTGCAGTCAAACTGTTTTGCAACAAGTTCATACCAATATGCCAGATCCTTTGAGTTCCTGACTGCCTTCTCCGGTTCGAAGAAGGGAGCAAAGGAGATGTTGCCAGGTCATCTCCCAGATGGGGAGGGGAGACTATCAATATCTTCGGATCGATGCCGCACTGGTGCTTTAGAAAGGCCGTAGTCTTCATGAGCATATTCTGAAGGCTTCCCGCGATATCGCCTGCAGGAAGATGGAACTTGGCTTTAAGGTCATTTGATCCGAGCATGATTATCAGCATGTCAAAGGGCTTGTGGCTTTCCACCATCGGAAGGATATAATCCATTCCGCATTTGCATCCCCATTCATATGGATCGGGATTGGCAATAGTCCTGCCGTTCTGGCCTTCCTCGATTATCTGATATCCGTCGCCCAGCATCTTCTGCAGTGCCATGGGCCACCTTGTATCCTCGTCGTAACGTCCTCCTGTTGCGGGATCATACCCCCAGGTATTGGAATCGCCAAAGCAGATTATCCTCTTTTTCATATTTCCCTCCGTACAGTCTTTATCGCGGATCGATCTATCCCATTATAACAAATAGTGACCCGCCAAATCACGGATCCCCGATATTGCCCGCTTATCCGACGGGAGGTGCCGACATTACCTTTTAGCAGGTGATCACCAGGTGATACATCACTACTTGGCACAAGTTTTCATATGATTTGTTTGCAACCAGTTTTCTTTCCAGAACCCTAACTGTTTTTTCCCCATTTTATCTCCTATCCCCTTCAATCCTTAGATTAAATTGATCAAATTCAACAAATGAGCAGATTAGATTCCAATCAGTCCAACATATCCTTCACAAACATAAGCAATTCATATTCCGATTCAACCACATTGTTGTAATTGCATTCCGTCCGTTTAATTGTTTTTGGATTTTTATTTTGCTTGCCCAAATACAAACACAATGACAAGAACTCGCGTATAAATCTGTTACTTATGGTTAATTGCGTTTTGTAATATCGTGGACTATCAGAGATTTCTTTAGTTATGTTGATTATAGTTTTCATTTCTGTGAGTTTTAAAACATCAAATGTATATAATAGCTTGTTACCTTCTTCGAAAGGCTCAAAAATATCGCATAAAACCAGACAGTACATATCATCTTTACCAACAAGTGGATGCCATAAATATGCATTATTGATACAGGTACATGTATGTCTTTTTTTTATTGATAATAACATCAATCTCTCTAACAACTTAAGGCACGCATCTTCTTCTTTTTCGTAATGACCAATAATATGAATCTCGCCTCGTTCACTATAATACACATTCCAAAAACCGTTACTATAATCAATACAATATGAATCATTCGGTTTACCTCCGTTTAACGAATAAAACCGCTTTGGGTAATCGTTAATATCGAGAATTTCGCTCAATTCTTTTATATTCATCTGATGATATATACCTCCTCCAATGATCCAGCATTTAATAATTCTTGTATAGAATCAAAAAAGTAGTATTGCGTACCCCGTTGTTAGATGCTCCCTTACAATCTGTTGTGTTCAATGATATTTGTTAAAGTTATTCTTTATTCTTTCTAATATAAACTTATCAGTCATCATTAACTGGAACAAAGAATACATGCCTATTATTGCAAGAGGTATGTTTACATAAAGATTCACAGGAAGTGACATTACAATAAAAAAGCAAATAGGTATCAAAATAATATGAAAGAATTGCACAAAGAGAATTGTTTTCATCCTGACTGCAACAAACAAAGAAATCCCGATAATGAATATAGCACAGTAACTCATGTAATCGTAAACTGAACGATCAGTTGAGTTAGTTGTACGAAAAAAATTAGAATAATATAGTAGGTTCATTTCAAGTACCGCAACTGCAACTACAGTTTGTATCTCAGGACAAAAAACTCGATATTTATCCGTTTCCTGAAAAAATAATGTAGTTGAATTAACAAATATACTAAATAGCAATACTACAACCATGCAGATTGTCGTTACTAAAAATGAGCAGATTAGATTCCAATGCATCACGTCTAGCATTGCCACAATACTAACAACGATAAGGTATAACCATATAATATGCCTATTATTCATTGTTTTCTCCTTCGTCAGCAATCTCATATAAGTCAATCAAAGCTGGTATATAAGACGGCGGACACCTTAATATTTTAGATAATAAAATGTAATAAGTATCTAAGAATAAGTCTCCAAATCCTCCTATGACATCACGTAAATACTCATTATCAGTCTTATTCGCAAACACTCTTAATGATACTCCAATCGGAAGTAAAAACGGACTTAAATCAAATCCCATTAAAGATTTTCCTTCGATCCATGCGTCTGCTCCTTCAGAAGTCCTGACGAATACCAAGAAGAAGCCGAAGGGGAAGAAAGGAACCGTACATACGAATAACGCATATAAATACCCTCCTTGCTGTTGTCCAGCAAAGAGGGTACATATCACTTCGGGGGTTCCGTAATATTAATACCGAGTTCTTCAGTTATCGTTGATCCTCTTCTTCGGCTTTAAGGCAACCGCCAGTATGATCACCGCTGCAGATAAGGATACTGTACCTCCGATAAATGATACGGTATCCATGCTCTCACCAGTGGCAGCCACCAGCGAATCGGGGTTCTTGGATCCGCCATCGCTCTGTCCTTCCTTCACGGTGAAAGTGACGATGACTTCACCGTCATCGAACACCACCGTAACCTTGTGTTCTCCCTTGTCAAGCTTATCGAGCATCGAATGCTTGAGGCGGATTATGGTACTTCCGGGCTCGGAGGTGAATTCGTCATCATCAAGCTCATTATCGTCGATCTTCACTGTCCCCGTAAAATGGGAATAACAGTTTTCATCATCGCCGGAACGCTTGATCGTTATAGTATAATCCTTGTCGCTTCCGATGACATACTCACCGCCTTCTCCGGAACTCACGATATAAATAGCGTCTACTGCTGATGTCGTGCCCTCCGTGGGATCCGATGTGTCTGGATCAGTCGTGGCGGGATCAGTTGCAGAGGGGTTCGTCTCGGCGGGGTCGGTCGCAGTGGGATCTGTCGCAGTGGGATCTGTTTCCGTAACATCGGATTCTTCAGGTCCAGGCGTCAGCTTGGGAATGTTCCTGGATTCGGTGTGGTCAGGATCATTAAGACATGTCCTTACTTCCAGTCCATCCTCATCAACAGTAGCGGGAGTAACCTCGACCCAGTCACCCCAATTGTGCCCCGTTGCTTCTATGACCTCAACAACTTCTTCATTGCATTCGGTACAGGTATATGTCTTTGATCCGTCCTCGGTGCAGGTAGCATCCACTATCACCGCATCATCACCTTCAACATGCACCGATTCGGTCTCGATGGCAATGCCGTCCGCAAGGCCATAGACTTTTTCATCCGATAACACTCCGCCTACTACGGTGATATGATCTCTGAAATCATCGGGAAGATAATAACCCCACGCCGCCGAGACAAAACAGGTGGCCGTACAGGGAGTTCCTCCGACAACGGTGGTCTCATCACCTTCTATTTCCAATCCATCTATTCTCCAGCTACTAAATATAATATCGAAGTCATTGAAAGCTATTCCTCCGGTGGCAGTTAATACGGGAGCCGGATCAGCCTGCCAGGTACTGTTTCTGTATCTGGCCCTTAGATCGGTGCCGCACACGAGGGGATCCAAGGTAATGACCGCATCGGTCACAGGTCTTGCCCATAAAGCATAGAAAGTAACCTCTTCACCCATGCGACTGCTTGACAGGTACATGTCCTCCTGATTGAATTCAGTCTGGTCGGAATAATCATCCAGGGGCTTCAGACCGATATCAAACATATAGCGCTCATCGTCATCCATAGGATCGTCGATCTCATAATCATATCTGTTAAGGAAAGCAGACTTTGCACCTTGCAAATGATTGTACACCGGATCACCGGCAAGATAAGTAAATGAGACAACGGATCCATTCACCGTAAACTCGGGAACATCCGAGAAATACTTTTCAACGAAGTCCTCGTGTCCCGCACCGAAATCAACATTAACGATATTGATCAGCTTGAATGTGGCACTAATGGTCACATCCGACGCCGGCATAAAAAAGCAAAAATAATCATCCTGACCCGAAGCATTGTACGTCTCACCGTCGGAAGTGGTATATGTGAGAGTATCAGTCTTATAGTAGACGTCCGGAGTTACATTCACTTCCACAAATACACCCTCGGCGGCAGTCTGCGTGTCAACCGATATCTCGCCATGTTCTATGGAATCATCGATCGTTATGGTATATTCCGGTCCGTCAGTATCATCTGCAATCAACGCATTCGAGAAAATACCGAAGATCAATGTAGCCGCAACGACTGCGGCAAGCCACTTTTTCTTTCTCATAACCCCTCCTGTTTTCAGAACTTCAATAACTCTTTGACTTTAACACAAACAGGTTGTTTCTCAAAGAGTTTTGACTCTTGCCGTGATGCACCTGATCCGCACCTTATAATGCGGATTATAACAATCATGAACAACGAAGCGATCTCGTAAGGCTAAACGTTCTGTAAACAAACAGTAAACTGTCAACCTGTCAGCGGTCTTCTCGATAACCAATAATCATGCATTCAGAGTAGCCTTCAATGCCAGGCTGATAGCAGCCGGCGTAGACGGAAATGAACGTTGCCTGATACTTGGTCATTCGATGCAGACCAACGAGAGACACTACTCATTTGGAGACAAAAGGCGTATTGAAGATGTGAGAAACAAGCTGAATATGTGTAAAATCGTGTAAGAACAAGTGTTTTTCATCCATCTTCATCCGCTTTATGGCAAAAAAACAGAGGCCCCGAAAGTCTCGAACCCCCTGATCTTACTGGTGTTCGCGAGCGGATTCGAACCGCTGGCCTTCCGCTTAGGAGGCGGACGCTCTATCCTGCTGAGCTACGCAAACAAACGCGAACATGATTATATCATTATGATCCCAAAACATCAAATGGAAAGTCATGTATAAAAAAGAACCCAGCTTCCCTGAGGAAACTGGGCAAACCGTATATAGAGAGGGGAACGGTTTTAAAAGATGTCATAGACATCATAATGATTATAAAATAAATATAATAAAGGGCAAGAGTTTCTTTTATTGATTTTGATCAAAAATGATTTACATTTCGCTGAAAGCGGAATCGATCAGGTCATCTGAAACAAACGGAGGCCGGAATACCTTCTGATTCTCAAGACCGAAATACTTGTCCGTTGAAAGATCTCCGGGAGAAGTCTTTTTGTAGGCATCCTCGAACTGATAGAGCCTGGCATCCATCGTGTCTATCAGGTGAAGTGCCTGAGCTTCGATGGTAGCTGGTGTCGTTATCGCGCCATATTCAAGAAGACCGTGATGTGATGCGACCATATGGAGCAGCGAAAGGAGCCTCTCCTTATCCGGTGAATATGAAGATGCTGCTCTTTCTATCATCTTCATGCCGAGATATGTATGTCCGAACATCCTGCCGTTAGGCGTATAATCAGCCTCTCCGAGCTTTGATGAGAGCTCCGAGAGCTTCCCTATATCGTGTATGGCAGCGCCGCAAACCAGGAGCTCGCGGTCGATCATCTTATATACATCGCAGATCTTCATAGCGGTCTCTGTCATCCTGAGACTGTGGAAGAGAAGTCCGGAATAGATCGCATGGTGGACGGACTTTGCAGCAGCATGTGTCATAAAGCTGTCTTTATATGTATCAAGGAGTCCCAGGGTCATGGAAGCGATCGAATGAGGATCGGAAGAGGAGGGAAGAGAGGAGATGATCCCTGTCAGCCTGCCGAACATATCTGATGCGGGATATGGTGCTCTTATGATGAAGTCTTCGACAGACAGGGAGCTGTCGGCCGAAGGCGCTACGGATTTAACGTCATATGTCAGAGCGCCGTTGTAGATCTTTGTATTTATGGAAACATCGACGATCTTCGGTGCATCAAAGCCGAGCTGTTCGGTCTTCCTGTCCCACATTTTCGCCGTGATCTCCGAAAAACCGTCTGAGAGCTTCATCTCGATAAAAGGCTTTCCGGAGGCTGTTGTCTTCTGTGCTGTCATCTTAAGGAGAAGTGTCGTATCGTAGCTGTTATTCTCCTTCATATCGGTAAATTTGATCATGGATCCGCTGCTTCCTGTTCTTTTATATTAAAATATATTCGATTTTATCATATAGATATCCGTTATGTTATAATCCTAGTATAAATGTTTTCGGAGGTGCTGTATGTCAGTAAAACAGATCAATGTCTTTCTCGAGAATCAGTCGGGCAGGCTTGCAGAAGTTACAAGAGGACTTTCAAAGAACAGGATCGACATCAGGGCACTTTATATCGCTGATACGACAGAATACGGCATCCTGAGAATGCTCGTTGACCAGCCTGATGAGGCCCAGGCCGTTCTTCAGAACCTGGGATTTACCGTTAGCCAGACTTCGGTCATCGCCGTCGCTATCCCGGATACTCCCGGTACGCTCGATAAGGTGCTGAAGATATTGTCAGATAATGACATCTCACTTGAATATCTCTATGCATTCGTAGGAAGAGCTTCGTCCGATGCTGTTGTCGTCATTAGGGTTGATGATCCCAAGAAGGCTCTTGAGTATTTCGAACAGGCAGGTGTCAAGGTCCTCGACGACAAGGAGGTATACGGCATCTGATGGATATTGATGCATACAGGAAATACGGTGTATCCGACAAGGCAGCTTCTCTGGCACAAAAGGCCGAGGAAGCTGTTCTTCCTGTTTATGGAAAGATAGATGAGATAACGGAATATAACCAGCTGAAGGTCCTGAATGCCTTCAGGGAGGCCAGATTTTCCGAAGTTCACCTCGGCGGTACGACAGGTTACGGCTATGATGATATAGGAAGAGAGAAGATCGAGGAGATATTTGCCAGGGTGTTCGGTGCGCAAAAGGCTTATGTCAGGATGCAGATCAGCTCCGGAACGCAGGCAATATCATCGATGCTCTACGGCCTGCTCCGCCCCGGAGACACTATGCTCTCCGTCACGGGAAGACCTTAT
The DNA here is from genome assembly GCA_017529925.1 of Clostridiales bacterium. GTDB lineage: Bacteria > Bacillota > Clostridia > Saccharofermentanales > Saccharofermentanaceae > Saccharofermentans. The sequence goes on from JAFXMZ010000022.1 coordinate 34,019, forward strand.
GATACTCTTGCATCGACTATCGGGCTCTCGGAAGAGACTTATGATGGTTCTCTGATAAATTTCGGGATCTCGTATGAGGAAGTCGATCTTAAGGATAACGGTGACCCCGACCTTGATGCTATCAGATCGAAGATAACTGACAGCACTAAGCTGGTTTTTATCCAGAAGTCCAGGGGATATACGGGAAGGCGTTCGCTCCGTGTAAGTGACATAGAGGCTGTTGCGGATCTCTGTCACTCGATCAGGAAAGACATCATCGTGGCAGTGGATAACTGCTATGGAGAGTTTACGGAGACCAGGGAACCCTGTGAGGTCGGCGCTGACATCTGCGCAGGATCCCTCATCAAGAATCCGGGCGGCGGGATCTGTAAGACAGGAGCATATATAGCGGGAAGGGAAGATCTCGTGGAGAAGGTCGCATGCAGGATAACTGCGCCGGGACTCGGAAGCCATGTTGGTCCTTCGCTGGGTTTTAACAGGGATATCGCACAGGGCCTCTTCATGGCGCCCCATATCGTAGCCGAATGTCTCAAGGGAGCAGTCTTTGCTTCTGCGATGTTCGAGCTTGCGGGAATAAAGACATCTCCTTCATATACGGAGGACAGAGGCGATATCGTACAGACTGTCATTTTCGAGCAGCCTGATAAGCTGGTTGATTTCTGCACCAGGATACAGAACTGTTCGCCGGTCGACTCCTTTGTTACTCCCGAACCGTGGGATATGCCGGGATATGATGACCAGGTGGTCATGGCCGCGGGCGCATTTACCCAGGGAGCTACGACGGAGCTTTCGTGTGACGGCCCGATCAAGCCGCCCTATATCGCATATCTGCAGGGAGGACTTGCAAGAGAACAGGCAAAGCTTGCAGTAATGCTCTCGTTGTCATAAACTCTCATATAGCATTATCAAGGATAAGGGATATGGCCGATAAAGAAGAAAAGCAGTGGTTTCAGAAAGACGGAGAAAAGAACGGATCGAAGGTCCGCGGTAATGCTCATGCCAATAACGGGGGGAATAAGCCCCTGAAGAGCGGAGCGGGCAATACAGGCAATCCTTCCGTCAAGAAATTTAAGAAGAAACCCTCAGGAAAGGGCGGTCATAACAATAATCCATCAGCCGTGAAGGGCAGGAATCCCGGAAACGCGGACCGTTCCGGGAAAGACCGCGGTAACACTGTTACACCGCCTGCAAGCTATTCTGATAAGGCCGTTTCAGGAAACCATGAGATCAAGGCAGCTAAAGGAAATGACAGGAATACTGTATCCTTAAAGCGCCATGGAAAGAAGAAAAAGAGATACTTCGCATCAAAGAATGCGAAGGAGGCTCTCAGGAATAAGCAGGTTAAGGAAGAGAAGAAGAACGAGACTGTTTCCATTCAGGCTCCCGCCCAGAAGGAACCTGTCATCAAGGCCAAGTCAAATACCAAGGCCAGAAAGAATGCCAGGAAACGTGCGCTCAAGATGGTCCCTGTCATCGTGGCGGTCATAGCCATCGCGATAGTGGTCCTCTACTTTGTCATATTCCATCTGTTCCGTTATTTTGCGGTCAAGCCCGAATTTGCATTTATCTCCGACGGGTCCGTCGAGCATACTATCGGAGCCAGAGCCCTGTTCGTAAGATCCGAGACGATAGTTCCGGCTACTGCAGAAGGCGATCTCGTTACACAGGCTACTGAGGGAAGCCGCGTAGCAAAGGATCAGGATATAGCGATGATAGTACCAGCGAATATGGAGACTGTAGTTACGAGCCTCAGGAATACCCAGTCGCAGATATCAGAGGTCCAGCAGGAACTCATCCGTAACGGCAATGCCGACGGCGCTGATGTCATATATAACAACATATCCGAGAGGATAGAGCCGATCGTCGATATGTTCAGGCTCGATGCCATCAACGGAAAGATGAGCGACATATCTTCATATTCATCCTCGATATACGTTCTGATCAATCAGAGAGAGCAGGATTTGTCGGAACTTGACTTTGACGATGAGAGACTCCGTGTATTAAGGAGCGATGAGGCAGGTTATGAGTCTCAGCTCCAGCGTTCTGCTTCGATAGTAAGAGCAACTTCACCCGGAATAATCTCATTCCGTCTCGACGGTCATGAGGACGAGCTTAATTTCAAGAAGTTTCTCGATATGTCTCCCGCAGATGTTAAGAATATCCTCGAGAATTCAGAAGGCATCATCACTTCCGACCTCTATGTAGAGAAGAATGAGGGCCTTGCCAGGATCGCGAGCAATGAGAAGCAGTATATCGCAGTATTCCTGGATGCGGATAAGACATCGCTCGATGCATTTGCAGTAGGAACCAAGCATACTCTCAATATCGGATCTGAAGGTATCAGCATAAGGAAGTGTAATGTCGAGAGGATCGAGATGACAGGTGATGAAGTCCTCATCGTATTCAGTACTTCAAGATATGTAGAGGATCTTCTCGATCTGCGTTCGGCAGATATAGAGATCGTCATCACGGAATCCACGGGTCTGCGCGTTCCGATCTCAAGTCTCGTTTCACCTGATTATGACAGGGGAATAGCTTCGCTCTACTATAACAATAAGGGATTTGTCGATGAGGTAAGCATACTGATAGTCGACTATGACAGAGAGTTCGCCATCGTATCTCCAATCGGAGACGCAACGCTGCCCAATCACCAGACTGTCATAATCACGAATCCTAAATCAGTAAAGCCGGGGGATAAGGTTGGATGATGTTTGATTACGATGAGGAACTCCTGAAAGGATTTGAGGAGAGGATAAGTGCCGTAAGGGAGAATATCGTGGCTGCCGCCCGCGAAGCGTCGAGGGATGTTTCCGGTATTACCCTGATCGGTGTATCCAAAGTATTTCCTGTTTCCTATGCAGAGGCTGCATTTTCGGCGGGCCTTAAAGATCTCGGTGAGAACAGGGTGCAGGAATTAGTTCCCAAGTATGACAGGATGAAGGAGCTCGGCATGGAGCCGAACTGGCATCTTATAGGAACGCTTCAGACGAACAAGGTCAAATATATCATAGGCAGGACATGTCTCATCCATTCCGTTGATTCGGTCAAGCTGATGGCGGAGATCGGAAAGAGGAGCGAGGCTTCAGGTCTGGTCTCCGATGTACTCATAGAGGTCAATGTATCGGGCGAGGAAACCAAGCACGGTTTTTCACCTGTGATGCTCCGCGAGAGCATCGATCAGATCAACGGGCTTTCCGGTGTCAGGGTGAGGGGACTTATGACTATGGCTCCGATCGAACAGTATGAAGGACAGGCGAGGAAAGTCTTCCATGATGCAAGAGAACTGTTCACGGATATGAAGGGATATGTCAAGGAGCCCGGATGCTGGGATACACTTTCGATGGGTATGAGCCATGATTACATAGATGCCATAAAAGAGGGTGCGACCCACATCAGGATCGGTACGGCCATCTTCGGAGACAGGAACAGCGTAAAACCGTAAGGCGTTCTTATCATTACGTATGTAACAGTGTTAGACAAGCAATGTTACAGAAAAATGTCTATCTTTCCATTTATTTACAACTGCCCAAATTTCATTGATTATTCTCAATGGGATATGTATATTTTAACCATAACTTTTGAGCCACGCGGGTTTTGTGGACATAACTTAAAGAAAAACAGGAGGAAGTTATCATTATGGGCAAGTTAATGGATTGGGCAAGCAAGTTGTTCGATTACGAAGAGGATTATTCAGATGAGGAGTACTATGATGGCGAGTACGCTCCCGTAGAAGAGTACAACAGCAATGAATTCAACCAGCCTGTATCGGCTTATGCAGATTATGAGGACGTACCTTATCAGGCTGAACCTCAGACAGTTTATCAGCAGCCTGTTGCTGTTGCCACACCTGTTCCTGCTTCTTCTGCAACGGTCATAATGCTTACACCTTACGACATCAGAACTTCTCAGGTCGTTTGCGATCACATCAGAGAAGGCCATATCGTAATCTGCAACCTTACACCCAATGCAAACAATCAGCGTGTAGTAGACTACATCTCCGGTGCTGTTTATGCACTCGACGGAAAGATCGAGCCTACACCTGTAAAGACAACATTCGTATGCACACCTAAGAATGTTGACCTTATCGTTGATTCCGCATCTGCAGAAGAGTCCGGCACAAAGGTTTCCGCTCTCTAATATATAACGATAATAACTATGAAGACCGCTTCGGCAACGGAGCGGTCTTTTTGTGCTTTAAAATTGCCTCAAACTCTCCGAAAAGCCTGTTTGCAAGGCTTTCGGGGATTTGTTTCTGTTGTTCTCATCGAAAAGACAGTTTTATGGTCAAATTCGAATTGACTTTATTTGACTTTAGTTTTAGTATGTATGCAGTGATTTGGCACTCGAGGTGCATGAGTGCTAAAACGATAAAAGGAGGTAAGGTCTGTGGCACTTGATGACAGGAAGAAACAAGTCCTTCAAGCTATAGTCGACGATTATGTAACCACATATGAACCTGTCGGCTCGAAGTCTCTTATCGAGCGTCATGATTTTACCGTCAGTTCTGCAACGCTCCGTAATGAGATGGCGGAACTCGAGAAGCTCGGACTTTTGGAGAAGCCCCACACTTCCGCAGGAAGGATCCCTTCCGATAAGGGTTACCGCGAATATGTAGATTCATTGATGCGTGTCGATGATCTTACTGAGAGCGAGAAGAAGGAGATTGAAGAAAGGATCTCAGAGAGCGTTGATGAAGTAACTGATATCCTTAAGAATGCTGCCGATACTCTTTCGGAGACAACAGGTTTTGTTTCTCTGGCTTTGAGCCCCAGGCTTCAGGGCAGCTATCTCATGCAGCTCAAGATCCTTATGATCGAACCCGGCAAGGCACTTGTTGTTGTCGTCCTGTCGGCAGGCGTTGTCAAGGATAAGGTTGTAAGGATCCCCAACTTTCTGACGAACGAACAGCTCTATAAGATATCTTCGGCAGTCGAGCGTCATGTTGCAGGAAAGTCTCTTGATGAGATCACATATATAACACTTGCAACTTCCGCCAAGGAAGAATCCGAGATCCCCGAGTCGATGCTCAATCAGGTCCTTTATGAAGCATATACCGCCATCAAGCAGGCTGACAGGCTCGATGTATATCTGCAGGGAGAACACAGGATGCTCTCTCTTCCGGATTTCTCGGAACTTTCAAGGGCAAGGGATCTTCTCGGAACTCTTTCCAAAGACGGGATGGTCGCAGGCTATGTCAATGAGATCGAGAGGACAGCAAGGGACGAAGGACGTGATGATACATACATGATAAGGATCGGTCAGGAGATCGCACTCGAGGGTCTTGATGACTGCAGCTTTATCACTACCACATATAAGCTCGGTGATACGATATCGGGCAATATCGGTATCATCGGACCGAAGAGGATGGATTATTCAAAGGTCATATCCCAGATCAACTTCGTAAGGAAGAAGATAAACGACAATATCAAACGTATATATGAGTAATAAGAAACAGGAGGAAAGAGAAACGATGACAGATGATGAGAAGGAGATAATGTTTCCTTCGGATGAGGAGACGGGCGATACGCCGAATCCTATAGAGGAAGAGAATAAGGAAGAGAATGATCCCGGAGATGTATCCGGAGAAGAGACAGAACCTTCCGTTTCTGATGACGACGAAGAGGATGAGGAAGAAGATGATGAGACCGCGGGCGATGACAGGGCTGCGGATCTTGAGAGAAGGTATATGAACCTTTTCGCCGAGTATGAGAACTTCAGAAAGCGTTCCGCCAAGGAGAAGGAAGACCTTTATGCATCCGCGATCGCCACAGTTACGAAGGAGTGGCTCAGCGTACTCGATAATATCGAGAGAGCAGAAGAGGCAGGAAAGAATGCCGATGAGTCTTCAGTCGAGAACGTTGTCAAAGGGATAGAGCTTATCGGCAAGCAGGCGGAGGATGTTCTCGGAAAGCTCGGAGTAAAAGCTATAGAGTGTGAAAGAGGAACGTCTTTCGATCCGAACCTTCATGAGGCTGTTATGCATATTGAGGATGAGGAGCTCGGCGAGCAGGAAGTCGCCCAGGTATTCCAGAAAGGCTATATCTACAAGGATCGCGTTATCAGACATACGGTCGTTCAGGTAGCAAACTGATACAAAAAACAACAGTAATATAAAGGAGATTTAAAAATGGATGATTTATTAAGAAGCAGTCTGGTCCCTACTGTAATCGAGTCTTCAAGCCGCGGCGAGCGTGCATATGATATCTACTCGAGACTCCTTAAAGAGAGGATCGTAATCCTGTCCGAAGAGGTCAATCACGTAACGGCAAGCCTTATCACGGCTCAGCTCCTTTTCCTTGAGGCGGAAGATCCCGACAAGGATATCCAGTTCTATATCAACAGCCCCGGAGGATCCGTATCCGACGGACTTATGATCTATGACACGATGAAGCTCATCAAGCCCGACGTTCAGACGATCTGCATGGGTATGGCAGCTTCGATGGGATCAGTGCTCCTGGCAGCAGGTACGAAGGGAAAGAGATGCATCCTTCCCAACGCAGAGGTCATGATCCATCAGCCTTTGGGCGGAGCTCAGGGTCAGGCAACTGAGATCCTCATAGCTGCAGAGCACATCAAGGATACGAGGAAGAGACTGAATCAGATCCTGGCTGATGCATGCGGAAGACCCATCGAGGATCTTGACCGTGACACTGACAGAGATCACTGGATGACAGCTAAAGAGGCTCTTGAATACGGTATCGTCGATAAGATACTCGAGAGCAAGAAATAAGAAATAAACGAAACGGAGGATATAAAAAATGGCAAAGGTAATTGGAATCGATCTGGGTACCACAAATTCGTGCGTAGCCGTTATGGAAGGTTCGGAGACGGTAGTAATACCTAATCCGGAAGGAAACAGGACAACACCGTCTGTTGTAGGTTTTGCAAAGGACGGTGAGAGGCTCATCGGTCAGGTTGCTAAGCGTCAGGCTGTTACCAATCCCGACAGGACGATCCAGTCCATCAAGAGGGAGATGGGATCCGATTATAAGGTTTCCATCGATGACAAGCAGTATACTCCCCAGGAGATCTCCGCAATGATCCTGACAAAGCTCAAGAATGATGCGGAAGCATATCTCGGACAGCCCGTTACACAGGCCGTCATAACAGTACCTGCTTACTTTACGGACTCTCAGCGTCAGGCTACAAAGGATGCAGGTAAGATCGCAGGACTTGAAGTTCTCCGTATCATCAATGAGCCTACGGCAGCATCACTTGCATACGGACTCGATAAGGAGAGCGATCAGAAGATCCTTGTATTCGACCTCGGCGGCGGTACGTTCGATGTATCTATCCTCGATATCGCAGACGGAGTATTTGAGGTTCTCGCTACAGCCGGTAACAACAGACTCGGCGGTGATGACTTCGATAACAAGATCGTTGATTATCTCGTAGATTCCTTTAAGGCATCTGACGGAGTCGATCTTAGAAATGACCGTATGGCAATGCAGAGACTGCGTGAGGCAGCAGAGAAGGCTAAGATTGAGCTTTCCGGAGTAACTTCCTCCAATATCAACCTCGCTTACATCACTGCTGATGCAACAGGCCCCAAGCATATGGATATCACTCTTACGAGAGCTAAGTTCGATGAGCTGACAGCTGATCTTGTACAGAAGACGATGGATCCCGTAAAGAGAGCGATGAGCGATGCAGGCGTATCTCCTTCCGAGATCGACAAGATCCTCCTGGTCGGTGGTTCTACAAGGATCCCTGCTGTTCAGGATGCGGTCAAGAATTACTTCGGAAAAGAGCCTTTCAAGGGTATCAACCCTGATGAGTGCGTTGCTATCGGTGCCGCTATCCAGGCTGCTGTCCTCACAGGTGACGTTAAGGGACTTCTTCTTCTCGACGTAACCCCTCTTTCGCTCGGTATCGAGACAGAGGGCGGCATCTTCACGAAGATGATCGAGAGAAACACAACTATCCCTACAAAGAAGAGCATGGTATTCTCCACGGCTGCCAACGGCCAGACACAGGTTGATGTTCATGTCCTTCAGGGAGAGAGAGACATCGCTGCCTACAACAAGAGCCTCGGTAACTTTATCCTCGACGGTATCGCTCCCGCACCCCGTGGAGTTCCGCAGATCGAGGTTACATTCGATATCGATGCCAACGGTATCGTTAATGTTTCCGCTAAGGATAAGGGAACAGGCCGTGAGCAGAAGATCACCATCACTGCTTCCTCCAACATGAGCGATGAGGATATCGAGAAGGCTATCAAGGAGACTGAGCTCCACGCTGCTGAGGATAAGGAGCGTAAGGAGAAGGTCGATACGAAGAATAAGGCCGAGTCGACAGTATACCAGACAGAGAAGACACTTGAGGAGATCGGCGACAAGGTTGCAGCAGAAGATACACAGCCTGTAAAGGATGCTCTCGAGAAGCTCAAGGATGCTATCTCCAAGGATGATACAGAAGCTATGAAGGCGGAGACTGAGAATGTTACTCAGGCATTCTACAAGGTATCCGAGAAGCTCTATTCACAGGCAGGTGCAGCAGCACCTAATCCTGAGGATTTCGCAGGATACGGCGCAGCAGGCGCTGCTCCTGACATGGGTGCCGCAGGTGCTGCTCCCGATATGGGCAACTCCGGCGATGACGGATTCAAGAATGCAGGCGGTGACTTCTGATGGCTGATCAGAAGCGCGATTACTATGACGTCCTGGGCGTGCAGAGAGGCGCGTCCGAGGACGATCTGAAAAAGGCTTACCGTAAGCTTGCCAAGCAGTATCACCCGGACCTTAATCCGGGCGATAAGGCTGCCGAGGCCAAGTTTAAGGAAGTTAACGAAGCTTATGCTGTTCTTTCCGATGCCGACAAGAGGAGAAAGTATGACCAGTTCGGTCATTCCGCAGTAGACGGCAACGGATTCGGCGGCGGCGGATTCAGCGGCTTTGACGTTGATCTGGGCGATATATTCAGCTCATTCTTCGGAGGCGGATTCGGAGGCGGTTTCGGAGGTTCTTCCAGAAGGAGAAACGGTCCTGTAAGAGGTGCGAACCTCAAGTACGGGATGACGCTCGAATTTATGGAAGCAGCTTTCGGTACAGAGCGCGACATAACTATCACGAAAGATGACCTCTGTCCCACATGTAAGGGAAGCAGGGCTCAGCCCGGAACCGTACCTGAGACATGCCCCGAGTGTAAGGGTTCAGGCAGGGTGCAGCAGCAGACACAGACCCTCTTCGGAATGACTATGGTATCCAAGGAGTGTCCGATGTGTAAGGGAAGATGCACAGTGATCAAGTCTCCCTGTCAGACATGTTCCGGAAAGGGTATCAAGACGGTCAAGAAGACGATCCATGTCAAGATCCCGGCAGGAGTAGATACGGGAGATATGCTGCCCATAAGAGGCGAGGGTGAACCCGGACAGAACGGAGGCGGATACGGAGACCTCTATGTCGAGTTCAAGGTCAAGAAGCATGAGGTCTTTACAAGATCCGGCAAGGATACCTCATGTGATATCCCGATAACCCTTTCCCAGGCTGCCCTTGGCGGCGAGATCGATGTTCCTACGATAGACGGTCCCATAAAGTATTCCGTTAAGGAAGGAACACAGCCCGGCGATACATATACATTCAGGGGCAAGGGCATCCCGGATAAGAATAACAGGAACTTAAGAGGTGATCACACTGTCAGGTTCCTTATCGAGATACCTACGCGCCTTACTGAGGAACAGAAGGCAAAGCTCCGTGAGTTTGACCAGACTCTTACGGAAAAGAACTATATGAAGCGCAACAGCTTCAAGGAAAAACTGAAGAGTTTTTTCAAGTAATATCGGAATGAGTTCAGAAGAACATCCTCCGGGGATCCTTCCCGGGGGATGTTCTTCTTGGTTCGACAGATCCCGGAAGATAATGATATCATGAGAAAAAGTGACCGGGGGTGCAGGCGGATCCTGTAGCGGATCGTAACGGACCTGATGATCGATAATGAAACACTGGGTAAGGCAGGAATATACCGAGAAAAAGAGAGGCCTTTTCGGCCGGGTAAAGTATGTCAAAAAAACACGCCTTGTCCAGGTGGACGGGAAGACGTACAGATCCATGAAACGCGCGGAGAAGAAAGAGAAGAGGCGTCTTAAGGATGAAGAGTGGGAACGCCGCATGAGAGCCGAAGAGCTTGAAGAGGAATATGATGAGATAGACGGGATAGAAGATGCTGACTACTGATGATCCCGGAATAAAAAGAGGGGACCCGTTTGTGCGGATCCCCTTTGCATTATCGGAAGAGAGTATCTTACCAGCCTGCTGCAGTATAACCTACATCGAGCCAGCACTCGCCCGTACCGATCTGATCAACTGAAGAATAGTAGGGCATTGCCAGCGTTCCCGAGAAAGGAACCTTGCCTGTAAGGACGTCAACGACGGCATTTCCGCCCTCGGAGCCGGGGAGATAACACATGATGCATGAATCCCAGGCATCGATATACTTGTCTACGATAACATTTCTTCCTGCGAAGATAAGTGTTGTCGTAGGAACACCGCAGTCTGCAGCGAGAGCGATCGCATCTTCATTTCCGTCGAGCGCCATATCACCGGTGATCGAAAGATCCGTTGTATCGCCGAGCCACTCTGCGTAAGGTCTCTCGCCAATGCAGAGGAGGACCATGTCACATTCGGCCATCCTGGAAGGATCTGTTACGACTTCAAATCCCATTTCCTCGGCAGCTTTCTTCATCGCGCTGAGTACCGTGACTCCGGTAGCACACCACTTGAGACTATCGTCTGTTCCGCCTGCCCAGAGGTATGTCCATCCTCCGCACATTATACCGGTGTCGTTAGCGGCAGGCCCCGTAACATAGATCTTCATTCCGGGCTTGATCTTATAATTCTCGCCGAGCTTAATGGGAACGTAGGATTCTGCTGCCATGAGCCTCGCGACTTCGTGAGCTTCCTCTGAATTCCATTCGTATGTCGGCTTGAGATCCTCGAGATAAGGATCATCCATAAGTCCGGCATTGATCTTTACGCGGATTATCCTGGTAGCGGCATCGTCGAGCCTCTCCTGTGAGATCTCGCCTGTCTTTACCGCATCAACGATATACTGTCTGCATTCTTCATAGTCATTAGGCTCCATGAGCATATCGATACCGCTGTTTATCGCCTTGATCGTATTCTCCCTCAGATCCTTACCGGAGCAGAAGTGTATCGACTCATAGTCGGAGACGATAAAGCCCTGGAAACCGTATTCCTCCTTAAGGATCATGATATATTTGCCGTACTCGTGCATCTTGAGTCCGTTGAGCGAGGAGTGTGAGATCATGATGGTCTGTGCGCCTTCATCTATGAGGGCTTTGTAGATCTGGAGGTTCTCTTCGATCTCTGCATCTGTCATCTGCGCATCACCGCGGTCGATGAGCCTGCCGTCTTCGCCTGTGCCGTATTTAACGTATCCGTCACCGATAAAGTGCTTGGGGCATGCTACGATACCTTCGGTCAGCATTCCTCTGGTGAAAGCAACGCTCAGGTCCTTTACGATAGAAGGCTCGGAAGAGTAGCTCTCATATGTCCTTCCCCAGCGGGGGTCCTTTGCGACCGCAACGCAGGGAGCATAGTTCCATATCATGTGCGTATTGGCGATATCGCTTCCGACGATCTTGCCCATCCTCTCGGTAAGTTCGACATCGTTTGCAGCACCTACATTGACATTGTGGGGGAAGATAACGCCTGCGTCGGCGAAGTTTACACCGTGGACGGCATCCTGACCGTAGATGAAGGGGATGCCGGCATCAGAGCGAAGGGCTGCTTCCTGATACCTCTTGATCGTATTCTTCCATTTCTCGGGAGTGAGGTTGGGGTGTTCGTCAAAGTGGGAGAAAACTGCACCGTAGCACATCTCCTCCATATCAGAGGCCGAAAGTGCCTTGATCATGCCGTGAACCATCTGTGCGGCTTTCTGATCGTTAGTCATATTGGCGACGATCTGTTCGGCAGTCATACCCTTATAGCGGTCCGTAGAGGGAGGTGTATCCTCATCGGGCTCCGTGGGAGAAGGCGCCGTGTCAGTCGGGGCAACGGTAACACCGGGATCTTCCGTCTGATCGGGAGCTTCTGTCTTTGCTGTGTCTTTTTTCCCGTCCTTACTGTCATCCTTTTTTCCGCAGGATGCGATCGAGACGATCATGGTAAAGGCAAGGATCAGCGATACGATCTTACGAGATTTCATATTCTAACCTCCATGCTGGTCTGATAGTACTGATTATACCTGTATATCTCTATATATAAAAGTTGGAGAATTCATCCGATAATGCCTCACTTTGTAACGGCCATGTCATACATTGTCAGTCTGAATTTGGTAAAATAAACTATATTATTATATGCAAAGGCTGTAAAGATGGAACTCGAATACGGTAACAGCGGCTTCGTGCCGTATGATTCATTTGAATATATCTACAAGGAACGCGAGCTTCCCGAATTCGGAAATGTCGTGTCTCCCTATGTCAGGACTATATCGACATGGAACTTCTTCCTCGCGACGGGAGAAGGAGAGATCCCGTTCGGTTTTGAATCCCAGTCTTTCGATGATTCGGAATGGGAACTGATCAATACTCCCTCTTCATGGCAGACTGAGGGATATGGTCTTCCGCAGAATCTTCTTTATAACTATCCTGTCGAACTCGGAGTTCTCGCCAAGAGGGGAGAGGAGTCGATAAGCGACAAATACATACTCCATTCGACTAATTCAGAAGATGAGCAGATCGGTCTTTACAGGGCGAGCGTTCTCTTTACCGAAGAGGATATAGACAGAGCACTCTATCTTGAATTCTCCGGTATCTGCGGTAAGTTCGAAGTATATCTCAACGGCCAGAGGCTTGCTGCTTCAGGTGCGGTCATGACAGACAGGAGAGTCCTTCTGTCCGATTCGGCCAAGCCCGGAATGAACCAGCTCGCGATCGCCGTTTACAGGTGGGACAGGGATAAGCACGGAAAGATAATCAAGGAACTCATGAACTTCGGTTTTTCGGGTATCATAAGGCCTATCTCGGTCGTTGCCGAATCGCTCCTTGAACTGTCGAATATCCATATCAGGATATCTGATGTTCCCGCTGCATACGTGGATACGATGACAACCGCCATTGCGACGAGACAGTCATCTGTTGCCAAGGTTCAGCGTGGCGACTTTATGGTAAAGGTCGATTTCAGGCTCAAGAACCATACAGATCTCATAATGCCTTATAATGTCCGTGTTTCTGTCCTCGAGGCCAGAGCGGAATATGATCCGTATAAGCTTCCGTATATCAAGATGAATATGCAGCTCGCTCCCGGGGGCACCATTACATCCGGTGAGGAGCTCCGTGACGAGTGTGAGTTTATAGCTCTCGATGTTGCCAAGTGGTCCGATGCTACTCCCGTACAGTATGATATCGTTCTTGAAGTCCTCGATTCCGAGAACAGGACGATATGTGCCAAGAGAAGAAGGTTCGGATTCAGGACAGCCGAGATAATGATGGACAAGTTCCATATCAATGATAAGCCTGTAAAGCTCAATCTCGTTAAGTATTATGAATTCGATCCCCAGGGTGGTATATGTGTTCCTACAGACAGGTTCAGACAGGATATCATCCTGATGAAGCGTGCCGGTATCAACGGCATAATCGGACAGGGATTCCCCCTGAGCGACACGCTCCTCGATCTGTGTGACCAGTATGGCCTGTATGTCATAGCATCCGCCGACAGACGCTATATGAAGGAATATATGGAGTCTGCGATGAACCATCCTTCGGTCATAATGTGGGGCATCCAGGAATATGGTTTTGATGCCGAAAAGTGTGCCCGTGTAAAGGCGGCTCTTCAGAAACTCGATGATACCAGACCCTGGTACTGCGAAGCTGACAGGACAAAAAAGATAAGCGATCTTGCTCCATTCCCGACGGATGCGGGAGCTGTATACGGTCCATGGGAGGATCTGTGCCTCGACCGTTCACGTATCTTCTCAAAGAATAAGACGGGAAAGAACCTGTTTGAGAGCATTCCCGGAAGATCTCATTTCAGTGATGACGATTCGGATTATAAGTGGATACACCATGCAGATCTCGTAGGAGGCAAGCAGAAGGCTAATTCAAGTATCGGTCAGGGTATAGTCGATGCAGAGCGTAATCCCCATCCGGTATTCCTCGATATCAAGAGGCAGTGCTCGAATATCGATATTTTCCCGTCTCCTTCCGATCCCACGTCTCTCGTCCTGCGTAATACGCATCCTTTTGCATATACCCCTGAAGTAAGGCTTGAGTGGAAGGTCCTCCTCGGCGGCAACAAGGTAATGTCCGGCGGTGGAAACATCAATGAGATCGAACCTGACGGAACAAGGAATCTCAGATTCCCGCTCAATATCGCGAAATATCTTAAGGACGGATGGGCAGAAGGCAAGGCTGAACTTATCGACATGTATATGGAGGCTCTCTCCCACGAGATAGTCTTTGATATCAGCCTGAAGCTTTCCAAAGATACATATTATGCGAATGAGGGATATGAGATCGCATTCTATCAGGATGTTCTCGCACCCGAGTGTGCCAATCCTGTTGCCATAACAGAAGATAACAGGCCCAGACTGGGAAGCGGAGCTGCTCCTGCCTCTGATCCTGATGCTCCTGCTATAGAAGGACCGGAAGGCGGACTCATCAGGACTTCATCTGATGAGGAAAAGGATACTGCCGAAGTCATGAGCGGTGAGGGAATATCTCCCGATAAGATTGTCGGAGGACTGACTCCGGAACTTGAGAGCAAGATCGACGAGCAGATCGAGAATGCCATGCTCACCATGGATGCGATCGCGAATGCACCTAAGCATGAGACTAAGATCGATCCTATCGTCAATAAGTTCAAGGTGATCTCGATGCCTGAGTATATAACTGTCGGCAATGCCGATTCTTCCTTCAAGTTTGACAGAAGGACGGGTGCGGTCTGTGATATCGAAGTCGGAGGGAAGCATTTCATCAGAGGAAGCTTCATGCCGAGTTTCTACAGATGTCCATCAAATATCGACAGGACCGACAGGAGCTTTATCCTTGCCAAGACGATATTCTCCAAGGAGACGGACTATGAAGCGATCCAGCAGTCGCTCGAATTCGATACATGCCGCTACGGCATAGAGAACGGAGTATTCTCTCTCGTTTCGAGATACAGGTCCTTTGCGATGAAGGGTGATATCCTCATAGCATATGAGATACCGTCATCGAATATGATGAAGATAACGATGTCGTTTACTCCCAAATATGACCTTGTAAGATACGGCTTCAGGGTCCCTGTCGAGAAGGACGGAATGCTCTGCTCATGGTACGGAAGAGGCCCCGGAGAGTCATATTATGACCGTAAGGATTCGGCTAGGATAGGATATTTCGCGGCAGGTGCCGACAAGATCTACCATCCTTATGCACGTCCTGCAGAGAACAGTTCCCATACCGATACGGCTGCAATGCAGCTCTCTTTCGATAAGAAGACGCTCAAGGTTACGAGGACTGAGGGCAAGAAGTTCGATTTTACGATCCTGCCTTTCACTCCGGAGCAGATGAATGATTATCTGCATGAAGAGCAGCTGATGCAGAATGATACATGTGAACTCTTCGTTGATTTCTGCTCGAAAGAGATAGAGAGGACGTCGACCAACAATACAGGACTTCCGCTCAGGAAGAATGTCGACTATAAGGATTCGTTCGTAATAAGTCTTAAGTAATAAAAAGATCAGGATGTACTCTTAAGAAGCTCACTCAATTCACTTTGGGTGAGCTTTCTGTATGTCCCGGACTTAAGATCCTTAAGTTCTATGTTCATAAAGCGTATACGGCGGAGCTTGGAGACCTTATATCCCAGGTATTCGCACATCCTCCTTATCTGACGGTTCAGTCCCTGTGTAAGGATGATCCTGAATGTATGAGGCCCGGTTATTGTGACCTTGCAGGGGAGGGTGGTGGTCCCGAGTATCGGGAGACCGCCTTCCATCTTTCTCCTGAAGTCATCGGGATCCGTGATCCTGCCCGATACCCTGACCTCATATTCCTTCTCATGTCCGTTCTCGGCGCGAAGGAGCCGGTTCACTATATCGCCGTCGTTTGTCAGCAGGATAAGACCTGATGAATTCTTGTCGAGCCTTCCGATCGGGAATATCCTTTCGGGGAATCCGATATAATCGATTATGTTGTCGGGATCATCGGGATCTGTCGTGCATGTGATACCGAGCGGCTTATGGAATGCAATATAGATATGTTCACTTTTCGAAAAGGGGGTAACGGCATTGCCCTCGACAGTGACCTCATTCTCCCCGGATACGGTCATGCCTGTGACAGCGGGTACGCCGTCGACCATAACCTTTCCTTCATCGATAAGCCTGTCGGCTTCGCGCCGGGAGCAGTACCCGGAGGATGATATGAACTTGTTAAGGCGCATCGGGAACTGATCAGAGCCAGACATTATTAGCCTCCGCTCTCTTGAGCGTAAACGTAAATGTGGTGCCCTTTCCGTATTCGGATTCTACCGTGATCTCCTCGCCCATATATGCAAGGAGCTCCTTGGCGATAGCAAGACCCAGACCGGTGCCCTTCTTGCCTCTTGCACGGTCTGCCTTGAAGAATCTGTCAAATATATGATTGATGTCATATTCATGTATTCCCTGACCGGTATCGATAACGGAGATCATTACCTTGTCGGCAATGTCATTATACTCGGCAGAGATCGTTATGGAGCCGCCTGCCGGAGTATACTTCTTCGCGTTGTCCAGAAGGATAACGAGTATCTGCTCGACACGGTCGGGATTGCCCATAACGGTAGGCAGCTTTCCTGTTGTAAAGAAAAGACTGAACTTGATCTGCGATTCTCTCATAACGGCCTGGAACTTCGTCTCGAGATCAGAAAGGAGAGTATTGATGTCGAAAGGATACATCTTGAATGCCAGTGTCCTCGACTGGAGCTTGGACAGTTCGAGCATGTCGTCGATGAGCCTCGAGAGCCTCAGTGTCTCGTTCAGTATGATCCCGTAGTATTTCTGACGCTTCTCCTCATCCCTTACCATTCCGTCCGCGAGAGGCTCGATAAGTCCGCGCAGTGTCTGAAGGGGAGTACGGAGCTCATGGGATATATTGGCTACATAGTCCTTCCTCGTCCTCTCGAGCTTGAGCTCTTCGGTTATATCCCTGAAGAAGCCCGTCGCACCGATGCACTTCGATCCGTCATCCATATCAAACTTCGGAACGAGAGTGACCTGATAAGCATAATCGGGACCTTCGATGAGGCGTTCCTTCTTCTGTCCTTCGGCCAGACAGTCGTTCACATCATGCCAGACATCCTCAAAAGGGATGAGATGGAGCTTCTCGGTAAACAGGTTCTTCTTCGGAACCTTCGCGAAAATCCCGTTCATTGTGTCGTTCATCACGGTCGGATTGCCGATCTCATTAAAGACGACGATGCCTTCAGAGATGACATTGAAGATATCTTCGAGCCTGTTACGCTCGACAGTAAGGTCGTTGATCGATTTTGAAAGTCTGTCGGCCATCTTGTTGAACGACGCGGCAAGCTCTCCGACCTCGCCCTTGCTGTCCTCATTGGCCCTGACGTTATAGTCGCCCCTTCCGTAGGAACGTGCGACCTTGTTGACATCCTGGATAGGCTCGATGATCCTTCTTACCATTATGATGACGGGAATGAGCATCGTAAGCGCCGCAGCAAATGTCGAAAGGAGAAGTATATTGATGTACTGGTTCATTACCGAGTCTTCCATGAGCTCGGTCGCCATTACGAGATAAAGCCCCTCGTCCGAAAGCTTGGACTGGATGATGATAAGATCCCTGCCCCTGATATTCGTTACCTGGTACTGATCATCATTCTCGGAAAGCCCGCCGAGCATATTCTCCCTGATGAAATCGACGGTCTTTTCCTCGTCCCTGGTGCTCACGGCATCATCACCGCGGGGAAGGAGGACAGAACCGTCTGAAGAGAATATATATGTGGAACACTCAGTTATATCATTCTCACCGAAAAGGAACTCGATGCCGCCCGGTCCGTAGATGACCGGATCGTCGGCGAGCATAGCCTTAACTGCTTCGGATTTTTTGAAAGCTGATTCGATCTGGATTGAAAGGGTCGCATTCTGACCGGCGATCTTAAAGGCAATGGTAGCAAATGCCATTGAAGCACACAAAGCGCCCAGGACGAGCAAAACGGTCCTTCGCATCAGTGTACTGTTATTGAAGAGCATTATTCGACCTCGAACTTATAGCCTACGCTGTAAACCGTCTGGATGCTCCATGTCGCACCTGTAACGGATATCTTCTGTCTGATCCTCTTGATGTGGGTATCGACGGTCCTTGAATCTCCATAATAGTCATTGCCCCAGACGAGCGCGAGGATCTGCTCTCTTCCCATGACCTGTCCGGGATGGGATGCGAGGAGGTGGAGGATCTCAACTTCCTTGGGTGTGCACTGGATGGGATCGCCGTTGACCTTGACGCTGTAGTTGTCAAGATTGATCTCAAGACCGGAGAAACGCAGGAGAGACTGCGACTCGGGTACTTCTGAAGTCCTTCTGAGGACGGCCTTGATCCTCGCGATGACCTCGCGGGGGGAGAAAGGCTTAACGATATAGTCATCGGCTCCGAGCTCAAGACCGAGTACGCGGTCTATCTCTTCGCCCTTTGCAGTAAGTATGATTATCGGCGTGGAATAATTCTTCCTGACCTCACGGCATACCTCGAGACCGCTCATCTCGGGCATCATTACATCGAGCAGGATAAGATCCGGCTTCTCCTCATTGACCATACGGAGCGACTCGGCACCGTCAAAGGCATCAGCATGCGTATAATGCTCGCTGTCCAGATAAAGGGATAATGATTCGTGAACTATCGGATCGTCGTCACAGATAAGGATATGTGCTGTTTGAGACATCTTATTACTCCTTGCCACCGTTTTTGACATACAAAAGCATTATACAGCATTTTTTCCGTAGTTTGAATAAATGGACGAAAATAAATATTATTTATAACTTTGACGGTGATGTTATAATCAGATGTATACTTTTCGAAAAGAATAAGGAACGGTGGACAGTCAATGAAGAGACAAATAAGGAAAGCATTATGCCTTGCGCTGGCATCGACATTTATCCTGGCTTCGTCATGTTCTCTTAACAGGAAGGATAAGGAGAAGGAAAAAGATGACGACAGCGATCAGGCGGCCGAAGATGTCATAGATGCGGCATCCGGCTTCTGCGGTGCTCTTTCCTCCGGAAGATCCAAGAAGATACTTAAATATGTTTCCGAAGATGCTGATACTGACCTTGCGTCAAGGATAGACGAGAGGGACGATATCTCGGAAGCTGTCATAGAGAAGATGCTCTCGACCATCACATTTGAAATAGATGAGGACTCCGCCGAGGGCGACGAGGATGACGAAGAAGGATCGGTAGATGTCGTCATCACGATGATCGACCTGGATTCTGACGCCAGGGACCCCGAGAATTACGACAATGTAGGCGAATTCGAGGACAAGCTCGACAGGATCGATGATACAAGGGAATATGAATATACGCTCGATCTTGTGCTCGAGGACGGTAAGTGGGTTATCGATGCCGACAGTGCGGAGGATGTCATAGATGACATCTGGAAATATCTCGAGAGCACGTCGGATCTCTGTATCGGACTCGACGAGATAATGAGGGAGACAGAGACTGTCCCTTCGACATCCGGAACTACAGAGGACAATGATCTGCCGGATCCTGATTCGGATCTCTATGATGCTGCCGATGTCCTCGACGGATTCATGTGGTATTTCGATATCGATGAGAATGGTACATTTATCAATACGGAATATATCGACGTGGCGCTCACGTTTACCTGTTATTACGATGAGGTCGATCTTAGCGGCGTATGGTATCAGGTCGTTTCCGACGGCAGTGTTCTCTATACGAGCTCGAAGGGAGAATATGAGGCATTCTTCTGCGAGTATAACGGTGCCCCCGCAGATGCTCACGGACTGATAGAGACGGGGGAGTATACTTTCACTTTCTATAACGGAGAAGAAGAGCTCACGAGCGCTACAGCAAAGGTCACGCTCGATATATCCGACAAGAAGCTCAAGGATGTGATCGATCTGTCTTTCGATGAGGGGTTTAAGTACTATGACAAGGACGTTGAGGCCCTTGCCGAGCAGACGGGATTCTTTAATTATGACGTAGAAGCCACGACTGACTTTATCGAAGGAAATGTCTTCCCGGAAGGCTATTCCGAACCGGTCGAACTGACTGCACTCCTGAAGGATGGCGTAAAGGAGTCTGATATTCCTGAAATGTATTATGCTTTCTATAAGCTCGACGGAACCGATTACGGTGATATCGATGTCGCGGATTTTGAGATCTTCGATGTGCAGGGAGAGCTTTATACATATACTGAAGGCACATTCATGGAATTCTATTACGGATACCCTTATGAGCCCTGTTATCTCCTTGTTCTGGTAAGCAGGACGCCTGATCTCGAGACGCCTGTCCTGGCGGGAATCTGCAAGGTAACACCGGAGTTTGATGATTATGAGTGAGAATACCGCATCTGAGAGCATGGGGAAGAAGATACTCTTCAAGATCATTTCGGTCGTCGGAATGATAGCTCTTACAGGCGCTCTGATCTTCGGAGGTTATCTTCTCATGATCAATATGGACGGGATAATGCGTCCGCTGACAGAGAGGAAGATCGAGAGGTACGTCGATGAATCGATGACGGATTTCCTTAATTCCCCCGACGATACGGTGACAGCCTCGTCTGTCAAGAAGGTAAAGACAGGTGTTCTCGACGATGAGCAGATAAAGCTCATGAAGGAGTCGATATCAGGCGTCACTTACGAGATAAAGGACATCGAACTGGCTGACGACGGGCAGAGCGCGAAGGTAAAGGTCGTCCTGCACAACGTTAAGGATACTGATCTGGATGACCTTGCGGTCGGAAAGTATAAGGATCTCAAGAGTCAGCTCAAGAAAGCAGGTTCGGGCAAGAGGACTTTCAAGCTCTCGCTCATAAAAGAGGACGGCGAGTGGACATTCAAGGATCTTAATCCGCTCTATTCTGCGATCGTACTTCCTTACGGGAAGTTCTGTTTCCTGGACGATAACGGTGAGCCGCTCGAAAAGAATGAAGAGTATTTCAAGTGGTTTATCAGGAATAATGTTGAACCTGTATTCGTCGATGCATACTGGTATGATCCCGTCCTGGGCAATCCTCTGACCGATGACTATCTGTCATCTCCTTCGGCACTTACGGCTGCATTCTATTTCAGCGAGCCTGTTGACATGACATTTACGGCCGAGCTCGTGAAGGATGATGCGTCTATCGCATCGAAAGAGATCTCCACGGGCGGCAGAGTCCTAACTACGGTCACTTTCGAAGAGGATGAGGCGGGAGGAAGCCTCAGGAGCGGATACTACAGGATCATCCTCAAGGTCGAGGATGCTGAAGCGGCAAAGACTTCCAGGATCACGGTAAGATAAAGGAGAATAACGTGTTTACGGCATTGAACTGGAAAGATTTCGAAGTCCTTTATGCGGGCGGCGGACAAAAATACGAGAGATGGGGAGACGTTTATCTCCAGAGACCTGATCCGCAGGCGATATGGCCTGTCATGAAGGACGGGCAGGAGATACTCTGGGAGGATCTGGACAAGCCCCATGCCGTCTATAACAGGAGCAGCACCGGAGGCGGTTCCTGGGCGAAGATGAAACCGATGCCGGGCAAGTGGGAGATCGGCTATGATTCTCTCGGAAAGACATTGAGGTTCATAATCGAGCCGACTTCTTTCAAGCATACAGGGCTTTTCCCCGAGCAGGCCGCGAACTGGGACTTCTGCGGGGAGCTGATCGACAGGGCAAAGAAAGAGGGAAGGGAAGAGATAAGGATCCTCAACCTCTTTGCATACACAGGAGGCGCGACAGTCGCTTCGGCGGCTCACGGCGCGACGGAAGTCGTTCATGTCGACGCATCGAAAGGCATGATCTCCCGTGCGAAGGAGAATATACAGAAGTCCGGTCTCTCGGAGTCATATGTCAGGTTCATAGCTGAGGACTGCAGGCGTTTCGTCGAGCGTGAGATAAGGCGCGGAAGGAAGTATGACGGGATAATCATGGATCCTCCCAAATACGGCAGGGGACCTACGGGGGAACTGTGGGAGATAGAGAAATCACTGTACGAATTCGTATCGAGATGCTCTCTGCTGCTGTCCGATGATCCTCTGTTCTTCCTCATCAGTTCCTATGCTACTGAGCTCGGTGCAGGTGCTACAGGAAATGTCCTGGACCTTATACTGTCGCCGCGTTTCGGAGGAAAGGTCGAGTCGGAGGAACTGGCTCTTCCGGTATCGAAGATGGGGATAATGCTGCCTTGCGGACAGTCCGCCAGATGGTCAAAAGGATGATCCCGGATGCAAAGTGACGGTGTAAAGGTCATATTTGAAGATAACCACGTGATCGTGGCAGTAAAGCCTGCGGGAGTGCTCTCACAGGCTGATCTTACGACAGCTCCCGATATGCTGACGATCCTAAAGGCTTATATCAAGGAAAAGTATCAGAAACCCGGCAATGTCTACCTCGGGCTCGTTCACAGGCTCGACAGACCCGTAGAGGGACTTATGGTCTTTGCAAAGACGAGCAAGGCTGCATCCAGGCTCTCGGGGCAGATAAGGGAGAGGAAGATCACAAAGAGATACAGGGCCGTTGTATACGGCAGGCTTCCCGACAGCGGAAGATTCGAGAATTATATCCTCAAGGACTCAGGGAGTAATACTGTCACCGTATATGACGCTCCCTACAAGGATGCGAAGAGATCTTATCTTGATTATTCCTGCACAGGCAGAGGAAACTTCATGGGAAGAGATGTCTCACTTGCCGATATCGAGCTCGGGACAGGACGGTCCCATCAGATAAGATCACAGTTCTCGCATGCGGGTTTTCCGCTCGTCGGCGACCGTAAATACGGCAAAAAAGACGATTTCAGGGGCGACATCTGCCTTCAGTCCTATCTTCTCGGATTTGATCACCCCACGACCGGAGAGCATCTTGAGTTCAGGCTCGATGCCGGTGACAGGAGTCCGTGGGACCTTTTCGAAGTGAAATGATCTGACTGGATTTCAGATGTTTCTTTTAAAGATCATTTGGTCTATATCACGACAGGATAGTATAATAGACATGTTGAAATGAGAGGGGAGGTCATTCGTTTTTATGTCCAGACGTTTTTGTAAGGCGATAAGTATACTGATCACACTTGTTATTGTTGCCGGACTGTTTCCGGGAAATCTTCTGTATGCCGATTCAGATGAACAGCCGATAGAATCCTCTTCAACGTCTGAAGAGTCTTTTCCTTATGCGGTATTCGCAGAAAGTACAGAGGATGACCTGTCTTTCTATGGCTGGAAATGCAATATAACAGGAGATATCTATTCAGGAAGGGATTTCGTCTTTCAGGGCTCAGAACTCAATATGAACGGCTTCGCCAGAACAGCAGGAGCAGTCCAGCCTTCTGAAAGAAAGGAAAACATGACCGGGGCAGAAGAAGGGATAGAGCCTTTACTTATGCCCATGTGGGGAGACGCAATTAAGGCTAATGAGACAAGGCTTCCTTCGATCCTTCCTGAGGAACTGTCTTCACAGGACAGTATAGAAGTAAACGGTTATTTCTATTCGGAAAACGATATAACAATAAACGGAACAAGCTTCTCGGGAGATGCAATTATAGTATCAAAGGGAAATATCACATATAATGTATGCTCACTCAATACAGAAGGTAAAGTGATCCTCTATTCCGAAGAGGGAGACATAAATATAAACGGAACACAGATCGGGATAAACGGAATACTGTATGCCCCTCAGGGAAGAGTAACGATAAATGCATATGACGTAACAGTAAACGGAAGGATCGTTGCAGATAGGTTCAGTTACAGTGGATCAATACTGAATATAATGGCAGATCCTTCAGATCTGACATTTTTACAGGATATAACAGAACCTACACCTGATATCACTCCTACAGAAGAGCCGACACAGGCTCCAACTGAAGAACCTACAGAGACACCTTCACCGACCGAAGAACCGACTGTCAGCCCTTCGGTAACAACTGTCCCTACGGAAGAGCCTACTGTCGAACCGACTGAAGAACCCACAGTGGAGCCGACCGACATACCATCAGATACACCGACTCCTACGGAAAAGCCCTTAGACCTTGAGACAGATACTGACGGAGATCTTATCCCTGACGATCTGGAAATCGAATTAGGTACTGATCCCGGGGATCCTGATTCGGATATGGACGGATTGAATGACTATATCGAGATATTACTCGGATACGATCCTATGTCAGACGATTCTGACGGTGACGGTATCAAAGATGGGGATGAGGATTACGACAGGGACGGAATAGATAACTTTACCGAGATGAAAATAGGAACAGAACTGTCATCCGGCGATTCGGATTGTGATGAGCTTTCCGATAAAGATGAGATCGATATATACGGGACAGACCCGTTATCGGACGATACCGATAAAGACGGGATCAGAGATGGGGATGAGATCTACCTTGGCAAAAATCCTCTTGACGATTCTGATAAGCATATAAAGATACATCAGATTAAGACTATTAATGTCTACAACGCGGATGATCCTTCACTCGTTTCCGTTGAAGTGAGCATAGATCTTTCCAACAGGATAGATGAAGTTTTGGATATAAAGGATGTATATGGTCTTGATGTTTATTCGTCTGATATCAGCGGGCGAGTCGGAAGTCCTGTATCGTTTGAATGTGAGGAAGATTTTGATACTGCAACAGTAACGTTCTATTACGATGAAAACAAACTGAGGGAAGGGATAGATGAAGAACAGCTGTGCATCCTCTGGTTTGATGAAGACAACGGACTTTACGAAGTACAGCAACAGGCTGAAAATGATGTTGAAGACAACAGAATAACGCTGACAGTTGACCATTTCAGCACATATATAATGGCGGATGGAGCCCACTGGGATAATGAGCAATATCCTTTGGACACTGTTTATCTGTTAAATGGAGCAGAGCAGAGGAGTGTGGATATCATATTTGCCATAAACTGCGGTTCGACAATGACAACTGCAAGGAAAGAAATGGCAATGCAGGCAATAGACAACATAGTATCTCAGATGGACGATGGAGACAGGTATTCATATGTTCTGTTCGGATCGAACGGAGCAGCCATGTCTCCGAGAATCTATCCCGTGAGTGCATATCCGACGGTTCCATCAGGAATGAGGAATTACATAGTTACAACAAACTATGGCGGACAGGGCAATCTGTATAATGCGGAATGTGCGGCAGATAATCTGTATTTCCAGTCAAATATCGAAGAAAACGGAAATCAAAAGGTCATCGTAGTGATCAGCGATGAGAATGTAATATACAGTTCAGGCTTCGGGAATTACTTCTTAACATACAATTTTACGTGGCATACGCTATGCATACCGGGAACATACGCATCTGTTCTTTCAGAGTATGCCGGGAAAAAAGGTGGATTAAATTTCAGAGACTGTACCCAAAGTGATATAGCACAGAAGATACTGGCAAAGGAGGGAGGCAAACAGGTACAGTTCTCGTGGGCTGATGAAGATAAAGATGATATCCCTGATGTGTTGGAGAAGAATGGAATGCTCGGTACCAATAACAAAGTCTATTACTCCGATCCTTGTACGAAGCATTCAGATGATGACGGAATAGAAGACGGAGTTGAGATGGGAGCTATGTATTCTGTCCAAAGGATAGATGAGGAGACCGTCAGAATAAACAGGTCAGATATGCTCATAAGCGCTGTTGAAGGTTCAGAGTATTCCTTCCTGAAGAAATACATATCCGATGACACGGATGAGATAAGGTTTGTCTTCAAAGTGGTATCTGATCCGATGAAGGAAGATACTGATGGAGACTATTACAGAGATGACATAGATCCTCATCCTTTGGTATCAGATGTTGAAACCATCGGTTTGGGTGGTGTTCATTATAACCCTTACAGACCTGATGAAGGTTATATACACGTTATCGATTCGCCTACGAATGATTATCTTGAGTCTCTGGGGTATACCAACGGTGCATATGGAGGAAATCAAAGCTGGTTTGGTAATAGTGCATATGACAATGAAAACCCTTTTGAGGGGAATAAACTGTTCATAGAAGAATCTGGATGTGGGATTATCGCCACTAATGATGTATTACAGTACCTGAGTTGTGGAGACTGCTCTTATACGTATCCAGAGTATTATGATCTGATAATGGATATATTTGATGATTTTTTCTTGATTGGATTTGACCAATTGTACATATCATACTCTTTATCCACGTCATCTATTATCGGCGCTATGGATAATCACAACATAAAGGCAAACTCAATTGTGATAACAAACGATAATCAGATGAACGCTTTAGAAAAGATTTCACAATCTATTGCCAATGATAAACCTGTAATTTTATTTGAGAATGATCGTTTTGGAGGCGATGGCATATCAATGTACATGATGAATTATAATGATGTTGGTGAACAAACACAAGTTTTCATCCCGAGTATATTGGGATCGTCATATAAAGATCACTATCATTTTACTACTATTACGGGAATTGTAATAGATCACAAAGATAATAGAAAATGGCTAAGAGTACAAAGTTGGGGGAAAGAGTATTATATCAGATGGGAAGACTTTGTCGAGTATAATGATTCGAGTTTACGAGAGGGTATTATGATTGTTGTTGTAAGCGGGGAGTATTTGCCATGAAAAACAATGTACTGATCATTCTGTGTGTTGGTATAATGATGTTTTGCTTTTGCTCATGTTCCCGAAAAAATGAGATTATTGATCCAATATCAGAATACGAATTATATTTAATCGATGGTATTAGTGATGATATATCTATTGTTAATGCTGAGTTTGATGAAACCAATCATGCGCTGGCATTAACTATTGAGATTTCGGATGATAGTGAGGATAGCATTTCAGATTGCGTGAGAACAATTGCTAAAAGGTCAGATTCTTTCCTGTCAAGTCATTATGACTATGTACTTAATGACGGTTACATGATAAATATTTTTTTTAAAGAAGAGTCAAAGTCCGATAGTGTTCCCGGGAATACCATTTGTAGACTGTCTAATTTCAATCATAAAGGTTTATTGAACAGCTTTTCAAGCCTGAGCATTGACGATTCAGCTATAGTGAATGAATTTATTATTAGATTTAGCGATTTTTCAGATATTAATTGTAGTATTTTCACAGACGAACAGGTAAAGCAGGTATGCGAAACATGGGTTAACCTTAAGACCGTTGTCATTGATACCCAAACAAGGGCTGATTCGTTCAGTGAGGCATATCCGAAAATTGAGTTTTTAGCTGTAAGAGATGATGAATGATCTTATTGTGTTTGAGTAATACTAGCATCATATATCGCTTCTCCTTTCAGATGAGTGATGCACCATCCGTTCATGTATAAAGCGTACAGTTCTCTTCTTGACTTTGAGACTCTTTAATTATTATAATAATGAGTCAGAAATTTTGCCCTCAAGGGGGCACCAGCAGGAGAAGAATATGTACAGCAAAGTATCAAAAGACATGAATTTCATCGACAGAGAGAAGGAAGTCCTTTCTTTCTGGAAAGAGAACGACATCTACAAGAAGTCTTTGAAGCCCGCCAAGGACGGCACTCCGACTTTTACACTTTTCGACGGTCCTCCGACGGCTAACGGCAAGCCTCATATCGGTCACATCAAGACCAGGGTAATCAAGGATGTAGTTCCGAGATATCATTCCATGAAAGGTGAAGCTGTATCTTTCAAGGCCGGCTGGGATACACATGGTCTTCCCGTAGAGCTCGAGGTCGAGAAGGCTCTCGGCATCAACGGCAAGCCCCAGATCGAGAGCTACGGCGTTGAGCCTTTTATCAAGAAGTGTAAGGAATCCGTCTGGACATATAAGGATCAGTGGGAGCACATGAGCGAGAGAGTCGGTTTCTGGGCCGACATGGAGAATCCCTACGTCACATATGACAACAACTATATCGAGTCCGAGTGGTGGGCCCTCAAGACGATGTGGGACAAGGGAATGCTGTACAAGGGTCATAAGATCGTTCCTTACTGCCCCAGATGCGGAACAGCTCTTTCGAGCCATGAGGTCGCACAGGGATATAAGACGGTAAAGGAGAGATCCACCGTTGTAAGGTTCAAGGTCATTGATGAGGATGCATATATCCTCGCATGGACGACGACTCCCTGGACACTCCCGAGTAATGTCGCGCTCTGCGTCAATCCTTCCGAGACATATGTAAAGGTCAAGGCAGGCGACGGAAATACATATTACATGGCCAAGGCTCTTCTTGATTCAGTTCTCGGCAAACTTGCCAAAGAGGACGAAGGCATCAAGGCATATGAGATCCTCGAGGAATACAAGGGCGACGATCTCTGCGGCAAGAGCTACGAGCCCCTGTTCGAGTGCACGGGTGAGGAGGCTTCCAGACAGAATAAGAAGGCTCATTTCATTGTTTCCGATAATTATGTAACGATGGAGGACGGTACCGGTATCGTCCATATCGCTCCTGCATTCGGTGAGGATGACGCCAGGGTAGGAAGGGATAATGACCTTCCCATGGTACAGTTCGTAGATACGAGGGGTAATCTCACAGAGGAGACTCCTTATGCTGGAACATTCGTAAAGGATGCAGATCCCCTTATCCTTAAGGATCTCGATTCGAGGGGACTTCTCTATGATGCACCCAAGTTCGAGCATGAGTATCCCTTCTGCTGGAGATGCGATACGCCGCTCATCTATTTTGCAAGGAGCACATGGTTCATCGCCATGAGCACGATGAGAGAGCAGCTGCTCAAGTCGAACAAGATGGTCAACTGGTATCCCGAGTCCATAAGGGACGGCCGTATGGGAGACTTCCTCGAGAATGTCATCGACTGGGGTATCTCGAGAGAGAGGTACTGGGGAACTCCTCTTCCTGTATGGGAGTGCGAGTGCGGTCACAGACACTGCATCGGTTCCATCGAGGAACTCAAGAGCCTGAGCGACGACTGCCCCGATGACATCGAGCTCCACAAGCCCTATGTTGATAATGTACATATCAGATGTGAGAAGTGCGGCGGTAAGATGACGAGGGTTCCCGAGGTCATCGACTGCTGGTTTGACTCCGGCGCAATGCCTTTCGCTCAGTATCACTATCCCTTTGAGAATAAGGAATACTTTGAATCACACTATCCCTGCCAGTTCATCTCCGAGGCTCTCGACCAGACGAGAGGATGGTTCTATTCGCTGATCGCCGAGAGCACCGTACTGTTCGGCAGGAGTCCTTTTGAGAACTGTATCGTTATGGGCCTCGTAATGGACAAGGAAGGCATCAAGATGAGTAAGCACAAGGGCAACGTTGTTGATCCCTGGGATATCCTCAATGAGGAAGGTGCTGATGCCGCCAGATGGTATTTCTACAGCACCAGTGCGGCATGGCTTCCCAACAGATTCTCTCACGAGGCTGTAAAGGAAGGTCTTTCCAAGTTCATCGGAACATACTGGAATACATATGCATTCTATGTAATGTATGCAGAGATCGATCAGTTCGATCCCACTAAGTACACTCTCGATAAGGATAACCTCTGCGCTATGGACAGATGGATCCTTTCGAGGCTCAATTCGCTTACAAAGACAGTCGACTCCAAGATGCAGGCTTACGACATCACAGGTTCCGCCAGGATGATCCAGGATTTCACGGACGAGCTTTCGAACTGGTATGTAAGAAGATGCCGTGAGAGATACTGGGCAGGCGACATGAACAAGGATAAGATCGATGCCTACATGACACTCTATACAGTCCTTGAGCAGTTCACGAGACTCTGTGCTCCGTTCGTACCTTTCGTAACGGAGAGCGTTTACCAGAATATCGTAAGGAGCGTTAACAAGGATGCTCCCGAATCAGTTCACCTCTGTGATTATCCTGTTGCCGACGAGTCCATGATCGATAGGAGGCTCGAGGTCGAGATGGCTCTCGTAAGGGATATCGTCGAGCTCGGAAGAGCTGCGAGAAATGCTGCCAATATCAAGAACAGACAGCCCATATCCACGATCTATGTTGTATCCGAGGAGACTCTGGACGAGGAGTACAAGGGCATCGTAAGGGATGAGCTCAACATCAAGGAGATCGTCGCATTGAGCGATGCTGCTTCTCTCGTTGATTATTCCTTCAAGCCTCAGCTCAAGACATGCGGAAGGAAGTTCGGTGCCAAGCTCAATGCGGCAAGGGAAGTTATATCAGCTCTGCCCGGCAAGGAGACGATGGAGAAGCTTAATGCAGGCCCCATTACTCTTACTGTCGACGGAGAGGACTTCGAGATGACTAAGGATGATTTCCTCATCGAGACAAAGACTCCCGAGGGACTCTCAACACAGACAGGCAGCAATATAACAGTTGCTCTTTCCACTGTCCTTACAGATGAGCTCATCGAGGAAGGTTATGTAAGAGAGATAATCTCCAAGATCCAGGCTGCACGCCGTGAGACAGAGGGCCTCGAGGTCGTTGACAGGATCAGGATCGTATACGGCGGAAATGAGAAGCTTTCCGGTATCTGCTCCAAGTATAAGGATGAGATCGCATCTGCAGTACTGGCAGTATCTTTCGAGAATGATGATTCCGTTAAGGATGATGCTTCTGTACTCGAGAAGGATGTAAACGGCGAGAAGATCTTCTTCACATTGAGAAAGGCTGAGTAAAGATGCTGTTTGAACTGTTCAAGAGCGGAATGGAGACCGAGGAGATAATAAGGACTCTCCTCGTCTATCTCTTTGCGCTGACACTGGCCTTTGCCATACATGAGTTCATGCATGCCGCAGCGGCGACATATTATGGTGACGACACGCCTGCCCTGATGGGAAGGCTGACACTGAACCCGCTGGCACACCTTCATCCCGTCGGTACGGTAATGCTCCTTATAATGGGATTCGGATGGGGTAAGCCTGTTCAGTATAATCCGAATAACCTTACACGTTATAAGAGCAAGGGAAGGATGAGGATCGGTATCGCGCTTGCCGGAGTCATCGGCAACTTCCTGCTGGCTCTTGTCTGCGTTGTGGCTATGGCGATAATGCTCAGGGTACAGCTCGCGGGCGATGATGTCATGCGTGCCGGAGTGCAGGCATATGCCGAATCACTGAAGACTGAAGGATACTCCAACACGATGGTGCTCTCAGCCTGCGGCTTTATTGATTATCTGAGTGATAACTACATTGTAGAGCTCATCAATATGATCCTTTATTACATTATCGCTATCTGCACGGGACTGTTTGCATTCAACCTTATCCCGATACCTCCGCTCGACGGATATCATCTCCTTGATGAGCTGATCCCCGTTAAATGGAAGTATACGGATGCATACAGGAATTTCATGATGTACGCTCCGACCGTTCTGTTCGTGATAATAATCCTTGGCAACAGGATGACAGACGGGAAGGGCATCATAGGATACATAATGGACATCATAGCATGGCCGATCATACAGATATTCACGCTGGTGATAAAACTAATTGTCGGGATCTGATCTATGTCTGAAGCGATTTCCGGTGTCATCTCATCTCATATAAGGCCCGATCTTAAGATCAGGGAATTCGAAGGTCCTCTGGACCTTCTGTTCCATCTTATCGAGAAAAATGACATCGACATATACGATATTCCTATCTCCGAGATCACGGAACAGTATATGGCTTTCCTCGACAATATGCAGAAACTGGATATGGAAGTGGCATCGGAATTTCTCGTAATGGCCGCAACGCTCGTTCATATCAAATCGAGGATGATGCTTCCCGGAAGGAAAGCCGACGATCAGGATGAGGGTGAAGATCCGAGAGAAGAACTCGTAATAAGCTTGCTCAGATATAAGAGATGCAAGATGCTCGCAGGAGAGTTAAAGACGAGACATGCCACATATTCGGACTGCATGTACCGTCTTCCTTCTACGGCCAAGGATCTCGGTATCGAGATAGTATATCCTCCTCAGGAATTCGAAGCCGAAGAGTTCGATAAGGCTGTTGCTGATGTCACGAGGCGCAATGAGATAAGATTTGCCGATATCTCCTCGAAGATAACACATATCCTCAAGAAGGATAAGCTGTCGGTAAAGGAGAGGATGAAGAGTGTCTTCCTTACGATAACAAAGAGGGGAAGGGTATTCTTCCATGAGCTCTTCAATAAGGACAAGACGGAGAAGATAGACAGGATAGTCGGTTTCCTGGCGATACTTGAACTGCTTAGAAGCAATAAGATAAAGGCTGAACAGAAGAAGCCTTTCGATTCGATACTTCTGGAAGAAAAGGGGATGGGTGATAAATGAGCGAGTCCGATGAGATAAAAGAGATCAAGGATCAGTTTGAGATACCGGTACAGGAGGTATCGGCAGCGTTGGAGTCGATCCTTTTCGTGTCGGGTGAGTCCGTAACGACAGCAAGACTTTGTGAGATCCTCGGAGTCGAGAGGAAGACGGTAGAGGATGCGATGAAGCGCCTCATCAACGATTATGAGAACGATCCCTGGGGAGGCCTTCTGATAAGGAAGATCGAGGATTCATATATAATGTGCACCAAGCCGGGAATGAAAAAGGTCCTTGACAGGATGTTCTCTCCGAGGATGAGACCGCCTCTGTCCGGAGCATCCTATGAGACGCTTGCGGTCATCGCCTATAACCAGCCTGTCACCAGAGCTCAGGTCGAGGCGGTAAGAGGTGTTTCCTCGGATTCCATAATATCAAGGCTTCTGGACCGCGGATGGATCTGTGAGTCAGGAACTCTCGATGCTCCCGGAAGACCTACGCTTTTCTCCACAACCGAGCAGTTCCTTCTTGAGTTCGGTATCGAGTCGGTCGACGAACTGCCTTCTATGGAACTCATGAGCTATAAGACTATCAGGGATCTCGAGATGAGCCTTGAGAAAGCTGCCGGAAATGACGACAGGCAGATCTCCATAGATTCGTATATGGAAGAGAATAAGGACGAAACGGATAACGAAGGAGGCGATAGTGATGGAGAGTACGATTGATCTGATCGAATCCCGTCTGCCGGAAATGAGCAAGGGCCATAAGGCCATTGCCAATTACATAATAGAGAAATATGATCAGGCCGCATACATGACGGCCGCGAAGCTCGGCGAAGAGACAGGCGTCTCCGAATCGACCGTAGTAAGGTTTACGACAGAACTCGGATTCGAAGGATATCCCCACTTTCAGAGTGCTCTGAAGGAGGAACTCAAGTCCAAGCTTACTTCAGTCCAGAGGCTCAACTATACTGACAGGTTTGCCGATGACACGACTGCGGTAAGGGATGTCATAAGAGGCGATATGGAAAACTTAAAGGAGACACTCGCTTCCCTTGATGATGAGGCCATGGCAGCCGCAGTCAAGACGATACTCGGTGCGAGGAAGATCTACATAATGGGACTTCGTGCCAGTTCTCCGCTTTCTTCCTTCATGCATTTTTATATGACGCTCCTGTTCGATGATGTCATCCATATACACAGTAATTCTACGAATGAGGTCTTCGAGCAGATAATGCCGATCACTTCGGATGACGTAATGATCGGTATCTCATTCCCGAGGTATTCGCAGAGGACGATCAATTCGATGGAATATGCCAAGAAAAAGGGAGCTAAGATAATCGTCATAACAGATAAGGATGATACGGCGATGACGGAAAACGCTGATGTGAAGCTTTTCGCCAAGTCAGGAATGGCATCGTTCGTAGATTCCCTTGCAGCACCGCTCTCGCTTATCAATGCGCTCCTTGTAACTCTCGGAATGCATCGTAAGGAACATATCATGAGCTCGTTCGAAGCGCTCGAGACAATGTGGTCACAGTACCGTGTCTATGAGGTCGGACGTGACAGAAATAACGGATTAGGGGAGGAATACTCATGAGTGAAGTTTATCAGATCGCAATAGACGGGCCTTCGGGTTCGGGAAAGTCGACGCTCGCAAAGGGCGTATCCGCGAAGCTCGGGATAATGTATCTCGACACGGGAGCAATGTACAGGACATGCGGACTGTGTGCCCTGAAAAGAGGGATATCCCCCAGAGATGTCGATGCAGTGAAGAAGATGCTCGATACAATGGAACTCAAGGTTGAGTTTAAGGACGGAAGCCAGCACATGATCCTCGACGGTGAGGATGTTACCGGATTTATAAGGACTCCCGAAGTGTCGATCGCGGCTTCCGATATCTCCGCGCTTCCATGCGTAAGAAAGGCAATGGTCGACATGCAGCGTGATATCGCCTCGTCCCAGACTTTTGTTCTTGACGGAAGGGACATAGGATCAAACGTACTTCCCAATGCCAAGTATAAGTTCTTCCTGACTGCCTCTGCGGAGACGAGGGCCGAGAGAAGGCTCAAGGAGCTCAACGAAAAGGGCGATTTCTCCCAGAACTATGAGGAAGTCTTAAGAGATATAAAGTACCGCGATAAGCAGGATTCAGAGAGAGCCTCCGCTCCTCTCGTAAAGGTTGACGATGCCATAGAGATCGATACATCCGTTA
Source organism: Clostridiales bacterium (assembly GCA_017529925.1). GTDB lineage: Bacteria > Bacillota > Clostridia > Saccharofermentanales > Saccharofermentanaceae > Saccharofermentans. The sequence goes on from JAFXMZ010000022.1 coordinate 68,536, forward strand.
TCGGGATCGACGAGACACGCGATCTTCTCCTGTCTTATATAAAGGAATAATTATTTATGGAAGTCATCTGCGCAAAGTCGTCGGGATTCTGCTTCGGTGTTAAGAACGCCGTTGATTCCGCGAACCGCATGATCGAACAGAGAGCCCCCGGCGAAAGGCTCATCATGCTCGGCGAGCTTACCCACAATGCCAAGGTCGTAGGCGATCTGACAGACAGGGGATTCGAGATAGTTCAGGATGCTTCCGATGTTCCCGAGAACAGTACTGTTATCATCAGGGCTCACGGTGTATCTCCTGATCAGAAGGAGATATTGAAGAGCAAAGGCTGCAAGGTCATCGACTGCACGTGCCCCTTTGTCCAGAAGATCCATAATATAGTCAGGGAAGCCGCTTCTGAAGGGAAGGATATAATCATTACCGGAGGAAAGGGCCATCCCGAGGTCACGGGGATATGCGGGGAAGCCCCCGGGAAAGTTACCGTTATCAGCTCCGTGGAGGAGATGAAAGCGCTCGATCGTGACTTTACGGACACGCTCCTGATATCCCAGACCACTTTTTCATCAGAGATCTTTAAGGAAATTTGTGCAATTGTAGAAAATAAAATTGCAAAAAATTTGATATTAGATACAATATGTAGTACGACAGGAGTCAGGCAGAGTGAAGCTGCCCGTATTTCGGCTGAAGCGGATGTGATGCTCGTCATCGGTTCTTCACACAGTTCGAATACGAAGAAGCTTTATGATATCTGCTCCGGTCATTGTGTGAGAACGTATCTTGTAAGTGATGCGGATGAAGTCGGAAAGCTGATTGCCGATGGGTATATCAGACCGGATGACAGGGTCGGAGTCACGGCAGGTGCTTCCACACCGGAAGTTATAATTTTGGAGGTTGTTCGCAGAATGGACGAGAACAAGAATGAAATCATGACTAATCAGGGAGAGGCTGATATCGACTTTCAGGAATATGTAGAAGGTATCGCACAGCTTCGCCGTAATGCTATTGTGAAGGGAGCTATTACTTCGGCAGACGCTGATTATGTCTATGTTGATGTCCGCGACAAGTCCGAAGGAAAGATTCCGAGAAGAGAATTTGCAAGCGATCCTGATTTTGATCTTGAGGCAGCCATCGCATCGAAGGCTGAGGTAACTGTTGTAGTAAAGAGCATCAAGAATACTGATCAGGGCAAGGAGATCATCCTCTCCAAGTCCCAGCTCGACTACGAGAAGAACAAGAAGGCTGTTCAGGAAGCTTTCGAGAATAAGACACCTATAACGGTAACTGTTACAGGAACTGTTAAGGACGGCGTTATCGCTAATTACGGCGGTATCGATATCTACATCCACCGTACACAGATCAAGCTCGGTGAGGTTCAGGATCTTGATGAGTATAAGGGTCAGCAGCTTGAGATCCTCGTTACGAAGATGGATACTGACAAGCACCGTCTCAGGGTCTCCGGTTCACGCCGCACACTCCTCATGAATGAGCGTAAGGCAAAGGCTGATGAGGTCTGGGCTAATATCGAGGAAGGCAAGCACTATAAGGGTATCGTAAGAAGCCTTCCTGACTTCGGTGCATTCGTTGATATCGGAGGAGTTGACGGACTCGTTCATATCACAGAGCTCTCATGGAAGAGGATCAGAAAGCCTTCCGATATCCTTAAGGTCGGCGATGAGATCGATGTCTATGTAAAGAGCTTTGATAAGGAAGCAAAGAAGATCTCCCTCGGCTACAAGAAGGCAGAGGATGATCCTTATTACAACATCGAGGAGAGGATCCCCGTAGGTTCAGTTGTAAAGGGTACTGTCGTAAGACTTACGAGCTTTGGTGCTTTTGTACAGCTCGAGCCCGATCTCGATGCTCTCTGCCACGTATCCCAGATCTCCAGCGTAAGGCTCAACCAGCCTTCGGATGTTCTTTCCGTAGGTCAGGAGGTTATCGCTAAAGTAATCGATATCAAGCCTGAGGAGAGAAGGATCTCTATCAGCATCAAGGAAGTAGAGCCTATCGATCCCGCTGAGGAAGATCCCTATGAGATCTCCGAGGAAGAGGCTCCCGCTGAGGAAGCTCCCGTCGAGGAGGCTGCACCTGTTGAGGAAGCACCTGCCGAGGAGGCTGCTCCCGCTGAGGAGGCACCTGCAGAAGAGGCTCCCTCTGAGGAGTAAGGTCCTTATAGGACACAATCAAAACCCGCGTAACGAAGGGGCTGTTCCGATATGGAGCAGCCCCTTTGATCTGTGTTCTGTTGTTGGCGGTTAGTCACTGTGAGCCGAAGAAACGGTCCTTATACTTGCGGTTCTTTGCCTTGTACATCTGTTCGTCGGCTTCCTTGACTGCTTTTGTTATGTCAAAGTCGTCATTGAACATGGTGATCATATAACCGCAGCTGGTCGATACTTTATATGGTTTACCGCTCGTGCGGTTATACTCCTCGAGATAGCTGTTGATGTCGCTGATGATCTTATCCGGGTCACATTCGCCGAATACGACAGAGAATACCTCATCTCCTCCGAATCTCGTCGAAAGGCTCGTCTCGGGCATAGAGTCGAACAATGCCTTTGCCGTTGTCAGTATCGCATTGTCGCCCTCTCCGTGACCATAGTTATCGTTGATATATTTCAGACCGTCAAGATCCGACATGATGACCGTGACCGGCCTGTCGTGGTAGTTGGGATTGCGCAGCCTTGCATTGAGTGCATTCTGGAATCCGACGCGGTTATAAAGACCTGTGAGGGGATCGTGGCGGTACATCTCGTTGATCTTGCGCAGGAGCGTCCGCTGGTACCTTGTATTGACGAATCCGCCTATGCCGAGGCTGATAGCATTCGTGACTCCCATCGTATTCGTATAGTTGGAGATAAGGTAGTCAAGGAAACAGAAACACTCAAATCCGAACGGCCTGTTCATATAATCGAGAGAATTGAAGATAAGAGGATAGCCGCTACCGGTCAGCTCGATGATCCTATCACGAACTGAGGGAGTGAGGACGTCCTCGACATAATCGTCATAGACAGCGGAGATATCGAAAGTATCCTCCTTATAGTCTTCCGGATGATCCGAATCATATATCATCACGAATTCCTTCTTAAGATCCATGACATCCTTATCGGTAAAGTAGTTGATGTCCTCATCAAAACATTTGCGGTCGATAACGGTAACGGTACCTGCAGTCTTATAAGATTCGATATGTGATACCAGTTCGCCCGGAGTGGCGCTCGACTGCATCGACGAAGCAACGAGCTGAAGGACCCTGTTGTCGTCATTGAGCCTAGCAAAGCTCTCCTTGAAACGGTTACGGAGTATCCAGGGGTTCTCGGCATGCTCCGGGCAGCCGCATGACTGATTCGCGTGGAAGACGGGAGTGATCATCTCGTGATATGTCTTTCCTTTATTATCTGCCATCCTGATGACAAGATCTGCCGTCGTATCGGCAAGCAGGAGAATGTCATTTGAAGCCGTGGTGATCTTCGGGGAGGTGAAGTAGATCTCGTCATAACCGTCAAATCCGGTGACGATAATGTCTTCAGGAACCCTGATACCTCTCTCGGTGAGCATCTCGACTACGGTTATGGCCATTATGTCATTGGCGCAGATGACTGCATCAGGAAGGACTTCTCTTTTCAGCAACTCCTCAGTTGCTATCCTGCACGGATCCGCCCAGAAATTGCCGTGGCTTATCATGCTGTCATCAAATGTAAAACCGTTCTCTTCGATGACCTTCCTGAAAACAGCGATCCTCTTGTCAGAAAACTCGTTTCCGACATGTCCTGCCATCATGTGGGGCCTTTTGACCTTGTGATGCTCTATTACATGCCTTACGACCTGTTCAAAACCTCTCTCATAGTCATATCCGATACAGGAGACACCTTCATAATGCCCGTCGGCGATGACGACCGGCAGGTCGTATTCTTTTGCTCTTCCGATGATCTTATTCGCGATCTTATGGCTCTTGATCTTCTCGTCCATAATGACCACGGCATCTATATCACGATAGGGGATCAGCTCGAAAACATATCTCTCGGTAGCCAGTCTGTCTTCTTCCCAGTATATATCAGAGTTGATGGCAAAGATCAGCACGGCATATCCTTCGGCCTTAAGTCTCTCATTAAGCCTGATGACATACCCGTGAGCCTCGGGTTCGTATATGCGCGATGTACAAAGTGCGACCAGTTTCTTACCGCCGACCATCAGATACACCTCTCTACATTCATCAATATAATGATAACAATACGAATTTTAAATATGTGTTAACGATTATGAAGTACTTGGTAAATGACGTTGTTCTTATGTGAAATAATGGAAATATCAAATGTATTTGTGATAGAATCCAGAAGATCAATCATGTACGGAGGTAGTGTTATGAAAAGAACAAAGATCGCTTTATCTCTGATGCTGGCATGTGTGATGGGATTATCCCTTACAGCATGCTCAGGAGGAAAGCTCTCCCCCTCGAAGCTCGCCAAGGCTGCCAAGGCAGTCGGTGCAGAGGAGTATGAGCCCGAAGATTTTGCAGATGAGGTGGATGACATAGACAGTGAGAAGGATTTCGCCGATTATTCTGACGGTATCTATACGAGCGGAAAGATCGACGATGTGAAGAAAGCCCTGAAGGCAAACTACATAGAGGTATCTACGAAGAATGTCAAGGAAGCGACAGTCTTCTACTTCTCGGATTTTAACAAGAAGGATTATTCTGCAGCAAGGTGTGTTGCGGTCTCTCTGACCTATGAGGATAAGGAGAGTGCACAGGATGAATATGATGAGTATGCCGAAGATATCGAGGATGAATATAAGGAAGTAAAATCGTATTATGACAAAGTGTCGATAGATGACGGTGAAGACGGATATGAGTATACGATCAATTCTATCGAGGATGACAGCTATGTCTCATATTACGGTGTCTATCTTGACGGAAAGACAATGTTCATTGTCTGGGAATACAGCAGCGGTAATACGGATCTTTCCGGAATGGCAGATTCTATCTGTGAGGAAATGGGTATCATTGCGCCTTCAGAGGCATGATCAACTATAAGGAGGAAACAAGATGAAGAAGATCAGAACAGCAGTAGCATTACTTCTTGTCGGCTCTATGGTTGCAGGACTTACAGCATGCTCTGGAGGAAAGCTCTCCCCCTCGAAGCTCGCCAAGGCAGCCAAGGCAGTCGGTGCAGAAGAGTATGAGCCCGAAGATTTCCAGGACGAGATCGAGGACATCAGCGGTATCAAGGATTTTGGCGATTATTCAGAGGGTATCTATACGAGCGGCAAGATAGATGACGTTAAGAAAGTCCTTAAGGCAGACAGCATCGATATCCCAACGAAGAAGGTCACTGAAGCAACAGTATTCTTCAGCGCAGACTATGACAAGAAGAAAAATGCGGATACAATGTGCATCATAGCTTCACTTGTCTTTGAGGATAAGGACAGCGCCAGAAAGTTCTATGAAGACAGCACAGAGGATCTTGAAGAAGCCCTCGAGTCCTTTGAAGATATGTTTGACAACGTTTCGCAGGATGACGGCGAGGACGGTTATGAATACTATATCGTAAGCTTCGGCAATAAGAAGCAGCCTGCAAATAATTACGGTATCTATCTTGACGGTAAGACGGTTATCGTGATCGAGGAGAACAGCGACGGTTCCAAGGACCTTTCCGGAATGGCAGATTCCATCTGTGATGAATTGGGCATCAAGGCTCCTTCCGAGGCTTAATACGCGAAGATAACAATACGGATCTTCATAAACTGCATGGTCATTTCAATGGTCATGCAGTTTTTAATTCGGTAAAAGTGATTTTTATACCAAAAATGTGGTATCATATCAAATATATTAAACCTGTTTGGAGGTAATGTTATGAAAAGAACAAAGATAGCAATATCGATGATACTTGCTTGTGCAATGGCACTTTCCCTTACTGCCTGCTTCGGCGGTGGAAAGCTTTCTCCTTCCAAGCTCGCTAAGGCTGCTAAGGCTGTAGGAGCTGAGGAGATGGAAGCTGACGACCTTGTTGATGAGGTCGATGATATGGATACGGAAGATCTTGACGATTATACCGACGGTATCTATACGACCGGCAAGGCAGATGATATCAAGAAGGCGCTGAAGTCTGTTGATTTCTATGAGAAGGGACTCAAGGAAGCAACTATCTTCTTCAGCGGTGACTATGATAAGAAGAGCTATTCCTCCACAAGATGTCTTGTATTGTCTTTCGTCTTCGATGATAAGGAAGATTCACAGGACTATTATGATGATATGGCCGATGATCTCGAGGATAGGGCAGAAGAATATGAGGATTATTATGACAAGTGCGAATTCGAGTCCGATGAAGACGGATATGAATATGCTATCCTCACATACGGAGAGAAGAAGGCTGCAACTAACAATATGGGAATCTATCATGACGGCAAGACGATCCTGATCGTTTATGAGACGGGTTCCGGATCCAAGGATCTTTCCGGTATGGCAGATTCTATCTGTGAGGAGATGGGCATCAAGGCTCCTTCCGAGGCTGAAGGCTGATCCTGATCTGATGTCTTAACTGATCAAATAATAAGAGCGGGACTTATCTGTTAAGTCCCGCTTTGCATATGAGGTATTTGTTATGAAACTATTCAGGAAGATCACGGTAATGATGCTCGTTCTGACGCTTTCTTTCGGAATGTTCGCCTGTTCGGACAGCAAGAAGAAAAAGGATAAGGACGAAGAGGAAGAGGAGGAAGAGATCGATATCGGTCCCGATGCTCTCGCTGACGCAGCCGAGGAATATGGTGCGGACGAGCTGGATGCTGATGATCTGGCGGATGAGATCGAGGACCTTATGTATTCGGATTATTCGGACTATAAGGACGGAGTCTATGCCAAGGATGATGATATGGGTGATCTCAATGATCTGCTCAGATCATTCGATATCTATGATAAACATATGGAAGAAGGAACAGTATTCTTCCAGAGCGATGCCGGCAGCAAGAGTTCCTATTGCAAATGCCTCGTAATCTCCGTGGTATTCAGAGACGAGGATGATGCCGAGGATTATTACGAAGATATGGCTGAGGATCTTGAGGATATGTACGATACACAGGAAGATTCATTCGATGTAATGGAATTCGAGACTGATGATGATGACCTGAGGTATGCTATCCTGACATACAGCCGCGAGAACCTTGACTGCAGCAATCTCGGTGTATATCTGTCCGGTGAGGATGTACTGGTAATCATGGAATACGGATCGGATGACTGCGTCGGAGCAGCTGCAAAGATCTGTAAGGAGCTCGATATCAAGGCGCCTTCCAAGGCAAAGAGCTGATCCTGACTGAGGATAAGAACTGAGAAAATGAGCAACAGAGCCTCCGCGGACACATGAAGTCCTGCGGAGGTTTCTTTATATAAGACAGAATGGTGATTGTATGTTAAAATCTTTGAGTAAAAATGACTTATCATCCGGAGGTTTTGATATGAAGGTACTGGTTGTTGGAAGCGGCGGAAGAGAGCATGTTATCTGCTATAAGCTCAGCAAGAGCAGCAGGGTCACGGAGCTTTACTGCGCACCCGGTAACGGCGGCATCGCACAGATAGCCACATGTGTAGACATCAAGGCAAGTGAAGTAGACAGGATAGTTTCCTATGCGAAGGAAGGAAAGTTCGATCTCGTTTTCGTAGCTCCCGAGGATCCTCTTGCTCTGGGTCTCGTTGACAAGCTCGAGGCGGAAGGCATCAGGGCATTCGGTCCCCGTGCAAATGCCGCGATAATAGAGTCTTCCAAGGCTTTCTCCAAGAACCTTATGAAGAAGTACAATATCCCCACTGCAAGGTATGAGCTTTTCGATGATGAGAAGAAGGCTCTTGAATATCTCGAGACACAGCCAATGCCTATCGTCATCAAGTGTGACGGCCTTGCACTCGGTAAGGGAGTAATAATTGCCCAGACGCTCGATGAGGCGAAGGATGCCGTAAGATCCATGATGAGCGACAAGGCTTTCGGAGATGCCGGAAATACTGTCGTTATCGAGGAGTGCATGACGGGCCCGGAGCTGACGATACTCGCATTCTCAGACGGAAATACTGCCGTTCCCATGATATCTTCGAGAGACCATAAGAGAGTCTTTGATCACGATGAGGGACTTAATACCGGCGGAATGGGCGCCGTAACTCCCGGTGCGGATCTCGATGATGAGGATATGGCTTCCATCCAGAGGAAGATAATCGCTCCCACGATCGAAGCGCTGAAGGCTGAGGGAAGACCTTTCAAGGGAGTTATCTACTTCGGTCTCATGCTGACCCCTGAAGGCGCCAAGGTCGTTGAATATAACTGCAGATTCGGTGACCCTGAGGTACAGGCTATCCTGCCTCTGCTCGAGAATGATTTCATGGACGTTATCGATGCCGTCATCGACGGAAAGCTCGCTGATATTGAGATCAGGTGGCGTAATAAGTGCTCATGCGTTGTCGTAATGGCATCGGGCGGATATCCCGTCAAGTATGAGAAGGGATATGAGATCACGGGTATCGACACATGCGGCAAGCTCGTCTTCCAGGCAGGCACTGCACTTAAGGACGGAAAGATCGTTACGAACGGAGGAAGGGTCCTCTGTGTCTACGATGAGGGCGACACTCTTGACGAGGCTATAGACGGCGCATACGAAGGTGTCAAGAAGATCTCTTTCAAGGATGCTCATTACAGGACCGATATAGGAAGAACTCTCGGCAATATCCCGCACATCAAGGCTTGATATGAACATAGGCTTGTTCGGCGGATCTTTCGATCCTGTACATAACGGACATATCTCCATGATAAAAGGGGCGCTCAAGAGCGGTATCGTCGATATCGTTATAGTCATCCCTGCTGTGAGAAACTCTTTCAAGAGGGGACATATCCTCAGCCCGGCACCGTACAGATACTATATGACGGCGGAAGTCCTTGAAGATGAGTTTAAGAAAAACGTTTTCATAAGCGATATTGAATTCTTCATGGAAGGGATAAGCTATACTGCCAATACGGTCGCCGCGCTCTCCGGAAAGGATAAGATAGCATCATTCCTGAAAGGGAAAGGCTTTTCGGAATCGAAAGCGGGTGAGCCCCACAGGTATTACTGGATCTGCGGCACTGATATCCTGCCTTCTTTTGATAAGTGGTATAAGCCGGATGAGATAGTGAAGACGGCAGCTCTTCTTGTCGCCCGGAGACCCGGTGATACGACGGATATCACTTCGGAGAAGAAAAGGCTCAAAGCTGTCCTTCCTAATATAAAGATAAAGACATTCGAGATAAAGGGGATAGAGGCATCATCCTCTGATATCAGGAAGCGTCAGGATTTTGATGACGTGCCGAAGGCAGCTTTGGATTTCATCCGGGAGCACGATCTGTATGAGAGCAGGAAGGTCCTTGACGAGGTGAGCGAAGAGGCTGCAGAGAGCTTTATGGAATATGCGATAGCTCTTTATCCTTATCTTCGCGAAAAGCGGCTTCTCCACACACTCAATGTGGGCATGCTGTCAGCGAAGCTGGCGCTTATCCACGGTGCTGATGCGGATAAGGCTCTTATTGCGGGTGAGCTCCATGACTGTGCAAAGGAGATAGACAGGGATACCCAGAGAAGATATGCTCAGGAGGCTTGCGGTGACCTTTTCGAGGATGAGAAGCTCATCCATTCTCCCGCCGGTGCCGTTATGGCTGAGAGGTTTTTCGGTGTGGATGATAAAGAGATACTCGATGCTATTACATATCACACGACGGGAAGAGGGGACATGACCCTTCTGGATAAGATAGTCTACCTCGCGGATAAGATCGAGCCTGCCAGGACATATACAGACTTAACGCCGATACGCGAAGCATCGGTTAAGGATCTGAATGCGGCGCTCGGGATGTGTGTTGAGGCTGTGACTGAGAAATTCAAAAGACAGGGGCGGGAGCTTCCCCCGTATACATCGGCATTCGCTGAAAGTATAAAAGGATAAGACTTCAGGGGCAGCTCAAGATGAGAGGCCTCTTTTTTATACTGTAGTAGATGTTCGGAAGAAGGACATCTACTACAGTTTTGTGTCCCGGCATGATAAAATAAAGTATTAAGTAAACTTGAACGGAGAGCGTTTATGACAAGTAAAGAAATGACAGATCTTATAGTAAAGGCACTGGACAGCAAGAAGGGTATCGACATCGAAGTCATCGATGTATCCGAGAAGACCATACTTGCTGATTATTTTGTTATCGCGAGTGGTAATTCCACTACGCAGATAAAGGCATTGTCCGATGAGGTCGAATTCGTCCTTAAGAACGAAGCCGGGATCTATCCCGATCATGTTGAAGGAAGATCGGGAGATAAGTGGATGCTCCTTGATTACAAGGATATCGTCGTTCATGTATTCCATCCCGAAGAACGCGCGAATTACAATCTGGAACAGCTGTGGGAGACAAAGAGTTCGTTGTGAGAAGTATAAGGGAGAACTGATATGAAGTTGATGAAGAAGATTTCAGCATCATTGCTCTCGGCCGTTATGGCTCTGTCCTGTTTTACTTTTATCGTCAGGGCAGATGATGTTGTCAATGTCGGTACATGGACCGCTCTCAAGGAGGCAATCGACGGCGTGCAAGAAGGGGAGACTGTTAATATCTGCCTTACGAATGATATTGAATGGGATAATTCAGGAATCTTTACCGTTAAGACCGGGACGGAGGTCATACTTGACCTTAATAACCACAAGATCGACCGAAAGATAGTAGATGAAAACTATCTCTATGATGCTACTATTATTTGGACTAAGCCTATCTTTATGATACAGCAGGGCGCTAAGATGACGCTGAAGAATTCGGTTGAAGGAGAGAACTGTATCATAGGAGGAAATAATAACAGAGGATACGGCGGAGCATTCAGTGTCAGCGGCGAACTTACGATAGAGGGCGGTATCATCTGCTATAACAGATCGTTAATGGCAGGTGCCGGAGTATATGTCGACGAAGGCGGAAAGGTAGTTATGAACGGCGGTGTCATCGGATCTCCGTGGGATAACCGAAAGGGCAATACCAGCACGATGGGCGCCGGAGTCTATATTCAAAAGAACGGCCAGTTCATCTTGAACGGCGGAAGTATCCTGAAAAATGATTCTTCGGCTTTTTCAAAAAACAGGGGTGCCGGAGTAGCTATAAACGCCGGCGGATACTTTGAGATGAACGGCGGACTCATTAAAGGGAACCTCGCTACGGGAAATACCCTAGGCGGTGCAGGCGTATATATATACGGCAGCAAGGACGATGAGACGGGAGAAACGATCCCCGGCGTGTTCAAGATGACCGGCGGTCATTTTGTCTTTAATGAGACAAACCAAAACGGCGGAGGAATCTATGTAACCCAGTACGGTAAAGCCGAGATAGTCGGAGGGTCGTTCGGCGGTGCAGGCGATGAAATGGGTAATACCGGAGACAAAGCCGTATCCGGAGCCGATATCTACAGCGAAGGCGAACTGACTGTTTCGGATGTTCTATTCACAAACAGTAATGCCGTCGGAACTCCGGGCGGAGCCGTATGTATTGCCGGAGGAAGCGCGTCTATAGAGAACTGTGAGTTTATTAACAATTCCGGTGCGGGTGCCGGTGCGATCGCTGTATCTGCTTCCGGAAGTATCGATATCGAGAACTGTTCATTTGTAGAGAATCACTCAGGGGCAGGCAAAGGAGGAGCTTTTTATATCCTTGATGACGCTGACGTCAGTATTTCCGATTCCGATATCACGCGTAATGCCTCATACGGATCTTATGAATACAATGCCAATATGGGAGGCGGAGGAATCTTCCTTGAGAACGGAACTCTGTCTCTTTCCGGAGTCGAAATAGTAGGAAATACGGCCAATGTTTGCGGCGGAGGTATCTTCCTGAACAACGGTACCCTTAATCTTGAAGACGTAACGATAACGGAAAATGAAGCTTCGATCACAGAAGGAAATTCGAGAAACGGATACGGCGGAGGCATCTATTGCAAGGGCGGTACTCTCAATATCTCCGGACTGATCGAGATAAGCGGAAACTTCCTCGAAGGTATAGGATATCAATTCCCCACCGATAAGGATAATACGATCGCGAAAAACGATCTTTACTTCTATAATCCCAATTCCGTTATCAATATCGTCGGCGAGCTTGATGAAGAGTCAAGGATAGGTATTCTTCCGGAATCTACATCCACACCCGTAAGATATGCATTTACGAACGGATTCTCCGATCATAATGCTGATTCTCACCCTCGTGACTTTTTCTTCAGCGACAGTCCCAATTATGTTGTTTCCAAGGAAGATCTTTTCCACGGAACCACCGAATATTCTGAAGTGGGATTATGGATCCATACTCATGAAGAAGCAGAGGCGGTAAGAGAGAACGAGAAACCGGCAACATGTACGGATCCGGCATCGTATGAGAGCGTCGTATACTGTTCTGATCCTGACTGCGATTATGAATTTTCAAGAGAGACAAAGACCGAGGGAGAACCTCTGGGTCACGATTGGGAGTTTGTAAGATTCGACTGGTCCGGAGACGATACTGACGGCTATTACGCTGTTTCTCTGGTATATACCTGTAAGAATGAAGAAGAAGGGAACGAGCATTATTTTGAGTGGAACTATGACTCCGAGGAAGTCGATGCGGATTGTACCAAGGGCGCAAGGACCGTATATACGACGGAGATAGATGAAGACAACGAATTTGACGGTCTCTATCATACCGATACAAAAGAAGTTCCCTACTCCGATCCTTTGGGCCATGACTGGGTTTTTGACGGATTCGAATGGACTGGTTCCAGGCAGAACGGTTATACAAAAGTCGTAGCAAAGTATCACTGCAGCAGAAATGAAGGACATGTTACCGAGCCGGAATGCACTTTTGAGACCGAAGTAATCGCTCCGACGTGTGAGGAAGACGGTTATACAAAGTATACTGTTTCCCTGACAGAGGCAGAGAGTCTTGACGGAGATGTACATTCCGATGAGATGATCGCACTTCCTGTTAGTAAGACGGGCCATGACTGGGAGTTTGTGGAATTCCAGTGGACAGGAAGCGTTAGAGAAGGCTATACGGGCGTGTCGGCTGTCTATAAGTGCAACAATGAGGAAGAAGGCTATAACGCCGTTCCCCTCGAATTTGACGAGACAGATTTCCCGGCAACATGCGAGACGGACGGATATACTCATTATGAGGTCTCGGTAAGTGCTGCCGACAGCCTTGACGGACAATCCCATGATGACAACAAGAATGCCAAGATCGTTCCGCACTCCGGACATAACTGGGTATTTGTTAAGATCATATGGACAGGTTCCGAAGCAAACGGATATACAAAGGCTGTTGCAAAGTATAAGTGTGAGAACGGCACCGTACACTATAAGGAAGTCGCATGCAAACTTGAAAGCGAAGTCACAGATCCTTCCTGCGAAAGCGGCGGATTTACGACCTATTATGCAAGCATAAGCAAAGATAAGAGTCCTGACGGTGAAGAGCACAGTGATGAGAAGACGGCAAAGCCTACGGAAGCTGTTGGCCACAGCTGGGTATTCGACGGTTTCTCCTGGGAAGGAAACGACGTTGAAGGCTACGGCGAAGTCTATGCAACATTCCATTGTTCCAATGAGGAAGAAGGCCTTATGGCCGTTGAAGCTTCGCTCGATGTCAAGACTGTCGAAGTAACATGCGAGAAAGACGGAATGACAGTCTATACGGCAAGTATCACCAAGGATCAGAGCCTTGACGGAAAAGCACACAGCGAAAAGAAAGAAGTCATTACCGAAAAGGCAACAGGCCACGATTGGGTATTTGAAGGCTTCACTTGGACAGGAGATAACAGCGGTTATTCCAAGGCGATTGCAACCTATTCATGCTCCAACGGAGAAAAGCACTATAAGGAAGTCAAGGCAACTCTTTCCACGGAGATAACGAAGGCTACCTGCGAGAAAGACGGAAAGACAGTATATAAAGCTCTTATAAGTGCTGATAAGAGCCCTGACGGAAAGCTGCATCAGGATTCGAAGACCGTTACCGCGAAAGCACTCGGACATAAGTGGGGCGAGTGGACCGTAACTGTCGAGCCTACAGAGTATACCGAAGGATCGAAGCAGAGAGTCTGTGAGAATGATAAGTCTCACATCGAAAAGAAGACGATCCCGATGCTCGAACCTGAGCCTGAAAAGGGTGTGGATGACTTTATCGAGAGACTTTATAAGGAGATCCTCGGAAGACCTTCCGATCCCGAAGGAAGAAAGTACTGGGAGAATAAGGTCCTTTCGGAAGGATATACAGGAGCCGATCTTGCAAGAGGATTCCTTTACAGTGAGGAGTTCCTTAACAAGGAGATGTCCGAAGAAGACTTCATTGAGATCCTCTATAAAGTATTCTTCGATCGTCATTCCGATCCCGAAGGAAAGGCCGACTGGATCAGCAGGATGAAGAATCAGGGCTGGTCGAAGAGAGATGTCGTTACGGGATTCATAAACTCGACCGAATGGGCAAACCTCTGTCTCATTTACGGTATCCCTTCCGGAGGAACAGGCGTTCCCAAGATCACCGTTAAGCCCAAGAAGGCGACGATCGATTTCTGTAAGAGGCTTTATGTAACGGGTCTTGAGAGAATGGCAGATCCTATCGGTCTTATCGACTGGTCACTTCAGCTTGCGAACCAGAAGATAACGGGAACAGAAGCTGCAAGGGGTATCTTCTTCAGCCAGGAGTTCATTAATAAAAAGCTCTCGAATAGGGATTTTCTCACGAGGCTCTATATCGCTATGATGGATCGTGAGCCCGATCAGGCAGGATTCGATAACTGGCTCAAGCTCATGGACAACGGAATGAGCAGAGAGGAAGTCTTCAAGGGCTTTGCGAACTCCAAGGAGTTCGGCGGTATCTGCGTCAGATACGGAATCATCAGATAAAGAACAGGCAGTAAGCCCGGAAACTATGAAAGAGAGCTGCACCCGCAGCTCTCTTTTTATCCTCTCAGGAAGTGTCCGATTATCGGTACCGATTGTCGAAAATTGTCGGTAATTGTCGGAACTTTTTTCCCTTCACGGATGCTATACTCATTCTATTCAGAAAAAAGGGGGCGGTGTACTGTGAAAGCGGAATATCAAAAACACAAGAGCAGGAATAAAGGCAGCCTCATATATCTTGCTGCTTTCATCGTGATCGCGCTTATCGGATCGGTATATAAGCTCGTCCTGAAAGGCAGCAGTGAAGGTATAGGGATCATAAGGAAGGAAGAGGAAGAGACAGATTCTGTCTCGGATACAGTACGCGGCTCCGAAGAGAGTACTGCGGGCAACGGAATTACATTGATAAGCGTATATGTTTGCGGAAGTGTCAGATCACCCGGAGTATATGAACTCCCTTCGGGTTCGATAATAAATGATGCCGTGAAGCTTGCAGGCGGGATGTGCGAAGATGCAGCCTCGGATCATGTCGATCTTGTCCGTATCATGGAATCAAATATGACCATATATATTCCGTCAAAGGAAGAAGTGGAGGGGGTGCCTAATCCGTTCCTGGATGAGAGCGTGAAGGAAAGAGACGGTGATGACGGGAACGGAGCTTTGATCGATATCAACACGGCCGATAAAGAGACTCTCATGACACTTCCGGGGATAGGCGGATCGACTGCGGATGCGATCATCGAATACAGAAAAGATAACAGGTTCGATAAGAAGGAGGATATCACAAAAGTATCGGGGATAGGAGAAGGGAAGTACAATAAGATCAAGGATCTGATCTGCGTTTAGGTTCAGATATATCCGTATAATCCCCTTACGCTGACCTCGCCGCTTGTAAGATCCTTTACGGAGCCGTCATCAAGCTTTACCTTCAGCGAAAAATCGTCATTGACCTCAAGTGCGGTGCCGTGTCCGGGATCTTCTCCCGAATCGTGGACTCTGACGATGCTGACCTTCTTTCCGGTCGTAACGCACATTTTCCTGTACGAAGGAAGATAGCATTCTGTAAGCTTCCCCTCCTCGAAAAGCGCCGCCATCTCATCGAGAGCGGATATAATCTCAGCAACAAGAACTGCCCTTTGGACTTCGCGGCCTGATTCAGCTTTTATCGAAGTGGCGATTTCCTTAAGAGGACCCGGGATATCTCTTTTATTCCAGTTTGCATTGATGCCTATACCGATGACAATACTGTCGACCTGAAGACTCTCACTTTGGAAAGTCATCTCCGTCAGGATGCCGCATATCTTCTTTGAGCCTATAACGAGATCATTGACCCATTTGATGCCCGGGCAGATACCGCAGACCCGCCCGATAACATCACAGACGGAAGCGGCCGTACATGCGGTTATGGCCGAACAGTCCGACGGAGCTTTCCGTGTCCTTATGAGATAGGAAAGATAGATATTCTTTTTCCCGGGCGAATCAAAGGATCTTCCCAGCCTGCCCTTGCCGGATGTCTGTTCATCCGAGATGACTACCGTGCCCGAAGGAGCACCGTTCATTGCCATTTCCTTCAGTACGTTATTGGTCGAACCGACAGAATCATAAAAGAAGACCGAATCGCCGCGCGGGTCGGGAAGAAGAGCAGAGATCTCGGGCTTGCCGTATCTTCTGCCGTCTTTATTGATCAAATATCCTTTTTTGGTGGACGAGGTGATCTCATATCCGTCATTTCTTATGCCGGCAACAGCGGCATTAACGGCGGATCTTGAGATACCGAGCTCATTGCTCAGGGATTCTCCCGAGATATATCCTTCCGATCTCAGAAGTCTTTTTAGGATGTATTCTTTCGTTCCTGACATAATCTTATTCTAATATAAATAATTGTAAATGTCATTCAAAAAATGTTTGACAATAATAGGGGAAACGGATATAGTATTGTACATGAAAAATGAAAAAAGGTTTACAATAAATACAAGACAGCTCGTTCTCTGTTCGCTCTTTGCCGCGCTTATCGCGGTCGGAGCATTTATCCAGATCCCGTTCAAGCCGGTTCCGATCACGCTTCAGTGGTTTTTTGTCATGGTATCGGGAGCAGTTCTGTCTCCTTCATGCGCTGCCCTTGCGTCTGCAGTCTATATCCTTATAGGCCTTACCGGTATACCGATCTTTACTGCAGGAGGAGGTATTCACTATGTGCTTATGCCGACTTTCGGATATATGCTCGGATTCATCCTCTGTGCATACCTTATAGGGAAGATGGCCGAAGGAGGAGTTCCTCTTATCGCCGCCAATATCATCGCTACTGTCATACTTTATATCACCGGATTTTCGTATTATATCGCGGTTAATTATCTGTATCTCGGAACTGCGATCGACTGGAAGGCAAGCCTTCTGGCATTTCTCGTACTTCCGATCCCGGGAGATATCGTTAAATCTGTTTTCGCCGCGATCGTTTCAGGACGCATAAGAAAAGCCGTAAGACAGGGCAATGCCTGATCTTACGGCCTGTATTTACTGTCTGTTCCGAAGTATCAGTCTTCGTAGCCTGTTCCGGCTCCTGAAAACTCAACGTCGGGAAGTTCGCTTATGTCTGTGATCCTTCTTTCAAATGCCTTGGCCTTCATATAGACATAGTATTCTGCCATAGTCGCTCTGAAGTAGGGAACGAGCCAGATGAATCCGAGACCGAATGTCAGGCAGGAGAGAAGGAACCATCCGATGAAGGACAGCTGCAGAGTAAACAGGTCTGCTCTTGAACCGTACATAGTATCCTTACTTATCTCGAAAGCACGCTTTGTGGAGATCTCCGGATTCTCCGCAATGATATAGGAGACCATGAAGTAGGAATATGCCTTTACGATACCCGGAATGACAAGGAGCAGGGCCCACAGGAATATATACAGACCCTGGAAAAAGTTTGTCTTGACCGTATTGAAATAGTGTCCGCCGGTAAAATGTCCGAATACAGTTCCGGGATTCTTCCTGTTGTAACGCAGGAGCAGGAAGAACCTCAGCATACCGACTGACAGAACAGAGACAACCAGGATATTGAATACTCCGTCGATGAGGCTTGATATGCCGCTTGCCCTTCTGTAGTCGTCGCGGGAAGTGATCTTATTTACATCGTGGATATACTCGTTTAAGTCATCCATATCGCCGTCGTAATCCTCGAGAAAGTCCTGGGTGATCTCCGAGATCTCATCGGTATATTCTTTCAGGAAGATGGTATTCACGGCATAGTTGAATCCATAGGAAACGGCTGCAACGATCAGACATGCGATAAGTGCCATGAAAAAGCCGTTTGCCAGGGATCTGCGGCCGTTGGCTTTCAGTTCGGAATGTGATACAAGTCTCATCTTATACCTCCTTTTATTCGGGTCTGTAGCTGTCCTTGAGAGAGACAGCTCTGTTAAATACGAGATGTCCGGGCTTCGAGTCCTTATTGTCAGCGCAGAAGTATCCGATCCTTAAGAACTGGAATCTGTCCTCGGGCTTGCATGAAGCAAGGGATGCTTCCACTTTCGCTCCGGTAACTACTGTCAGTGAATCGGGATTGACGCACTGCATGTAATCGACATCTGCCAGATCGGGAGCTGCAACAGTGAAGAGATTGTCGTAGAGCCTGATCTCCGCATCCTCGGCCGTAGCCTGATCGACCCACTGGATGGTCGCCTTGATCCTTCTTCCGTCGGCTGTATTTCCGCCGCGGCTCTCGGTATCATATTCTGCATGAACGCATGTGACGTTGCCGTTCTCATCTTTGTCGCAGCCGGTGCACTTGATGACATATGCTGACTTAAGACGCACCTCGTTGCCGGGGAAGAGGCGGAAGTACTTCTTCGCGGGCTCCTCCATAAAGTCTTCTCTGTCTATCCAGAGGTTCCTTGAGAAGCTGACGGTCCTTACGCCGTCTTCAGGCTTCTCGGGATTGTTCTCGACTTCGAAGATCTCTGTCTTGTCCTCGGGATAGTTGTCGATAACGAGCTTTATTGGATCGATGACCGCCATGGCTCTTCTCGCATTCTTGTTGAGGTCTTCCCTGAGGCAGTACTCAAGGAATGCGTATTCGACTACTGAATTGACCTTTGAAACACCGTTCCTCTCGTGAAAATCACGGATCGCTTTCGGTGTATATCCGCGTCTTCTAAGGCCGCAGAGGGTGGGCATCCTCGGATCGTCCCATCCTGATACGACTCCGGATTCTACGAGGTTGCGCAGCTTCCTTTTCGAAAGGACTGTATGGGTGATGCCGAGTCTTGCAAACTCGATCTGTCTGGGCTTTGTCTCAACCGATATGTTGTTTACGACCCAGTCATAGAGAGGTCTGTGGTTCTCGAACTCGAGCGAACAGAGTGAATGTGTGATGCCTTCGAGCGCATCCTCGATAGGATGGGCAAAATCGTACATCGGATAGATGCACCATTCGGTTCCCGTCCTGTGGTGGGGAAGACGGTTGATCCTGTAGATGACGGGATCTCTCATATTGAAGTTTCCGGATGCAAGATCGATCTTCGCGCGAAGTGTCATCTTTCCGTCCTCAAACTCTCCTGCTCTCATCCTGGCGAAAAGATCGAGGCTCTCTTCAATAGGTCTGTCCCTGTAGGGGCTCTGTGCAGGAGTATTGATATCTCCTCTCATATCCTTCATCTGATCGGGAGTAAGCTCGCAGACATATGCGAGACCTTTCTTTATGAGCTCGACTGCAAAACCGTACATCTTCTCAAAATAATCGGAAGCATAGAAGAACCTGTCGCCCCAGTCGTGACCGAGCCAGCGGATGTCTTCCTTTATCGCCTCGACATATTCCTCATCTTCCTTGGTGGGATTGGTATCGTCCATACGGAGGTTACACATGCCTCCGTAGAGTTCTGCAGTACCGAAATCGATCTCCAGCGCCTTCGCATGTCCGATATGGAGATAGCCGTTAGGCTCGGGAGGGAATCTGGTATGGACGGTCTTGCCGTAGCATCTGCCGCCTTCCTTTATCTCCTCGTCGATTATCTCGTGAATAAAATGCTTTCCTTCAGCCATTTCAGTTTGTCTCCTTGTTCGTAAGTTTGGAAAGACCGATCTTCAGTCTTCTGACAGATTCATCCCTGCCCAGCAGTATAAGAACCTCGGCGCATCCTCCGGGAGTAACGGCAACGCCTGCTGCAGCGACCCTGACGGGCCACATTACGAGCGCATTCTTATATTCTTTTGCCTCTGCATATCCGGTAAGAACGTTCATTATGCTCTCTCTGTCCCAGGATACGTTCTCGAGCATGGGGATGACATCGGTAAGTATCGCGGTGGAAGACTCGGCCGATGATTTGCTCTTCTTGTGGGTGAACAGCTCTATGTCATATGAAGCCAGTTCCTTGAGGAACGAGAGCTTCTCGGGGATCTGCGTAAATCTCGTGATACGGGGCTTGAGCATCTCTTCGAGGAGTGCATAATGAGCGCTGTCGATGCCGAGCTCGTCGTAGTAGGGAGCCGCGTGTGAATTGAACGTGTCGGAATCCATATTCTTAATGTATTCCGCATTGACCCACTCGAGCTTATCGTAGTCGAAGACGGACGGCGATTTGGAGATGCCGCCTATATCGAATGCCTTTATGAGCTCATCCATCGAAAAGATCTCGCGGTTCTCATATTCTCCTGCGGGAGCCCATCCGAGGAGTGCGATATAGTTGATTATCGCTTCGGGAAGGAATCCCTCGTTTATGAGATCGTTAAAACCTGTGCTCCCGTGTCTCTTGGAAAGCTTGGATACGACTGTCTCTCCGTTCTCGTCGACG
Source organism: Clostridiales bacterium (assembly GCA_017529925.1). Classification (GTDB taxonomy): domain Bacteria; phylum Bacillota; class Clostridia; order Saccharofermentanales; family Saccharofermentanaceae; genus Saccharofermentans. The sequence continues at coordinate 89,200 of JAFXMZ010000022.1, forward strand.
GTCTTGCCCATTATGAGAGGGAGGTGGATATATGTCGGTATATCCCATCCGAATGCCTCGTAGAGAGCATTGTACTTGGGCGTGGAGGAGAGATATTCGCTTCCTCTTATGACATGTGTGATGCCCATCGTATGATCATCGATAACATTTGCAAAATTATAAGTTGGGAATCCGTCAGCCTTGATGAGGATCTGGTCGTCGAGTTCCTCATTGGGGATCACTATGTCTCCGTATACCATGTCATGGTATTTAGACTCGCCTGTAAGGGGAGCCTTCTGCCTGATGACATAGGGGATGCCTTCTTCAAGGTTCTTCTTTATCTCTTCTTCGCTCAGATCCCTGCAGTGACGGTCATAACCGACGACTGTTCCCTCGGGTGCTGATGCACGAAGGCTCTCGAGCCTCTCCTTGGAACAGAAGCAGCGGTATGCCTTTCCTTCATTTACGAGCTGCTCGGCATAAGGCCTGTAGAGGGAAAGCCTCTCACTCTGAACATAGGGACCGTAATCTCCTCCTATGTCCGGGCCTTCGTCATGCGTTATGCCGGCGGTCTTTAAGGTGTTATATATAACGTCAGTAGCGCCTTCCACATATCTCTCACGGTCTGTATCCTCGATCCTCAATACGAAAGTGCCGCCTTCATGCTTCGCGGTAAGGTATTCATAGAGTGCCGTACGCAGATTTCCGACATGCATGAACCCCGTCGGAGAGGGTGCGAATCTCGTTCTGATCTTCATTATTGATTCTTCCTTCTTCTATTGTTCTAGTAAACCAAATCATTTTATCACATTTATGCCCGTTTGTATTAAATAATAAACAAGTGGTATTATATCCCTATGGATATCTTGGAATCGAACAGATCATATGATTGTTTCTGCGGTAAGGATGCGGCTTTCGACTTTGCCGCCTCCTACATTCTCGAACATACTGACATAACAGATGTAACTTCCTTGAAGATCGCCGTAGTATCGGACAGGATCGTAAGCGGATATTACTATAACAGGTTTGAGAACCAGTTCATCAACAGGGGGATCAAGCCTGTCCTGATATCGGTCGAGGCTGCCAATAACAGCAAGAGCCTCGCTTCCGCGGATTCGGTATTCAGATATCTTTCGGATTTTGCTTTCGGAAGGAATGACTGGATCATAGGTCTCGGCGGCGGCGGTATCATCGACCTTTCGGGATTTGTATCATCAGTCTTCAACGGAGGCATCCGTTATATGGCAGTTCCGACTACTCTCAATGCCATGACGGAAGGCATAGTCGCATCCAGGGCTCATCTTAATTCCATGGGACAGAAGGATTATATTTCCGCTGATTTCAGGCCTGATGTGGCGATAGTCGATCCCGTTTTCCTCGATACGGTCCCCGCGAAAGTCAAGACGAACGGCTTCGCCTCGATCATAAGGTACGGTATCCTCCAGGATCCGAGCCTTATACTCGAACTGGATAAGAAAAAGCCCGGTGATATCAGGGAATTCCTCTGCAGGGTCTATGCTGCGAGGGCGACTGTCGAGAAGAAGGATCCCGATCTTCTGAAGCTCGGAGACGAGGTCGCATATGCGATCGAGAGCTACTTCAGATTTATGAATTATTCTGAAGGTGAAGCGCTTGCGCTCAGCCTTCTCGGTGTTGCAGATGAGAAGAGGCGTCAGGCGCTCATAAAGATCTATGAGGTCCTGGGGCTCCCGGTCAAGCTGAAGGATGTTTCACCCGAGATGATAATCAAGACGATGGCTGACAGGATCAGAAGGACAAACAGCGGCCTCGTAAGGACTGTCGATCTCGACAGCGAGGGCGGAAGATGGGTAGTAAGGGATATGCCTCCCGAAGACGCGATAGCGCTCTTCAGAAAAAGGATAGAGACGATAGGTGACAGATGAAGACAGGTAAGATATACAGGCTGATTTGCGCTTTCCTTGCGGCGGCGGTCATGATCCCGCTCGCTTCATGCTCAAAAAAGGACGGCTCCGATAAGGCCCCTGCGGCCTTCGGTCCGTACGGAGCTTCGGTTGCAAGGGAACTTGCGGATAAGTACCCTTTTCGAAAAGCATACTCGGAAGGCGAACGCGGTGCCGGCGAGTTTATCAAGACGAGGTTCGAGGAACTCGGATATGACGTAAAGGTCCAGGAGTTCTCCGGGTCGGCAGGAAGGCTTTCGCACAATTACATCGTGAGCATCGAGGGCAAGGGCTTTTTCGATGAGAACGGTGATGAGGTAAGGCGTAAGGTCGTTATCGGTGCGCATTACGATGATGCTCTCTCCGAACTTGATACGGCGGGAGGATATAACGGTATCTCGGATAATGCTTCCGGCATCGGATGTATCCTTACCATAGCATCGAAGATCAGGACATATGAGGATATGGGATTTGACATAGATATAGTCGCTTTCGGAGCGGGTCTGTCGGACTATGCCGGCGCATACTGCTATTTTAATTCGCTCAGTGGTGAGGAGCGTGATCAGATAGAGGTCATGTACTGCATAGACAGCATCTATGCAGGCGACAAGATGTATGCGAGCGCCGGCCTCAATTCGCTTAATCCCAACAAGAAATATGAAATGAGACGTAAGCTCTATCAGGCTTATGATGTTGCATACGACAGGGAGCTTGCATCGAAGAACGGATACAGTCTCCTTTACAATGAGTCGAATATAATCGCGGACATAAACGGTGACGGATCTCCCGATATCTTCCGCGAGGTGTCGAACCGTCCGTCAGATTATGTCGTTTTCGATAAGGCGGGGATACCGGTCGTATATTTTGACAGCTGTGATTATTTCTTCGATACGCTCGAGGAAATGAAGGAGACCAAGAACCTTCAGCTCCAGCAGTTCGGAGGAAATATAAGGGGTACGTCGCTCGATGCTTCGTCCGTTCTCGATCCCATCTTTGTGAGCGATGATGAGGACCGTCTCGAGATAAGGATAAACAACACGGCATATGTTATCCTCGAGTCCCTTATGAAGGGTTCGGACCATGCAATGACTGAAGCACAGTATGAGCAGTATCTGAAAGACCTCAAGGAAGGGAAGATAACCGAGAGTACAGTGCCGTCCGAAAGTATGGGAGAGGGAGCAGCGTGAGATTTGTAATACAGTCGGTAACAGATGCTTCCGTCACATGCGAGAGCGGGAAGAAAGACGCGATCGGCAAAGGTTATGTCGTGCTGATCGGTATATCAGATGAGGATAATGAGGAAACTGCCGACAGGATGCTCTCGAAGCTCACGGCTATGAGGATAATGAAGGACAGTGAGGGGAAGACCAACCTCTCACTCAGGGATGTCGGAGGATCACTGCTCATGATATCCCAGTTTACGCTGTATGCCGACATGAGACGCGGCAACAGGCCGAGCTTTGCAAAGGCAGGCGCTCCCGATCATGCATCAAGGCTCTATGACTATATCGTCATGAAGGCGCGCGAAGCCGGATTCGAAGTCGGCACCGGCGTATTCGGAGACCATATGAAGGTCACGCTTACAAATGACGGTCCCTTTACGATAATACTCGATTCGGACGAACTGCTGAAACCGAGGAGTCTTTCCTGATGATAATCTCCGGCGGATATGTATTGAATGATGATCTCGAATTTGAGCAGAAGGATCTGTTCATCGATGAGTCGACGGGACTTTTCAGCGACGTTCCCGCAGGCGGTGAGTTCATCGACGCGCGCGGCGAGGCGCTCGTTCCCGGATTCATCGATACACATATCCACGGCGCTTTCGGATTTGATGTCTCCGACGGAAATGCAAGAGACATCGTATCGATGGCAAAACTCCTTCCGAAGTTCGGCGTGATGGCATTCCTTCCCACGACGATGACCCTGTCTGAAGACAGGATAATGAAAGTATTTGAAGCCGTATCAAAAGCACAGGAGATCCTCGAGGCGGAGAAGGCATCGTGTGCGAAGATCCTCGGCGTAAGGCTCGAAGGTCCCATGCTTTCATCTTCTCATGCGGGAGTACAGAGCGAGAAGGATCTTATCTTTCCAGATGAGGGAAAAGAGCTCATCAGAAAGGTGGAAGAGAGGTTCCCGGGGATGCTGAAGATGATCGATATAGCCCCCGAACTTGAAGGCGCTTTCGATCTGATAGGTGAGCTCTCTGACAGATATGTGATCAGTCTGGCTCATTCATCGGCAGACTATGAGACGGCTTCGGAAGCTTTTCGAAAAGGAGCCACCAGCGTGACACATCTTCTCAATGCGATGGAGAGCTGTACGAAGAGGAGCCCCGGTATCCCGGGAGCCGCATTTGACTCAAATGCATGGTGCGAGGTCATCTGTGACGGACTCCATATCGATCCGACTGTTCTGCGTATTCTCGGCAAGGTTATTCCGGATGAAAGGTTCATCATAATCTCCGATTCGATGAGAGGCGCAGGAATGCCCGACGGCAACTATCTTCTCGGCGACGTTCCGGTCGAGGTCAAAAACGGAAGGACGTACTATGGCGAGTTCGGCAATCTTGCGGGCTCTGTCACGAATATGAAGGATGAGGTCATAAACCTTATCAGGTTCGGTGTCGACAGCCGCAAGGTCCTTAGGGGAGCGACCTTTAATCCGCTGATGAGGCTCAAAGGCGGGAAGGATCTCATGATGGGATCGCTCTCGCCGGGGAATAAGGCTTTTGTGAATTTTTTCAGAAGGGACATGTCGTCTTTCCTTTTGTGTTACAATTATATGAGATGAAGTCTATAGGAGAGACCGCATGAACGGCGAATCGTTATTTACGCAGATAGTAAATTTCTTAAATGAGCTTATCCGGAGCTTTAACGGAGGCTCGCTGTTTTTCGGCAGCGGTACTGATCTCGTCAGGTATATCGCCGACATCATCATCGTTTCATTCGTATTCTACTGGATCCTGAGATTTCTCCGTGAATCGAGAGCATGGCAGCTCATAAAGGGCCTTATACTCATATCGCTGTTCGTTATAGTCTGCTCGGTCTTCGGACTCGAGATGGTCGGTTTTATCTATAACAGGTTCCTCTATGTATTCGCGTTCCTCTTCATCGTTCTCTTCCAGCCGGAGCTTCGAAGAGCTCTTGAAGTCGTAGGACTTAAATCCTGGAAGTCCATGAGATATATCTTCGGTTCGAATACGATGGAGGATAAGACTTCGCTGTCATCATTCATCAACGAGCTTTGCAGTGCATGCCGTGAGATGGCTAAGACATATACCGGTGCTCTGATCCTCATCGAGAGGACGACGAGGCTTGATGAGCTCCTTACTCAGGAGAATGTCGTAAAGTTTGACTCGACGGTTTCCAGTTCAGTTATCCAGTCTATCTTCTATAAAGGTTCGCCTATGCATGACGGCGGACTCCTCATAAGGGACGGAAGGATCGTGGCTGCAAGATGTCATGTTCCGCTGTCTGTTACGATGCATAATCTCGAGAGAGCCGGAACGCGGCACAGGGCTGCCGTCGGCGCAAGTGAGATGGGCGATACGGTTGTCGTCGTTGTCTCGGAGGAGAGAGGGAAGACCTCTATTGCCGTCAACGGACAGCTTTTCGAGATGAAGAATTCAAAGGAACTCGAAGCGAATCTTTCCTATCTCCTCGGACTCGAGCGTGATGAGAATGAGAAGAAGGGAATAGGCAGGATCGTAAGCAGGATCCGCGGCAAGAAGAATAAGCCGGATGTTCAGGTCGCTTCAGGTGAATCCTCGGAGAATAAGGCGAGTGCACCTGAGGTTGCAAAGGCCGTCGCTGCTGCTGACAAAATGCCGGTAACACAGAAGAGCGGAATCGAGAGTGAGCAGCTCGAGATCAGGACAAAGGATGCGGGCATAACCGGAAGATCGAGGATATCGACCACGGTCGGTCATCTCGGACTTATCCTCCTGTCGATCCTCCTTTCGATAGGTCTGTGGATCTATATCCAGATCAATACGAATCCGGTAATAACGAAGACAGTTACGGTTCCCGTCACATATTCGGATGAGAATATGCCGAAGAATATGGAAGTTTCATATCCTATCGAGACTGTCGATATCAAGATCGTCGGACGTAAGGAGACCATCGATAAGCTTACCGAGAAGGATATCATCGCGACGATCGATTATTCGAACGTTACTTCCGCAGGTGTCGCCGAGCTTCCCGTGACGATATCTCCGAAAGATAAGAATGTCTACTTCAGAGTCGAGAGCCAGGTCCCCGAGACGATATCGGTAACTGTATATTCCGGCGCTGAAGCTGTTGAAGAGTGATCTCCATTCATGATCTGAGGGACTTATCCAATAACTGTATTGAAAGAAAATAAAAGAGCCGCTGCATTTGCAACGGCTCTTTTCTGGTCGGAGTGACGGGACTTGAACCCACGACCTCCTGCTCCCTAAGCAGGCACTCTAGCCACCTGAGCTACACCCCGGTATGTCATAGTCTGCTGTTACGGAAAAAGTTGGTCGGAGTGGCGAGACTCGAACTCGCGGCCTCTTGCTCCCGAAGCAAGCACTCTACCACCTGAGCCACACCCCGCCGTATTCCGTTACAGCTAACCGTGACAGCTGAATTATAATAACGTAACTTGAGGAAATATGCAAGGCAAAATGTTATTATTGTTCTTATGAATTACAAAAAAAGTCAGGATTTCGGTTCGGGATCGATGACAAAGCTCGTTATAAGGCAGGCTTTACCGCTTACCGTCTCGACTTTGGCTCAGATCCTCTACAATATAGTCGACAGGATCTTTATCGGTCACATAGGCGGCGACGACATAACCCCGCTCACGGGAATAGGCCTTACGCTTCCGATAGTCTCCGTCATATCAGCCTTTACCTATCTTCTGGGTCAGGGAGGATCACCCCTGTTCTCGATAGCCAGGGGTGAAGGGAACGATAAGAAGGCAGGTAAGATCCTCGGAAACTCCATAACGATGCTGCTCATCGCATCGGCCATCCTTACCCTGGCGGGTGAGATCTTCATGAAGCCGATCCTGTATCTTTTCGGTGCGGGAAATGATTCATATGTCTATGCTTCCGATTATCTGTCCATCTACCTGATCGGTACCGTGTTTACCATGCTCGCATCAGGCCTGAACGGCTATGTCAGTGCACAGGGATTCCCGGGAGTCGCAATGATAACTGTTATGTCGGGAGCTGTAATCAATACGGCGCTGGATCCTGTTTTTATATTTGCTCTCGGACTCGGCATCAGGGGCGCCGCGATCGCGACCGTAATATCCCAGTTCATCTCATGTGTATGGGTCCAGGGGTTTATATTCGGAAAGAAGGCGATTATCAGACCATCCAGATCTGATCTCATCCCCGATCCCGTCATCTGCGGAAGAACGCTGCTCATGGGTCTTACCGGATTCATAATGGAGATCAATAACTGCCTGGTCCAGGTCATATGCAACAGGACGCTCAGAAAGTACGGCGCGGATCTCGCATCCGTCTATATTGCTATCATGACGATAGTTCATTCCGTACGTGCGTTCATGAGTGCCGCCGTAACCGGTATAACATCCGGTTCATCTCCCGTTATCGGTTATAACTACGGTGCAGGGAAGTATGACAGGGTCAGGAGCGGCATCAGGATATCGTGCCTTTTCGCATTCGTATATACGGCAGCCGCATGGATGATCATACTCATCTTCCCGGGAGTGTTCATCTCGCTGTTCAGCAGGGATCCGTCCGCCAATGAACTCGCCGTGCCATACCTGCACATTTTCTTCATGGCATACGTGTTCATGGCTCTTCAGTTTTCGGGTCAATCAACATTTATGGCCCTCGGAAAAGCTCCTCAGGCCATATTTTTCTCGATATTCCGAAAAGTTATACTTGTCATCCCTCTGACGATCTGTCTTCCGATGTTCCTCGAAGATCCGGTAAGCGGAGTCTTCTGGGCAGAGCCCGTATCGAACGTGATCGGCGGATCGGCAAGCTTCCTGTTCATGTATTTTACTGTATACAGGAAGCTCGGGAAGGAAGCTGTTAAGCCTCGTCAGGAGCGACATACTCCTGACCGAGGATCTGAGATCTGACAAAATATCCCGACTTCGAAAGGAACTGATCGGGCCAGTGTCCAGCCATCTTCTGATCGGGAGTCAGCATCTGAGACCTGATCTTGAGGGCGTTTGACGTCTCGCCGCTTCCGCCTGCGATAGACCAGTTGCACCAGCTGATATTCCTCTCGGCCATAAAATCGATCCAGCGCTGTGATTCCTCGATGTCGACCTTTCCTCCGCCGGTATCACCGGTGCATCCCCACTCAGTACAGAACATGGGAAGTCCCTTATCGTAGGCGACCTGGATCCTGTCGCGCTTCTCCTGCTTGCTGGAAGATGCATAGAAGTGGAAAGTATACATAAGGTTCTCGCCTTCGAGAGGATCGTCACAGACGATATCTACATCTGAGCTCCAGTTGGGAGTACCGACGATGATGATGTTGTCGGGATCGTTCTCTCTGATGGCAGCGATGACTTCCTTTGCATAAGGCTTGATGCACTCCCAGTCAACAGGCTGTGACTCGTCATTATAACGGTTGCCGTTAGGCTCGTTGCAGATCTCGTAGATGATGTTGGGGCAGTCACTGTAGATAGCGGAAAGCCTCGAGAAGAAATCGACTGCCTCTGCAGTATGCTCGTTGGGATCGCCGTCATAAAGGATGTGCCAGTCAACGATAACATAGATATCATGAGCGATACAGAGGTCGACATAATTGCAGATGTCGTTGAAATACTTATCGGGATTGATCATGTAGCTGTCTGTCTCGCCCCAGGTATACATTGCAAGGCGGATAACGTTGCAGCCCCAGTCTTCGGCCATTGTCGTTACGAAATCGTCGTTGAAGGGGATTGCGAGATTGTTGAGTCCGTATGTGCTCATTCCGCGGAGCTGGTAGGGCTCGCCGTTCTGGTTGACGATATCCGTTCCCTTTACCGACAGCTGACCGTTGATCTGAACGGCTTTCTCAGTAACCTGTGCAGTGCTGTTCGGACCTAAAGTCGTCTCGGAAGGAGCTTCTGTCTCGGGAGGGAGAGATGTCTCGCTCTCGGAAGGCTCAGTCGGAGCTTCGGTCGTCGCTGCAGTTGTCGTAGTCGTGGCGGGAGAAGGAGATGTCTCTTCGGGAAGCTTCTCGGAACAACCTGCCAAAACAAAGGCTGCAGCAAGCAAAAGCGACGTGATAAGGGTGCTTTTTGAATGTTTCATAATACGTTCCTCTGTATAAATGACATTTTTAAAAATGTTTTATTTTACAAATTAAAGTGTATAATAGAACTACTTAATATTCAATGACTCTGTATTAACGGATTGTGGATTATGAGTTCACAATTTAGTCATTAAATATTAATAACTATTCATTCTTGTACGCTTTATAATGTACTTGAAGAGGATAGAAAGCATGGAATGCTTTAAGGAGTAGAGAAGGATGGCAAGAATTGACAGTTTGAGAGGGAAGATAGCAAAACTTGCGGCCAAAGGAAAGCTCGATGGTCTTGTGAAACTTGCGGGCGATCAGGATGAGGACGTAAGGACTGAAGTTGCTATCGCGATGGCCAATATCCCTACATATGACTGCGGCATGGCGCTGATACCTCTTCTTCGTGATGCGTCACCGATGGTCAGGGCTGCAGCAGCGACATCTGCGGCGGAGATCGGAGCTAAGCACTGTGAGGAATATGTTAAGAAACTTGCATTTGCAGATGCTGATCCCAATGTAAGGAATATCGCCAAGGCAGCTTTTGACAGACTTAAGACGAACGTAGTCTGAGAAGGATAAAGGTCAGCAGATAACATCTCCCCCCGGTCCACATTGATGTGTATCGGGGTTTTTAAAATATTTTTTATATTTGTGTTATAATGAGTAATATCTAGATATGAGGTGTGGCATGACTGAGAAGATCCCGGGCAGAGGAAGAAGAAGGCTCGTGAGAGTCATCATTTTCTGTGCCATTTGCGTGAGCCTTAATATAGGACTTTCGCTAATAACCTCATATTTGGGATTCCCTCTGTATCTTGATTCCATCGGGACCGTCCTTGCTGCAGTTGTCTGCGGGATCCTTCCCGGTATGGGAGTCGGTCTTATTACCAACTTCATAAAATGCATTTTCGATTATTCCTCGATATACTACGGTTCCCTTAACGTCATAATCGCGCTCATAGCCGCACTTATGACGAACAAGGGATATGTTAAGAAGCTCTGGGGCAAGATATTACTGATCTTCGAACTTGCATTGGCAGGAGGCTTTCTGGGGTCAATTATCACCTGGTTCCTCTTCGGTTTTGCGACCGAAGGAATATCTGCCGCCTTCGCCGAATGGTTCTATACGAAACTGGGGTTTGCGCGTTTCCCGGCACAGGTCACGGCTGATTACATAATCGATCTTGCAGACAAGGCTATTACGGTGATCGTCGTATTCCTGATCATCTGTTTCATGCCTGAGAGGATAAAGTCCAGGCTCAGATTCGTCGGATGGCAGCAGAATCCGCTCAATGAGTACCAGATATCGAGGATCAAGAAGGGTAAGAACAGGAAGGGATCGCTCCGTACGAGGATCCTGATGCTTGCCGGAGCAGGTACGCTGCTCGTCGGCATCTTTGCAACGACCATAGGATATATCCTTTTCCAGGCTTCTATCATAGAAGACCATATAACGCTCGGACTCAGCGTCTCAAAGCTGGCAGCTTCCTCCGTTAACGGCGACTATGTCGATTCATTCATCGAGAAGGGTGAGGATGCGGCAGGTTATCTCAAGACCGAGAGGACGCTGGCCCAGATAAGGGAAAGCTCGCCGGATATAGAATATATCTATGTCTACAAGATCGAAGAGGACGGATGCCATGTTGTATTCGATCTCGATACGGAAGAGATGGAGGGCAGCGAGCCCGGTGACCTCATTGATTTTGATGAATCATTCCGCCCTTATATACAGGATCTTCTTGACGGCAAGGAGATCGACCCGATAATCTCCGATGATTCCTACGGGTGGCTGCTGACGGCCTATTCCCCTGTCTATGACAGCCGCGGACAGGTCGTATGCTACGCTGCTGCCGATATTTCGATGAATGACCTCCGTGAACAGTGCTACGCTTATCTGACTAAGCAGATATCACTCTTCCTGGGATTCTTTATCTTCGTACTGTCGATAGGTCTTAAGTTCGCACAGTATAACATCCTCTATCCCGTTAACTCGATGGCTCTGACGGCAAGTATGTTCGCGGAAGACGACGAAAAGAATATACACGGGATGAACAGGATAGCGGGGCTCAATATACATACGGGAGATGAGATAGAGAATCTCTATAATGCACTCTCCAAGACAACTTCAGACGTCATTCAGTATGTCGAGGATATAAAGACACATACCGAGACGATTTCAAGGATGCAGACAGGTCTCATCATGGTGCTCGCCGATATGGTCGAGAGCAGGGATCACAGTACGGGAGCCCATATCAGGAAGACCGCGGCATATGTAAATATCATACTTACGGAGCTCAAGGCTGAGGGCAAGTTCCCTGATATCATCACGGACGAGTATATATCCAATGTAACAAGTGCCGCACCGCTTCATGACATAGGAAAGATTAAGATATCGGATCTTATCCTCAATAAGCCCGGCAAGTTTACCGATGAGGAATATGAGATCATGAAGAAACATACCGTCTACGGCGCAGAGATCATCAGACAGTCGATCAAGACGGTTACTGAAGCCGGATACATGGTCGAGGCTGCGAAGATGGCCGAAGGACATCATGAACTCTGGAATGGAAAGGGTTATCCGCACGGGTTAAAGGGTGAAGAGATACCTTTGAGCGCGAGGGTAATGACCGTTGCGGATGTTTTCGATGCGCTCGTTTCAAAGCGCGTATATAAGTCTTCGTTCAGCTTTGAGGACGCGATGAAGATGATAGTCGATGATAAGGGTGAAAGATATGATCCCGATGTTGTCGATGCTTTCGTTGCAGCGAAGGATCAGGTCAGGAAGGTCGCCGAGGATTTCGAGAAGAAGGAAAACGGTGAGGGATAAAAGGAAGATCCGCCGTCTCGTTCGCTTTTGCTTTTCGTTGTGTTAGAATAAATCCTGATACTAATCGAAAAGGATGAAAAGGCATGAGCAGAGCAGACGAGATCTTCGATCAGAACATCAGAGACATACTGAATTCAGGCTATTCCACGGAGAATGACAAGGTAAGACCCAAATGGGAGGACGGCACACCGGCCTATACTTTCAAGAAGTTCGGTATCGTCAACAGATATGATCTTTCGAAGGAATTCCCGATGCTCACACAGCGTTACCAGAACTTTAAGGGCGCTGTGGACGAACTGCTGTGGATATGGCAGAAGAAATCCAATAATGTAAATGACCTGAATTCCCATATCTGGGACGCATGGGCTGATGAGACTGGTTCTATCGGAAAGGCTTACGGATATCAGCTCGGCATCAAGCATAAGTATAAGGAAGGCGAGATGGATCAGGTGGACAGAGTCCTATTTGATCTTAAGAATAATCCTTCGAGCAGGAGGATAATGACCAATATCTATGTCCATCAGGATCTTCACGAGATGAATCTGTATCCGTGCGCATATTCGATGACTTTTAATGTTACGGGCAATAAGCTCAATGCCATCCTTAACCAGAGATCGAACGACATGCTCGTTGCAAACGGATGGAATGTCTGCCAGTATGCCGTGCTCGTTCATCTCATGGCAAGATGTTCAGGACTCGAGGTCGGTGAATTCGTTCATGTTATCGCCGATGCGCATGTATATGACAGACATGTTCCCATCGTTAAGGAACTTATCGAGAGACCCTGCTATCCGGCTCCGAAGCTCGTTATCGATGAGGGGATCACGGATTTCTATGAATTCACTGTTGATAACATAAGGCTCGAGGGTTATGAATACGGGGAGAAGATCAAGAAGATCCCCGTAGCTGTATGACCTCATGGTGAAGGGAGAAGCTTATGATCGCTATAGCTGCCGTTGACAGAAACTGGGCAATAGGAAATAAGGGAGAGCTCCTGATATCTCTCCCCGAGGATCAGAAGGGCGTTTTCCGCAAGTATACTGCGGGAAATACGGTTGCTTTCGGAAGGAAGACGCTCATGACCTTCAAGGATGAGAAACTGCTCCCCAAGAGAGTTAATATAATCCTTACGAGGAATATGAAGTTCGAGAAGGAGGGTGCTGTGATCCTGCATAATGAGGATCAGCTCCTGGATTACCAGAGGACGCATCCTGATGAGAAGATATTCCTTATAGGCGGCGCGGAAGTCTATAATTCCATGATCCACCTCTGTGATGAGGCGATAATCACGTTTATTAATGAGGAGTTTGAGGCTGATGCCCACTTCCCAAACCTTGATAAGCTCGATGACTGGGAGCTTTTCGAGGTGGAGGACGAAGTGATGTCTGAAAAGGGTGTTTCTTTCAATGTCAGGCATTACAGGAGAGTCGCGAAGGACTGACGGCCTTACAGGGCTTTGCCTTATTATTATCTAATATTTTTTAATAAATATACGTTCCTGTTGTGGTACAATACACAATGAATTATTATGTGCCACGATCAGGAGAGTAATGCTTAATGCATAAATATATATTTAATGCCAGGGATATAGCTGCTTATTTTAAGTGGTTTTCGGTCCCTTCATATCTCGAAGTCTCATATATGCAGTATATCTTCAGTATCGGCAAGCCTGTCCTTGCTGCGCCTCTGACGGCTGATTTTGAGAACTTCAAGAAGGAAGTCTACAGGGAGCTTTATTATCTGTGGGCATGCGGATTCGAGAATGAGAGATCCGATATCTCCAATATGCATGACGGTTCGTCATTTGCAGTTATATGCGATCAGGAGTGTATCAACCTCGAATCATATATGAAGCTCATCGCGCTTCACCTCATCTTTACGAAGAATCTGCCTTACGTAAAGATCAATTTTACGGGTCTTCCGCTTGCGATCGGTCTCGAGTGCGATTATTCGATCTACGAGGAGAATGTCTATAAGGCAGTTACGGGCCTCGATCTCGAGTGTACCGACATGTTCGGAAGGCCGTTTGACCTCAGGAACGGCATACCGGACGAGCTTCTCAGGCTGTCGCTGACATCCAGATTCAAGCAGGAGGTCATAGCCGGAAGGGATTTCAGGGAATCACTTAAGAAGAATCAGGATGAGAAGATGAGCGAGCTCAAGGAGAAGTCGCTCAAGATATTCGGTACGATCCCGATCGGGAAGAGGCAGAGAAGACCTGCTTCTTCGAGGCGGAGGTCGCCTTCTTCGGACAGATCGAGAGGAGAGATCGCCAACAGCAAATCGACCAGCTCCGCACAGCCGAAGGGAATACCGCTTGAAGAGAGAAGACATAAGGAAGGAAATAAGTGATGGATATAAGATACAGACTCGGACTTGATATAGGATCTACTACGATAAAGGTGGTCCTTCTCGATAACGGGGAGGTAGTTTACAGCGAATACAGAAGACACCATTCGGATATATCGGGTCTCCTTAACCAGCTGTTTGATGAAGTAAACAGCAAGTTCCCGGGTATCGAGGTCTCCGTAACGATCACGGGTTCGGGCGGACTTTCGGTCGCGAACTGGCTCGGGCTCAAGTTTATCCAGGAAGTCATGGCAGAGACTCAGGCCATTAAGAAATATCATCCCGAGACGGATGTCATCATCGAGCTCGGAGGAGAGGATGCCAAGATAACTTATATGCATCCTGTTCTTGAGCAGAGGATGAACGGAACATGCGCAGGCGGAACGGGAGCTTTCATCGATCAGATGGCTTCGCTCCTTCAGACCGATGCCGACGGCCTCAATAACTTCGCTAAGGATTATAGATCCCTCTATACGATAGCTTCGAGGTGCGGAGTGTTTGCCAAGAGCGATCTCCAGCCGCTCATCAACGAGGGTGCCGCGAAAGAGGATCTCGCGGCTTCGATCTATCAGTCGGTAGTCAACCAGACGATCGCGGGACTTGCGTGCGGACGCCCCATCAAGGGCAACGTAGCTTTCCTCGGCGGACCCCTTTACTTCAATTCGGAGCTCAGACATGCTTTCGAGAGAACGCTCCAGGATAAGGTCGAATCCTTCTGGATGCCTGAGGATGCACAGATATACGTTGCGCTGGGTGCTGCTCTTTCGTCAGATGACAAGCCGGTCCTCCTGTCCGATCTTCTTGAGAGGTTCAAGAACAAGGAAGGATTCAAGCCCGACATCATCAGGATCGATCCGCTGTTTAAGAATGAGGATGAGAAGAAGAGGTTCTATGACCGTCATGCGAAGAATATGATCCCGACTCTCGACATATCGAAGCAGAAGGGTGATCTGTACCTCGGTATCGATGCCGGTTCCACAACGACAAAGGCCGTAGTCATCAATAAGGACGGAGATCTCGTATATACCTACTATGCGGGCAATAAGGGCAATCCGGTAATAAGTGCTGTCAACATACTCAAGGATATCTATAAGAATATTCCCGAAGGCGCGAGACTTGCTTATTCGTGCGTTACGGGATATGGCGAGAATATCATCAAGGCCGCTCTCGGAATCGACATGGGCGAGATCGAGACAATGGCACATTTCCAGTCTGCAAAGTTCTTCTGCCCGGACGTTGATTTCATCATCGATATCGGCGGCCAGGATATGAAGTGCATGAGGATCAGGAACGGCGTTATCGATTCAATAATGCTGAATGAGGCATGTTCATCCGGATGCGGCTCATTTATCCAGACCTTCGCACAGACTCTCGGCATGGATCCCCATAGTTTCTCCATAGAGGCGCTCAATGCCAAGAATCCCGTCGATCTCGGAACGAGATGTACGGTATTCATGAACTCGAAGGTTAAGCAGGCCCAGAAGGAAGGCGCATCGGTAGGTGATATCTCCGCAGGCCTTTCGTATTCTGTCGTCAGGAATGCACTCTACAAGGTCATCAAGATCAGGGATACGGAACAGCTCGGAAAGAATATCGTAGTACAGGGCGGAACATTCCTTAATGATGCTATCCTCAGGTGTTTTGAGATCGTATCCGAGAGGGATGTTATCAGACCTAATGTTGCAGGTTTGATGGGAGCTTTCGGTGCGGCGCTCATAGCAAGAGCCAAGATGCCGTCTTCCGATGCTGTTTCAACGATCCTTCCCCGTGAGGATCTCGATAAGTTCGAGATGGAGAGCGAGAATACACAGTGCCCGTACTGCGGTAACCACTGCCGTCTTACGATAGCTACATTTTCCAACGGAAAGAGATTTGTTTCCGGAAACAGATGCGAGAAGGGTGAGACAGTAGGTCTTGAGACCGAACCTGTCAAGAGCACCATTCCCAATATGTTCAAGTATAAGTACGAGAGGACGTTTGCCCATTATAAGCCCATAAAGGAAGAGGATGCTAAGAGGGGTGTAATCGGAATACCGAGAGTCCTTAACCAGTATGAGAACTATCCTTTCTGGTTTACAGTCCTGACAAAGCTCGGGTTCAGGGTAATGATCTCCGCCAGATCGACTCATGCCCTTTTCGAAAAGGGAATGGAGACGATCCCTTCCGAGTCCGTCTGCTATCCCGCGAAGCTCGTTCACGGACATATAGAGAATCTCATCTCGAGAGGCATCACGACTATATTCTATCCCGATATCCCTTATGAGAAGAAGGAAAACGAGGGATCAGGAAATCACTATAACTGTCCTATCGTATGCTCATATCCCGAGGTCATCAGGAACAATGTCGAGAATATAAGGGAGAAGGATATCAGGTTCCTTAATCCTTTCATGCCTCTCGATGATCTTGATACGGTGGCAAAGACACTCGCGGAAACATTCTCATATCTCGGAGTTACTCTTGAGGAAACGAAAGAGGCTGTTGCAGCAGGTGCCGAGGAGTATGCGGTATTCAAGGAGGACATAAGGAACAAGGGCCGCGAGATGATCGAGGAGATGGAGAAGAACAATATCAAGGGTATCGTTCTTTCGGGAAGACCTTATCACTGTGATCCTGAGATCCATCACGGTATCCCCGAGATGATCAATCAGCTCGGCCTTGGAGTCCTTACAGAGGATTCCGTAGCCATTCCCGGTAATCTCAAGAGACCTATCAGGGTCGTCGACCAGTGGATGTACCACACAAGACTCTATGAGGCTGCGGCTTTTGTTATTACAAAGCCGAATCTCGAGCTCGTTCAGCTTACGAGCTTCGGATGCGGACTCGATGCAGTTACCTCCGATCAGGTGCAGGAGATACTCGAATCCTCGGGCAAGCTCTATACGCTCCTGAAGATCGATGAAGTCTCCAACCTCGGAGCTGCAAGGATAAGGATGAGGTCGCTCGTCGTCGCGATGGAGGAGAGGGAACAGCTCATGAAGTCCGGTGAGTTCAAGAGGAAAGAGTTCGATCCCGAGAATCCTCCCTATACGCTCAAGAGAGTCGAGTTCACGAAGGAAGATAAGAAGAAGCACACGATAATCGCGCCCCAGATGGCACCTATCCAGTTCGATTTTGTCGAGAGCGTATTCCGTAACTTCGGTTATAAGCTCAAGCTCCTGAAACAGGCTACAAGAGAGGATATAGAGTGCGGCCTCAAGTTCGTAAATAACGATGCATGTTTCCCCTCTATCGTTGTTGTCGGACAGATGGTGAATGCGATCCTGAAAGGCGAGGTAGATCCTGATAATGTTACTCTTGCGATCACGCAGACAGGCGGAGGATGCCGTGCGACCAACTATGTCGCATTCCTGAGAAAAGCTCTGAAGGAAGCCGGTTATTCCCAGATACCCGTTATCGCGATCTCGGCACAGAGGTTCGAGAAGAATGAGGGACTTCAGTACACGCCTTCATTCCTCGTCAATGCGATAAAGGCTCTGTGTATAGGTGATATGGTTAGCAACCTCCTTCTTAGGGTACGTCCCTATGAGAAGGTGGAAGGATCTGCAAATGCCCTTTATATGTACGTTAACCGTATCGGAAGAAAGATGTTCAACAAGACGGGATTCGCCGATGACCTGACCGAGAGATATGACCAGATAATGCCCAATAACTACTGGGACAGGACTCCTGAAGAGAAGAAGAAGATAAGGGATGTCCTTGCCGATATCGATGTCGATCTTGAGAGTATCCCCGACATAAGGAGCTACAAGAAATTCGTATCATTTGTTGTAGATAAGTTCGACAGGCTCCCTTTGAAGGATATCCCGAGAAAGCCCCGCGTCGGTCTTGTCGGAGAGATCCTCGTAAAGTTCCATCCGGATGCGAATAATAACGCGATAGACGTTATAGAGCAGGAGGGATGTGAGGCTGTCCTTCCCGGTGTTCTGGACTTCTTCCTTTACTGCTGCTATAACCCGATCTGGGCTTCGCAGAACCTTGGCAGATCAAAGAAGACTGCATTCATAAACAAGCAGGCTATAAACATACTCGAGAAATACAGGAAGCCCGTCAATGAAGCATTCAAGAAGACAGGCGGAAAGTTCATGCTCTCCGAGAGGATCGAGGAGCTCGCACAGAAATCCTCGAGCGTCCTGAGCTGCGGTAACTTCTGCGGTGAAGGATGGTTCCTTACGGCCGAGATGATAGAGCTCATCCAGGACGGAGTCCCGAATATCATCTGTGCACAGCCTTTCGCATGCCTGCCCAATCACGTTACAGGTAAGGGCATGATAAAGGAGCTCAGGCGTCAGTATCCGATGTCTAACATAATCCCCATCGATTATGATCCGGGTGCTTCCGAGGCGAACCAGCTCAACAGGATAAAGCTCATGATATCAACGGCACATGCAGTGCACGGAAACTCCGGGAAAAAAGAGGGAACGAAATGAGAAGAAGGATACTTCTGATCGACGGAAATTCCATAATGAACAGGGCGTTCTATGCGGTAATAGGACGTGCTCCGATGACGGCTCCGGACGGAACCCCTACTGGTGCGCTGAACGGATTTTTCGCTACGATGCTGTCGGTAAAGGATGAATACAGACCGACTGACATCTGCGTCCTCTTTGATCTCAAGGCGCCCACCTTCAGACATAAGATGTATGACGACTATAAGGCCCAGCGAAAAGGAATGCCGCCTGAACTGTCAGCCCAGATGCCTGTGATAAAGGAACTGCTCGACCTCATGGGTGTTTCCAGGATGGAGCTCGAAGGTTATGAGGCAGACGACCTTATCGGAACACTCTCGCTCATGGGTCAGGAAGACGGTGATGATGTATTCATCCTTTCGGGTGACCATGACGACTATCAGCTCATAAGCGACAGTGTAAGTGTCATAATGCCGCAGTCCGGAAAGGGAAAGCCGCCCAGGATACTTCTCGACAAAAATGCTTTTATGGAGCAATACGGGATCTCTCCTGATGTCTTTGTCGATGTAAAGGCTCTTATGGGCGATAACTCCGACAATATCAAAGGAGTTGAGAAGGTCGGCGAGAAAACAGCTTTAAAGCTCATAGCCGATTACGGAAATATAGAAGGTGTCATCAACAACAGCGATAAACTGTCACCGTCTCTGAAGGCGAGGATAGATGAGTCACATGATCTTCTTGACCTTAATATGAAACTGTGCAGGATCGACAGGAATGTTCCTGTTCCTTACGGACTTGATGAGACTTCCTTCGAAGAGATAAAGGATCCCCAGGGACTTTTCGACAGGCTTAATTCACTGGGCCTGCGGCAGGTCATTAAAAAACTCGGCCTTGACGGAATGAAGGCTACGTTCCAGGCAGAAGAGTCCGATGATGAAAGCCCTGAAGGAAAGCTCTATTCAGGATTTGTATCTGTAATGAATGACATAAGGATCATAAGCGACAGGATTCCGGAGATAAAGAAGGAAGATGATATCGGACTGTCCTTTAAGGGTGCCGGTAAGGTGTTCGTCAATATCAATGGGGGTGTGGATGTCTATCTGACCGATCCTGATACATTAACGGATATCTATGAAAGAGCAGGCCTTGAAGGCGCCTGTGTTACAGGATTCGACTATAAAAATACATCAAAGATACTGCCAAGACCTTTAAGCGGTGTGGACAGCGTCTTTGATACATCGGTCTGCGGTTATGTCTTCAACTATATCTCCGGTTCTGAACCTGATTTCAAGAGGCTTATGGAGAGCGTCTTCAAAAGGCCTTATCCTATCGAAGACCAGAAGAGCGGTCAGATGACTATCGACTTCATGCTCACGGGAGATGACTCGTCTGCGGATGATGATCTTGACGATGCGAAAAGACTTGTCCTAAACATGAAAGCCGCACAGGTCCTGAAAGAGAAGATAAAAAGCGAGGATTGTGAGAAACTCCTTTATGAGATCGAATTCCCGCTCGTGGTCACGCTTGATAACATTGAGCGCAACGGAATGTACGTATCGGGTGAGAAGCTCTTTGAGCTGCATGATGAATTCTCAAAAAGGATAGGAGAACTCGAGAAGGAGATCTATGCTTCGACCGGTTATGAGTTCAATATAGGATCTCCTAAACAGCTGTCAGATGTCCTTTTCGAGAAGCTTGGCCTTCCTCACGGAAAGAAGGGCAAGACCGGTGTCTATTCCACATCGGTCGAGGAGCTTAAGAGGCTGCGCGCACATCATGAGTGCATCGATCTCATCATCAGTTACCGCGCACTGACAAAACTCGATTCGACATATACTCTTGCCCTTGAGGAGAAGAGAGGCCCTGACGGCAGGATCAGGACAACATTTACGCAGGCAATGACCAATACCGGCAGGCTGTCTTCGACAGATCCTAACCTTCAGAATATCCCTGTCAGGTCTTCAGACGGAGGAAGGATCAGAGGATGCTTTACTGCACCTTCAGGGAGGATACTTGTAGATGCCGATTATTCGCAGATAGAGCTCAGGCTGCTCGCGGCAATGAGCGGAGACGAGGTCATGACCGATGCTTTCCTTAACGGCGAGGATATCCATAAGAGAACGGCGATGAAGGTTTTCGGAGTGAGCGAGGATGAAGTTACATCGAAGCAGCGTTCACAGGCAAAGACAGTAAACTTCAGTATCATATACGGTGTGTCTGAATTCGGACTTGCCTCTGATCTGGGCATTCCGTACGACGATGCAAAGACTCTCATTTCAGAATACGGAAAGCAGTTCCCGAGGATAACCGGATATCTTGACAGTCTTAAGATGACAGGCGAGAAATTAGGCTATACGCAGACTCTCTACGGAAGGAAGAGGATCCTGACTGAGCTGTCGAGCCAGAACAGGAATATAAAGAATTTCGGATACAGGGCAGCGATGAATACACCTATCCAGGGTACTGCGGCAGATATAATCAAGATCGCCATGAACAAGGTGTTCAGGGCCTTGAAGAAAGAACTTCCTTCGGCTCTTCTCGTAATGCAGGTCCATGATGAACTGATAGTCGAATGCGATATCGCCGACAGGGAAAAGGCGGAGGAGATATTGAAACGTGAGATGGAGAGCGCCGCGTCGTTTAAAGTGCCTCTCGCGGTAGATGTCAATTCCTCCGACAACTGGCTTGATGCCAAATAATTAAGAAGGTCGTAATTAGAATGTTTATACTCGGGATAACAGGATCCATAGGAAGCGGCAAGAGCACGGTCAGCGCTCTTTTGAGAGAGAAAGGGCTCAAGGTCCTCGATGCGGATGAGATATCGAGAGAAGTTACAGCTCCCGGCGGTCTTGCGATCGATGCCATAAAGGAGATGTTCGGCAGCAGGGCGATATCGGCTGACGGTGGAATGAACAGGAGATATGTCTCGTCACTTGTCTTCGGTGACAACAGAAAGCTGGACGAGCTGTCTGCTCTTATCCACAGATATGTTTTCGAGTATATGGACGAAGAGACTGCAAAAGAAGTCCAGAAAAAGACGAAATGCTTAGTGCTCGATGTTCCGATCCCTGTGCGAAAAGGATTTGTTGACAGGTGTGATCAGATATGGACCGTAGTCTGCGATGAGGGGATAAGGCTTAAGAGACTCGTCGACAGAGGAATGACCAAAGAAGATGCCCAGAGAAGGATCGCCGTTCAGATGACTGATGACGAATATGCCGCCCTTGCTGATCATGTTATCGACAATTCCGGTGATATCGAAGATCTTAAGGAGAAGGTTGAGGAACTGATCAAAACGCAGCTTCACGAGAGGGGGATAAGGATATGAATGCAGGATCCGTGATATCAATACTCTGTGTCATCCTGAGTGCAGGTTTTCTTATCTATATCCTTTTCGGAAAGAGCACTCTGTGCAGATGCGCTTTCAGAAAGTTCATCATCGCCGCTGCTTCAGTCTATCTGTCGGGTACGGTATTCATCTGTCTCGTGATGCTCATCGCTCAGAAACTTCCGCTCGAGTTTACTATAATCGCCGAATCATTTATCCTCTTCGTTTTCCTTATGACGATGTTTACTCTGATAAAGCTCGGAAATAATATGGATGAGATCAGAGAGGAACTGCTTAAGAAGGGGGAAGCCGATGAAAGCGGTGATGAAGAATAAGAGGCACCTGTTAAGGTTCTTTCTCCTCATCTTCATAGAGATCTTTACAGTCTTCCTCGTATCCAATCAGATCGTATATCTGAGAACGTCTTCGTCTATATTCCGTAACGGGGATATCAAGTCATCCGATGACATTCCTTTCGATGCTGATGCCATCATAGTATTAGGATGCGGAGTAACTGCTGATAAAGAGCCTACGCCACTTCTGTCAGACAGGCTCGATGTTGCGATAGACCTTTATAATAAAGGGGTCGCGCCCAAGCTCCTTATGAGCGGTGACCACGGGGATGACAGTTATGATGAAGTAAATGTAATGCGTTCATATGCCATGTCGAAAGGCGTTCCTTCCGAAGACATATTCATGGATCATGCTGGTTTTTCAACATACGAGACCATATACAGGGCAAAGAAGGTATTCGGCATCGACAATGCCGTTATCGTTACCCAGAGATACCACCTGTTCAGGACGATGTATCTTGCAATGTCATTTGATATGAACGTTATCGGAGTCGAGGCAGAAGGCCATGTGTTTACCGCTCAGACTTACTATTCCATGCGTGAGTTTGCTGCGAGGACTAAAGACTTTTTCTACAGTATAATAAGGCCTTCTCCGTCGTTTGAGGGAGAAGGCATAGATATTACCGGAAACGGTGAGGTCACATTAGGCTGAGGGGATGATCAGACGTTGAACCTGAAGAGAACGACGTCGCCGTCCTTCATTACGTATTCCTTTCCTTCTGATCTGACAAGTCCCTTCTCCTTGGCTGCTGCCATGGAACCGCAGTTGACAAGATCGTCATATGCAACTACTTCGGCACGGATAAATCCTCTCTCAAAATCCGAGTGGATCTTACCTGCTGCCTGAGGTGCCTTTGTGCCGTTCTTGATAGTCCATGCGCGGACTTCCTGGGGGCCGGCAGTAAGGAAGGAGATAAGTCCGAGGAGCTTATATGAAGCCTTGATCATCTTATCGAGACCTGCGCTGTCGATACCGAGATCGTCGAGGAACATCTGTCTGTCCTCAGGTTCGAGCTGTCCGAGCTCCTCCTCGATCTTTGCGGAGATAACTACTACTTCGCTCGAGGATTCGGCGGCGATCTTCCTTACAGTCTCGACATAGGGGATATCGGGATTCTTTATATCATCCTCAGCTATATTTGCACAGAAAAGAACAGGCTTTAAGGAGATGAGCTGAAGATCCTTCGTGAATGCAAGTTCCTCATCGTCGAACTCGAGAAGCCTTGCGGGCTTCTCGGCTGCGAGACAGTCATAGATCTTCTCATATACGGCAAGCTCAGCCGCATAGGACTTGTCTCCGCCTTTCATCATCTTCTTTGTCCTGTCGATCCTCTTCTCCATGATCTCCATATCGGAGAGGATGAGCTCAAGATCGATGACTCCGATATCTCTCTCGGGATCAGCGCTTCCGTCTACATGAACTACATCGGGATCGTCGAAACATCTTACGACATGGCAGATGGCATCGACCTCTCGGATATTCGAAAGGAATTTATTGCCAAGGCCCTCGCCCTTGCTCGCACCCTTGACGAGTCCTGCGATATCAACGAATTCTATTACCGCGGGAGTATACTTCTCGGGATTATACATCTCAGCGAGCTTATCGAGTCTCTCGTCGGGAACGGATACGACACCTACATTGGGCTCGATGGTGCAGAAGGGGTAGTTGGCCGATTCGGCACCTGCCTTTGTGATCGCATTGAAAAGTGTGCTCTTTCCTACGTTAGGAAGTCCTACTATGCCTAATTTCATGATGCATTTACCTCATAAACAAAAATAACCAAACTATTATACACCATGAAAAGTCAATAAGATACAAAAATGCCTGAATTGTCGGAAATTGTCGGAAATTCGGTACAATTGTCGGAACTTTTCCCTTGCAAAACGTTGTAAGATAGACGGACATCAATCTTTTCGGGAGGTATCGTTCATGGCATCAAGGATCAGATTATCAAAAGTGTTTTCATGTTTTAACGAAGGCCCGGCGGGAGTCCTGTCGGAGATCGAGATATCACAGTCTCCGGGAATACCGACTTTCGATGTGATAGGTCTTTGCGATTCGTCGATAAGGGAGTCGAGGGGAAGGATCATCTCTGCGCTCAATTCATCCGGATTCATCATGCCCAAAGGACATATCACTGTCAGCATATCTCCTTCATATATGCGTAAATCCGGAACGTCTTTCGATCTGCCCATTGCGATAGGGATCCTTCTCGTATCGGGACAGATAAACTGTCCTCCCGGAGTGAAGATATATGCTGAAGGAGAGCTCAAACTGACAGGTGAGACGAGAGGCACTCCGGGGAGTGCGGTCAGGCTCAGGAGTATCGATAAGGATATGTTCGATCACATAATAGTCCCGGAAGAGGAGAGAGAAAGCGCTGTCTTTACCGGGTCAGATGCGGCGGTAATAGGTTCGCTCAAAGATATAACGGATGTTATAGCAGGAAGGTCTTTTTCTCCGTTAACGGCAACATCGGAAGCGGAAAGAAATGATGAAGAACTGATAAAAGGAAATGCTCCGGATCTTTCCGTTTTGAAGGGACAGGAAAAGACAAAAAGAGCTCTTATCCTTGCCGCATCCGGTTTTCATAATATCCTGCTCCTCGGGAGTCCCGGATGCGGTAAGACACTTGCAGCAGGGATGATAAGCAGCATAATGCCTCCATTGTCCCCTGAGGAACAAAGAGACGTATATGCGCTGAGCGACCTTACGGGAAGCGCCTCAAGGGAGCGGCCGTATCGGACTATAGGACCGGGGACCGCGCTTTCGAAGATAACAGGAAGTTCATCAACACTTATCCCGGGCGAAGCGGTACTGGCAGATCACGGGATCCTTTTCGCCGATGAGATATGCGAGATGAAAAATGAAGTTCTCGATGGTCTGAGACTCCCGATGGGAGAACACGAGATAAGGCATATCAAGGACGGGAAGGTATTCAGGTTCCCGGCGAGATTCCTTTTTGTGGGGTCGGGCAATCCGTGCAGATGCGGTAACAGGTTCGAGAAGGATAAAGTATGCAGATGTACTCCTTCCGTGATATCGAGATATCTGTCAAAACTGTCGGGAGCTTTTCTGGACAGGATCGACATCTTCAGTGAGATGAGGAGCCTGGATACGGAAGATCTGAAGAGTACACTCGGACGCAGAACGGGCGATGAGAGCAGAAGAGCCCAAGAGACGGTCAGAAGGGCCTGGGACATGCAGAAAAACAGGTATTCCGGGGACTCTGGAAACCGTTTTAACGGAATAAGGGAGGTCTCTTCTGATGAGGATATATTCGACATTATAAGAGCATCTGAAGAGGTCAGGGAATATGCTGTGGAAACGGCCGGAAGATATGAACTGTCAGCAAGAGGTATGACGAGGATGATACTTCTCGGAAGGACTATAGCGGATACGGAGGGAAGACAGGACATGAAGGTATCCGACATAGCAGAGGCGGGAGCATACAGGAGCAGGGATCTGATAAGGAGGTAATACCGGTGGAAGATAAGATGAAGGATATCGAATATGAAGCGGTAAGGTTTAATTCGAAGATCGATTTCAAGATCATACGTGAGCTGTTTTCGAAGTCGTTTATAAAGAGTCACAGGGATATTACGTTAGAAGGGATAGGATCGATCCTGTCATCACCTCGAAAAGACGAACTGTCGGACAGGTCGTTTACACTCCTTAAAGATGCCCTGATGCAGGAGGAAAGGATAAAAAAGGCTGAAGAAGAGTATATCGATTCCATGAACAGGAACGGGCTCTATACAGTCGCTTTTGAAGATAAGGATTATCCTTTTATCTGGCGTTATCTTGACGGTATGCCCAGAGTGTTTTTCTGTAAGGGAAAAAGAGAGATGCTGACAAAGCTCCACAGGAATGGCGCTGCAGCGATCGTAGGTTCCAGAGATGCGGGAAGCTATTCTCTCTATGCGACATCTGATATGGTAACAAAACTTACGGCTCATGGTGTGGTCATCGTTTCGGGAATGGCTATGGGCATCGACAGACAGGCTCATCTGAAGGCTCTCGAACTCGGTAAGGATACGATAGCTGTACTTCCCGGAGGCGCGGATATGGTATATCCGAAGCAGAATGCGGATATCTATGAAAGGATGGCGTCCAAGGGGCTTCTGATATCCGAGATGCCTCCGGGAGGGAAAGTCCTTAAACAGTATTTTCCCGCGAGAAACAGGCTCATATCCGGAATATCGGATGCATGTCTCGTGATGGAGGCAGGGATCTACAGCGGTACTCTTCACACTGCCTCTTTTGCCGCATCACAGGGGAAGGATGTGTTTGTCCTTCCGAACAATATCTACAGCGAAAACTCCCTCGGCGGCCATCTTCTCATCAGGGACGGAGCAAGGATACTAATAGATGCCGATGAAGTCATCAAGGCGGTAATGGAGGAGGTTGCTCACAGGAATGACGGTATGAGGGTACAGGATAAGACTTTGGACCGCGAAGAGATACAGAGAAAGATGAATGAGGATCCTTCGGACCTGACCGATGAGGAGCTTTCACTGGTCATAACGGATCAGCTGAGGATCAGGGCTAGGAATGCGGATGAGCTGTCGGTCATGATACCTGTGCCTTTCCCTATGTTGCTCGCGAAGCTTTCTGATATGGAGATGAAAGGAGAAGTCGTAACGAGGCGAGGGAAGTATGAGATAGCGGTCAACAGGTGAGAGTATGGCTTTTGAGAGATCACGTAAAGCAAGTATCGGAGATTATGGTGTTAACTGGAAGATAGTGCAAAGCAAAGGGTACTATGATGCTCTGTATAGCATTATCGGTTCGAAAAAGGGAACAGATGCCGTAATGCTCAGGATCACATGGGGTCTCCTCCAAGTTTGAGAGATCTGAACGAACTGATCAATACAAGGAATGTTGAAGGGATCATATCAGGGCATAATGGGACACTTTACCATTACACGAGACCGCAGATGCCAGTGCCTGAGCCTCTATTCTGCGAGTGCCTGGCTGATTACCTGAGTAGAAATCCTGATATGGCAGCCGCAGAGAATTATGCATTGATTCAACTCAGCCGAGAGTATGGATTTAATTATAAGCAGTTGTTATAATGCGTTTAGGAGGACTAGTATATGTCATTAGATGAGAAAGACTATATCATCGATGATACGATGTATGCCCCCGGCGGTATTATCGATCGCCTGTCTGGTATGACAAAAGAAGAACTGGATGAGTTCCATTCAGGTCTTGTACGTACTCGTCTTTCAAAAGAGAATGCCACATCCGGCGCGTCTGCCGACGGGACTGCTGTTTGATGCATTCTATGATTCAATAACTGTCATGTGGAGGTTGTTGTATTTATGGGTAAACGCTTATCCAGATTGATAATACTGTTAGCGGCTTTACTCCTGTCTATTTCGGCTTGCAGTGATAAGAATGACAGAAGCAATAAACACAACAGAAGTGATAAAAGAAGAACTGCTGTATCTGAAACAGAGGAAACCGAGACGATTGAAACGGTAACCGATCCTGATGGGTTTGATGAATCTGTGAAGAATTATTTGCTCGTTTTTTCTGACAGCATGCTCAAAAATGAACAACAGAATTCTACATCATATATGGTCATCGTTGTTTCTGTAGACCATGATAACAAAACCATAAAGTTCATTCCTCTTGATCAGAATACATATGTAAATGTCCCGGGGTACAGTGATCAAATGCCTATAAGAAACATAACATTGTATGGTGGATATGATCTTCTGGTTGATACTATTGAGAATAATATGATGATCCCGGTAACCGGTTATATCGGAATGAGTTTTTATGACACAATTGACATCGTTGATTCTTCGGGAGGAGTTGTTTGTAATGTTTCTGAGAAGGAATTGCAGTCTGAAATGGCTTCGTGGATACAATCAAATGATTATTCTCTTATCACGGGATATGAAAGTGTTAAAGATGCTATTCCTTCAGGAGGATCTGCGTTATGCCTTGACGGGGAACAGGCATTAACGTATTTATTGATCAAAGAGGGATTGGGAGAGTGTCGCTCTTATCGTCACGTGGAGATACTCAGCAGTTATTTTGAAAGGTATTCTTCGATGGACAGCGATAATAGAAAAAAAGCATCAGATACTCTGTGTGGGTGTGTCGATACAGATATTGCTTGTGAGAGTATTGCATCGTTCCTTGATAAAGAATTGTCTATGTATAGCATCGAGAAAGAGTATCTTGTTTTGCCGATAGAAGGATGTTACGAATCAGGGATGTTTGATGGTGGAGATTGGAGTATTAGGCCAAACTGGAATTCGGAGATCCCTTACATACATGAGTATATTTACGGTAAAGTTTATGATCATGAAGTGGTAAAGGACATTTCTGACTCGCCGGATTTAAAAGATTGTCCAACAGATCTTCCAATTGATTCATTGATCTGTGTCAGTGATCCCACCGGATCAGTCCCCGTATCGGGAGATTATGCTTATACAGTTGTATTGACCTGGACCGGCCATAAGGAATATGGTATGCCGTTAACACCGGAATGCAGCATTTATACTGACGGTGACGATCAGCCTGCCGGAGATATAACCATAATATCAAGTAACGCTGATGAAAATGGCGGAACCATGGTAATGGGTTTACCGGAAAGTGACTGGGATCCGTATTATCTTGAGGTGGTCAGCATAGATCTTGATCCGGAAACTAATGAACTTATTTCGACAACTAATTATCCGTTTGATAGCGCATCGGTTACTGTTTACGATAAGGATGGAATAATCATCAGAACTATTGATGTGTCAGAATGGCTGCATCTGCGGAGTGGCACAGGAGTCTGGTATTACAAAGTGTGTTTGTTTACGGGTGGAGTGGTCTCATTATTCAGTTGAGACGTGACTTCTGAAGCAGTTTTTCATTTGAACAGAAAACAATGGTATCGGCACTAAAGTGTTGATCTAATATTGTGATGCTTGCCAAATTAGGCTTTGACAATTCGTTAATGATGAATTATATATATTATTTGTGAGAAATTTCAGAAATATGTTTTGAAGGTGTGAGATCAGTATCATGGGAAAGAAACTCGTTATAGTTGAGTCGCCTGCAAAGGCAAAGACTATCGGAAGATATCTGGGAAAGGATTACAGGATATCCGCATCTGTCGGCCACATCAAGGATCTGCCGCAGTCGACTCTCGGAGTTGATGTCAATAACGGCTTTAAGCCCGTATATATTACGATGAGAGGCAAAGAGAAAGTCATCAGGGAACTGAAGGAACTCTCATCGGATTCCGATTTTGTATATATCGCTACCGACCCTGACCGTGAGGGTGAGGCGATCGCATGGCATATAGCCAATGCTCTGAAGATAGATCCTTCTTCTTCGTGCAGGATCACTTTCAATGAGATCACGAAGAAGGCGGTAAAGGATGCTGTTGATAATCCCAGGACTATCGACATGTCACTCGTTAATGCACAGCAGGCAAGAAGGATCCTCGACAGGCTCGTAGGTTATGAGCTCAGTCCTCTTCTGTGGAATAAGATCCGCAAGGGCCTTTCCGCCGGAAGAGTCCAGTCTGTTGCGACGAGACTCGTTATGGAGCGTGATATGCAGATAGATGCTTTTGTTCCCGAGGAGTACTGGATCATAAAGCTCGATGTCACACCGGATGATAAGAAGAATAAGTTTTCGATAAAGTATGTCGGAACATATGGCGACAAGACCGAGAAGAAGAAGCTTTCCTGCAAGGAAGATGCAGATAAGGTCCTGGCCAACATCAAAGGTAAGGATCTTGATATAGTATCTGTAAAGAAAGGAAAGAAGGAAAGGAATCCTTTCCCGCCTTTTACGACGTCGACACTCCAGCAGGAGGCATCGAGAAGACTCGGATTTACATCCAGGAGAACGATGTCCGTTGCCCAGCAGCTCTATGAAGGTGTCGAGATCGCAGGTCAGGGACAGACAGCTCTCGTTTCCTACATAAGGACAGACTCAGTCAGGATCTCGGATGAGGCAGTTGCAGCATCGAGAGCACTTATTGAGGAAAGATTCGGAAAAGAGTACGTTTGCCCCTATAAGAGAGTTTACAAGAACAAGAATTCCGCTCAGGATGCACATGAGGCAATAAGGCCTACACATTTCGATCTGGATCCTGAGGCTGTAAAAGCGTCGCTCTCGGCAGAGCAGTATAAGCTCTATAAGCTGATATGGGACAGATTCCTCTCGACACAGATGACGGCTGCATCTCTCGATACTGTAACAGTAGATGCAGTTGCCGGCGGAGAGCTCTTCAGGGCACAGGGTGAGACTATCACATTCCCCGGATTCCTGAAGGCATATGCTGACCTTAAGGAAGATACATCCAAGGATGAGGAAGACGAGAAGGTCGCTCTTCCCGAGCTTAACGAAGGTGATGTACTTAAGGTTCTCAAGACGGATGCACAGATGAAGAATACTCTCCCTCCGCCTCATTACACCGAGGCAACACTCATCAAGGCAATGGAAGACAACGGTATCGGAAGGCCTTCTACATATGCACCCACGATCTCCGTTATCCTTGAGAGGAACTATGTTGAGAAGAAGGGCAAGAATATCCATATAACGGATCTCGGAAAAGTCGTAACAGAGATGCTCGAGAAAAACTTCTCCGAGATAGTTGATGTGTCGTTTACGGCTGAAATGGAAAGAAAGCTCGATGATATCGAGACCGGAAGCAAGGAGTGGACGAGCGTATTAAGCGATTTCTATCCCGGATTCCACAAGCAGATCGCAGAAGCAGCCGATAAGATCGAGAAGGTTAAGTTCGAGGATGAGAAGACCGGTGAGGTCTGTCCCGAATGCGGAAAGGGCGAACTCGTCATCAAGGAAGGAAAGTTCGGAAAGTTCATAGCATGCTCCCGCTATCCTGACTGTAAGTATACAAAGAATATCGAGATCACAGCCAAGGGCAAGTGTCCTCTTTGCGGTTCCGGCATCATTTCGCTGAAGTCAAGAAAGTATAAGGGCAAGTCCTTCTATACATGTGACAAGAAGGGCTCTGATCCCGAGTGTGGATTTATCTCATGGGATCTTCCAGTAGATGACAGGAAGTGTGAGGAGTGCGGTTCATATATGGTATGGAAGCGCTTCAGGGGAAAGAGCTATCCCAGGTGCTCCAATAAGGACTGCCCCACGAACGCCAGAAAGAAAAAAGAGTAAATGCGGATCAGGGTAATAGGTGCCGGGCTCGCCGGATGCGAAGCCGTAAATATGCTGACCGGCTTTTCCTTACCGGTCGATCTTTATGAGATGAAATCCGTAAGGAAGAGTCCTGCACATCACTCGGATCTTTTCGCCGAACTCGTATGCAGTAATTCACTCCGCGCGGCATCTGTCGAAAATGCTGTCGGTCTTCTCAAGGAGGAGATGAGACGGCTCGGGTCCATCGTCATGGAAGCTGCTGACAGGACTTCCGTTCCCGCAGGCGGTGCTCTTTCCGTAGACAGGAATGAGTTCTCTTCATACATCACGTCAAAGATCAAGAACGATCCTCTGGTAACGGTTATCGATAAGGAAGTCACATCCCTGGATGATGACGGATATGATATCACCATCGTTGCTACGGGTCCGCTTACCGACGGCAGTCTCTACGATGAGATAATGAAGCTCACAGGTGAAAGCGATCTTCACTTTTTCGATGCTGCTGCACCTATCGTTTCCAAAGACTCTATCGATATGTCGAAGGCTTTCTTTGCATCGAGATACGGCAAGGGAGGAGACGACTATATCAACTGCCCGATGGACAGGGAAGAGTATCTTAGATTCTACGAAGCTCTGATAAATGCCGAGAGGGCTGAAGTCAAAGGCTTTGACAAAGAGATAGTCTTCGAAGGCTGTATGCCTATAGAGACAATGGCTTCAAGGGGTGAAGACACGATGAGGTTCGGTCCGCTTAAGCCGGTAGGTCTCATAGATCCGAGGACAGGAAAGGAACCTTATGCATGTCTTCAGCTCAGGCAGGATGACAGTGCAAAGACCATGTTCAATCTCGTAGGATTCCAGACCAGGCTCAAGTTCGGCGAACAGAAAAGGGTCTTCGGGATGATACCCGGTCTTGAGAATGCAGAATTCCTCAGGATGGGTGTCATGCACAGAAATACATATCTGAATTCCCCCGCTCTCCTGAACAACGGATACTCACTCCGGAGCAATGACAGGCTGTTCTTCGCGGGACAGATGACAGGAGTCGAAGGTTATGTAGAATCTGCGGCTTCGGGGCTTTTGGCCGGTTACTGTGCAGCCATGAAGGCGCTCGGTATGGATGATCCATATATCCCTGATGCGAAGACAGTCATCGGATCAATGTCCGCATATGTGTCCGATCCTTCGGTAAAGAGATTTGTTCCGATGAATGCAAATTTCGGGCTGGTAGAGAGGATCGAAGGGAAATTCAAGGGCAAAAACGGCAAAAAAGAAAAAAATGCCGCGATCGCCGCACGTTCGCTTGAGATAATCGACAGATTCTCGGGTATAATCAATAATATTAAGAATTCGGGAGAAGCTGCTCAGTATGAGACTCGATAAAGTGCCAAGGACTGATTATGTAACGGAAGAACACGGTCCGGTCTACAACTTCCTTTATTCATACAAGACCAATTTCATTACGCTCATGGGAACGAACCTTCTGTTCATCGTTTTCAATATACCGATGATGCTCGTTGCATTCGCTTATGTACTCATATTCCTTCCCATGATCAATCCGGTATTTGTTCCCGAGAACTTTGTTGAATATACAAAGACGCTCGGTATCATCGGTAATACAGTCATGCAGAATGATGTGGGAAGCGATGCCGCTTACCAGCTCTATTACCTCATCGTGATATTCTCGGTAATGTTCCTTATGG
Organism: Clostridiales bacterium; assembly: GCA_017529925.1. GTDB lineage: Bacteria > Bacillota > Clostridia > Saccharofermentanales > Saccharofermentanaceae > Saccharofermentans. Next base: position 122,456 of record JAFXMZ010000022.1, read on the forward strand.
GAACTACCCTGATCTGCTTCGGACCCTTTCATGCGGGTTTCTCACAGGTGTACAGGAATCTTTACAGGGAGACGGGACTGTTCTATTTCTCCGATTTCAAGGAAGGCATGAAGAACAATCTCAAGCAGTCGCTTGGTGCGATGTTCATATCGCTGATCGTCACGGCTCTCACTCTTACCGGTATCGGTTTCTACGGAGCTTCCGGTTCGAGGCTTGGAACGGCTGTATCGGTATTCTTTATCGTTATCTTCTGTGTATTCATCATGGTACAGAATATGGTCTGGCAGATGATCGTATCAGTCGACCTTCCGCTTAAGAAGATATACAGGAATGCGATACTTTTTGTTCTGCTCAAGTTCGGACCGTGCCTCGGACTTATCGGTGTCTCCTTCCTGCTTCTGGTATTGATCCCGTTCCTGCTCCTTTTCGCGGCGACATTCGTTGCATATGCGGTTGTCATATTCTTCTATCTTACGTTTGTTCTTTCCTTTATCCAGTATATGAATGCATATGCGACAGGTGTGTTCATAAAGCAGTACATAGGAAGCCCGAATGAGTATACTGATGATGACCCTGCCGATGATATAGGCGAAGCTGAAGATGATGAAATGAATGAAGATGAGCCCGTCGAAAATGAAGACGGGAAAGAAGAGGAAGACACGAAGACTGATAAGTGAGGCGGATCTGAAGATCCGGTAAACGTTTATGTTCGATCAATGGGAGGCACTGTCAACAGAGCTCCGCACTGCCATAGTGGCAGCGCTTGCGCTTTTGGCTGTGTCTCTTTTTCTTGCGGTGTGGGTAGGCTACAACTGGGTTAAGAGAAAGAAGATGACCCGAGCATCAGGCCGTAAGGATAATGGCGAGCTCCTGTCTGCTGAGATCGCATATTTCCATGAGAAGGGCAAGAGGGATAAGCAGGAGGATTCTTTCTATATCTCACCGGTCGATGAGTATGATAAGAACGGGCTCGTCGTTTGCGTATCGGACGGCATGGGCGGCATGAGGTTCGGAGATGAGATCTCACATGACATAGTCAATGAGATAAAGGGAATGTGGCCTTTGAGCTTTTTCGGGAATGAGAAGACTGCTGACGATATCAGGAAGATCTCAAATATGATCTGCAGCAAGTACGATTTTCAGGGCGGCGCCACTCTTGCGATGATCCATATCTACAATAATTACATGAATATCTACAGCGTCGGAGACAGTGACATCATCCTGATAAGGGACGGTCAGTCAACGATACTTAATCCCAGACAGAATTATGTTTCCTACCTCGTAAAGAAGCTCGTGCGTGAAGGCAAGGAAACTCAGGACGCTTACATCAACAGTAAGTCGAGAGCACTCGTTGATTTCATGGGAAATAAAGATCCGAGGGTCATCTATACAACGGAAGCGATGAAGCTTACCGACGGAGATGTGATCATCGTATCCTCGGACGGTCTTACGGATGCGATACCGTGGAATACGCTCGCCAAGTATAATCATTCCGGAGCAAGAAAGATAGCTTACACGATAAAGCAGACCATCAAGTCGAAGAAGATCCCCAAACAGGATAACTACACGGCGATAATGGTAAGGATGTCGAGAGGTGTCGTATGATCGAGTATTATACACTGATGCACAGAGGCGGTCGTGACGACTATCTTGATAATGTCTATATTAACCATGGCGAAAAGCTGACGGCGTTCCTCTATTACGGCAGTTCCGACAGGACGACCGAGGTCAGGAGCAACGAGGCAAAGCTCGCCGGTGCGGTAGTCAGCGGAGGGCGCGGACGCCCTTTCGATGAGATAGCATCTGATGTTGCCATGTATATGGGAAATGAGAGCGAATATCTCCTCATAAGGATCTCCAATGAGGAAGTGATGATCGATTCGCGTGGCGGTGTTTATGCAATGATAGCAAAGAAAGGCGATGTCAGGAGACTGCCAAACGGACTTATGAAGCTCGATAACGGTGACAGGATAGTCTGCGGTACAACGAGATTCTATAAGAAGCTTACAAAGCCTGCGATATATACAGATGCCATGATATCCTTCTCTTCTGAAGAATGGATGGATTTTATGGTATGCAGGATATCCGAGCAGACGATGCTCTCAGAGGGTAATCTTACCGCCATTACTTTCATCGTCAGGAATGACGAGATAAGGATAAAGGAATAGACTTATCCGTAGTATTCTTTGTAGAAGGATTCCCTGAAATCTGCGAGACAGTCTTCTGCGATAGCTTCTCTTACGCGGCGCATGAGGTCAAGGAGGAAATGGATATTATGCCATGTGCAGAGCCTCTGACCGAACATCTCCTTAGCCTTGAGAAGATGTCTTACATATGCAGAAGTGTAGTTTTTGCATGCATAGCATTCACACTTATCATCCATCGGCTCGAAGCATTCCTTATATCTTGAATCCCTGATTATGACCCTGCCGTGTGAAGTGAGTACAGTTCCGTGTCTTCCCATCCTTGTGGGGAGGACGCAGTCGAACATATCTATACCGCGAAGAGCGCCTTCGATCAGGTAGTCCGGTGTTCCTACGCCCATAAGGTATCTCGGCTTATCCTCAGGCATCAGGGGGACGGTATTGTCGAGCATCTCATACATCAGGTTTGCAGGCTCGCCGACAGACAGTCCGCCGATCGCATATCCCGGAAGATCAAATGAAGTAATCTGCTTAGCGCTCTCCTTGCGCAGTTCGGGATACATATTACCCTGAATGATACCGAAAAGTGCCTGGTGCTCCGGATCCTTGTGTGAATCGATGCACCTTCCGAGCCATCTGGTCGTTCTCTCAAGTGACCTTCTCGAGTATTCTTCAGTGGAAGGGTAGGGGCAGCACTCGTCAAATGCCATGATGATATCAGCCCCGAGATCGTTCTGGATCTTCATCGAGAGTTCCGGTGTGAGAAGATGCTTCGATCCGTCGATATGCGATCTGAAATGAACACCCTCTTCAACGATATCCTTGGGGCGTGCGAGAGAGAAGACCTGGAATCCGCCGCTGTCGGTAAGGACGGCGCCTTTCCAGTTCATAAACCTGTGAAGTCCGCCTGCCTTTGCAACGGTCTCGCTGCCCGGGCGCATCCAGAGATGATATGTGTTGGAAAGGATTATCCCTGCACCCATAGATGCGACCTCTTCCGGGCTCATTCCTTTTACGGATGCCTGTGTTCCGACGGGCATGAACTGGGGCGTATCGATAGTGCCGTGAGGTGTATGGACACGGCCAAGTCTTGCGCCGGTCTGCTTACATGTATGAATATGTTCGTACCATACGGGATAGTCTGACATCTTATATCTCCTTAAAGTGAGGTATCGTTAAGGTCCGTTATGAACATCGCATCGCCGAAACTGAAGAAACGGTATTCCTCGCTGACGGCCTTCTCATATGCAGCAAGGACATGATCCTTGCCTGCAAGAGCGGAAACGAGCATTATGAGTGTGGATTCCGGAAGATGGAAGTTCGTTATCAGTGAATCGACGCATTTGAACTCATATCCGGGATATATGAATATATCGGTATCGCCGCTTACGGGGTTCATTTCAGGATCTTTGGAAGCGACAGTCTCGAGCACTCTCGTGGATGTCGTTCCTACGGATATGATCCTTCTTCCTTCGCTTCTGGCCTTCCTGATCACTTTCGATGCGTTCTCGTCAAAACAGAACCATTCGGAATGCATCTTATGTTTTGTCGCATCTTCGACCTTGACGGGACGGAAAGTACCGAGACCTACGTGAAGAGTGACCTCGACGGTCTCAACACCCATTGCCCTGATCTTATCCAGAAGCTCGTTTGTGAAGTGAAGACCGGCAGTCGGAGCCGCGGCTGATCCCGGCGTCTTCGAGTAGACAGTCTGATAACGCTCCTTATCCTGAAGCTTCTCGTGGATGTAGGGAGGAAGAGGCATCGTGCCTGCCTTATCGAGTACTTCTTCCCATATCCCATTAAAATTAAAGCGTACGATCCTGTTGCCGTCAGGCTTTATCTCTTCGCACTCGGCTTCAAGCTCATCCTTGATGAATACGAATCTTCTTCCGGGCTTGACCTTCTTGCCGGGACGGACGATGCATTCCCATCTGGTGTCATCAAGTCTTCGGAGAAGGAGAATCTCGACAGGGGATCCGGTATCATCACGCTGTCCGATGAGGCGTGCGGGAATGACCCTTGTGTTGTTCATTACGAGAACGTCGCCCTTCCTGAGAAATGAGGGAAGGTCCGAAAAATGTCTGTCCAGTGTCTGTCCCGTTTTCTTATCGAGAACCATGAGCCTTGAAGACGATCTGTCTTCAAGCGGATGCTGAGCGATAAGCCTCTCGGGAAGATAATACGCGAAATCACTTGTTTTCATGTGGATAATAATATCACGAACGGTCTGTGTTTGCTATTTTCTTTTTATATTATTATAATCATCCAGGTAAAAATACTAATCGAAAGAGAAGCAAGGGGATGAGATAAGATGAGGATCATCATTGCGACCGGTAATATGGATAAGGTCAGGGAGATAAACGAGCTCCTTGAAGGAACGGAATTTGAGGCCGTATCTATGAAGGAGGCGGGGATCAGCGTCGACATCGATGAGAATGCCGATTCATTCAGGGGTAATGCCCTGATCAAGGCAAGGGCAGTCAGCAAGTTTACCGATGATTACGTTATGGCCGATGATTCGGGACTGTGTATCGATGCTCTGGATGGTGCCCCCGGTATCTATTCAGCAAGATTCTGCGGCGAAGACTCCACATATGAAGAGAAGTTCAAGAAGATCTTCGAGATGCTGGAAGGTGTTCCGGAAGAGAAGAGGACGGCTCACTTTACATGCGCTGTTGCAGTCGTAAGACCTGATAAGAGCGAGTTTACGGTCGAGGAATACTTTGAGGGCGTGCTCCACGAGAAGCCCTGTGGCGAGAACGGATTCGGATATGATCCGATCTTCTATGTGCCCGAGTATAAGATGACGAGTGCCCAGATGAGTCCTGAGCTCAAGAACAGCATGAGTCATCGCGGCAAGGCTCTTCGTGCCATGGTTGAAAAGCTTTTCGAAAAGTGTTAATATCTCACGTACGCGTACAATTGTCCACCGATCGCGGACTGTTTGCACAGCAAGGCAGAGAGGAGATAAGCACTTATGATCGAAGAATCCACCGAATACTTCCTCGTTGACAAAAAAGTACTTCCCGAAGTCTTTATCAAGGTAATGGAAGTCAAGCAGCGTCTTAATACCGGCGAATCCGTATCGGTCAATGAAGCTGTAAGGAAGACCGGTCTTTCGAGAAGTGCCTACTATAAGTACAAGGACTCCGTCCTGCCTTTCTTTGAGGCGACAAACGGTAAGAAGGTCACTCTCCTTATAACGGTAGAGAACTTTCAGGGGATACTGTCATCTATCCTCAACGTCATCGCCGGATCAAAGGCAAATATCCTTACGATCAACCAGAATATCCCGATCAACGGACTTGCCGACATATCGATCTCGCTCGAGACTGTATCGATGCTCGGAAGTGTTGAGGATATACTGACCGATATCAAGAAGATCGCGGGGATAAGGTCGTGCAAGATATTAAGCAGAGAATAAAAAGTCAGGAGATATGAGAATGATCAATGTAGCTATTTTAGGTTTCGGTGTCGTCGGCGCAGGTGCTGCCGAAGTCATCAGGATGAATGCCGATAAGATAGAGAATCACCTGGGTGAGCCTCTCAGAGTCAAGAAGATCCTTGATATCAGGGATTTTCCGGACAGCCCTTTCGCTGATCTTGTAACACATGAGGCTTCCGATGTATTTGATGATCCCGAGATTAAGGTCGTGATCGAGACGATCGGCGGTGCGAAGATCGCATATGAGTTTACAAAGACTGCACTTTCGAAGGGAAAGAGCGTTGTAACGAGCAATAAGGAACTCGTAGCGACACACGGTCCCGAGCTCATGAAGATAGCCCAGGATAACGGATGCCAGTATCTTTACGAGGCGGCCGTAGGCGGCGGTATCCCGATCATCAGGCCTCTTCACAGATGTCTGGCTGCAAACAGGATCATGAGGATCGCAGGTATCGTAAACGGAACGACGAACTATATCCTTTCGAGCATGAAGTCTTCGGGCCTTTCCTATGATGAGGCCCTTAAGGAAGCACAGGCAAAAGGATATGCCGAGCAGAATCCCTCTGCCGACGTTGACGGTATCGATGCACAGAGGAAGCTCTCGATCCTTTCGTCCATAGCTCTCGAAGGCGAATATGTATCTCCCGAAGAGATCCATACAAAGGGTATTTCCGAGATAAAGCTGGATGACATCAACTTTGCTACAAGGATCGGATGCAATATCAAGCTCCTTGCCGTATTCTCCAATATGGAGGGCAATCAGCCTTCAGCATATGTCGCTCCTCACTTCGTATCAAAGAAATCCCAGCTCGCACCGGTCGAGGGTGTCTTCAATGCGATCCTCGTTAAGGGAAATGCGGTAGGTACGACGATGTACTACGGCAGGGGAGCAGGAAAGCTTCCTACGGCCTCCGCTGTCGTAGCTGATGTCCTCGAGGCTTCACGTGCACCCGAGACGACAGCCTACACGAAGAACTGGTACGTTCCGGAAAAGAGAGTAACGGCTGAATACGGAGATATAGTCTCCAATTATGTTGTAAGGGCGAAAGCAGGTTCCATGGAGAATCTCGTCGATAAGTTCTCAGCTTATACTCAGAAGCAGGTATGGGACGGAAATGACTGCTGTGCGATAATCGTCTACGGTATCGCGAATAAGGATATCGACGCTCTTGCATCATCGGTAGGCGGAAGCTATCTGCATTATATGGAATGATCCTCCATATTTATCCATGAGATCAAAAACGGGCACCTCTTACTGAAGAGATGCCCGTTATCTTTATGCTTTATCGTTATCAGATCTGATTGTCACAGTATTCCTTATAGAGTACGGCCAGTTCAGCCATATCGCCGTTCATCCTTACCTGGAGTCTTGAGATGTCCTTAAGGGAATGAGACTCGATCGCATTCTTGATAAGTGTGAATACAGATGTAGACTCGGTGGAATCCTTGGCGAGAGTCGTCTTCATCTTCTCGATGTCGCTCCACATATCATCATCGACTGCATTCGCGGAAGTATGACGCTTCGTTATGCCGCGGATGGTCGTGAGATTGGAGGGGATGATCCTCTCCAGAAGTTCCATCTGCCATTTGTCGAGCATGGCATGTGAATAGGAAGAAAGTATCTTCTCGTTGAAAACATTACCGGAACAGAGGATCTCCGTAACGGAATCGTCTGAGATAAAATTCTTGAGCGAATCGTAAACAGTGGCAGGAGGGACGCCGAAGAGCCTGTCTCTCTCATCTTCGCTCATCTCCTCGAAAATATCCTCTTCACATCTGTAGAGCCTGTCCTTATCGAGATAATCGGCCTCTTCTCCGTAAGGCTTGATGAACTCATTCTCGAGCTGTTCAGTCGTCTTGCCGGAAGAGAGCGCGTAGTCGATGCCGTTGAGCATGCACTGATATATAGCGGACAGGCAAAGATATGTATTCGTGTGAGGGTTAGGTGAGCGGAGCTCGAACCTGGTAGCATGTGAAGTATTCTCGGATCTTACGACACCTAAGAGTACCGTTCTGTTACGGGAAGGTGTAAGGACATCCTTACCGATAGATGCAACTGCATGCGTAGGAGCCTCAAAACCGGGCTGCAGCCTCATGAATGCATCCGTTGTAGCCGAAACAAAAGGATTGATAAGATCGTAATGCTTCATGATGCCCATAAGGGAACCCCAGCCGATCCTGCTCAGGTAATCCTTCTTCAGATCGGAGGGAGCAAAGAGATTGACTTTCTTTCCGTTCTTAAGGAAGGCTACGGCGTTGACATGCGTATGTTCGCCTGATCCGGCTACACCGGGTATAGGCTTGGCATCAAAGCTTACTTCGAGACCGTGCATCCTGAAGATCTCCTTGATGAGGATCCTGGCCGTAAGCTCATAATCGGCACCCTGGAGGGCATCAGAATACCTCCAGTCGACTTCGAGCTGCTCCATGATGGAGTGGAAATCACCTGTAGACGTAACTGCAGCCTTTACACCGCCGACTTCCTTATGTCCCATCTCGGGATTAAAACCGTAGTTTGCAAGAACAAGGATAACCTGCTCGAGAGCGGTCCTTACCACGCCCTTTGTCCTTTTCCAGTAGGACTCCTTGAGGACCTGTGAGATAGAGAGCTGTTCCGTGCTTATCTTCTCGTCAGGGGAGTTGACCCAGAACTCGAGTTCCGTTGCCATGATGAGCGTTATCCTGTCCAGATCGTCATGGGAGAAGCCGTATTCCTCGCAAAGTCCGGGATCGTTCTCGAAAAGAGCCTTTACACGCTCTTCGAAGTAGCCTGCGCTCTTCTTGAGGACTGATCTGGAGCAGACCGGCTCACCGTTATGATAGAGGAATGAAGGGATCCTGAGAGTTCCGACGGGAAGTCCGGTCTTCACATCTATATGCTCGTAGTTATAATCGATATACCAGACGACATTGGGGTCCGGAACAAGGTCGACCTTTCCGTCGTTCAATGTGGCGATGCCGGGGAGAACAACGGAGGAGCCGTCTGTCTGAACGGCCGCGCCGTCAAGATAGTTTTGCAGATTATCGTGAAAATCTCCGATCGGGATCCTCTCATCGGTGTCATTTCCGGCAAGATCTATGGCTGCCAGTGAAACGAACTTGATCTCGGGATGAGCCTCAAGGATAGCAGTTATGTCCTCTACAGAGTGCTTCTGGGGAGGAATAATGCACAATAAGTCGGGGTTAACTCTGAAATCTGTCATGTTCTGTCTACCTTCTCTTTCATTTATGACAGAACAATTGTAGCATATAATAATAACGCGTGCACATTATCATACATGCTCAAATATGCCCAAAAATCACCTTGATTTTTCGCCCTTTCTTGATGCAAAATCAATCTATGCGCAATTCGATACTCGAAATCTTCAAACTTGAGGATCTAAGGAGCCCGTGGACTTCCAGACTTCTGTTCCTTCTACTGCTCCTCATCCGTTCATTCCCGATCCTGGCTCCCATCGGAGACACCGATTTTACGGCATTTTATGACTGGGCCGAGACCATGCTCAATGATACGGAGAAGATGGCGAATGCTACGGTTGCCGATATTCCGCTGACTAAGGGAAATCTCCTGTTCCTGGGCATTTCATTTGCCTCTCTGTTCCTTTGTGTAATGGCTTCTACGATCTATTCGGGCATATACATCAGGGAGTACAGAATGGGGAAGGATGATAATACTCTTCCCGTCATAAAGACAGGAAATATGATTGGAAGGCTCTTTCTCATGACCCTGCTCCTGGCTGTGATCTCCGTTCCTGCTGCGGCGGTTTCCGTATTCTTTATCTTCGTAATGGTGATGGCGGTGCCCTGTATCATAATGTATCCTTCGTGCTACCTGTCAGGGGATTCCGGTATCTTCGGAGCTGCAAAGGACATGATATACAGGACCAGGGGTTATTACTTAACCAATGCTAAGAATATATGCATAATACTCCTTCTCAACTGGATCCTCGGCTTTATCCCTACGCTGATAGAGCAGGTGTCGGAGCCGGCGGCCATGATAACGGAATCTTTTATATTTGTTTTTATTCTCCTTGCGCTCGCAAGATATGCGGGTATAATCTATTGTAGGCTTTTGGAGCATCCCTATGTTCCGGAACCGGTTGGAACACCTGATAATGACATTCCTGACAATTACAGGGATTGAATTATAAATTCAAACAATATACATACCGGAGGTCGTTATGGACAACAAAGAACTGGCAATTCAGAAGCATACTGAGTGGGGAGGAAAGATCGAAGTAATCGCACGTGCACCCGTAGATTCCAAGGAGGCGCTTGCAATTGCCTATACACCCGGTGTTGCAGAGCCTTGCCTCGAGATATCAGATAATGTGGATCTCTCATACAAATACACAAGAAGACACAATCTCGTTGCAGTAGTTACTGACGGTACGGCTGTACTCGGACTCGGTGACATCGGACCTGAGGCAGGAATGCCCGTTATGGAAGGAAAGTGCGCTCTCTTCAAGGCTTTCGGAGATGTTGATGCTTTCCCTCTCTGCATCCGTTCCAAGGATGTCGATGATATCGTCAATACTGTTGCTCTCCTCGCAGGATCCTTCGGAGGCGTAAACCTCGAGGATATCTCAGCTCCCAGATGTTTTGAGATCGAGAAGAAGCTCAAGGAGAGAGAAGATGTTGATATCCCGATCTTCCACGACGATCAGCACGGTACTGCCGTTATCACACTTGCAGGTATGATCAATGCTCTTAAGCTCACAGGCAAGCACATCGATGATATATCAGTCGTAGTTTCCGGTGCAGGTGCTGCAGCTATCGCTATCACGAAGCTCCTTATCTCGAGAGGACTCAAGGACGTTGTCCTCTGCGACAGAAGAGGTGCTGTATATAAGGGAAGAGGACAGAACATGAACCCTGTAAAGAACGAGATCGCCGAGATCACGAACAAGCAGGGCAAGAAGGGCCTTCTCGCTGATGTTATCAAGGGTGCTGACGTCTTTATCGGCGTTTCCGCTCCCGGTGTTCTTACTGCAGAAATGGTCAAGACGATGGCTCCCAACCCCATCATCTTTGCATGCGCTAACCCTACACCTGAGATCATGCCTGATGAGGCTCTCGCTGCAGGTGCTGCTGTAGTAGCTACAGGCCGTTCTGATTTCCCGAACCAGGTCAATAACGTTCTTGCATTCCCCGGTATCTTCAGAGGTGCTCTCGATGTACGTGCCTCCGATATCAATGATGCAATGAAGATCGCCGCAGCAGACGCGATCGCGTCCCTCGTTTCCGACGAGGAGCTCCGCGCGGATTACATCCTCCCGGATGCATTCGATCCCCGCGTAGGAAAGACGGTTGCTGAGGCAGTTGCAAAGGCTGCAAGAGATTCAGGAGTAGCAAGGATCTGATAAGAGCCTTTACGATGAAAGACAGGGAACCGTCTCATATGAAGAGACGGTTCCTCTTTTATTAATAATTATTTGTATGCGTAAAGCGTGTATGTTAAAATTATTCAGTTAAACAGGAGGAAAGGAATTAACGGATATGATCGATAATATTGAACTACTGAGGACCATTGAGAAGAACGCAAGACTTTCCGCAGCCGAACTCGCGACTATGCTCGGAGCATCCGAGGCAGAGGTAGAGGCTGAGATCAAGAGACTTAAGGATGAGAAGATCATCCTCGGATATACGACTGAGATCAACTGGGAGAAGACATATCCCGAGCATGTTACCGCAATGATCGAAGTCAGGATCACACCTGTCCGTAATCAGGGATTTGATCATATTTCCAATATCCTGAGCCAGTATGACAAAGTTACCGCATGCTATCTGATGTCAGGCGGATTCGATCTTATGCTCATATATGAGGATGACAATCTCCGTGATATCGCGAGCTTTGTATATGAGAAGGTAGCGACTCTCGAGGGAGTGCTTTCGACGTCGACACACTTCATCCTCAAGAAATATAAAGCTAACGGCATCATCTTTGAGTCCTCGAAGAATGACGACAGGCAGGCGATCGTTTTATGAGTATTGATTACGAGAACAAGATATCACAGACTGTTAAGGCAGTTCCGCCTTCTGCGATAAGGAAGTTTTTTGATCTGGCAAGTGAGATGAAGAATGTCATCTCTCTTTCTATCGGAGAGCCGGATTTTGTTACTCCCTGGAGCATAAGGGAAGTAGGCATAGATTCGCTGATCGACGGTTATACGCATTATTCCCCTAATTCGGGATATACTGACTCCAAGACAGCTATCTCCGGCTATATCAAGAGAAGATACGGTACGGACTATGATCCTGACGGACAGATCCTCATTACCGTAGGAGGCTCTGAGGGAATAGACCTTGCGGCAAGGGCCCTGATCGATCCCGGTGATGAGGTCATCATCGTTGAGCCCTGCTTTGTAGCTTACAAAGCGGCGGTCATGTTCGCTCACGGTGTCCCGGTCGTAGTAGAGACGACACAGGAGAACGATTTTAAGCTCAAGGCTGAGGATCTTGAAGCCGCCATAACTGATAAGACAAAGTTCATCATCATCGGATTCCCGAGCAATCCTACGGGAGCCGTTATGGATATGGAGGACTTAAAGCCTATCAGGGATGTCCTCATGAGGCATCCTGATATCATCGTAATATCTGACGAACTTTACTGTGAGCTCAATTATGCGGATGACAAGCCGAGTTCCCTTATCAGATTCCCTGAGCTTCACGACAGGGTGATCATGATCAACGGCTTTTCGAAGTCGTATGCAATGACAGGCTTCCGTATAGGTTATGCTGTAGGGCCGAAGGAACTTATCGCTCCGATGACGAAGATACATCAGTACTGCATCATGAGTGCTCCTTCGACGTCGCAGTTTGCGATCATAAAGGCTGCTGCCGAGACCGGTGATTCGCTCATCAGGGAGATGAGGGATGAATATAACCACAGAAGAAGAGTGATCCTTAAGGGATTATCTGATGCGGGACTCGAGTGCTTTGTTCCATACGGAGCTTTTTATGCATTCCCGTCGATCAGATCCACCGGTCTTTCGTCCGAGGAGTTCTGCGAGAAGTTCCTCATGAACAAGGGAGTTGCCATTGTTCCGGGAAATGCTTTCGGAAGATGCGGAGAAGGTCATGTAAGGATCAGTTATGCCGCTTCTATGGAGAATATAAAGACTGCCATGGAAAGGATCGGAGAATTTGCGGAAGAGGTAAGGAAAGGAATCATTAAGTAATGCTTGAGTTTGACAATATAAGACTCGAACTTGAAGGCTATGAAGAGCCTGTAAAGAGCCTGAAGGAATCGCTCCACATCGATCGTGTCCTCACTGAGATAAGCGAGCTTGAGGCAAGGACTCAGGAGCCTGATTTCTGGAACAATGTCGAGAAGGCACAGTCGCTTCAGACGAAACTCAAGAGGCTTCAGAAGAAGGTCGATAACTATAAGTCGCTCGAGAATGAGCGTGAGGATCTTCTGGCACTGTGTGAGCTTGCAAACGAGGAAGAGGACATGGATACTCTTCCCGAGCTTCAGGAAGGCGTAGACAGCTTTAAGACGGATTTTGAGAATATGCGCCTCGAGACGCTCCTCACAGGTGAGTATGACCGTAACAATGCGATACTGACGCTCCACGCAGGAGCAGGCGGTACAGAGGCTCAGGACTGGGTCTCCATGCTCTACAGGATGTATATGAGATGGGGCGAGGCTCACGGATATGAGCTTAAGGTCCTTGAATATCTCGACGGTGAAGATGCGGGCATTAAATCATGTTCGATCATGTTCACCGGAGATAATGCATACGGATTCTTAAGATCCGAGCACGGTGTCCACCGTCTCGTCAGGATTTCTCCTTTTGATGCTTCGGGAAGAAGACATACATCATTTGCTTCGTGCGAAGTTATGCCTGAGCTCGACGATACGATCGAGATCAAGATAGATCCTTCCGATCTGCGTGTAGATACATACCGTTCAACAGGTAAGGGAGGACAGCATATCAATAAGACGGATTCGGCCGTAAGAATTACTCACATTCCCACGGGAGTCGTAGTTGCATGCCAGTCCGAGAGATCGCAGATCCAGAACAGGGAAACTGCCATGAACATGCTGAAGGCGAAGCTCTTTGCGATAGCCCAGGCTGCCCAGATGGAGAAGATCGAGGATATCAAGGGAAATCAGATGGATATCGCATGGGGTTCACAGATCAGATCATATGTATTCTGTCCCTATACGATGGTAAAGGATCTGAGGACAGGATATGAAGAAGTCGATGTAGATGCCGTAATGGACGGAAGACTCGACGGCTTTATCAACGCATTCCTTTCAGGTATGAAGATCGAGAAGTGATCTGACCGGAAGCTTTCCGCTGGAAATACAGATATTTAAAAGGGCTGTTCCGTTTTGGAACAGCCCTTCGTTATTGTGTCAGATGTACCGGATATTACTTATTCCAGTCGTAGAAATATCTCGAGATCCTGAAGCTGTTGACATGCTCAGATGTCGTAACATTTACAGTCGCATTGAGCGTCTCGCCTGCGGGGATCGTTACAGAACTCAGAGGAGTACCGATATATGTATTATCATTATTCGGATCCTTCGTGAAGCTGTAATAATCAGAAGTTACGGATGTGATATCGGCGTTTGCTGAAAGCGTGATCGACAGTGACTTGAGCGAATCGGAAAGCTTGCAGTCCTTATTACCGTAATTCTCGAGAGCCATGTCGAACTTGAAGCCGTTCTCCGTAGGTGCGGAATTGACTACATCGTATCTGAGTGTAAATACAGCGCCTGCAGGAGTGGAGGACTTGGTAGTCGTAGCAGCTGTCTCGGTCGTTGTAGTAGTAGCCTCAGTCGTGGTAGTAGTTGCTTCCGTCGTTGTTGTCGTAGCTTCTGTTGTCGTTGTCGTAGCTTCGGTCGTAGCTTCCGTAGTAGTTGTGGTTGCTTCGGTCGTAGCCTCTGTAGTTGTCGTAGTTGCTTCCGTTGTAGTGGTCGTAGCTTCTGTTGTCGTAGTTGTAGCCTCGGTAGCAGTCGTTGTTGCATCAGTCTCCGTGGGCTTGCTTGCCTTAGTAGCATCAGTTGCCTTTGTTCCCTTGGAAGGCTCAGCCGTAAGTTCTACCTTTGCATCATCCTTGCCGCCGAAGAGGGCAGAGATCTTGTCTGTATTCTCAAGAGCCCAGAGAAGGATAAATACGACAAGGAGAACGACGATAAGCGCGATGATTCCGCCACGTCCTGCTTCCTTGACCTTCTTTTCCTTCTTTTTCTTCTTGCTCTTCTTTACTGTAGTTACAGGCTGGATAGTTGCCTGATTAACGCCTGGTGTCTTAGGCGAAGCCTCTTCAGGCTGGAGTCTCTGACCGCGTGATTCGCTGCCGGGCTTTGCTCCTGTTCTCTTGACGGGAGCAGGTGCTGCATTTGTCTTACCCTTGGGAACAAATGCAGAAACAGTCTCGGAACCGGGACGCTGAGCTGCCTGTGCAGAAGGTCTCTTGACAGGAGCTCTCTGAACGGGCGCCTTGGGCGCTTCGGGAGCACCGGCCTTATCGGATGCGCTCTCAGCGGCATCGGCTGCTTTTGATCTGGGTGCAGCAGGCTTCATGTCAGCCTTGATCTCGTTTGCAGCCTCAGGAATGCTGTCCACGATATCAGATGACTTCTTCTCGGCACTGATGCCTGCGGCAGCAACTGCAGCAGCAGCTCCGGCAACGGCTGCCTTTGACGTATCATCAGAAACAGGTACAGGAGGCTTCCTGTCGTTCTTCTCCTTGATATCATCTTCGGGAGCAGCGCCTCTCTTCCTTCTGCCAAAGGCACCTACACCGGAAGAAACGCTGCCGTATGTCTTAAGGTTGGAAGGCTCTTCCTCTTTCTCTGCTGCTGCCTTAACAGGCTCGGGCATCTTAACGGAAGCAGCCTCAGCCTTGATCTCTTCCTTGCCGGGAAGATCTTCGTTATTAGGTCCGGAGAAAGTACTGTTGGATCCTGTGGAAGCTGCAAAATCAAGATCGTTTCCGGCCTTGAAGGGGCTTACATCAGGAGATGCGGCAAAATTCTTAAAGTCAGGGTCGTCATCGATATAAAGGGGAGCATCGATGTCGGGGGGATTGATGTCTCCGACGGAGAAGGGCTCCGGTGCTGAAGGCTTCAGATCATCTCCTGCTTTCTTGCTCTCAACGAAAGGAGCTATCTCGGGCTCGGGTGAAGGTTCGGGAACGACAACATTCCCGGGATCCCTTACGGGCTCGGGCTTCTTGATGTCAGACAGGTCGAATGCAGGCTCAGGTGCTTTAGCAACCTCGGATACAGGAGAAGGCTCGTCTTTCTTGATTGCAGGCTCGGGTGCCGCGGCGGGAGCAAGTCCCGACAAGGGCTTAAAAGCAGATACTGAGGAATCGAATTCGAAATCCTTAAGATCGTCTTCATAATCAAATCCGGCAGTAGGATCTACCGGCGGCACAGCATCAAGTACATCTGCCTTGGGGATGTCCGGAGCAGCATTTTCTTTGAGCACTTCAGATACGGAGTTGACCGGATCGTTAGCCTTGAAGGATACCATAAAGGGAGAGGATACGAGATCCCCGTCATTTCCTTCTGAATTAGGGATGTTGTTGTCGCTTGAATCGAAAAGGATGCCCTTACCGATATCGGAAGGTCCCGATTCTGCACCGAACAGTTTCTCGCCGTTACCTTCGGTGTTTTTCTCTTTGTCATCTGATCCAAGAAGCATAACAGTACCTCACAATGTGGATTATTTTATATATTAAAAAATATAATTCAAAACATGAAGTTTTTCAATGAATATAGGTGACTGTAATCAACTTGACACTTTATAAAGTGAATGATATTATCATACAGCACTAACGGATAAGCTCGTGTGGCGGAATAGGCAGACGCAACGGACTTAAAATCCGTCGGAGTAAAATCCGTACCGGTTCAAGTCCGGTCACGAGCACCATTTATTCCGTATGTGCAGCACTTAATATCGCGGAGTGGAGCAGTTGGTAGCTTGCCGGGCTCATAACCCGGAGGTCGCGAGGTTCGAGTCCCGCCTCCGCAACCACTTTGTAGGACCTGTCGACGAACGTCGGCGGGTCTTATGTTTTTTCGGAAATCATATCCTCATCGTGGTATAATCATCATCATGAAAAAGTTTTTGAACATGATCTTTTCGAAGATAAAGAATATCGATGACTTGTTCATGAAGCGCAGGATCTGGCAGATCATCTGTGCAGTACTTGTCCTCATCGTATTTATCATCTTTATCCCGACATATTCCTCGAATCACCTCAGCAGGAATTACAGGGACGGTGATGACTCCAATACCGTCAGGCTCAACAGGAGCAGTACGTATACCATGTCTTTCGAGGCGAAGGATACGAGGCTCGATCATTTCCATCTCAATATCGATCCGAAGGATTCGTCGTTTACACAGTCGGACAGGATGCATTTCGTGATAACGAATGATGAAGGCTCTGTCGTCTGTGAGGATGACGCTTTTATCTATAATGCAGGCAGGACCTATGTCAATCTCAAGTATGACGGAAAGAAGCTCAAGACAGGTGACTGGTACTATCTGACGCTTACTTTCAGCGATATGAAACAGAGCTCGAGAGTGTCTTTCATATCCCATAAAGTCGAGTCGTTCAATGAGGCTCTCGAATATGCAAAAGGCGAAGTTACCGATGTCGACGATATGTCGCTCGATCATGCCATAGGCATCTCCAAAGTCATCAATATCGATTACTACTATTCTTCACATAACACGCTTTCGATGATCATCCATCTTGTGCTCTTCATCGTTACGCTCGGTGTCCTGTTCTTTGAACGTTTCCTTAAGTCTCTTAAGATGCGCGAGATATACAGGGCTGTCGTTATGCCTTTCTATCTTTATCTGACGATGGAAGTACTCAATATAGATAAGCAGCGCACATTGAGCATCTTCTTCCCGCTGACGCTGAAGCAGTATTACTGCGTCTTTGTGACGATCCTGGTCTTTGTCGCGATCTACATATTCCTCTATTCGATAATAGGAAGGGGAGGACTGGCTTTCATTATCGAGTGCATCATCTTTATGACGCTCGCTTTTGTAAACCACACGAAGCTCGTTATGAGAGGCGATTCCTTTATGCCGTGGGATGTCGTTTCTGCAGGCATAGCAGTGAAAACGGGATCCACTTACTATTTCCATGTAACACGCTATTTCATCTGCGGACTCATAATGTGTGCTGTTCTTCTGATCCTCATCAGGATCACTTCGACTCCATACAGGAAGTTTTCGAAGGAAAGGGCTTCGATGATTGCTTTTGCAGTATTGTCTACGGTACTTGTATTCAGTGCATTTATCCTTAATAAGGGACTCCTTAACAGGATCGGGATATACTACAAGGTCAATCCCCCCATACAGAGCTATAACGAGAACGGGACCGCCCTGGCTTTCCTGATGCATCTGAATAATATAGAGGCAAAGGGAGGAAGTGATTCCTCGCCTGAACAGTTCAGACAGCTGATATGGGAATACTCCGGCAAAGCACATGAAGCGGATCTCGACAGGCATATGAATTCTTCAGCTGTAAAGCCGAACGTCATCTGCATCATGAGCGAAGCTTATGCCGACCTTGAGGACATAGGTTATTTTGAGACCTCGGAGCCGGTGATGCCTTTCTTTGATTCGCTTAAGGATAAGAGCATCAACGGTCATCTTGCAGTAAGTATTTTCGGAGGCGGAACGTGCAATACGGAATTCGAGTTCCTTACGGGATATTCGATGGATTCGCTGCTGCCCGGAGCCTCAGTATATACATTCTATATCAACGGTCAGACCGAGGCTCTCCCTTCGATCTACAGGGATCAGGGATACAGGACCGTTGCTCTTCATCCTTTCGACGGTGACTGGTGGGACAGGAGAGAGAAATATCCTCTGATGGGATTCGATGAATTCTATACCAGAGACGATTTCCCCGAAGATGCCGAATATGTCAGGAGATATATATCGGATAATGAGACATTCGGCAAGATAGAGAGCATTTTCGAAGAGAGTGAGCAGCCGCTGTTCCTTTTCTGCGTTACGATGCAGAACCATGCCGATTTTGCTGATCACTACGACAATATGAAGTATGACATAAAGATCCCGGGTATGGTCAATGAGGACGGTGAACCGTTTGTTTATGCCGAGAATTATGTTTCTCTCCTTCGTGAGAGCGATGATGCTCTTAAGGGGCTGATAACATATCTTGAGAATTCTGATGAGCCGACTGTCGTCGTATTCTTCGGAGACCATTGCCCGACGCTGGATCCCGAGTTCTACGATACTATCCTTCAGACTGATATAGGAAGCATAACAATAGGGGAATCCCTGCCTATATACGAGACACCTTATTTTATCTGGGCAAACTACGATCTTTCTTCCGGAGGAACGGATATCGATACTTCGTTCGGCGATAAGGGTGTTACGAGTCCCAATTTCCTTGGCCAGACTCTCCTTTATCTGTCGGGTATGCCTTCTCCTGAATCAAGGGCGTGCTTGAGGCTTTTGATGGAGAAGATCAATGCAGAGAGCTCTCTTGCGGTATTCGATAAGGAGAATGAGCCTCACTTCGATTATGAGGGACTTGATGAAGAAACGCTAAAGCTCATAGAAGACTATTCCTCGATCCAGTACGGATTGATCTACTACGACAGGGAAGAGACATCATGATCCGTCTGTTTACGGCTCTTTACCACGAAGCTCAGCCTTTCATAGAAGAGTTTTCTATGATAAGGGATGAGTCCTGCCGTCCCTTTCAGAGATTCATTTCAGGAGACGGAAATCTATCGCTTCTGGTAACCGGGACAGGAGCTGTCAGATGTGCTGCCGCAGTATCGTTTGACATGTCGAAAAGCCTCTCTGCCGATGATCTCCTGATCAATATCGGAACGGCAGGTTGCAGCAGGGAACTGGCAGATGAGGGTTCGCTTTTTATCATCGACAAGATCATGTCTTCGGAGGGGCTGCGCGATCTTTATCCTGATATGCTCATCGATCTTTCGGGGACGGGAATAGGGGAAGCGCACGTAATGTCTTACCCGCGCCCTGTCGAAAACATCCCGGAAGGTACCCTTGCAGACATGGAAAGCTATGCTTTTTTCGAAAGTGCTTCGATCTTTACGGGTCCTCACCGCATAATGGTCCTGAAGGTCATATCCGATCACGGGGATACGGGATCTTTGAATGGCAATAATCTGTCCGGGCTTACCGGGCGCTTCATACCTCTCATAAGGGCTTTGAACGGGAAGGAGAGCCTGTCCGGAAGTAAAGAAGAAGAGATCTCCTTTCCGGAAGGGCTCTACATGACAGAATACATGAAAAACAGGTACAGAGAGCTTATTCGCTATGCCAAAACAGAAGGTACAGACGTTAATAAGCTGATCGATGACATGAGGTGTGAGGGGCTTATACCGGCATCAGACAAGAGAAGATCAGCGGAGGCTTTAAGTGAACTTGAAAGACGTATCATCTCATAAGCTGTTCTCTCATATCTATGTCGAGGAAGATGCCCTTTCATATGAGATGACATCCAGGGTCATCTCGTCGCTTCCCGGTTCCTGCGTTGTCCCGATAAGACACTATAAGGATGTCTTTAACAGAAAGCATCAGGATATCCCATGCCAGACGCGCGGCGGAAAGAAACTGATCCTCGCTGTAAACCGTGGATCGCTGATATATAAGGGAGCCTCCGTATGCCAGGATTTCGGCAACAGTGAATTCTTCTACGCGACTCCGGCGATGAACTGTGTCTTCGACTGCGATTACTGTTTTCTCAAAGGTATGTATGACACTGCGAATATAGTCCTTTTCGTCAATACCGACGACTATGAGAGGGAGGTAAAAAAGAGGCTGGAAGACGGGCCTTTGCATCTTCATATATCATATGATACCGATGTATTCCCCCTCGAAAAGATATCGGGTATCGTCTCATTCTGGACTTCTCTGGCGCAAGAGCTCGACGGACTTACCATAGAGATAAGGACAAAGTCGGCGCCTTCGGTCTTTACCCCGTCTCCAAAGATCATATATGCTTTTACTATATCCCCGGATGAGATAACAGAAAGGTTTGAGCACAGGACGGCATCCCTTGATCAGAGACTCCGCTCAGTTTCGCTTGCGATAAAAAGCGGGTGCAGGGTAAGGCTGTGCTTCGATCCGATGATCTACGTCAAAGGATATAAGGAGATCTACTCGCGCATGACAGATAAGGTCATATCAAGTGTCGATCTTCAGGCAGTAGATGATATGAGCATCGGGACTTTCAGGATCTCCGGAGATTACATCAGGGATCTTCGAAAAAATGCTCCGGACAGTGCCGCAGTACAGTTTCCGTTCGTAAAAAAAGATAACGTCATGCGGTATCCGGATGTACTCGAGAAAGAGATGAAAGAGTATATTAGAAGCAGATTGAAGGACGTTTTCGATGAGGAGAAGATATATGAATACTGAACTTGCATTTGTGACTGGAGCTTCGTCAGGAATAGGAAGAGCGATAGCTCTGATGCTCGTGAGAAAAGGTTATCACGTTACCGGTATCGGGAGGGTGTTCAAGGATGAACAGGACCCGGCGGAAGACGGGCAGTTTGACCGTATGGTCTGTGATGTCAGGGAGACCGGCAAGCTCATGAATATCCTCAACAAGGCATCCTCCGAATATACGCCGAAGATCCTTGTGAATGCTGCGGGCGTAGGCTATTACGGACTTCATGAGAATATGACGCCTGACAGGATAAAGGAGATGGTGGATGTCAATCTTACGACCCCGATGATACTGTCATCAAGGTTCATCAAGCTCATGAGAGAAAACGCCGGAGGATATATATTCAATATCTCGTCGGTAACTGCATGCAAGGTCAATACGCATGGGGCATGTTACGGTGCTACCAAGGCAGGGCTGTCGAGTTTCGGGGATTCTGTTTTTGAAGAGGCAAGGAAACACGGGGTAAAGATAGTCAATATCATGCCTGATATGACGAAGACTAACCTGTACAGGAATTCCGATCTTGATGTATCGGATGACGTAAGGGCCTATCTGCTCCCTGAGGACGTTGCAAATGCGGTCGGGAATGTTCTCGATATGAGAGGAGATACGGTCATATCGGAACTGAAGATCGTCCCGATACTTCGCAAGTTTAGTTAATAATATATTAATAATGTCCTCCGGCCTTTGTGCTATAATGATAGTTGAGTGGAGGACTATGTTTTGAGAAACAGCAGAAGACAGATCGCACTGTTACTCGGACAGCCCGAGGAATATCATCAGAAGCTCTTTACTCAAGGGTTCCTCAGGGAAGCCTTCAGGCTTGACTGTGATGTTTATATCTTCTGCATGTTCATCAAATATCAGAATACCCCCGAGAGAGAGAAGGGCGATTCCTCCATCTTTAAGCTTCCCGATTACAGTAAGTTCGACGCCGTCGTGATCATGGCCGATACGATCCAGACTCCGGGACTCGTCAAGAAGATCGAAGAGGATCTGCATGATAATTTTAAGGGACAGGTTCTTTTCGTTGACAGGGAGAGCGAGTATTTTGAGTCCGTCGCTATCGATAACTATAATCCCATCAAGAAGGTGATCAATCATCTGATAAAGGATCACGGTCTTACGGATATCGCATTCCTGACAGGTAAGTCGTGGCATCCCCATGCGATAGAGAGAATGCGAGCCTATAAGGAGGCTATGCAGGAGAACGGTCTCGAAGTCAGGGAAGACCGTTGCTTTACAGGCGATTTCTGGTATACGAGCGGTGAGAGCCTTGCCGAACGCCTGATCTCATCGGGGAAGAAGCTTCCTGAAGCGATAGCCTGTGCCAATGACTGTATGGCCATCGGTGTAGCGAAGACATTTTGCAATGCGGGATATAACATCCCGGATGATATCGTCATCGTAGGTTATGACACGACCGATGAGGGGCGTCATTCTCCTGTTCCTCTTACATCTGCATTCCTTCCCTCTGAGGATCTGGGTGCATTTTCTGCTGATGCGATAAACAGGATGATCGACGGAGAGGCTCCCGGTAAGTTTACTTCGGATTCAAAGATGTTCATCGGAGAATCGTGCGGATGTGAGGAGAAAGATACAGTCCCCGTATATGTGAAGAGAGACAGGTGGGATACCGATACATCGGAGGCCGGCGCCTTTTCGTTATTTAATCATCTGGATGAGGACATCATAGGCCAGACTTCCTTTACGGGGCTTATCAGTACTATCTTTTCCCATGTATATCTTATGAGGGATTCGGGTTTTTCCGAGTTCTCGCTCAATATCAATGAAGACTGGGAAAAGGTGCCTAAGAGACAGGATATATATCAGGGGTCGTTCTCCGAGAAGATCAGAGAAGTCCTTATCTCCGGAGGCGCGGCGAATTCCGAGAGGATGAGCTTTGATACTGTCTTTGACAGGAATGAACTGATCTGTCCGCATGAGGACAGGCTGGATATACCTACGGGTTATTTCTTCATGCCTATCTATTTTGATGACAGGGTTTACGGATATTCCGTTGCCGGAACAACAGACTGGCATATCGGGATCGACGGTCCGTACAGGGCTTTTCTCCGTTCGATAATGAAGGGCTTCGAGTATTTCCGCCGCAATGACTTCCTTGTCTCGTCAAGTCAGCTTTTCGAATCCAATTTTGCGGTCGACCGCCTGACAGGACTCGGAAACTATCAGGGATTCAGGAATCACCTTCCTACTATACTCAACATATGTGTGAACAACGGAGGATATATAGGCATCCTGGCAGTTGATATAAAGGATCTGTCGAGGATAAACGAGAAGTACGGACGTGATGAAGGCGATTACGCGATCATCACGGTTGCCTCGCTCCTCGACCGCGTATTCGATACCAACGGATGCTTTATCTATTGTATCGGTAACGGAGAGTTAATCGCGATACAGGTATCTTCCCAGGGTGATCTTCTTGATATCAAAAAGGCCCAGGACAGGTTCCTTAAGCTCCTGGCAGATCATAATCATAACAGCGGCAAGGAGTATTCTATCGATGTCTACTACGGTTATGCAGGTAATGAGCCCGGTGATATCTCCGATATAGAATCCCTGGCTAACCAGGCTATAAGCATAAAGAACGGCAATAAGACCAAGGCCCAGAAACTGGCAGCCGATACCAAGCTGTCTGAGGATGAGCAGAAGGAAGCAGGCAAGGTTAATGACATACTCGATGAGAACAGGATCACGTATCACTTCCAGCCGATCGTAAGGGCAAAGGACGGTTCGATATACGGATATGAAGCGCTGATGAGGGCTGAGGCTACGCCTTATATACCGCCGCTGCAGGTGCTGAGGTTCGCTGAGTTCTTCAACAGGCTCTATGATGTTGAGAAATCGACATTCACTAATGTCATGAAGATCGTTTCCGAGAGAAAGGATATATTTGACGGTACAAAGAAAGTCTTTATTAACTCGATACCGAGCAACAGGATCAAGGCTGAGGATATAAATGCGCTCTTCAATAACTCCGATATCCCTGACGATACTATCGTTGCCGAGCTTACCGAGCAGACTGAGATCACTGACGAGGAGCTCTCAAGCTTCAAATCGGATCTTACATCTCATGACGTTAAACTGGCATTGGATGATTACGGCACAGGATATTCAAATGTTACAAACCTCCTCAGGTATATGCCGAATTATGTTAAGATCGACAGGATGCTCCTTCAGGATATCCAGGAGAGCCCCCAGAAGCAGCATTTCGTCAAGGAGATCATCACGTTTGCCCATGATAATAATATCTTTGCACTTGCGGAGGGTGTCGAGACATATGATGAGCTGTCGACTGTCATAAAACTCGGCGCCGACCTCATCCAGGGCTACTATACTGCCCGTCCGTCACAGGAGATAGTATCCGAGATAGATAAGAAGATAATAGATGAGATCATAAAGATCAATCAGGAGATCGCCGACGGCATCATTAGCGACGATAACGGAAATACAGGCGTTTCATCTGTCTATGTTGCAGGCCGTGATGACAAGGTCGTTCTTTCAAAACTCGTCGCATCAGGTATCTCCACCGTTGAGATAGGTAATCCAAAGGCGACTTATATAGACCAGACACTTGTGGGTACTCCCGGCGTGACTGCCCCTCTCAGCATCATCATCAATAATTCGTTTAAAGGCCGTATTACGCTGTCTTATGTTGATCTTGGAAGGAATATCCCCAACCCGTTCCCGATCATCGTTGAGAGCGGGTGTGATGTGACATTCGTTATCAACGGCAATAATGTCATTAAGGGCGGCATTAAGGTCGAGGAAGGCGCTAAGGCGACCATCGAGGGTGACGGAACGCTTGAATTCACCGGTGAGAATGAGGAATATACTGCAATAGGCAACAACTTTGCTTCCGGACACGGTGATATCATTATCGACTGTACCGGTCTCATCAGTGTCGATTTCAACGGAAAAAAGTGCATAGGTATCGGTTCCGGTAAAGGCGGCAGTATAAAGATAAAGAGAGGGAAGCTCAAGTTCTCGATGAGCGGTCACCATGCTCTGGTGATAGGTTCAGTCCGCGGAAATGGTATAGCCGAGATCGTAAATGCTTCGATCGAAGCGGATGTAAAGGCACGAGAGATGGTCTTCATCGGGTCCGTTATAAGCAATCATACTTTGACACTTATCAGGAACAGCGTACTGAAGGCGAATCTGAACGGCAAGGATATATGCGGTATCGGTTCGCTCGGGGACGGCAAGGCTGTTGTCGCGCTTGATAATGTGGATATGACTGCGGCTGTAGAAGGACATAAGACTGTCTTTATCGGAAATGCGTCCGAGACAGCTGAGATCAAGATAACGGATTCCTTCTTCAGGGGAAGAGTATCCTGTAATGAGGGAGGCTTTATCTCCGGCAACAGGGATGACATGGTCGATATCAATAATTCATTCTCACTGATCTATAACGGAAAAGATCTTTCGCTTGACGGGCAATGATTATTTGGATAAGATTGACACAAGTTTATAGTTATGAGCGTTGAAGAGGACCAGTATCCTTGAGCTGACTGTTTCAGAGAGCTGCGGACGGTGGAAGGCAGTACACGAAGCAGGGAGAACTCACCTCGGAGCTTCAGGCCTAAAGCCTTATGGCGATTAAGTCTTGACGGAGGCCCACCGTTACAGGGGCAGGATATCGGGAGCATCCCTGTATCCGTTGAGTGCATTCCTTATGGAATGAATTAGAGTGGTACCGCGAACGACCCTTCGTCTCTATGAAGATGAAGGGTCGTTTTTATTCCTTTGAAAAGGAGGTAAATGGTATGAACTATGAAAAGTACAGAAGACCCGTGGAGATCGATCTGCCCGACAGGAAATGGCCTTCTGCAAAAGTAACGAAAGCTCCTCAATGGTGCTCGGTCGACTTAAGGGACGGCAACCAGGCACTTGAGGTCCCCATGAACCTTGAGCAGAAAGCCGAGTTCTTTTCATATCTCGTAAAGCTGGGATTCAAGACGATAGAGATCGGATTCCCGGCGGCTTCTGACACTGACTACAATTTTTGCCGTTACCTGATCGAAAATGACATGATACCCGATGATGTTGCTATACAGGTCCTGACACAGTCGAGGAGCGAGATCATTGAAAAGACTATGGATGCAGTATACGGTGCTCCGAATGTCGTTGTACATCTTTATAATTCGACGAGTACACTGCAGCGCGACGTTGTTTTCGAGTTCGGCAAGGATGAGTGCATAAAGCTTGCCGAGGACGGCGCACGGATAATAAAGGACTTTATCGATTCCTATGAAGGGGATACCAACTGGATACTTGAGTATTCTCCCGAGAGTTTCTCTTCGACAGAACCTGATTTTGCCGTTGAGATCTGTGATCGTGTGCTCGATATCTGGCAGCCGACAAAAGATCATAAGGCGATCATCAATCTGCCCGAGACTGTAGAGTATTCGATGCCGAATGTATATGCCGACACTATAGAATATTTCTGCCGCAATACAAGATGGAGGGACTCTATCCTCGTATCGGTCCATACACATAATGACAGAGGTACCGGTGTGGCAGCTTCCGAGCTCGGTATGCTCGCGGGTGCCGACAGGGTAGAGGGAACTCTGTTCGGGAACGGTGAGAGGACCGGAAATGTTGATATCATTACTCTGGCGATCAATCTGATGATGCACGGGATAGATCCCGAGCTGGATTTTTCGAATATGAACGAATGCATCGATGTTTATGAAGACCTGACCGGAATGAAGGTCGAGCCGCGCCACCCATGGGCGGGAAAGCTGGTATTTACCGCATTTTCGGGATCGCATCAGGATGCCATCAACAAGGGCAAGAAAAAGATGCAGGAGAGAGGGTCGAAGATATGGGCCGTACCATATCTGCCGATAGATCCCGCTGATGTCGGAAGATCCTACGAGCCGATAATCAGGATCAACAGCCAGTCGGGAAGGGGCGGTATATCTTATGTTATGGAGACTTATTTCGGTATCCTGCTGCCTAAGAGCTTCCAGAGGGATTTTCTGAAGATCATCAAGCAGGAAACAGACTCTCACGAGACGGAACTGCTGCCACAGCAGGTCTTCGAGCTGTTTGACGATAATTATATAAATGTATTGACTCCCTATGGACTGAATACATTTACCGAGCACGCGATAGGCGATAAGAGATCGGAAGTCGAGGCAGTGATAACCGTGAACGGAAAGGAAGGAACGATCAGGGGAAGCGGTAACGGTCTTCTCGATGCATTCGTAAATGCTTTCGGAGGGTTTACGGGGACAAAGTTCTCGATACAGATGTATAACGAGCATGCCATGATGTCAGGTACCGATTCTGCAGCTATCACGTATATCGAGATCAAGAGAGAGTCAGACGGCAGGATCTTCCTCGGCGCCGGCGTATCATCGTCTGTAACAAAGTCCTCTGTTCGTGCTATAATCAGTGCATATAACAGGATGATAAAGGAGTAATTTGAAATGAGCTTTGAATATGATTATCTCGTAGTCGGCGCAGGCCTTTACGGTGCCATTTTCGCGAGGGAGATGACAGATAACGGTAAGAAGGTACTGGTCATAGACAAGCGTGATCATATTGCGGGAAATATCTATACTGAAGAGGTCGAAGGAATCAATGTCCATAAGTACGGAGCCCATATCTTTCATACAAATGATAAGAGAGCATGGGAGTATGTAGGAAGATTTGCCGAGTTCAACAGATATACCAACTCCCCTGTAGCCAATTATAACGGGGAATTATATTCACTGCCTTTCAACATGTATACCTTCAATAAGATGTGGGGTGTCGTTACTCCCGAGGAGGCTGCAGCAAAGATAGAGCAGCAGCGTAAGGAAGCAGGTATAACGGAGCCTTCTAACCTTGAAGAACAGGCGATCAGCCTTGTAGGAAAGGACATCTATGAGAAGCTCATCAAGGGTTATACCGAGAAGCAGTGGGGAAGGCCGTGCACCGAGCTCCCTTCATTCATAATCAAGAGGCTTCCCGTAAGGCTTACTTTTGACAATAATTACTTCAATGCACTCTACCAGGGTATCCCCATGGGCGGATATACAAAGATGGTGGATAAGATGCTCGATGGTATAGAAGTAAGGCTTTCCACTGATTTCCTCTCTGACCGTGATGGTTTCATGAAGCTCGCGGAAAAGATCGTTTACACCGGACCGATCGACCAGTTCTTCGATTATGAGTTCGGACCTCTCGAATACAGATCCGTAAGGTTTGAGACGGAGATCCTCGATAAGCCTAATTTCCAGGGTAATGCCGTTGTCAACTATACTGATTCGAAGACTCCTTTCACGAGGATCATAGAGCATAAGTTCTTTGAGTTCGGGACACAGGAGAAGACAGTTATCAGCAGGGAGTACAGCTCCGCATGGAAGCTTGGAGATGAGCCTTACTATCCCGTTAATGACGATAAGAACGGGCAGCTGTATGCCAGGTACCGCGAGAAGGCTGACAGTCTTTCGAATGTTATCTTCGGAGGCAGGCTCGGAGAGTACAAATACTATGATATGGATGTCGTAGTTGCCCGTGCACTCGATGCCGCCGCCTCTGAACTCGGCTGATCCCTACCGATGACCCGTATAAAGGAACTGTTCCTGAAATATAAGAGCTTTATCATGTATGCGATATTCGGAGTCCTTACGACTGTCGTGAATATCTTTGCGTACTGGTTATTTGCCCATGCGCTCGGCATGGAGTCGATCTATATCGGGGATATAAAGGCCGGCTATTATCTTGCAAATGTTATAGCGTGGACGATCAGCTGTACATTTGCATATATAACGAACAGGCTCTGGGTCTTCGGAAGCGAGGCGGAAGGGAAGAAGGGCGTCGCGAAGGAAGCCTTATCATTCTATGTCTGCCGTCTGGCGACTCTCGGCGCAGAAACGGTATTCATGTATGTCTTTATCAATCTTCTCGGCTTCAACGATATGCTGATAAAGGTCATCGCGAACATTATAGTGATAGTACTGAATTATGTCTTTTCGAAGACGATAATATTCCGTAAAGGCAAAAAAGGGAACGCAGATCAAGAAGAACAGCTCTGATCAGAGCATCCTGGATCTTCTGCGGTATTCGTCTTCGGCGCGCCTTTTCAGCTTTCTCCTGTAGACTACTATCGAGTAGAGGAGTATAAGGATCAGAACGACAACGGCTATGGCTCCTATAAGGATCTTCTTTAAGCCGGTCCAGACTGATGCCTTCTCGGGAGTAAGTTCTATTACTTTATCCTTTGTTGCGATAACGATATGGATATGACCGACCTGATATGTCTTTCCGTCGGCATATCTCTTGCAAAGCGGTATCTCAAAAGTCTGCTCTTCAAGTGTGGGATCTATCCTGACCTTTGACAGTTCCGCATATCCGGTGCATCCGAGCGCGATCCTTGAGGATGTAGTCGTCAGATAATCCGAGACAAATACGTTGTTCTCCATGACCTTGAGATTTGTATCGATAAGCTTGGCGTTGATCTGGTTGATCGTATCCTTTGTTATCACATCAAACTCGGTGGGGTCTATCCTTATCGTCGAAAAGGAGGTAAATCCGCACTCGAACATGTTGATCATGTCGAGGTAGCGAACATCGGAATTGGTCGAACCGAGTATTACACCGACGAGCGTCCTGTCATTCTTCCTGGCACCTGCGGCCAGTGTAAATCCGGCGGTCTCCGTGTGCCCGGTCTTTCCACCGATATAGTAGTCATAAGAATATTCCTGCGTGGAGATGAACCTGTTCAGGTTTACGATATTACGCGTATCGCTGTAGATGTTGGTGGGTTCCATCGTATACTGATATGTTGTCGCTATCTTGCAGAAATCAGGATGGCTTATAGCCTCCTCGAAAATGAGAGCCATATCGTAAGCCGAAGTCGTGTTGTTGACGTCGGCATAACCGTATGCAGTCGTAAAATGAGTATGTTTGCAGCCGAGCTCAGCTGCTCTCTCATTCATCATATTGCAGAAGTCTCTTTCTGTTCCGCCCATATGGATCGCAAGAGCTAATGCGGCATCATTTGCCGAAAGGAGCATGGATGCATAGATAAGATCCTTGACAGCGACCTGTTCTCCTGATGTTACTCCAAGCATCTGGTAGTCTTCCGGAATAGAGTAATACATTTCCGGAGTGATGGTGATTATCTCTTCGGGATCGAGGTTCTCTATAGCCAGAAGGACGGTCATTACCTTTGTGACCGATGCGGGCTCGAGAGGCTGATCGATATTCTTTCCCAGAAGAACGGTATCGGAATCAGTATCATAGAGGATATATGATGTTCCGGTAACTGAGGGAGCATTTGCGGGGACCTCGTTAAGAAGATCCGTATGTGATTCGTTTATACTGACGATGCCGTCATCGGGATCGTCGGGTGTCAGCGTCTCCGATGCCTCTGTTTCATCCTCTGCGGATACGAAGGGACGTACGTAAAGTGAAAGCGGCGACAGGAGAGCCACTGCAACAGATATGGTCAATAACTTTTTAAGGATCTGTTTATTCATACTTCTAAATATATCACAATATTAGGCTAAACATATGGTAAAATAGATCGGATAAAGAATTGAGGTGAAAAGATGACGGTAGTTAGGGTCAAAGGCGAAGATATGATCGCCGTAAAGGATGCATCTTCCGAGCTTAAGGCTTACTTTGAAAGCCTTTCGAGGTCGAAGGGAAGAGACATTACATATACCGTCAGGACCTACGGCTGTCAGCTTAATGAGTCGGATTCGGAGAAGCTCGAGGGCATGCTCATATCCTTCGGCCTCAAAAAGTGTGAGGACAGTATCCCGGATCTCGTGATCCTCAATACATGTTCGGTCAGGGAGAATGCGGAGGACCGCCTCTTCGGCAATCTCGGAGAGTTCAAGGCCGCCATGAGGGAAGACAGTGACAGGCTCCTTATCGTATGCGGATGCATGATGAAAGTTAAGGAGAATGTCGACAGGATAAAGAAGAGCTTCCCGTACGTAGATCTCGTTTTCGATCCGCAGAACCTTCACAGATTTCCCGTTCTCCTGCTTCAGAAGATAAAGAGGCACAAGCAGCTCACGGATATCTCGATCGATGATTATATCGCCGATGATACGCTCCTCGACATAAGAAGGCAGAGGAAGTTCAGGGCACTGGTCCCGATAATGTACGGCTGCAATAACTTCTGTACCTATTGTATCGTTCCCTATACGAGAGGAAGGGAGAGGTCAAGGGACTATGAGCTCATAATGAAAGACCTGAAGGATCTTTCGGATGCAGGATATAAGGAGATAATGCTGCTGGGGCAGAATGTCAATTCCTACACGGCCTATGACAAGCCCTATTTCCCGCAGCTGCTCCGCGATGCCGCCGAGAAGTTCGACTTTAAGAGGATAAGGTTCATGTCCTCACATCCCAAGGATATATCTGACGAGGTGATAGACATTATGGCTTCCCACGACAATATCGAGAAGCATCTCCATCTTCCTCTTCAGAGCGGATCCGACAGGATACTCAAGGCAATGAACAGACCTTATACGAAGGAGAAGTTCCTGAAGACTGCGATGAGGTTCAGGGAGATGATTTCTGACGGGTCCCTGTCAACAGATATAATAGTCGGCTTCCCGGGTGAGACTGAAGAGGATTTCCTCGAGACCCTTGACGTCGTGAAGAAGGTGGGATTTGATTCGGCATTCACGTTCCAGTATTCGCCGAGACCCGGTACCGTAGCGGCAAAGATGGAAGGAAGGCTTTCCCCTGAAGTGATGAGGGACCGCTTTTCGAGGCTCCTGGAGATACAGAATGATCTGGCATACAGGTCCAATCAGGCGAAGGTAGGAAAGACCGAAGATGTCCTTATCGAAGGCGAGAGTTCGGGTGACAGTAATGTCCTGACAGGAAGGACGTCGTCTTTCCATCTGATCAACTTTACGATCCCGGATGAGCTTAAGATCGAAGGTTATTCTTCGAATGATTACGAAGGAATGATGTGCCGCGTACGTTTTACGGAGGCAAGACCGTATTCCGTAGACGGAATAATGGAGAGTTTTATATAAATGGGCGCTAATGAACTAAGACTTGCTGATATGAACTATGAGTCACTGTCTCCGATGATGCAGCAGTATGCTGATACCAAGAAAAAACTCGGGGATACGATACTCTTCTACAGGCTCGGAGACTTTTATGAGATGTTCTTTGATGATGCGCTCTACGTTTCCAAGACTCTCGAGCTTACGCTGACACAGAGGGACTGCGGATCGAATATGCGAGCTCCGATGTGCGGGGTGCCTCATCATGCTTTCCAGACATATGCGAACAGACTCGTTTCGATGGGACATAAGGTCGCTATCTGCGAGCAGCTTGAAGATCCCGCTCTGGCGAAAGGCCTTGTAAAGAGGGGCATAGTAAAGATCCTTACTCCGGGTACGATCACTGATACGACGGGACTTGATGAGAGCAGGAATAACTTCCTCATGAGCATCTGCTGCGTGGGCAACCAGTTCGGTGTTGCTGTCTCTGATATTACGACAGGTGAATTTGAAGCAACGGAGCTCATCTTCGCTGATAACGGAGAACACCTGATAAACCTTCTTGGCAAATACCGTCCGTCCGAGATCGTTCACAATGATGCATTTTCATCAACAAGGGAATATGAAGTCATCTCGAAAGGGATGAATACTTCGTTTACCCTCATGAATGACAGGGAATTCTCGTCCAAGGCATTCCTGTCGAGGAAGGACATTACCGTAGAAGGCAAGGATAAGTTCAGGGAAGGCGAGCTGATGTATTCTGCATGTGAGGCCCTGCTTCGATATGCTGAAGAGACCCAGGTGGATAAACCTGTCCACCTCTGCAAGGTAAGATGCTTTAGGATCTCCGAGACAATGGAGCTCGATCTTACGACGAGGATCAATCTCGAACTGACGTCTACTATAAGGACAAATTCCAAGAGAGGATCGCTTTTGTGGGCGATCGACAGGACCAGGACGGCTATGGGCGGAAGGCTGCTGCGCAAGTGGGTAGAAGAACCGCTAATAGTCACATCTTCGATCAATTCAAGGCTCGATGCTGTGGAGGAAGCGAACGGCAAGTTCATGGCACGCCAGGAGATAATGGAAGGGCTTACGGGCTTTTACGATATAGAACGCCTGGCATCGAAAGCATCGCTCGGCTCCATAAACGCGAGGGAGATGCTCTCGCTGAAGAATTCTATAGCCAAGCTCCCGTTCCTCATAGGCATATGCGAAGGCTTCTCAAAAGGAACTTTCAGGGAGATAAAGTCCCTGCTCGATCCGATGGAAGATCTTCACGACCTCCTCGAGAGAGCCATATGCGACGATCCGCCCGTTACCATAAAGGACGGCGGCATCATAAAGACAGGCTATAACAGTGAATGCGACGAATTAAAGAACATAGCGACAAATGCCAAGGAATATATCCTTTCTCTCGAAGCAAGAGAAAGGGAGAGGACAGGGATCCGCAACCTGAAGATCGGTTATAACAGGGTATTCGGTTACTATGTCGATGTCCCGAGGAGCAATACGACCGAGCTTCCTCCTGAATATGTCAGGAAGCAGACTCTTGCGAATAACGAGAGGTATATCTCTCCCGAACTTAAGGAACTTGAGGATAAGATACTTGGAGCCGAGACAAGAAGGACGGCACTTGAGTATGAGCTTTTCGTTGAGATCAGAGACCGCGTGAACCATGTAAGCTCAAGACTCTTCGGATGTGCCAGGGCAGTTGCTCTCCTCGATGTCATAACGTCTCTTGCCCAGCTTGCGTCAGATGAGGGATATGTAAGGCCGGTGGTCGACAATTCGGATGTTCTCGAGATCGAGAACGGACGCCATCCCGTCGTCGAAAAGATGCTCGACCGTGACGAGAGGTTTATCCCCAATGATACAGAGCTTAATGACAAGGACCGCCTGATGGTTCTGACAGGACCTAACATGGCCGGTAAATCAACATATATGAGACAGGTGGCCATCATAGTACTTATGGCACAGATAGGATCCTTCGTTCCTGCATCAAAAGCCCATATAGGACTTGTAGATCAGATATTCACGAGGATCGGCGCTTCAGATGATATATCGATGGGCCAGTCCACGTTCATGGTCGAGATGAAGGAAGTGTCTGCGATACTCCGTAATGCGACCAGAAAGAGCCTGCTGCTCCTTGACGAGGTGGGAAGAGGAACATCGACTTATGACGGACTGTCGATCGCATGGGCAGTCATCGAGTATATAATCGACACCAATATCCTTTATGCGAGGACAATATTCGCGACTCATTACCATGAGCTCAACCGTCTCGAAAGGATGAGCCACGGAGTGTTCAACTGCCATGTCGATGTTAAGGAAAACGACAAAGGAGTTACTTTCCTTCATAAGATCGTTCCGGGAGGAACATCTGACAGCTACGGTATAGAGGTTGCAAGGCTGGCAGGTATCCCCGAGGGAGTGCTTCAGAGGAGCCGTGCGATCCTGAAGGAACTCGAACGTGTCGGCGACTTCAAGGTCATGGGCAATACCGAGATGGAGGGAGGCTCTCTGACGCTTTCATCGTCCGCTATGCCGGGGCAGGAGTCATTCTTTAATCCTGATAATGTTGTCTACCGCAAGGAGGATAAGATCAGAAGGACCGTCCGTGAACTGGACATTACGAAGGTGACGCCGCTCGAAGCCATGAATATCCTCTACGGACTTACGGAGGCAGTCAAAGAGGAGGACAGAGATGAGCAGGATTAAAGTTCTCGATCCGCAGACTGCAAACAGTATCAAGGCGGGAGAAGTCATTGAAAGGCCGGTATCGGTCGTCAAGGAACTTGTTGATAACAGCATCGATGCCGGTTCGACAAGGATAAGGATCGAATTCGAGAACGGCGGTATCTCACTCATCAGGGTTACGGATAACGGCATCGGCATGGATCCCGAAGATGCCGAGAAATGCTTCCTCATACATGCAACTTCCAAGATCACTACGATCGAGGATATATATGATCTTTCGACGATGGGATTCAGAGGTGAGGCGCTCGCGTCGATAGGAGCATGTTCCGAGGTGACTCTCCTTACAAAGATGGCCGATCAGAATGAAGGAACACTCATAAGATATAAAGACGGATCTCTTCAGGAGATAAAGCAGGCGCCTTCTGATACTGGAACTGTCGTTACGGTAAAAGACCTTTTCGCGAATATACCTGCAAGATATAAATTCCTCAAGAAGGACTCCACCGAAGGTATGTATATCTGCGGAATGGTCGAGAAGATGGCTATCGTCAATCCGCATATCGCTTTCAGGCTCTTCAAGGACGGGAAGGAGGTATTCTCAACGCCTGGAAACGGAGATATGAAAGATACGATCTACAGTCTCTACGGGAAGTCTGTTACGGAAGGTCTCATACCTCTTGAATATGAGAATGAGGGCATGAAGCTCAGGGGATTTGTTTCCGTTCCTTCAACTACCAGAGGCAACAGGGGAATGCAGTATGTCTATGTCAATGACAGGAATATAAAGAATACATCAGTTACTGCCGCGATAGATGAAGCTTACAGGAACAGCGTTATGAAGAACAGGTTCCCGATCTGTTTCATATGCATCTATGTTCCGTCCGGCGGAGTCGACGTCAATGTCCATCCCCGTAAGGAGGAAGTCAAGTTTTCAAATGAGAGCGATGTCTTCAGGCTCGTATATCACGGTATAAAGAATGCACTTGCAGCGAAGGACGGTACAGATTCGGATGCGGCTTTCGAGAGTGTCAGACAGGACCGTGAGGCTGAGAAGGACAGTTCTCTTGATATGACATCCAAGTCGCTTAAGAGAACCTCATATCAGCCTGAACAGATCAGGATCGATCAGTCTTCCTTATCTGCAACAAATGATCTTCTTGCCATTCTTTCAGGCTTTAAGCCGGATATAGAAGAGATATCGGGACAAAAAGCGGAAGAGGAGACATCTCCGGAAGCCGTGCTGCCCAAAGCTGTTGATACGGATGCGAAGTCTGCGGGGTATGATGTTCCCGCCCAAGGAGACGTAATACCATCCGGTACAAAGGAGATAACAGGAGACCTTAAGGAACTTCTTAATTCAGAGTTTAAAGGATTTCTGTTCGCGACTTATATCATCATGCAGTCGGATACGTGCTTTTTCCTGGTCGATCAGCATGCAGCTCATGAGAGAGTGCTGTATGAGAAGTTTATGAAGAAGAGAAAAGCTCAGGATTCTGCGGCTTCCGATGTACAGGATCTGCTCGTCCCGCAGATCGTGGAACTGACTGCTATGGACTATTCATTCGTATCTGATAATCTCGGCAGGTTCAGGGATGAGGGATTTGATATCGATCCTTTGGGCAATAACCAGATCGCCCTGAGGTCGATCCCGCTGGCGGATAAGGCCGCTTCGAGGCTCAAGTCCATGGATAAGCCTTCGGTCATCTTCGAGAATATACTTTCGTCAATGAAGCGTGATGTTCCCGCGAAGAACAGTACATGGTATTCGCTCATCCAGACGACAGCATGCAAGGCTGCGATCAAAGCCCATGATGTGATAAGCAGGGAAGAGGCGCTTGAGCTTATAGGTCAGCTCAGGGATCTTGAGGATCCGTATCATTGTGCACACGGAAGACCGACATTTATCAGGATCGAACAGACTGATCTCGAGAAGAGATTCAAAAGGATAGTATGACCAGGATCCCTTTACAGACTATTGAAGATAAAGTGCCGGGATTCCGTTATATCCCTGTTATCTGCGGCCCTACCGGCGGAGGCAAGAGTGCCGTTGCGAATGAGCTGTGCAGGATGACGGGAGGAGAACTCGTTTCATGTGATTCCATGCAGATCTATAAAGGTCTCGATATAGGTACGGCAAAACCCTCTGCAGAAGAACAGCAGGGGATAAAGCACCATCTGATCGATATCGTTGAACCTGACAGGAGCTTCTCCGTTAATGATTTTCTTCAGTGCTGTTTTGAAGCGATCGACGATATACTGTCGCGAGGTGTACTTCCTGTCCTCTGCGGAGGTACGGGTCAATATATATCCGCATTGAGGGACGGGATAAGATATGTTGACGAACCGGTTCCCGAAGAGCTGATATCACGGCTTTATTCAGAATACGAAAGATCTGAAGAGGACAAAGACAGGATCTATAAGGAACTGTGCGATGCCGATCCCGAAGCAGCGGAGAAGATACACAGGAATAATACACGACGCGTCGTCAGGGCTCTTGCTGTCTATAAAGCGACAGGAAAGACATTTACGAAGTGGAATGAGGAATCAAAAAAGACAGGTCCGATGTTCCCGTTCATGCTTTTCGAGCCGGATTATGAAGAATGCAGGGATATCCTCTATTCCAGGATTAACAGGCGCGTTGATCAGATGATGGAGCAGGGACTCGAAGGGGAGGCGGACAGACTTTATGCCGATCATCCCGACCGTTCATCGACCGCATTCCAGGCGATAGGATATAAGGAATTCGCTCCTTATATCGATGGGAAGGAAGGATATGACCTTGATAAGGTGTCATATGATATAAAGCTCAATACCAGACATTATGCCAAGAGGCAGCTTACCTGGTTCCGGTATATCGATGATATAGTAAAGCTCAGATGGGATGAAGAACCCGGAGTAAATGCGGGAATCATCATAAGGAATATTAGAGCCGATAATATTCCATAAAGTGAATATTATCCTAAAGCATAATTGTTTTTTGTCCCGAAAAAGCAATTATATATTGCTTTTTTAATGAAACTCCCTTCATAGCCTGCTATATTCGGCATGAAGGGAGGTGATCTTCTTGAACAGAGAAATGGATATCAGCTGATCGAGTATCTGTGAAGGCCGACGACTTTGCCGAGTACCCTGCATCCTTCGGTATTGAAAGGGATGGGGGAATAGAGGTCATTCTCGGGAAAGAGATAAGGAACACCATTGAACTTCCCGTATCTCTTGACAGTTGCTTCGTCATTGATGAGCGCTGCGATGATATCGCCTTCATCGCAGGAATCCTGCTTCCTGACGATGATCAGGTCACCGTCAAGGATGTGAGCGTCGATCATGCTCGTACCGCTTACGCGAAGGAGGAAGCAGTCATCAGATCCTATCATGGACCTGTTAACATAAACGGCTTCATCATGATCTTCATGGGCATATATGGGAAGACCTGCCGTTATCTTACCGAGCAGGGGCAGCTCGACCAGATCAGATCTTAACGGAGTAACTGAGGCCTCAGCGGGCTTCGGTGACTCAACAGGAGTATCATCCTCCATATTCTTTATGATGATGGCGCGGCGGAGACCGGGACGGTATTCGATCTTACCCATCTCGTCAAGCTTGCGCAGGTAGGTATGGACAGAGGAGGTGGACTTAAGCTCGGCTCCCTTGCAGATGTCTCTGACTGAAGGCGATATGGCATTCTCACGGATGTACTTCCTGACATATTGGTAAACGCGGTCTATCGTCTTGAGGGACTTGCTCTCATGAGATGTTGATTTGTCTGACATAACGGCCTCCAAACATATTTTCTTTATATAATCATATCAAAAATCGGGCTGATGTCAAACACTTGTTCTGTTTTCGAAAGGATCGATTATGTGCAGTAAACAGTTATTGGAACGGTTAAAGTGCTTAAGCTCGGATCTTACCGATACCGAGGAAACAACTAAGAACCTGATGAGCTATACCGATATTGTCTCAAAAGACAGGATGTCGTTCCTGGAGAATGAGTACTTCAGTATGTGCTCTCCGGTAGGAAGCTCGGGGCTTGAGCCAAAGGTAATGTCTGACGGGGATATGTGCAAGGTAATGACGGATCTGTCTTTCGGATATGACGAATATCTTAAGAGGATGGAGGAGATGACTAAAGGGAGGATGAACAGGCGTCTCGAGGCGTTAAAGCTCCTCAAGGGCATAATCTCCCTTCCTTCACCTTATTCCGAGATACTCTATCTTAAGTATTTCAAGAACCTGACCAATGCACAGCTCCGTGAAACGATGTTCTTCAGCAGGACGACTTTCTACAGAAAACTCGATGAAGCATATGAAAGGCTCGAGAAAAGCATTGATTTTGCCATATAATGAAAAAAGGTTATAATCCTTATTATGAGTGATAAAGCAAAGAACAATCCTTTTATCAGATTCCGTGACTTCATTGCAGGCGTATGCATGTCGGTCTTCAGGACGACTGTGAGATATTTTAAGAATATACCCCACAGGATAAAGTTCTTTGTGAAGAAAAAGATAAATGAATATAAGAGAAAGCCTAAGAGGAAGGATATAAACAGGGTCTATGTCCTCGTTGGCTATACATCCAGAAAGAATGTGGATGCGAGATATAATGCCGAGCGTTATATGATGATCCTTAGGAGGGGCCTTCTTATACTGATACTGGTCCTTCTGCTGTTCATCAGCCTCAATAAGATCCTTCCCATGATCAACTCCGAACAGTATGAGACGATGTTCGGGATCGGTTCCGTCGATAAGCTGACGGAAGAGGATCCTTTTGAGAACAGCGGTACTTCCGGAAAATGATCCCGGCGCCATAATATCCGAAAAGAATAGAAAATACCCCTTATTTTGAATTTTCGAAAATAAAATATTGCACGAAAGATGCAGTTGTTATATTATTTTCGTAGTTTTTGAAATTTTAAGTCTCTCAACTTGCAAAACGAGACTAAGAAAGGCGGATTATTATGGAATACACACTCAACCATCCCTATCTGAGCAGCATCATGCAGTCAGTTATCGAGAAGAATCCTTCCCAGCCCGAGTTCTATCAGGCTGTACACGAGTTCCTCTCTTCTCTGGAGCCTGTCATCGACAAGCGCCCTGACATCCAGGCAAATCACGTCCTCGAGAGGATCGTAGAGCCTGAGCGTCAGATAATGTTCAGAGTATCATGGGTAGACGATAAGGGTCAGATCCAGGTCAACCGCGGCTACAGGATCCAGTTCAACAGCGCTATCGGACCCTACAAGGGAGGAATCAGACTCCATCCCTCTGTTAACCTCGGTATCCTTAAGTTCCTCGGATTCGAGCAGATCTTCAAGAATTCCCTCACAGGTCTTCCTATGGGCGGAGCTAAGGGTGGTTCTGACTTCGATCCTAAGGGCAAGTCCGATAATGAGGTCATGTCTTTCTGCCAGAGCTTCATGAGAGAGCTCTACAGACATATCGGCGCTGACTGTGATGTTCCTGCCGGTGATATCGGAACAGGCGCAAGAGAGATCGGATATATGTTCGGTCAGTACAAGAAGATCACAAACGAGTTCACGGGTGTTCTTACAGGTAAGGGCCTCACATGGGGCGGTTCACTTGCAAGAAGAGAGGCTACAGGATATGGTCTCTGCTACTTCACAAACTGCATGCTCGCTAAGAAGGGTACATCCTTCGAGGGTAAGACAGTTGTAGTATCCGGTGCAGGTAACGTTGCTATCTACGCTACAGAGAAGGCTACACAGCTCGGCGGTAAGGTTGTTGCACTCTGTGATTCCACAGGTTATATCTACGACAAGGACGGCATCAAGCTCGACATCGTTAAGGATATCAAGGAAGTCAGAAGAGCACGTATCTCCGAGTATGTTAAGGAAGTTCCTTCTGCTGAGTATCACGACGGATGCAAGGGCATCTGGACGATCCCCTGCGATATCGCCCTTCCTTGTGCAACACAGAACGAGCTCGACCTCGAGTCTGCCAAGGCACTTGTTGCTAACGGCGTTAAGTTCGTTGCAGAGGGCGCTAACATGCCTTCCACACCTGAGGCTATCGCTTACTTCCAGGAGAACGGTGTATACTTTGCTCCCGGTAAGGCTTCCAATGCCGGCGGTGTTGCTACATCCGGTCTCGAGATGGCTCAGAACAGCATGAGATATTCCTGGACATTCGAGGAAGTCGACGCTAAGCTCAAGGGCATCATGGAGAGCATCTTCAAGGCTGCAGATGAGACAGCTACATCCGTAGGTCACGAGGACAACCTCGTAATCGGTGCTAACATCGCAGGTTTCCTCAAGGTTGCCGATGCTATGATCGCACAGGGCGCTATCTGATCAGTACCTGAAATACATCTTGATCAAAAAAGACTCGGGGCACTCAGACAATGAGTGCCCCGTTTATTATCCGAATAATACTTTGCATCCCGGATTGTTGATCATCGGCAGGAAGGGATGCAACAGGATATTCAGAAAATATGACGCATATAAAAAGGATGTCCCGGTTCGCGGGACATCCTTTCTTAAGCCGATGTTGTTCAGTCTATCGTATCATCCTTCGATAGTTGTCTTCTCATAGCAGTCATCGTCTACGATACAGATGACGCTCTTACCTCTGTTAACCTCGATCTCCTTGCCGTTCTCGTCATAGATCTTGAGGGGATCGTTAGGCTGCATCTTCTCCCAGAAGATCGGGATGATCTTTCCTTCGGATGCATAATAACCGTTTCTGACAAATCCTGTATTCTCGAACTCAAAGTGAACATCGATAGTCTTGTCTGCAGTTCCGGGAGCGTGGCTTACGGAATTGGCGTAGATTACGATGACATTCTCGAAAGCAACGGGCTCATCTGTCATCTCATCGATATGGGGAACGCCGTATTCGGATTTCTCATAAAGGCCTGTCTGCTCGTTGTACTCAAAGAGAGAGTCATCATTTGTTGTCGAGAAATAGACATTGATGGACTTACAGGGCTGACCCTTGGCGATGTCTGCGGACTTTCCGGGTACGAAGTTGAAGAGAAGGGGAACCTCATCCTCATACTGTACGCCGAGATCCTCGATCGCACTGAGTACATGCTCGGAATCTGTAAGAACGTTATCCCATCCGTTACGCCTTGAGTAGGAGGGAAGGGAGTTGTTTCTCCACATATACTGTGAATGGTCATTAATGTCGATGTGTGTGATACCGTAAGCAGAGGTGTGCTCGGGAACTCGTGCATTCCTGCCGCAGGAGATGAATATGGCATTCA
Source organism: Clostridiales bacterium (assembly GCA_017529925.1). Lineage (GTDB taxonomy): Bacteria > Bacillota > Clostridia > Saccharofermentanales > Saccharofermentanaceae > Saccharofermentans. The sequence continues at coordinate 164,417 of JAFXMZ010000022.1, forward strand.
TTCCGGCCATCAGGTCTGTAGCAACGATACGTGCACTTCTGACAGAACCGATCTCAGGGATCTTCTTGGCATCTGCAAAGACACAGAGGAGTCTTGTCTGTCCGCCTTCCGTCTCGTATTCACAGATAACGTCAGCTTCGTTGATGCCTCTCTGGGGACATGCATTATATGCATTTCCGACGGCGATTCCGACAGGTCTCTTGCCTTCATTCTCAGGATCCATATCCTGAACGCCGGTAAGAGGGTTCAGGGCATTAGGGTTGTTGGGATCGATAAGAGGATTATCGGATGTTGCCTCCGTTTTCTTTGTGGTAGTAGTTGTTGTCTTCTCCGTTGTAGTCTCTGTAACGGATTCTGTGGCCTTCTCGGTGGAAGTTGCCCATGTTTCCTCAGGTGCCTTGTTACAGGCCATAAGGCTGAAAGCTAAAGCCATGAATAAGACTGTTGCAGTTATCTTTCGTGTCTTCATCTCTTTCTCCTTTTCTGGTTTTTGTGCGGTTTAACCCGTATATGGAAAATTATAGCATTAAAATCTATGTGAACAGTCAATGCGTGAGCATTGTAACCATTTTGTATTTTTTATGCCGTTGCTATATAATGTTTGGCATGAGTTATACGGAATTTAATAATAATTATACAGAAATCCCTTACTATCAGGAGATGCCTGCACATGTACCGGTGCAGGATCCCGGTGTTGAAAGACCCGTCAGAAGGAAGAAAAAGAAGAAGCATCTCTTCCTCAAGTTCATACTTATCCTCCTTCTGGTCATCATCCTCATAGCAGGCGGTCTCTTCCTTTATCTGCTCCATCTCGTGAGCAAAATGAACGTAGGCAACAAGGACGGTCATACTGTCGTCTATATCAGTGATGATTATCCCATTCAGGAGGTCGAGCAGAAGGATCCGGAAGTCAGGAATATCCTTATCTTCGGTGTTGATGCGAGAGGTCCTGAGGATTATGCCGACTGCAGATCCGATGCGATGATCATAATGACTATCGATAAGAGGAATCATGTTATCAAGCTGACATCGCTTATGAGGGATACAGGAGTCGATATCTACGGTAACGGACATCTTGATAAGCTTACGCATGCATACAGATACGGCGGCGTAGGTCTTCTCATGGATACTATCAACCGCAATTTCGATATGGATATCGACGAGTTCTTTATGTTCGATTTCCAAAGTGCGGCCAATCTCGTGGATATCGCGGGAGGAGTTACGATCAATGTCGATCCTTCAGAGGTCTCCTATGCAAACAACAGCATAAATGAGCAGAATGCGGTATACGGATCATCTGCTCCGCTGATATCTGAAGGCGGAGAGCAGACCCTGTCGGGAGTTCAGGCGATCTCCTGGGCGAGGATCAGAAAGCTCGACTCCGATTTCGTAAGGACTTCGAGACAGAGGACGCTTATAACGGCCCTCATCACGAAGGTCAATGAGATGAATGTCTTTAAGAAATTCTCATTCTTCCAGGATTCGGTAGGATGCTTTGAGACAAACATAGAGTCCATGGACATGATCTGGCTTGCGATAAGCGTCATAATGAATTCCGGCAGTGACGAGGGAATGGGTGATTACCGTGTTCCCGAAGACGGTCTTTACCGCGTTCAGGACAATCCCTGGATGATGATCGTCGATATGGAAGAGCAGAGAGCAAGACTTCATGATTATATCTGGGGCTGATTAAGAGGTTAAAAAGATGAGTAAGACAGTATCAACTTGTATCTGCGAGACTAATCAGATACAGAACCAACCGCAGGAGAACGTATTTTTTCACACGCTCTACAGGACTCAGGAGGATTACCCGGGTGAGTTCCTGAGGACTGCAAAGTCCACTTCTCCGATCCAGATCTGTGCGGTTTTCTCGTGCATCGGTCCCGATAACCTCGGAGCCGTTATGAATATCGAGCTCAACAGGCAGCTCGCACATATCGTTGCGGAGGCTCAGAGCCAGCCGGTACTCGATTATGAGAGCTTTTCGAACAGGGTAGTCAATACTCTCAATGTTGCAGTATGCAAATTCATCGTTGCCAGAGGCGGCACCCCCATAAAAGTATCAATGACGATGATCATCATCGAAGGTGATACGCTGAGGGTCCTTCATATCGGTAATACCAAGGCTGTACTCATAAGAGACAATAAGATCATGGCTCTTACAGAGGAGCAGACAGTTGCCCACAGATATGTTCAGATGGGGGCTATATCGGCAGAAGACGAGAAGACCCACCCCGAGAATATGAACCTTACACAGTATCTCGGCAAGATGCCCCAGGACGGTGAAGTCGTACCTGATAAGAAGGTCCACCTGAAGCTCAAGGATAAGGATGAGATCTGCCTTATGGGACTCGGTATCTCCAGAGCGATGCCTTCGGGTATGCGCAATGTGACGCTCGTTAAGGCTATCGATCCTGAAGCCAAGGCAAGGGAACTCATCGGCGCTGCATCGAATTACGGTGTCAAGAGCGGCCTTACCGCCATTGTCCTCAGGATCGAATCTACATTCCTTGCCCCCGGTGATGCTGTCATCAATAATAACCCCGGTGAGAACGTAAGGGCTGTATCGGTTCCCGGAAAGCCCGCGCCCGGTGCAGGGAAGAATACTGATCCTTCCGATACTGTCGTAAACAGGAAGCTTGTAAAGAAGGATCCTTTCGGAGCGGAACTCTTTGACGATTCCGGAGATAAGACGACTACATTCAACCGCGGTGATCTTCAGGGCCGTAAGCTCCATGATGAGATCCCCGAACTTCAGAAGAAGAATGAAGAGAAGAAAAAGAAAAAGTGGAATATCCTTATTCCGATAATCCTGTTCTTCTCGTTTGCTCTCGTAGGTTTCGGAGGCACATACGTATTCCTTAGAATGAACGGAATGATGGGCGGAAAGAGTGTTGCGTCTGAAGTGGCAACAGCACCTTCGATCGAGACGGGAGAGTCGGTATTTGAAGAATATCAGATGTTTGCGGCAACGCTTACGATCGTTTATCCCGAGCCCGATGAGAACTGTGCTCTCTCCGATATCGTAGAGACCGTTGAGCAGGGTGATTTTCTGACTATCATCGCGGACGACAATAACGATTTTTATAAGGTAAGGACACAGGCAGGCAATGAGGGTTATGTTATCAAGGCACAGCTCGTAGCAACTGAGCCCGAAGTAACCGAATCCGTTACGCCTACCCCTACGCCTTCGCCTTCTCCGACGCCCGTACCCGAGGACCATCACGAGGTTCAGCCTGAGACATCCCAGACGACACAGGCGACAGAGCCTCCTCAAACGGTAGAGCCTGCGGAGACATCGGCGACGTCAGAAACGTCTGCATCCGATACATCTGAGACTTCGGAATCTTCTGCTGATACATCTGAAACTCCCGCAAGCTCTTCAGAATCATCGGAGACACCTGCGGATACAACTCCTGCGGCTTCGGATCCTGCGGATACTCCGACATCCGAGCCTGCTCCCGGAGAACAGCAGGAGCAGCAGTAAAACTTACCGGACAGAATAATAAAACGGGCGCCTCATGAGACGCCCGTTTGTTGTTTGTAGGATTTAGAGGGAAGATCCCGGTATCAATATCTGAAGAGCTCCTTGTAGAGGACCCTTACTGCATAATTGCAGTACTCTTCCGCGACACCGAACATCATGGAGATCTCGGATGCGCCCTGGTTAACGATCTTAAGGTTGATGCCTGCTGAGGAGAGAGCGGAAGCAGCTCTTGCCATGATGCCGACAGAATTGGCCATTGCTTCTCCCACGAGCATGACGATCGCAAGATCCTCCTCGATATGAACGCTGTCTACCTTGAGCTCATTCTTGATACGGTTCTTGATGATCTCTTTCTTCTCATCGGTGAAGTATTTCTTCCTGGCGATTATCGTAACCGAATCGATTCCTGAAGGCATATGCTCGATCGAGATACCTTCCTCTGTGAAGATCTTCAAAAGGTTCATGAGGAATCCGACCTGATGGTTCATGAGATACTTGTCTACCGTTATCGTCAGGAATCCCTTCTCTCCGGCAATTCCCGTGATGAGGGAATCGTAATGAGTCCTCTTTGAAACGATCTTCGTTCCGGTAGCCTCAGGATTGTTCGTATTCCTGATATGAACGGGAATGCTTCTCATGTAGACAGGATAGAGCGCCTCCTCGTGGAGTACGGAAAAACCAGCATATGCGAGCTCGCGCATCTCGTCATAAGTGATCTCCGTGATAGGGAACGGATTCTTGACGAGTGAGGGATTGACTGCATAAACGTTATCAACGTCGGTCCAGTTCTCATAAATGTCGGCATTGACCGCACCTGCGAGAATAGAACCCGTTATATCCGAGCCTCCCCTCGAAAAGGTAATGATCTCACCCTTCTTGTTATATCCGTAGAAGCCGGGGAAGATACACAGCCTCTTCTCATGTGCAAGCTCTTCGAGATTGTCATAGGACTCGCCGAGGATGACAGCCTTGCCCATTGCATCATGATCGAGATAAAGACCGCACTTGCCGGGATTGCAGTAGACTGCGGGATGACCGATAGAGGTGAGATACTCTGCTACAAGTCTCGCACAGCAGTCCTCACCCATAGCCTTGACGGAATCAAGATATTTCACGTCATCATCGTAGGGCGCCGCGGCCGTATCGGAGATAGCCTTCTCGATATCGGGAAGTACAGAGGGGATCGAAAGATCGTCAGTGATCTCCTTGTATCTTGCGATAACGGCGGAGTATTCGTTCTTATAATCATTTCCGGCAAGCCTTGCTTTTGCAAGAGCGATCAGAAGATCGGTGACCTTGATGTCATCTGATGATCTTTTTCCGGGAGCAGACACAACAATTATCCTTCTGTCCGGGTCGGACAGGATGATGTCGCAGACTTTCTTGATCTGATATGCGTTCGCAAGTGATGAACCGCCGAATTTTGCTATCTTCATACTGAAATGTGATCTCCTCTTTTTATTCTTTGCTTATAATAACACATCATGTTTACTTTTGAAGTTTTTACGTATAAAATTCATGCAAATGAACATCTTCAAGGCAATGAAACCCGATGCGGTATATAAAAAAGTTACAGATATCCCTTTCGAACAGTATGCTTCGAAGGGTGTTAATTGTGTCCTTTTTGATTTTGATAATACTATAGGACCCGATCATGCGACCGAACCGAATGAGTATTCCTTTGAATGCATAAAGAAGGCATCCGACCTCGGTATGGAGAGCTGTCTCGTATCAAATGCGAAGTCGGGAAGATCGTCGGGTATCGCAGGGAAGCTCGGGATAAAATGCGTCACATATGCCCATAAACCGCGTCCTGACGGAATAAACAGGGCACTCGAACTGATGGGCAGGACGAAGGAGGAAACGATATTCATAGGTGACCAGATATTCACTGATGTAATGGCCGGAAGGTTTGCCGGAGTACATACGATAATGGTCGAACCCTATGCGAAGAAAGAAGTCTGGTATATCGTCCTCAAGAGGTTTTTCGAGAAGATCGTCAGGTTATTCGGAAGATTCTGATCCTTTATCAGAGGTCATGGCATGCCGAGCATAAAACGCCTTGAAGGTGACAGGGCGGAAGAATATGTCATCGAATATCTTACTTCCCGCGGATTCAAGCTTCTGGAGCGTAATTACAGTGTCCATAATGTCGGGGAACTCGATTCCGTTTTCGAGAAGGACGGGGACATATATGTCGTGGAGGTTAAGCTCCGGAGGTCATTTGATGACTTCTTTCCCGTTGACCGGAAGAAACTCATGAAGATAAGAAAGACAGCAAAAATATTTGTGCTTTCGAAAGGGCTTTACGACAGGAATGTTATCTATTTGGCAGGTTTAGTAACCCATAACGGAAACGGTTTGATACAAAATGTAGAATTTGTTCCTCTGGAATGAATTATTATTGCTTTGAACTTGCATTATTAATATAATGCTTAAGGCTTTTGGATTGATAACCAGAAGAAAATTGCAAGTTTATATCATCAAAAAATTCATAAACACACCGAAAGAGAGAACGGAGGGCATCATGAAGTACGTTGAGATGGACAAAGCCGCGCTTTTGAGCGAGAAGGAAGATCTGCTTAAGAGGATCGAAGGATTCAGGGCAATGAACCTTGCTCTTGATATGACGAGGGGAAAGCCTTCGCCTGCACAGCTCGATCTGAGCAATAACCTTTTCGAGGGGATCGCGACATCGGATTTCAAGTCCTCCAACGGAACTGACGTCCGTAACTACGGTGTTGCAAACGGAATCGTTGAGGCAAGGCAGTTCTTCGGTGATCTGCTCAAGACATCCAAGGATAACATCTACATCGGCAACGGATCGAGCCTTAACCTCATGTTCGATACGCTCATGAGAGCATATGTTTTCGGTGAGCATGATTCTGAGAAGCCCTGGGGTCAGATCGAGGGAAGAAAGTGGCTCTGCCCGGTTCCCGGTTATGACAGGCATTTCAAGGTAACAGAGACTTTGGGATTTGAGCTTATCGCAGTACCTCTCAAGGAGGACGGTCCTGATATGGACATGCTCGAGGAGCTCGTAAAGGATCCCACGGTACTCGGTATGTGGTCGGTACCCTGCTACACGAATCCCGACGGATATGTATATTCTGAGGAAGTATGCAGGAGACTTGCTTCCATGAAGACGGGTGCTCCCGATTTCAGGATCTTCTGGGATAATGCATACAGTGTACATCACCTCTATAACGAAGAAGACAGGCAGGGAAGGATCCCCGATATTCTCGGTCTGTGTGCCGAGGCCGGCAACCCTTCGAGAGTATACGAGTTTGCATCCACATCGAAGATCACTTTCGCAGGTGCAGGTCTTTCATGCTTTGCAACGAATGAAGAGAATATGAAGCATGCGATGAAGATCTTAAATGTTCAGACGATCGGTTCCAACAAGGTAAACCAGTATGCCCACATCAAGTTCATGCCTGATATGGCTGCTCTTAAGGAGCAGATGAGCAAGCATGCGAATTTCCTCCGTCCCAAGTTCGAGAAGACGCTTGAGATCATGGATAAGGAGCTTTCAGAGTGCGGAGCTGTTTCATGGCATAAGCCTCTCGGAGGTTACTTCATCAGCGCAAACGTATTCCCCGGAACGGCTAAGCGTACGGTCGCTCTCTGCAAGGAACTCGGTGTAGCTTTTACTCCCGCAGGTGCAACATTCCCTTACGGTATCGATCCCGAGGATAAGAATATCCGTATCGCACCCAGTTTTCCTTCTCTCGAGGACATCGACAAGGCTGTGGAAGTATTCTGTGTTTGTGCTAAACTATCTGCAATAGAAAAAATAACGGAGGCCTGATCTCATGTCAGATAATATGATCTCAAAGAGTTCCTACGAGAGTCCGCTCAATTCAAGATATGCCAGCAAAGAGATGCAGTTCATCTTCTCTCCGGACAAGAAGTTTACGACCTGGAGGAAACTCTGGATCGCCCTTGCCGAATCTGAGAAGGAGCTTGGTCTTAATATCACTGACGAGCAGATAGATGAGCTCAAGAGTCATATCGACGACATCGATTATGAGAAGGCTGCCGAATATGAGAAGATGCTCCGCCATGATGTTATGGCTCATGTCCATGCATATGGTGATCAGTGCCCCAAGGCTAAGGGTATCATCCATCTCGGAGCGACTTCATGCTATGTAGGTGACAATACTGACATTATCATAATGAGAGAGGCTCTCGAGCTCATAAAGAAGAGGCTCGTAGTCCTTATCTCAAAGCTTTCCGCTTTCTGCAGCGAGTATAAGGCGATGCCGACATTGGGCTTTACTCATTTCCAGCCTGCCCAGCTCGTAACAGTAGGCAAGAGGGCTTCGCTGTGGCTTCAGGATATCGTTTTTGATCTTGAGGAAACTGAGCAGGTCATCTCATCTTTAAAGCTCCTCGGATGCAAGGGTACGACCGGAACCCAGGCAAGCTTCTATGACCTTTTCGAAGGTGATCATGAGAAGTGCAGGGAACTCGACAGAAGGATCTCTTCCAAGATGGGATTTGAGGCTTCCTACTATGTTTCCGGACAGACTTATTCCCGTAAGGTCGATTCAAGGGTATTGAACTGCCTTTCCTCCATAGCACAGAGTGCTCATAAGTTCAGTAATGACATAAGGCTCCTTCAGCATCTCAAGGAGATCGAAGAGCCTTTTGAGAAGAATCAGATCGGTTCTTCTGCAATGGCCTATAAGCGCAATCCCATGAGATCCGAGCGTATAGCATCCCTTGCAAGATATGTTATCGCCGATTCCCTCAATCCTGCGATGACCGCTTCCGAGCAGTGGTTTGAGAGAACGCTCGACGATTCCGCGAATAAGAGGATAAGTGTTCCCGAGGCATTCCTTGCAGTCGATGCGATCCTCGGTATCTATACGAATATCGTTTCGAATATCGTCGTCTATCCCAAGATGATCCACATGCATATCATGAACGAGCTGCCTTTCATGGCAACTGAGAATATCATGATGGAAGCAGTAAAGAGGGGCGGCGACAGACAGGCTCTTCATGAGAAGATCCGTGTAGCTTCGATGGAAGCAGGAAAGACGGTCAAGATCGAAGGAAAGCCCAATGATCTTCTTGACAGGATCGCCGACGATCCCGAGTTTGGTCTGGACAGGGAGTCGCTTGATTCACTGCTCGATCCCAAGCTCTATATCGGAAGATGCCCCGAGCAGGTAGATACTTTCCTTGAAGAGGTCGTAGAGCCTATCCTCAAGTCCCATCAGGATGATCTTTCGATCGAGGAAGTGGAACTTAAGGTCTGATCCTTATCTGATCCGGTATGAAAACGGAAAGGGAATACCCCAAGGCTATAATAAGCGAGAGAGCCCGCAGGAGACAGCAGTCTTTTCACCCGTGGGTATACGATAATGAGATCGAAGAGGTCACCGGTGCATATGCAAACGGTGATCTTGTCGATGTTATGACCCATGGCGGTAAATATATCGGCACCGGCTTTATAAATGACAATTCAAAGATCAGGATCAGGCTTATCTCCCGTAATGCGAATGACGTCTTTGATAAGTCCTTCTGGAGAAGAAGGATCGATTATGCGATAGACTACCGCATGACCGTAATGGGCGATCATGATTTCAGGTGTTCGAGGATCATATTCGGAGAAGCGGACGAGATGCCCGGCCTTACCGTCGACAGATATGAGGATGTCCTGGTAACACAGGTATTATCCCTCGGCATCGAGATGCGTAAGGAGATGATCTTTGATGCTCTGTATGAAGCATTTACACAAAGGGGGATCGATATCTCCGGTATCTATGAGCGTAATGATGTCGCTATAAGGTCTTTGGAAGGAATGACGGAGTATAAGGGCTTTTATTCGTCCGATACCGTTCCTGAAGGGGAAAAGACGCTCGTTCAGATCGATGAGAACGGGATAATCTATACGGTGGATATTGAGAACGGCCAGAAGACGGGATTCTTCCTGGATCAGAAGTATAACAGACAGGCTGTTGCCCGTATCGCTTCAGGAAAGAAGGTCCTGGACTGTTTTACCCATACGGGTTCCTTTGCTCTGAATGCCGCCGCAGGCGGAGCCATGCATGTTCATGCTGTCGATGTATCCGAAACGGCCGTAGAGATGGCAAGGAAGAATGCAGGGATCAACGGTCTGTCGGATATCATGAGCTTTGAAGCATGCGATGTCTTTGACCTTCTCCCGACGATCAGAAAAGGCGAATATGACATGATAATCCTCGATCCGCCTGCATTTACCAAATCCAGGAAGACAACGGAGAATGCCAAAAAAGGATATAAGGAGATAAACCTCCGTGCCATGAAGGCGCTCCCGAGGGGCGGATATCTGGCTACATGCTCATGCTCGCATTTCATGGATGAAGACAGTTTTGAGAAGATGCTCATCAGCGCGGCTTCCGATGCGGGTCTTAAGATAAGACAGATCGAAAAGAGGCAGCAGTCTCCTGATCATCCCATTCTTTTGAACGTTAAGGAGACGGATTACCTTAAGTTCTTTATTGTTCAGGTTTTCTGATTTCTAAACGATTTTTGATATAAAGTATGTTGATAAGGACATACCGGAGTGTTAACAATTATCATTTTCGAAGTTATATAATATTATCATCTTCAATCATGAAAAGGAGAAAAGTATGAAAAAGAAACTGATCGCTTCTTTGCTTGCAGCTTTCATGGCAGTATCCGTATTTGCAGGATGCAGCGATGACAAGAAGGATTCAAAGAAGAAGGACAAGGACAAGAAAGAGGAGACAGAGGAAACTGAAGAGACTGAAGAATCCGAAGAGACTGAAGAATCCGAAGAACCTTCTGAGTCTGAGACTGATGAGACCGAGCCTGACACTGACGGTACTTCAGTAAAGACAAAGCTCTTTACCATTAAGTATGATGATTCCGTCTGGACTTATAACGAAGAGGATGATCTTTATGAGACGGACAGCAATTCCAAGATCGCATTTTCGATCCCCGATCCCGAAGATGAAGAAGGCGGATCACTTGTAAGGGTCTATATCGACGCTGATATCGAAGAGCCTTATAACTTCAGGGATGAGCTCTACAGCCTCGGTTTTGATGAGTATGAATATGCTGAGAATGATGCATATGACAAGGTAAATGTTGGCGGTGTCGACTTCCTCTATTATGAGAATGACTGGGGTTCCGAGATCAAGTATATCGCAAGAGTCGAGGGTGCAGGCGAGACGATCATCATCGATTTCTACGGCGAGATCGACAATTATAAGAAAGATATCGATGCACTTGTCGACGGTATCACGTTCAATGTTACTGATACGGGCAATGTTGACGGTCCCTGGTACTGGAACGGTGAGCCCATCGCCAAGGAGGATCTCTCTGCAGCTATCGGTTCCTTCACGGTAGAGACACACCAGCTCAAGATGGATACACCTAACTGCACACATGAGACTTTCGATCATTATGTTCAGATCGCAGGTGACAAGCTCTATATCCTTTCCGAGGATAACCTGAAGATCTACGGTTACGACGGACAGGCTCTTACGTTTATCGAAGAGATCGCTCTTGACAAGACTTACACGGATCTCTGCAAGGGCGCTGACGGAAAGCTCTATATGTCTTCCTTCATGAACGGTGTATCCGTGATCGAGGACGGCAAGATAACGGGTGAGCTCGAGGGAGACATCGATCATCTCGCTACCTCTCCCGACGGAACATGGGGCATCAGCTATTTCGGTTCCGATGATTGCTACAAGGTCACATTCACAGACACAGAGGTAGTACAGGGTGATGCGCTCGCCTTCCCTGAGTTTACGAGCCTTTCCAGTCTGTACATTACTGAGAACAGCATCATTGTATACGGCTCCGATGATACGACTGATATGATCGCCGTATATGATCTCAACGGAGACCTGAAGTTCAAGACGGATGCTACAACTGATTCTGATTCCTACGGATTCGGTTCCGTAACATATGCAGCAGAGACAGCCAACGGATATATCGTCTTCGACGGCAACATGAGAGAGATCTTCTTCTTCGATCTTAACGGAGAGATGATCGGTGTTCTTGATGATGCCGCTATGTTCGATACACATTATCCCTGGATGGCATCTTCCTGTAAGGATGATGAGGGCAACATCGTAACTGTCATGACCGAAGAGCGTGATGACAAGTCTTCCGATGAGTGCATAGCTTTCACTGTTAAGGGATTCTGATAACAACTGCATCAGCAATAACGATGATAAGGCGGCCAGCTCTTTTGAGACGGCCGCCTTTTTCTGTATAATGGATAAGGACATCTTTCGAAAGGAATCGTCACTATGGGCATTTTCGATCTGTTTGCAGGAAAAAAGAACGTGAATACTGAGACAAATCCGATACTGGCTGAACAGGGCCCCGGAATAGATATCGGCCTGGAGCCTGAATATGAGGAGGTTGAAAAGATAAATGACGATCCCACAAAGTCTTTTCAGGTAAGGTTCGATGTCAAGGACAGTGTCCCCGTCTTCGATGATTCGGGTAAGCTCAAGATAGGCCTCAAGGGCTACGGAAGGACCTCGGTAAAGGTCATTCATCCGGCTGATTACTATGGAGAAGACCCCGAAGCCAAGTTCAAGAAGAGGATCGATGATATCTTTACATCCACACTTCGCGAATTCTCGGGTTCAATATCGAAAGTGAAGATCGCCTCCATGAAAGGTGAGATCGAGAAGAGGATGAAGGAGAACCTCGAAAAGGCTGATATCTTCGTCAATGAGGTGGATATCATCTATCTTACGGCACTGCCCGTATCGCAGTCGGCATCAGTGACCGGAGGCGCGGCAGATAAGCCCAAAAGGAAGAAGTGCCCTTACTGCGGTTCGTTTTCTGACTTTGATGTCAGTGTCTGCAATACGTGCGGAGCAAAGTTTGTTCCATAAAACATATGACAAAACCGCTGAAGCGTGGTAGTATCAGTAGGTAAAAACCAATCTGAAAGTGAGGTGAGCGATATGGATGATTCCGGTGCCTATCGAAGTAGAAGCACAGAGAACATGAGCGCCATAACATGCAGCATATCGTTCATCTCCATTGATAATATGTGAGATGCATCTGTTTTCGGTGTGATCATGTCCTCTTTCCCGTAAAAAGAAAGGAGGATTTTTTATGTCTGATAAAGAATTCACAAATGATACGATGCCTGACTATGCCGGGGAGATCGTTGCGATACTGAGGAGCAACGCTTCTCCCGGAGTGATACATAACAAGCTCGAAGACTACCATGCAAATGATATAGCCCAGACTCTGGAACTTCTCGATCCGCGAGAGAGGATGAAGCTTTACCGTGTAAGCGGAACTGCGATACTCTCCGAGGTCTTCGAGTATCTTGAGGATGATGAGGCGGGAAGATACCTTACAGAGATGGATATCCGCAAAGCATCTGCGGTCGTATCGGAACTCGAGACTGATACGGCTGCAAATGTTCTGATGAATATCGATAAGGAAAAGAGAGCCCTCATCATCGATTCGCTGAAGCCTGACATCAAAAAGGAGATCAGCCTCATCGCATCATATGACGAAGATGAGATCGGTTCAAAGATGACCACTAACTGCATAGTCATCAAGAACGATCTTACTATCAAGGAGGCAATGAGCGAGCTCGTAAGGCAGGCAGAGAAGAATGATAATATCTCCACGCTGTTTGTCGAGGACGAATTCGGAGAGTTCTACGGAGCTATCGACCTGAAGGATCTGATCACCGCCAGGAGCAAGGATTCGCTCGAGGAGACGATAGTAACGTCATTCCCTTACGTATACGGCAATGAGACGATCGACGACTGTATCGAGAAGCTCAAGGACTATTCGGAGGACCTTATCCCGGTACTGGATAATAACAACAGGATCCTGGGCGTTATCACGGCACAGAACGTGATCGAGGTGGTCGATGACGAGATGGGTGAGGATTACGCCAAGTTCGCCGGCCTGACTGCAGAGGAGGATCTTCAGGAACCGCTCCTTCAGAGCCTTAAGAAAAGACTTCCCTGGCTCATTATCCTTCTGGCGCTCGGCATGATCGTATCTACGGTGGTAGGAGCCTTTGAGAAGGTCATCGCACAGCTTACCCTCATCATGGCATTCCAGTCGCTGATCCTCGACATGGCCGGTAATGTAGGTACACAGTCGCTGGCTGTTACGATTCGCGTATTGACCGATGAGAACCTGACTTTCAGGCAGAAGATACATCTTGTAGCGAAAGAGTCAAGGGTAGGACTTTGTATTGGCATTATCCTCGGACTTCTGTCGATCCTGTTTGTCGGCGGATACATCATGTTCGTCAAGGATAAGGATCCCTCTTTCTCCTTTGCGGTATCTGCATGTATCGGTATGGCGCTGATCGCAGCGATGTTCATCTCCAGCATGACAGGTACGCTTATACCTTTGTTCTTCAAGAAGATCAAGGTGGATCCCGCAGTTGCTTCCGGGCCCCTTATCACAACAGTCAACGACCTTGTGGCAGTTGTCTCATATTACGGCCTTTCGTGGATATTTCTTATTAACATAATGCATCTGTCATAAACCTTTTCGGGATGGTACAATATCAACCATGATTTATTTTGATAACAGTGCGACTACAAGACCTTCCCCCAAGGTGGCAGAGGTTCTTTCGAGAGAACTCCTGTCGGATGAATTGTACGGTAATCCCGGTTCTATCCATAAGCTCGGAACAAAGGCATCCAGATCATATGATGCTGCTTTGAAGAAGGCGGCGGACCTTTTACATTGCGGTGCTGATGAGCTTTACTTCACTTCATGCGGTACAGAGAATACAAATACCGTGATCGAAGGATATCTGAGCCGTAACAGGAGGGCGGGAAAGACTGTTATTACGACCGGTACGGAACACAAGGCGACGCTCGAGACCGTTAAGAGGGCAGAGACTCTGTACGGGTCGAAGACTGTTTACATAAAGACGCTGCCCGACGGTACACCGGATCTTGAGGAACTTGAGAACAGCATCGATGACGATACTGCAATGCTCTGTTTTACTCATGTCAATAATGAGTCCGGAGCCATATTACCGCTCGAAAAGATAGTCGCGATCAGGGACAGGAAGAACAGGAATACAAAGATATTCCTTGACTGCGTCCAGTCGCTCGGCAAGCTCCCGATAGATCTTTCCGGCATGAAGACAGATATGGCATCATTTTCCGGTCATAAGATCCATTCAGTCAAAGGGACAGGGTTGATGTATATCAGAAAAGGTATCAACATCGATCCGCTCATCGTCGGAGGCGGTCAGCAGAAGGGGATGAGGTCCGGGACCCAGAGCCTGTTCCTTGCTGATGCTTTCGTGACGGCTCTTGAGGAAGCTGTTAACGACAGGAAGGAAGCTTATGAGAGGGTAGAGAAGATCAACCTTTTCCTGAGGGAAGAACTGGTGAAGCGTAAAGCTGTCATCAACTCTCCTGCGGACGCACTGCCGTTCGTTCTTAACGTCGCTTTCGACGGGTTTGAATCAGAGACTATGCTGCATGCACTCGAGAGTTTTGATATATGCGTGTCGACAGTATCGGCATGCTCTTCAAAGACAAAGGCTGTGAGCTATGTGCTCCTTGAGATGGGTATACCGAGGAAGACAGCTGCAAACAGCGTAAGGCTCAGTTTTTCGAAGTTTAATACAATGGAGGAGGCAGAGAAGTTCATTGAGACGGTCGATAAGATCTATGAACTGTATGCGTTAAAGTAAGATGAGTAAGAATGTAATACTTGCAAGAATGGGTGAGGTGACTCTTAAAGGACTGAACAGGGGGAAGTTTGAGATCCAGCTCAAGTCGAACCTGAAATACCGTCTCAGATCCTATGGAAAGCTCGCCATCTATCAGAGCCAGAGCAGGATATGGATCGAGGCTAAGGATGATGAGAATCCCGTGTTTAAGAGCGAAGAGAGCGCGAAGGAGATCCTTCATGCGGTAACACAGGTATTCGGCATCGTTTCCGCCAGCCTTGCAAGGAAGTTCGAGGGCGGGATAGAAGATATAATCACCAATTCCGTTGAATATGTTAGAAACTACCTTAATGAACATCCCGACCATAAGACTTTCAAGGTCGAAGGAAAAAGAGGAGATAAGAGCTTTCCGCTGAAGTCGCCTGAGATCTGTGCGGAAGTCGGAGCTGCCGTTCTTGAGAACTTTGAACAGCTTTCCGTCAATGTAAATGAGCCCGATTTTATCCTTTATGTCGAAGTTCGTGACTATAACTATGTATATGCAGGCAAGGTCATGGGCCACAGAGGCCTTCCCGTAGGCACGGCAGGAAAGGGAATGCTGCTTCTGTCCGGAGGTATCGATTCGCCTGTTGCAGGCTATATGATGGCTTCGAGAGGAATGCAGCTCGATGCGGTCTATTTCCATTCATTCCCGTACACGAGCGAGCAGGCTAAGGAGAAGGTCGTTGATCTTGCAAGGATCGTGTCCGGATTCTCCGGGAAGATGAACCTTTATGTTGTAAACTTCACTCAGATCCAGCTCGATATGTATAAGAACAGTCCGCAGGACATGCTTACAATTACAATGAGAAGGGTAATGCTTCAGATCGCTGAAAAGCTTGCCGAAAAGAGCGGATGTAAGTGCCTTATAACAGGTGAGAGCCTGGGGCAGGTAGCAAGCCAGACGCTCGAGGCTATCGCGATAACGAATGAGGTAACGGATATGCCGATACTGCGTCCCCTTATCGGTCTGGATAAGGAGGCGACATGCGATATCTCGAGGAGGATCGGTGCATTTGAGACATCTATCCTTCCGTATGAGGATTGCTGTACGGTATTTGTAGCCAAGCATCCTAAGACACATCCGAAGCACGTTGATATCGAAGAGGCGGAGAAGAATCTCGATATTGAGAAGATGGTCAGCGACGGAGTCGCCGGAGTAGAGATAATAGAGATCTGATCAGCAGTATCCCGGTGAGGGATAAGAGGGGATCCTGAAATGGACAGAGAGCGTTATGAGGATATGGGCTTTGCAAAGCTCGATATGACAAGGGAAGAACGTACCGGATTTCCCGAAGTGGTATTTTGCAGCGGAAAAACTACAGAACACCTGACCGAGATCTTCAAAAAGCTCTATGAAGAGAAGGGACAGGTCTTCGGTACCCGTGCCTGCGAAGAACAGTATAAAGCGCTGTCGGATGCTTTGCCTGATATCCCTTTATCTTATGATCCTGTGTCGGGTATCCTGAAGTCAGAGCGTCCGGGATCATCTACACAGGAAAAGACCGGAAATATCGCAGTCTGTACGGCAGGAACGGCAGATATAAAAGTTGCCGAAGAAGCGGCGCAGACAGCAGAATTCTTCGGGAATAACGTGACAAGGTTCTATGATATCGGAGTAGCCGGTATCCACCGGATAACGGACAACATAGAGAAGATCAGAAAAGCAAACGTTATAATAGCTGTTGCCGGTATGGAAGGTGCGCTTCCGTCAGTGCTCGGAGGGCTTGTAAGAGTGCCTGTCATCGCAGTTCCTACGTCAGTAGGTTACGGCGCTTCCTTTGAGGGGATAACTGCGCTTCTTTCCATGATCAATTCGTGCGCCAACGGGATCTCTGTAGTCAATATCGATAACGGATACGGGGCAGGATATATCGCCTCGCAGATCAATTCACTTGCAGTCAACGGGAATAATTATCAGCCCTGAGACCGGTCCTTTGTCTTAAGATAATCCCTGAGTGCGGCATATACCGTCTTGGCATCGTCGATATGGAGTGAATCGCCCATGTCGGGGTTGCCGAATGCACCGACGGTAACGAGTATATATTCATGGCCGTCTATCTTTGCAAAGCTTGCCAGACACTGTCCTGCAGTGCCTGTATAGCCCGTCTTTCCGCCTTCTATAACGAATCCTGCGTCTTCGGGAAGAGTGAAGTTCGAAAGAAGTGTATTGAACATCGTGAATCCTTCCGTATGCACATTTGTGGGAGGGACATTATAGCTTTTTGTCATCATTATCGATTTGATAAGAGGGTCTTTCATGCATGCGTCAAGTATTATTGCCATGTCTCTGCATGAAGAATAGTGACTCGGGTCCTGAAGTCCGGTGCAGTTCATAAAGTGCGTATTTGTGAGACCTAATTCCTTTGCCTTATCGTTCATCATAACGACAAATTCCTCTTCGGAACCTGCAACATCATTTGCAAGTGCGAGGCAGCATTCCGCACCTGATCTTAAGAGTATCCCGTAGAGCAGATCACGTGCAGGCGCGGTCTCGTCGATCTCAAATCCGCCGAGCGATGCATCTGTGTTATAGAGCGCATTTCCGATATCACGCGTTATGGTGATGTTCTTATCAAGATCATCTATGTTTTCCGAGATAACGAGAGCTGTCATCATCTTAGTCAGAGAAGCAGGATAGACTACCTCATCAGGCATCTTTTCGTTGATGACTGACAGGTCATCCGCATCAACGAGTATGGCCTGTGAACTGTGTATCCCGGCGAAAAGATCCACCGGTACAGGTGTAGGCGTAGGAGTCGGTGTAGGTTCGGGCGCAAGTGTTTCTTCTGTCTCTGAACTTGAAGTGCGGCTGTCTGCCTTTTTCGACGTGGTATCATCTGCAAGGGAGATGACCCATTTTACGAGGAAGAATACAGCTACTGCGAAAAGGAGGAGGATAAGAAGAGCACCGGGTTTCAGCTTTGCCTTGCGGCGCCTTTTGCCGGCTGAGGTCCTTGTTGCAGAAGGTCTTGAAGCGGGCCGTTCTCCCGGACGTCTTATATTTCGATTCGGTGCCTGATTTGAATGCATCCGTATCCTCCGTTTTTATGTTTTTGCTTATTATATTTAAAAGCTTGGTGCGATTCAAAAGGATTCGGTATAAATAACACTAAATGAACGTTAATGAAAAGTATATGCAAAAACATACGGGGTTTTGTAACCTTACGGTAAAGATGGTAGAATCATCATCATGAGTATGCTCTTACATGCATGTTGCGGTCCCTGTTCGATGTATCCTCTCGAGACTTTGCTCGGGAGCGGGAAGGAACTTGACCTTTTCTGGTTCAATCCCAATATACATCCTGAGTTTGAATGGAACAGGAGACTTGAGAACTTAAGAAAAGCCGCCGGACATTTCGGCGTCAGCCTTATCGAGGAAGGAAAATGTCTTGAAGACTACTGGCGTGATAAGAGGGATGAGTACCTTAAGGAATTCAGATCAAGATGCATGATGTGTTATGACATGAGAATGGATGAAACCGCGAGATATGCCGCAGAGAACGGATATGATTCATTCTGTACGACTCTTCTCGTCAGCCCATATCAGGATCATGAAGGGATAGTCAGGACTGCACTTTCAAAGGCCGAGAAATACGGGATAGATTTTGAATATCACGACTTCAGGGAAGGCTTCAGGAAAGGCCAGAACATGGCGCGTGAAATAGGCCTTTACAGGCAGAAATACTGCGGATGCTGCTTCTCGCTCGACGAATCGGATTTCAGGGAGAAGATACTTAAGAGCTTTAACTGATCACGGCTCTTCGGCGGGGACGATGATCGAATAATAGCCTTCGTAGATGACCATTCCGGGCCTTGCACCCGGGATCTTTTTTACGTGCGAAACGGGACAGTAATCGACTTCTGCCTTGATCTTTCCAGTCGGATCAGCTCCGCCTGCCTGGTGTTCTTCGATAAGGACCGACCTTGAAAAGTAAGCCGCCAGTGAAGCAGCCTTTATTACGGCATTATCTGAAGGCATATCTTCTCCGGCTTTTGCCTTAAGGATAACGTGTGTCCCGGGGACGCCTTTCACATGGAACCACCAGTCATTTCCTGATGCGCTCCTGAATGTCAGTTCGTCATTCTGTATGTTGTTCCTTCCGCTCAGGATCGTATATCCGTCATCTGTCTCATATCTTCTGAGGGGAAGAGGCTTTGATCTTTCTTTTGACCTTTTCTCAGAACGTCTCTGCTCGGCTTTTCTGGCCGCTTCTCGAAGTGCCCTGGAGGATGCTTTTCCGGATTTTGCTTTCCCGACGGTGGTGTTGGGGTTGATATTGTCTGTCTTCTTTCTTGCGGGAGCCTGAGTTGATAGCGATCTCAGTTCCTCTGCAACGGCTGTTATATCGTCATCGCATGAAGACGCTTCAGCGGCGGTCTTAAGGCTCCTTAAGTAATCGAGAGCGAGCTTATCGTCCTCGATATACCTGACTGCGAGTTCGTATTTCCTCTTAGCTTTCCTCGATCTCCTGTAGTATTCCTGTGCATTGTCATTTACCGTAAGCGTGGGATCGAGAGGGATCGTTATGTCGCAAGGCGGATCCTCATAATAGTCCTCACAGGTTACCGAATCGGTCTTTTCAGTATATTTATATGCATTTGACAGTAGAAGATCACCATATTTTCTGTATATATCGGCCTTTTTGCCTTCTTCGTGATCCTGCATATGTATCTCTGCCTTGTGAGCCGCGTGACTTAATGCCGCATCTACGATCCTCAGGAGCATCCTGCGCTTATTGTCTATATCGATCATCCTGTCCTTGTCGGAATAGTAGAGATCTATCGCAGAGGATACTGAATCTGTCAGTACGATCTTAGGAAAACCTGCCAGGTCAAAAGGCGAAAAATCCGCAGCGCTGCCGTCTTCCGTGTAATAGACGGCGGGGACGTAATCCCTGTTTATGATCTTTTCGAAAAGCTTCTTCGACCTGTCGGTCATCCTCTTTTTCTCGTCAGAAGAAAGCCCTTTTGCAGGGATCCTTTCATCTACGTCCGCTTTTACTGCGATCTGCCTTGCCAGGATAGGGGACATACCCTTGACGGAATTAAGGATAGCCTTGCAGACAGGTCTTCCGGATTCTTCAGGGATAACGGGAAGTTCGCCGCCCTTTACCTTTTCGAGGGCTTCGTCAGGTGTCATCTTATCCTGGGAGGGCGGGTATTCGTATATCCTTGCAGGCATGACCTCGCGGACTCGGCTGATGCTGTAATCTACATGGATTATGGAATCGAGGATCTTTCCGCCGGGATTAACGAGTATAAGATTACTGTATCTTCCCATGAGTTCGGCGATGAGCCTGATCTCTTTTGTATCATGGAGTTCGTCCGTGGCGGAGACTCTTATCTCCACGATCCTCTCGTAGCCGGGATTCGTTATCGATTCGATCTTTGCTCCCGACAGATATTTGCGCAGGAGCATGCAGAAGGAGGGAGGCATCATGGGATTCTCTCTCGCAGAAGATGTTATATGTATCCTCGGAGCGGACGGGTTGATCGATATCAGGAGCTTTTTGATCTTTCCTTCGGATCTGATATGAAGGATAACGGTATGCTTATCGGGCTGAAAGACCTTATCTATCCTGGATTCTTTCAGCTCTCTGTCGAGCTCATGTGCGAGAAGTTCGGTTGTTATTCCGTCGAGTGCCAATTCTTATACTCCGGAATCGGAAGAACTGCCGAGATTAAAGAGAAATGCCATTATGAATATAACGGCGATTATGAGGATCTCGATACCGAGAAACAGGAAGAAACGGTCATAGTTATTCCATGCTATGAGCAGATCAAGAAGGACAACAAGCGTTACACCTATGACTGTAGCCAGGAATTTGAATATCCTTGTCTTGGAGAATTCATGGAAATAATCGGCGAAAGTGACCTCAGGCTCAACTTCCTGCTTCCTTTTGGTCTGAGGGGCTGCTTTCTTTGCCTGCGCAGACTTTCCGGAAGGACGTGATGTATTTCTCGAGCCGCTTCCTGTCTTTTTTCCTGATGATGACCTGCCGTTAGCGTTTGCCATCGTAAATCCTCCATTGTTAACTTATGCCGTTTGTGTACCTTTATTGGAATACGGCTATTGGTATTATAATCTAAAGTATCGGATTTACACAGGAGATTTTATTTGAACGGACAGAAATATGAGAAGAAAGTGGCAGGATACTTAAGGCGCCACGGTTATCACAATGTCAGGATAACAAAGACTTCGGGTGACTACGGAGTCGATATCATCGCACGTAAGGGCTTCCACAGATATGCCGTCCAATGCAAATATTACTCGAAACCTGTCGGCGTCGGTGCCGTTCAGCAGGTCGTCGGCGGGATGGCATATTATGACTGCGACAGAGCCATAGTCGTAACGAATAACAGATTTACGAGGCAGGCAGGGGAGCTTGCCGGGATGAATGATGTGACACTTATCCCGGATATAAGCGGATATGAGACGGTCAGGGCAATGATCCTCTTTTTGCTCTTTCTGATACTCCTGGCTGTATTTATGCTGATGGTCGATCCTGATCTTTTAGGATATATCGGTATCAGATCCTGATCTCATTAGCGCATTTTTCTCCTCCGACAACTTCCTTTATATTGGAAACGGTCGTCGTTGCGATATTTTCGAGCGCTTCTGACGTAAGGAATGCCTGATGTGAAGTTACGATGACATTAGGCATGGATATCAGCATGCTCAATGTATCGTCATCGATGATATTTCCCGAGAGATCCTGATAGAAATAATCGCCTTCTTCTTCATATACATCAAGCGCCGCAGCCCTGATCTTATGCTGCTTTATGCCCTTTAGCAGTGCATTCGCATCGATGAGAGCTCCTCTTGATGTGTTGATTATCGTAACTCCGGGCTTAACTTTGTTGATCGATCCGAGGTTGAACATATGAAGTGTATCTTCAGTCAGGGGACAGTGAAATGACAGGATATCGGCTTCGGCATAGACCTCGTCCAGTGTCCTGTAATCGATCTTGCTCCTCCTGTCAGGAAACTTGTCGTAGGCGATGACCTTCATTCCGAATCCCTTACAGATATCGATAAAGACCCTTCCGATCTTACCCGTTCCGATGACTCCTACCGTCTTGCCGTGAAGATCGAATCCCTCGAGACCAGCGAGGGAGAAGTTGAAATCCCTTGTCCTTATGTATGCGCGGTGTATCTTCCTGTTTATCGTCAGAAGGAGTGCCATCGCATGCTCGGCTACGGCGTAAGGGGAGTAGGCGGGAACCCTGACGACAGTGATGCCCTTGCTGTTAGCGTAAGGGATATCTACGTTATTGAATCCGGCGCATCTTAAAGCGATGACCTTTACACCGAATTCCGCGAGCTTATCTATGACTTTTGCATTTACAGTATCATTGACGAAGACGCATACCGCATCGCAGCCTTTGGCGAGGACGGCATCATCTTCGTCGAGCCTTGAATCATAATACTTGACCTTGATCTTAGATGCCTTGAACTTAGGATCGAATACGGTCCTGTCATAACTCTTCGTGTCGAAAAAAGCAACTTTCATGGTGTCTTCCTCCTTATCATGTCCTATCTTATTTGCCGTTCTTATCGGGATCGAATCCTGCGAGCGGGTTTCTGTTTACCGCATCCCTTAACTGTTCATCGTCGACATGCGTGTAGATCTGGGTCGTCGAAACGCTCTGATGACCGAGTATCATCTGAAGATTGCGGATGTCAACGTTGCCGTATTTATACATGAGCGTAGCAGCAGTATGGCGGAGCTTATGTACGGAATAGACTTTGGTATCGATTCCGGCCTGTGCCATGAGCCTCTTAATCGAGATCTGTATCATGTCGTCGGATATGCGCGTGCCCCTTTTCGAAATGAATAGAGCCTTCTTATGCTCAGGCTTGATCTTCAGCGTGGCTCTCTTATCCATCCACTCATCGATCGCATCAAGACAGGCTTTGTTGAGATAGACGGTCCTCTCCTTATTGCCTTTACCGATAACGGTCAGTGTATTGTCGTGGATGTCGTCGATATCGATCCCGCGAAGCTCCGCAAGCCTCATCCCGCAGTTGAGAAAGAGCGTCAGGATGCAGTAATCACGCTCGTTGGACTCGGTAGGGGAGGCATAAGCGACTTTCAGCAGTTCAGTGCTCTGGTCGAGCGTCAGATACTTGGGATTCCTCTTTGCCTGCTTGGGTGTCTCAAGGTCATATGCCGGATTGGAATCGGTAAGATGCTTCTTTGAATGGCAGTATTTGAAGAAACTCTTGAGTGAAGCGATCCTTCTGGCACGCGAGGAATTCGACAGTTTCCTCTCGCGGCCGAGCCATATGAGAAAGACAAGAAGATCGTCTGTCGTTACGCTGTTTATATCTTTTACGGTGATATCCGACACATCTATCTCTTCGATCGGAGTGTCCTTCGGAACCTTTCTCCTGTCACGTTTCCAGAAGCGGAAAAAGCAGATGATGTCATACTTATACTCCATGACCGTAAGCTCGGACCTGCCGAGGACCGCCAGCATGTAATTGGAGTATTGATCAAGTATTTCAAAAGTATTATCCATCTCGAAAAGACCTTATCGGAGAGTATTGTTTATTCTGACAACATTTTAACATATAATAGTCCTGTTTTTTGAGACGTGTGTGCTTGTATTAAGATTTTCGTTGTGTTAATATAGTCCCACTCAAAGACAAATGTCCGCCAATGACGGACAGTAAAATCGAAAACGGAAGGCAGGACCATTAATATGGCACAGAAGATCAGAGCAGGTATCATAGGCGCTACGGGATATGTAGGACAGAGATTCGTAACGCTCCTGGAGGATCATCCCTGGTTTGAATGCGTAGCTGTATGCGCATCGCCCAGATCCGCGGGAAAGAGATATGAGGATGCCTGCGAGGGAAGATGGAAGATCGACAGGGAAATGCCCGCATACGTAAAGGATATGATCGTATACGGCACGGATAATATCGAGGAATTCTGCAGCAAGGTTGATTTCACTTTCTGCGCAGTCGATATGAAGAAGGACGAGATCAGAGCTCTCGAGGAGAAGATCGCGAAGACAGAGACACCCGTTGTTTCCAATAACTCTGCAAACAGATGGACAGAGGACGTTCCGATGATAATCCCCGAGATCAATTCCGATCATGCGGCTCTTATCGAGGCACAGAGAAAGAGGCTCGGAACGAAGAGAGGTTTTATCGCAGTTAAGCCCAACTGCTCTATCCAGAGCTATGTTCCCGCGCTTACGCCTTTCCTTAAGAATGGTATCAGGCAGATCTCCGTATGTACTTACCAGGCGATCTCCGGTGCAGGAAAGACATTCAAGGACTGGCCTGAGATGGTCGGTAATATGATCCCCTATATCGGCGGTGAGGAAGAGAAGAGCGAGAAGGAGCCCCTCAAGGTTTGGGGACAGTTCGCAGGCGATCATATCGAGCTTGCGGCAAATCCCGTTATCTCCGCACAGTGCTACCGTGTAGCCGTTCAGGAAGGCCATACTGCTGCAGTCAGCGTTTCTTTCGAGAATAAGCCCTCGAAGGAGGAGATGATAAAGACATGGAACGAGTTTGAGAGCGAAGCCGTTAAGCTCGGACTTCCTTCGGCTCCCGAGAAGTTCCTTCAGTACATCGACGAGGACAACAGGCCTCAGCCCGCTCTCGACGCGATGTTCGGTAACGGAATGGGAGTATCGGTCGGAAGACTCCGTGACGATAATATCTTCGATTACAAGTTTACCTGCCTGTCCCACAATACTTTAAGAGGCGCTGCAGGCGGCGGACTTCTCACGGCTGAGCTCCTTTACAAGAAGGGCTATATCGAAGCAAAGTAATGCGGAAAGCGATATAAGGCTAGACTTACAGGCCGGCTCACTTCGGTGGGCCGGTCCTTTAATATTGTGTCTTTGCACCTGCAGTCGCGACCCGGCCGTCAGATTTTCATTTCACTTTCATTTGTTGTACAAGGTGTCGACAAATCGACCTGTGAAAACAGCCTTTCTGGCAATTCACGGCTGAATTGCCAGATTATCTGTTTTCAGCCCTAAAAATGGCAACGTCTCGGCAATTTTATAAATTGTGTTTGATGAATGCTTATTCCTCGGATATATTGCTGTTTGCAGTCACACCAGTAGTTTTCGTGGAATTCTGTTTTTCTTGTCTTATCTTCTTAACCATCGAAGCCAATATCTGTTTTTTAAAACTTTCCGGATCCGGATAATTCTTCTTGTTGCGATAGTAATCTTCAAGATGGTAATCTGAGAAACCATCCTCTTGTTCCGCACATACGTAGGTGGTATAAGGATAATATAAGCGGTGAAATGATAAGAAAAAAACAGGAGGAGTTCGTATGAGATCAGAATGCATATATGAGTTAATCAACGGAAACAGAGAGATAGAGTTTGCTTATAAAGACAAGATGTACTCGATCACTTATTGGAACGACAAAAGAAAGGATTATATTTCGTTTTGTGAATTCTTTAAGGAACCTACTGACGTATGTGACGCCAACCAACTTCTTAAGATCAAGATCGATGGCAAGACATTGGAGGAGATCTTTAGCATGCTTCCTGATTCGGCCTTCATCATATATTGATCAAATACCTGAAACATCGGTATTTTCAGCTGTTTGAGCATATATGAACGGTTAGCTGAAAATTCCTCTTGACTTAAAAGAGAGATATTTATATACTAATCAGGCGTTTGAACACGCGTATCAGTGTCCACGTGGTCCTTTAGCTCAGTTGGTTAGAGCTCCCGGCTCATAACCGGTAGGTCCCGGGTTCGAGTCCCTGAAGGACCACCACTGATGCTGAGACAACAGAATACGGGAGGATTCCCGAGCGGCCAAAGGGAGCAGACTGTAAATCTGCCGTCAACGACTTCGGTGGTTCGAATCCACCTCCTCCCACCAATAAGGACCATCTTCGGGTGGTCCTTATTTCTTATCATGAAGAGGTAACTATGACTATAGCGGATTATCTGATAGCAGTACTTTTCGGCATCGTTGAGGGAATAACGGAGTGGATCCCAGTAAGCTCTACGGGACATATGATCATCCTCGACAAGATCTTTATGCTCAATGTTTCTGATGATTTTTTCAGCCTTTTCCTCGTAGTCATCCAGCTTGGAGCGATCCTTGCAGTAATTATCATATTCTGGAAAGAGATCTGGCCCTTTGCAGGCAAGGGAAATAACGATCCCATGACTGCCGGCGGAGTAGGGAAGTATATCAAAAAGGACATCTTCATGATGTGGCTCAAGATAGTCGTCGCCTGCATCCCCGCTACTATTGTAGGCCTTCTTTTCGATGATATCGTAGATGAATATCTTTATAACTTCATATGCGTTGCTATAGCCCTTATCGTATTCGGTATAGCTTTTATCGTTGTAGAAGACCGTATGAAGGGAAGGCAGTTCCGCGTTAACTCGATAGAGGAGATCACGTTTAAGGATGCCTTCCTCATAGGTATGTTCCAGCTCATAGCTGCCATTTTCCCGGGAACTTCGAGATCGGGAGCTACTATCGTCGGATCCCTCGGAATGGGTATAAGAAGGGACATTGCAGCAAAGTTTACCTTCTTTCTCGCGATCCCTGTCATGCTCGGCGCGAGCCTTCTCAAGATCCTTAAGTATGACGGCGGAGCAACTTCTTCTGAGTGGATCATCCTTGCCATAGGAATGATCGTTGCTTTTGCTGTATCTTTCGCGATAATCAAGGGACTTCTTGCATATATCAGAAAGCATGATTTCAAGGTGTTCGGATGGTACAGGATCATCCTCGGTTCTGTCCTGATCATACTCGGGATCTGCAACGTGATCTGATTTGATGTGATCTGTCTGCTGACAGCAAATTTGTTATATATAAAATATTTTTTTGATATTTTTCTTGATTATTTATAATAAGATGCTAAAATTACTTTGAGTGGGTCTGTTCCCGCCACTTTGTGTTGAAAGAGAAATAAGGAGGATAAGATCATAGACGAAAAGCCCCTGCCGGAAACGGACGAGATACTGTCGGAGATGACTGCCCCGGTTGAAGATAAGAAACAGGATACCGTTAAGGATGCTCCTGTTAAAAAGAAAAAAAGAAAGAAAAAGACTGCCCGGGACTACATGATCGAACTGATCATAAAGGTTGCAGTTACAGCAGTTGTCATCATTATCCTTATCACTCTCGTCATCGGTATACATGTCAATCACGGTAATTCTTCATATCCCATGATCAAGGACGGAGATCTGGTCATCACATACAGGATAGGAGAGCCGGTCGAAGGTGACGCAGTAATCTACAGACAGGACGGACAGGTAAGGACAGGCAGGATCGCCGCGTGTGCGGGAGATGTCGTAGAGATAAGCGGAGGCTGTGTAAAGGTAAACGGATATCTGATAAGTGACGGATCCGTTTTCGATACGCCGGAGGGAGACGGGATAACGTTTCCGTATACGGTACCTCAGCATTCAATATTCATCCTTAACGATTTCAGGGAGGACCTGAATGATTCAAGGAAAGCCGGAGCGACAGATCTCGATGATGTTGAAGGAAAGATAATATTTATCATCAGAAGGCGCGGCATATAACAAACATGTTTTCCAAAATTTTTCAAAATATAGGAGGAAATAAAATGAAAGGAAAAATCAGAAGATTATCAGCATTGCTGATAACAGCCGCATTAGCGGCAGGTGTGGCCATACCGGTCACTGCGGCAGGCTCGGATTATGAGCCGGAACCGGGAACTGACGGTATCAAGTTCTACAAGTATCTTGAAATGGATGCAGGCGCATCTGTTCCCGGAGTGACATTTGAATTTGAACTTACTGCAGGAGATGCAGTAGCACAGACAACGTCATCATCAGGAAAGCTTCCTGTTTATGCCGGTAATGATGCAGCCAGGGTAGGCAAGGCTGATGATACAGATACAAGGACCGTCGATGAGATCATCGCGGACGCGGTCGGAACAGCAACCTTTGCTCCCTCTGATTCAACAACGTCAGGAACAGTGACAAAGACAGAGGATGCGACGACGAAGCTCGTTACCATCACGACTACTGCTGATGCGGATTCCAAATATGCTTATAAGGAGGTCGGTATCGACCTTTCGGACCTTACATATAATGAGCCCGGTGTCTACCGTTATATCCTGACTGAGGTCGATCCCGGTGAGGCTTCGATCACATATGATCGTACAGTCAAGACTCTTGACGTCTATGTATCTGATGCTTCGACAACCACCGAAAAGAAACTCGAGATCACAGGCTGTGTAATGTATAACGGAGAGCAGACTGAAGCTCCGAGCAACAGCGGTACGGCAGATGCCAATGCTCTCGATACAAAGGACAATGCATTCATCAATTCATACCTTTCCCATGATCTTACCGTATCCAAAGAGGTTACCGGTAATCAGGGTTCCAGGGATGAGTACTTTGAGTTTACGGTAGTCCTTTCGGGAGTTACTGCAGGCAATGTCTACAATATCGACCTGACTAATGCTGATGAGACTTTTACGGCTAACGGCAACAGTGCAGCCGGATCCAACCCCACATCCGTAACCACGACGAGCGGAGATACGATCACTGCGACCTTATGGCTCCAGAGCGGTCAGAGCATAACGATCAAGGGAATAGATAAGGGTGTCAGCTATACCGTTACCGAGAATATCGATACGGCCAAGAAGGAAGGCTATTCTGTCAGTGCCGAGGTTACCGGAGATACGACAGACGTTACGAACAGTGCGGCTTCGACAGGTGTGGTATCCGATACGGGCCTTAACGCAGATACAACAGTCGCATTCACAAATGACAAGGAAGGCGTTATCCCTACGGGTATCCTCATGAAGGCAGGACCCCTGATCCTTGCAGGCATAGTTGTTGCCGGCGGTATCGTGTTCTTTGCAGTAAGAGGTGCAAAGAGGAAGGCTTTCGAGACTGCTGACGATAATGATGCGGAGGACTGATCACTGACCGCAGATGAGGGAATTCTGGAGGTACATGAATATCGTCTACGAGAAGCTGATGCTGGCGTTATTCGTTATGGCACTGCTGATCGTAATGTATGCGGCTTATGACACATGGTATGTTTTCGAGCATGCAGATGACAGGTCTTTCCTGAAGTATAAGCCGGACGGTACGAATGCCGCTGTGATCGAAGATTCACCTATCAGTTCCGATATGGTCGGATGGATAACGGTAGACGGTACCCCGATAGATTACCCGGTAATGCAGGGTGAAGATAACAATAAGTATCTGAACCTTGATCCTTTCGGAGAATACTCATTATCGGGCAGCATATACCTCGACAGCAGGAATTCCGGAGATTTTACAGATCCGTATTCACTGATATACGGACACCATATGGAATACAGGAAGATGTTCGGTGCGCTCGATGACTTCCTTGATAAGGATTATCTGGCATCACACCGAAAAGGACAACTCCTCGTCGGAAGAGACGGGAGCGTGTCATATGAACTGGAACTGTTCTTTGCGATGATCACGGATGCGAAGACAAAAGAAGTCTTCGATCCCGACAAGAGTGATGATCTCAGGCAGTTCCTCAAAGAACAGGGATTTGACAGGGATGAAAGGATAATATGCCTGTCGACCTGTGCAGACGGTGACTCTACAACGAGAACAGCCGTATTTGCCTATATTTTGGAAAAATGATGAGAAAGGAGGACAGAGCCGTGAGAGATCACATGAAGCTTAATAAGGCTGCGGCATTTATTATGGCCGTGTGCTCTGTCCTCCTTGTCTTTATCACACCGGTAAGTGCCGGATTTGTGAATCAGCCTATAACGGCTAAGATCGATTTTGAATGCGTCAAGGTCGATCAGGACTATAACGGTAATTATGATATCGTTATCGAAAAAGTTGACGATAATGCACCTATGCCCTCGGAGACGGTAATATCCATGGCTCCCGGCAAAGGATGCTTTGAGATAGAGATAGATGAGCCCGGAACTTTCAGCTATAAGATCTATGAGAGGAATGGCGAGAATAAGGATATCATCTATGACACCACAGTATATTACGTAACGCTCTTTGTGACCCAGGACGATACCGGTGTCCTCGATTATAAGGTCATCCTTTCCAAGGAAGGCTCGGTAAAGCCTACAGAAGTCACATTTGTTAACAGGGTAGCGGGAGCCGAGAATAATAAAGATGACAGCGACAAGAAGGAAAAGGGTAAAGATCCCGTAGTTGCTACGGGTGCAGCTCCTTCCGCACTTATTCCTTATGCTCTCATACTGATCCTCGCAGGTATTGTGTTCTTTATATCTGCTGTCAGAAGGGGAAAGGAGGTGTCCGATGTCTAAATGCATTAAGAGACTCGTCGGCGCCTTCCTTGCTGCCGCATATGTCTTCTGTTCCTATGGTGTCCTCTTTGCGGGGGATTATGATACCGGTGAGCCCGGAAATGAGTATATTTCATCTGAGGAGACTGAAGAGGAGACTTCTGTTTCTGATGCTGCTCCTGAAGGATATGCAACTTCATCCGACGACTCATTCTCTGAGACGATCGTAGAGACTGTTGAGACTGTAGCGATGACGGAGACTGCTCATGAAGATGAGACGGGGATTCCTGCAGAACAGACAACTCCTGAAGAAACTACCGCTCCTGCAGATGGAGAAGAGTCGGTTTCTGATGCTCTGATCGATATTGCCGGTATGGCCGCTGATGCTGATACAGATATGCCTTCTCCTGTCGGCCTGACTGAGACTGTACTCGATCATGAAGGCAATACATATAATGTGACTGCAACTTACGGACCTGAGACAGGTCTTCCTTCGGATGCATCCCTTGAAGTACATGAGATCGAGTCGGGAGAAGAGTTCGATCAGTATCTCGATAAGGCATCATCCATGATGGACGGCCAGCAGATCGGCAGTATCAGGGTCTTTGACATAAGTATCGTAAAAGACGGAGTCGAGCTCGAACCTGCCGAGGGAACGACAGTAAATGTATCTATCAGGCTTCAGGATGCTATAGGAAACGATATAAACGTCATCCATTTTGATGAGCAGGATGAGCCTGAATTTGTCGAGATCTCGGACGTAATAAATGAAGACGGTACCGAGATAGTATTCGAAGCTGACGGTTTCTCTGCATATGCGATAGTCGAGGGCCCCGAGAGCGGAACGATCATCAGCGGATGGAAGAAGATAACATCTGTTGAAGACCTTCCCGCTCTTTCGCAGCAATATGATATCTATCTCGGAAATCCCGGTGGGTATTATTTTACCGACGGTGTAACCGAACATATCGGAGGCCCGACCAAGACCAGGACCGGTATTACAAAGACACGCCCTGCGGAGAATACGCCCGGTGTGGCTGCGGTCCCTTATCATTTTGATTATGATTCCACTACCGGGAAATTTAAGATCTGGTGTGAGAAGGAAGGTACCCCTTACTACATAGTACAGAATAGTGACAGCCTGAATCTTACGTCTACGGCATCACAGGCAACTTCATTTACGATAAGCCAGTATAAGAATGGAAATAATAATCCGGTGACCGGCTCGTTTAACATAACTGGCAACGGTTCCCAGTATTTCAATATGCAGAACGGCGCGACTGTCGATGCTGCGAATAACAAAGGAGTTGCTTTTGCCGCATACACAGGTGCCTCTGATACCAATGCACAGATAAGCTTCTGGTATTATGATGAAGAACTTGCTCCGTCCGATCCATACGATCTGGACGGGAAAAAGTACGGCTTTATGTATTATGATACCGGTGTTGCCGGCAAGGGCATGATGGATACATCCTCTTCGGCGGGATCTCTTGATTCCGTACCGATGCCCGTACTGACACATAAGGACAGCTACAGCGACAAACTCTTTGTCCCCAATGATTCCGATATCACATTATGGTCTTTCGAATGGTATTCTGATGATCTGTATTTTATTAAGACAGGATCAGGCGATGATGTCAGATATCTGACCATAGGCGCTGACGGTGTTTCTCTGAGTTCCGAGAGGAAGACGGTTAGGGTCGTTCCCGGAAGTGACGGGAAGATAGCTCTTTCTTCCTCCGGATATAACCTTACTTATTCCGGAAATGTAGAGACCGGATTCGAAACCGGAGGGCCTGATAAGTATAAATGGCTCAACCTGGTCGAGCTTTCGGAGCTTACATCTGATTATCTGATGACATATTCTGCAAGAAAGATAAGCGTTTCAGATCAGTCACTTACGAACGGGTCAAAGGTCATCCTCTATACGCGTGTATGGAATGAAGAAAAGAAGAAGTATGATTTCTATGCTGTCGATCATGACGGTACTCTTTATCCCTGCTATGAGGAAGGCGATGAGATACAGTGGATAGGAGACAGGATCAATACGCTCCTGTGGGACTTTGTAGTCTATTACTGGGATCCCGATGCCCCCGTTAAGAAAGAGAATTACTATTATGAACTATATAATGAGTATTCGGAAAAATATATATGTCCGATGGCTGACACGACAGAGGTATTCTCATCGGATACTATCGGTATTAACCTCGGCGGAAGACAAAACGGAGACTATTATTCGAATATCGTCGCATGGGATGATCCCGATTATGCATATGCCGGAGTCAAGGTCGATAACGGCAGGATCGTTTCCTGCCCTGTAGATGAGACAGATGACTTCTATTTTGCTGTCATCCAGGATGCATCATATAACGATGAGCTGCATACAGTAGATACCATTGACAATAACACGTATGGTATCAAGATGAAGATGATCGATTTTAATGTCGTCGGAGGGAAAAGAGAGCAGAGCGAATTCCTCGGAAGCAATGACGGAACTGCCAATGTTCCCCCGATGAAGGGTCTTCTTTCCACATCACTCGGATCTGACGGATATCCTACAGCCGCATACAGCGATCCGAATAATCCGAATCCCAATTACGGTCATTCGCTTAAGGAACTCTATGATGAGACCAGGGTCATGGATGTTAATCATCTGTTTATCGAGTCCACATATAAGAGTTCTGGATATTTCGAATATGACAGTACGCAGAATTTTGCGAGCCTTCAGAGAGACTCCAGAGGTAATTTTATAAAAGATGAGTCAGGTGCGGTCAATTTCGATTTATATCAGGAGATCGCTACGATGGACAATTCGAAAAAGCCTTCTCTGCAGCATGGACAGTTTATGCCCTATAATACGATAGAATCAGGTGTATATTCCACGAACAACAAGGAAAACCTGTATACTGCGACGCAGGAAGAACTTCCGGATTCAGATCCGAGAAAACATGAGAAGCTCCTCCGCGTCAACAATCCCGATTACCAGTTCGGTATGGAACTCGAGACGTCATTTGTACAGACGCCTAACGGTCTTGATGACTGGGGTCATGACGTCATCTATGAGTTTACGGGAGATGATGATTTCTGGCTTTATGTTGACGGGGAGCTCGTTATCGATCTCGGAGGTATCCACAGTGCTCTCTACGGATCCATCAACTACTGTACGGGTGAGGTCATCATTCAGGATGATCAAACTGATCCGTCAAAATATATGCACTATACACTGTATGATATATTCCATGACAACTATGTTGGAAGAGGTCATACCGAAGAAGAGGCAGCTGAATACCTTGAAAGTATCTTTAAGGAAAACTCGAAAGGCCAGATGGTATTCAAGGACTATACGTCCCATACGATGAAGATATTCTTCATGGAGAGAGGTGCAGGTGCCTCGAACCTTAAGATGAGATTCAACCAGTCCTCCGTAAAGCCCGGTACTATTATACTTAGTAAGGAACTGTCCGGTGTCGATTCGTCTGAATCATTCTATGCCGAGTTCCCTTATCAGATCTGGTATCAGCCCAGGGGTGAGGAGGGACAGGACCCCCTCCCTTACAGGCTCCTCGGAAATACTGATGAAGACATACTCGTTTACTACAAGGGCACCAAGAAGCCGGTTGATTTCGAGCCTTCATATATCGTAGACGGCATCGAGTATGAGAACGTATTCTTCCTCAAACCCGGTGAATCCGCCGAGATCATGGTTCCGGACGAGATCATACAGTATAAGATCGTAGAGTGCGGTGTTAATTCCACTATCTATAACCATGTTCTGGCGAATGACACGGAGATCACAGGAACTACTCCTTCCGATGCTCCTGCCGGTTCGCCTCGAAAAGACTATGAGATCGGCGGAGCTTCCGTTAAGGAACGTCCGAGCGTAACATATGAGAATCAGGTCAATCCCGAGGCACTGAGAACGCTGACGTTTAAAAAGTTCCTCTGGAACGAGAACGGTATCGGAGAGGGCAATGAACTCCTCGATGAAGATGCAGTATTTGACTTCAGGCTCTATTTTGCGACCGAGTTTGATGACGGACTTACGCCTGCAAATATGTATATCTATCATGTTAAGGACAAGGAAGGTCATTACTGCAGATGGGATTCGGCAACGCAGACTTTCGTCCATCTTGATTCGCTGAAGACCGACTATACAACGCTTACGGATGCAGAGAAGAGACAGGCAAGCTTTACCACATCCATGAACGGTGCCATCTCCAAGATCCCGGCTTATTATACCGTCGAGGTCCGTGAGATCCTTGCCGGCACACAGTTCCAGGTAGAGGAGAGATATAACGAGATACCGGACGGTTTCTCGAGGATCAAGTATACGGTCTATGAGGATGATGAAGATCCGACAGGTGTCGACAATGATGATGAAGCGATAGATTCCGTTGAGATGGGCAAGGATCCTCATGTAGAGATCCATAATCTCAAGGGATATGGTCTCAGGGTATATAAGAACTGGTCTGACAGTGATTATATGTCACAGAGGGATGATACATTCTATGCTGTCTACATAGGAGATCAGCTCGATCCTTCGACAGTAACACGCATGAAGATGAAGAAGAATACGCTCTACTGGTATTATCCTCATCTCGAAGCGGGTTTGACGCTTGATGATTATCATATCTATGAGGTCAAGGTCGAAGATCCCGTTATAGATGAGGATACGGATAAGGTCACTTCATATTCCTCCATTACGCCGGTCTATGACAACGGTACGATATCACTGTCGGGAAGGCTGAAGGGTGAGAGCGTATCATCCTCTTTCGAATATACTGCTCATTATGATATCGGAAGCGTATATGCAGGTGGCAATATAAGGATCGATACTATATCGAATACGAGGCCCGGACTCGACATCATGAAGGAAGATTGGCAGGGTCAGCCCCTGGCAGGTGCGAAGTTTGTCCTTAAGGATGAAAACGGGACTGCTATAGGAACATTTGAATCAGACACTCTGGGTAAGGTTACGACCGCATACCTGCGTAAGGATGTCGATTATACGCTCGAGGAGATCAAGACGCCTACAGGTTATCACAGACTTAACGGACCGCTTACGATCAGACAGAACAGTAACGGCACGGTAACTGTTACCGGAGTGGAGGCTGACAATAATTATTATGTCCTTGATCAGAGCGGCACTTCTCCTTTGCTTACTGTAAAGAATATAGCGTATACGTTCACCGTTAAGAAGGAGGATAAGGTGACCCGTGAAGCCGTCGAAGGTGTAGAGTTCGCACTGCACCGTCAGAGGACTGTCGGCGGTGTTACTGTCGTCGATTTCTATCCGATCAACGGCTATGACAGCCTTATCACCGATGAGAACGGTATCATACCTAAGATCGATGCGACATTGCCCGCAGGCACATATGAACTCCGCGAGATCTCGACTCCGTCAAGCTATCAGAAGCTTCCTTACTATATAAGGTTTACTGTAAGTGATACAGGCGATATCAGGCTCGATGCATATCATCCCGAGGTTGATATCGAAACGCTACATACGGAAGACAGGCTCCTCTATACGCTGTACATAGCGAACCATCCGTCATCTTCTGATGATCTGACGATCTCAAAGCAGGTCACCGGAAATATGGGTAATAAGAATGATTCCTTCCCCGTTATGGTAACGCTTACCGATCCTAACGGTGATCCTTATGTCGGAACTGTAAATATGTCTGTTAACGGAGCTGATCCGACCGCTGTCGTTCTCAGGTCAAATAATACCGGAAAGATCACTTTCGAGATAAAGGACGGTGATACCGTTACATTGACCGGTCTTCCCACCGGAACGTCCTTTGAGGTCAGGGAGGACCCGAAGGGTTATACTAGTACGGCCTATCTTAACGGCGTACAGCAGTCGGGACATACAGGTGTCGTTTCAGGCGTATTGCCTACAGCTTCGACAGTTCTCTTCGTCAATTCGCGCGAGGGAATAATACCTACAGGTATCGGCTTATCGTTCAATGTGATCATGACACTTCTCGTTACACTGGCAGCAGCGCTGACAGCGACGATACTCTATTCTCTGAAAAGGCGTATCGAAGATGAATGCGGATGATCCTTTGGGATCATCATCTCTCTGACATAGGGATATAATCGCGTCTTTCCTGGACTGCTTTATATGCGGGCCTTATTATCTTGCCGGCGTTTATGAGCTCTTCGATCCTGTGGGCCGACCATCCCGATATCCTGGCAACGGCGAAAAGCGGGGTGTAGAGCTCAACGGGAAGCTTGAGCATGTTATAGACGAAACCGCTGTAGAAATCGATATTCGCAGATACGCCCTTATAGATCCTTCTCTCTTTTGAGATAAGATCCGCGGCGATCTTCTCGACCTTGGTATACAGCCTGAATTCAGCCATCTTATTCTTCTCTTCGGAAAGCTTCTCCACATAGCCCTTGAAGATCTGGGCTCTCGGATCTGAAATAGAGTAAACGGCATGACCCATACCGTAGATGACTCCCGCACCGTCAAATGCCTCCTTGTGGAGTATCTTTGCGATGTAATCAGTGATTGCTTCATCATCATTCCAGTCTTTGATATTCCTCTTGATATCGGAGAACATCTCAACGACCTTGATGTTGGCTCCGCCGTGCTTAGGCCCCTTGAGGGAGCTTAATGCTGCAGCGATAGCGGCATATGTATCGGTACCGGAACTTGTAACGACATGGGTCGTAAATGACGAATTATTACCTCCGCCGTGCTCGGCATGAAGGACAAGAGCAAGATCCAGTATCTTCGCCTCGAGCTCCGAATAGCTGTTATCGGGCCTTAACATATAGAGGATGTTCTCGGCAGTTGAAAGGTTAGGCTGGGGTCTGTGGATAAAGAGGCTTCCCTTATCGTTATAGTATTTTTTTGCCGAGTAGCTGTAAACGGCGAGCATAGGGAAGATGGCGATAAGCCCGAGCGACTGTCTCAATACGTTCGGGACGGATGTATCATTTGCCGCATGGTCATAGGAGAAAAGTGTGAGAACGCTCCTGGTGATATTATTCATCAGGTCGTTGCTCGGTGCCTTCATTATGACATCGCGTACAAAGTTCTTGGGAAGACTGTTCCTGTAATCAGCGAGTATATTCTTAAAAGCGGCAAGCTCGGAAGAAGACGGAAGCTTACCGAAAAGAAGGAGGTATGACGCCTCCTCGAAGCCGTCATACTCTCCTCTTTCTGAAAATCCGTTGACCAGATCGATAATATTGATTCCCCTGTAGTAGAGTTCTCCGTCACAGGGTACGGACTTGCCGTCTACCGTCTTTGACGATATGATCTCGGAGATCTGGGTAAGCCCTGTAAGAACGCCTTTGCCGTTGATGTCGCGCAGTCCGCGCTTTACATCATATTTGGAATAAAGATCCGTATCTATCCTGTTTGCCGAGCAAAGCTCTGCCAATTCACATATCTCGGGCGTTAACTTCGAAAACTTATTCGCGGTGGGCATAACACTGTCTCCTTATATTGTTGTAGATCTGATGTTATCCCCGACGATATCATCCGGCAGTCAGGACTTACTCCTTATCGCTGTCGTTAACTTCCTTCTTATCACTCTCATCAGGCTTATTATCTGCCGAAGGAGCTTTTTCACCCTTATTCTTCTTGCTCTTTTTCTTCTTAACGACTATCAGGATAACAATAATGACGATTACGGCAATTATAGCAAAAATAATTAAATAAGGCAAAAAGGCCATGAAATCTATCAAGAATTGTTTAGCATTTTCCTTGAGGTTCGAAACGCTGTCAGAGTAAGAATCCTTGAGTTCTTCGTTATATGTCTTCTCAGGCTTTTTCTCTACAGGCTTCTCGGGCTTTTCGACGGGTGTCTCCTCGACGACTTCCTCGATGCTGACGCAAAGAGTAGCATACTCGATCCTGTTGTCCATGGAACGGAGAGTCGATTCATAGTACTCGATCTCGTACCTGATGTCGGTGAGACGGTCCTGGAGCATGATGATCGTATCAAGGTCCGTTGCTTCCTCGAGCATCTTCATGAGAGCATCCTGCTCGGCACGCAGAGATGCGACATGGCTTTCGTTGTCGATATAGGAAAGGGTAACGTCCTGTGTCGACTCGCTGCTGCTGATGAGAGTGCAGCTTCCTTCGATATCATTGATCACGGAATCGAGCTGATCTGCAGGGACACGGATCTTGTAGTTTGCGATCCTGAGATCCTTGTTGTTTCCGGTCCCGTAGATATTTGAACTCTCGAAATAACCGTCATACTTATCTACGGTTACCTTAATCTTCTTGTTGAGTCCGTCGAAATCGACAGTCTCAACGGATATGTTCACGGTCCTTATGAGCTTCTGACCCGATGATGCCTGCGGAGTTGTCTGGGCTGACTGATTGCCGGCAGCTTCCGTTGCTGCTGAGTAATCATCATAGTCGCCGTTATACGCTGAGAGATCTACATCGGCACTCTTATAGCTCGAGAGACCTCTGTTATAGTCGCCGTCGGCCATCTCGGCTTCGAGATAATACTCGGGAGCGGCGGTCTCTTCGGCAATATACTCTTCATTGGTATCGTTGCTCTTCTTGTCTTTCTTCTTTGCGGAGGAAGACTTGTCGGCGGCGCAGCCTGCCAGAAGGGCGATGGCTGTCAGTGTTGCAAGAATGATCTTTATCTGTTTTTTCATTTTAAGCACCTCGCTTTCTGACATATAACTCGGATACCGTACGTAAAGGTTGCATATTTTTCTAAAAATTTTTTTCACTTCATGCATTGCGTTTTTTATGGTATATTTATTTAGTTATAAAAAGGCGGAGGTATAATATGAGCGATCTTAAAGAATCACTTCTTTTGACCCGTAAGGAGTTCGAGGAGAAACTCGCATCCCTCAAGGACTCTAATGAATCCGAGGCACTCAGAGTCGAGTTCTTCGGAAAGAAGGGTAAGCTCACCGCGGCACTTCGCGGAATGGGACAGCTTTCGGCTGAGGAGAGACCTGCGGCAGGAAAGCTTATAAATGAAGTCAGAGAGAAGATGGAAGCTCTGTTTGAGCAGAAGCAGTCCGAGATAAGGGAATTTGAGAAGAGCCATAAGCTCAAGAGAGAGGTTATCGATGTTACGCTTCCCTCCAAGTTTGAGGGTGCGGGTTCAAGACATCCGCTCAATATGGCTATCAATGAGATATGCGATATCTTCCTCGGTCTGGGTTATTCCATAGGTGAAGGCCCCGAGGTCGAGTATGATAAATATAACTTTGAGCTCCTGAGACTTCCGAAGGGACATCCTGCAAGAGATACTCAGGATACTTTCTATATCAGCGACAATATCCTTCTAAGGACACAGACTTCCCCTATGCAGATAAGGATCATGGAGAAGCAGAAGCCGCCTATCAAGGTCGTATGTCCCGGAAAGGTTTACAGACAGGATACGCTTGACAGTACTCATTCTCCTGTCTTCCACCAGATCGAAGGCCTGGTTGTCGACAAGGGCGTAACGATGGGAGACCTTGTCGGATCCTTGAGGCTCTTTGCCAAGAAGCTTTTCGGTGAGAATACGGAGATAAGGCTCAGGCCCCATCATTTCCCGTTTACGGAACCTTCAGTTGAAGTCGATCTTACATGCTGGTCCTGCGGAGGCAAGGGATGCCGCGTATGTAAGGGCGAAGGATGGATAGAGGTCCTCGGTGCAGGTATGGTACATCCCGAGGTGCTTGAGAACTGCGGAATAGATTCTGAGGAATACAGTGGTTTTGCTTTCGGTATCGGCGTTGAGAGAACGGCGATGGGCAGATATGGTATCGATGATATCAGACTCCTTTACGAGAACGATGTCAGGTTCCTTAAGCAATTCAAGTGATAAAAGATAAAGTGAGGAATATAAGATGAAAGCACCGATAGGTTGGCTTAAAGACTTTACGGATATAGAAGTATCCCCCAAGGAACTCGCGGATGCGATGACGCTGTCCGGATCCAAGGTCGAGGAGATCATCTCCGATAACATAAGCGGAGTATATGCCGCACAGATACTTTCGATCGAAGATCATCCCGACTCGGATCACCTTCATATCCTTAAGGTCGATTTCGGTACAGATGAGCTCGGAAGATCAGTTCAGATAGTCTGCGGAGCGCCTAATGTAGAGATTGGAATGATATGTCCGGCAGCGGCTGTGGGAGCGCACCTTCCTGAAATTGATATAAAGAAGGGAAAGATCAGGGGTGTAGAGAGCTTCGGTATGTGCTGCTCGGGCGAGGAGCTCGGAGCACTTGCAGCCGGCAAGCCCGGAGCAGATGTCTACGGCCTCTGGGACCTCAGGCTCCTGCCTGAAGTACCTGCACTCGGAACGGATATCAATGACATCCTTAACAGTGAAGACCTTATCACTATAGATTTTGAGATCACGTCAAACAGACC
The DNA here is from genome assembly GCA_017529925.1 of Clostridiales bacterium. Lineage (GTDB taxonomy): Bacteria > Bacillota > Clostridia > Saccharofermentanales > Saccharofermentanaceae > Saccharofermentans. The sequence continues at coordinate 205,227 of JAFXMZ010000022.1, forward strand.
CGACTGCTTCTCGATAGAGGGCCTTGGAAGGGAAGCTGCAGTTACGCTCGGCAAGCCTTTTAAGCCTGTATCTTCTACGGTAAAGCAGGAGGGAAGCCTTGTAACGGAAGATATCGCGAAGGTCGATATAGAAGCTCCTGACCTGTGTTACCGCTACTGCTCGAGGATCGTTGAAGATGTTACGATCGGACCTTCTCCTTCATGGATGGCCGAGAGGCTTACTGCTGCAGGTATGCGCCCGATCAATAATATCGTCGATATTACGAATTATGTATGCCTTGAGCTCGGTCAGCCCATGCATGCCTTTGATCTTGATTATCTTTCCGGCAATCATATCATCGTAAGGACTGCTAAGGAGAATGAGCCTGTTAAGACTCTTGACGGTAATGACCACGTACTTAATCCTTCCAACCTTGTTATCGCTGATGAGGAGAAGATCTGTGCTATCGCAGGTGTTATGGGTGGTGAGAACTCTGAAGTACTGGATACGACAAAATGTATCCTTTTCGAGTCGGCTACATTTAACGGAGTGTCGGTCAGAAAGACTGCTATCTCCAACGGTCTGCGAACTGAGGCTTCATCAAGATATGAGAAGGGTCTCGATCCCGAGAATGCACTCCGTGCGCTCGACAGGGCATGTGAACTCGTTGAGATGCTCGGCTGCGGTAAGGTTTCCAAGGGACTGATCGATGTCTATCCTACGAAGCGTGATGTAAAGCATATCGAGTTCCGTCCAGCCAAGATAAACCAGTTTATCGGTATCAACGCCGATGAGGCTTTCATGCGCAAGGTACTTGCAGATCTCGGATGTGAGATCGTTAAGGAAGGCGAGAAGGATATGATAATCCCTCCCACATATCGTCCTGACCTTGAGTCTGAGGCTGATATCTCTGAGGAGATCGCAAGATTCTACGGTTATAATAATATCGAGGCTACGCTCCTTTCCGGTAAGGAAACGACTCTCGGAGGAAGGACAAAGGCTCAGAAACTCACAGAGAAGATCAGGGATACGCTCGTAAGCTGCGGATTCTGTGAGGCTATTACATATTCTTTCGAGAGTCCTGCAGATCTTGATCTTCTTAAGGTCTCCGATGACTCTGCTCTTCGCAATCAGGTTAAGATCTCCAATCCTCTCGGTGATGACACCGGAGTTATGAGAACGACGATGCTTCCTTCGATGCTCAGGATCGCGGCGCGTAACTACAACAGAGGCGTTTCTGCAGCCAAGGTATTTGAAGTTGCATATGTTTATATTCCTGACAGTGATCCGGAGTGTCTGCCTGAAGAGAGAAAGACACTTTGCGGTTTCGGATTTGATACTTCCAGAGACAGTGCTGAGACATTCTATGAACTTAAGGGCATCATCGAAGAGGTCGCACGCGTACTCGGTATTAGATCCATTGCTTTCGAGCCACTTAAAGATGATCCTTCATTCCATCCGGGAAGGACTGCAGAGATCAAGGTCAATAACAGAAGAGTGGGTGTCCTTGGTGTTATCCATCCTGATGTTGCCGAGAACTTCGAGGCTCCTGCTAAGAGCTGCTTCTTTGAGATCTCCGTTGATCCTCTTATCGATGCTTCCAAGTCATCGAGGACATATAAGCAGCTCCCCAAATTCCCGGGCATCATGAGAGACCTGGCATTTACGGTTGCTTCAGATATTCCGGTAGGAGATATGCTCAGGACCATCTCGTCTTCCGGCGGAAAGTATCTTAAGGATGTCGAACTCTTTGACGTATACCAGAATGAGAAGCTCGGAGATAATATCAAGTCTGTGGCCGTATCGCTTGAATTCAGAGCGGAGGACAGGACTCTTGCTGATGCTGATATCAAGGATGGTATCGAAGGAATTATCTCAAAGCTCGATAAGACCTATTCTGCAAAGCTCCGACAGTAATAAAGTGTCCAAATAAAAGGACTCATTGTCGGAAATTGTCGGTAATTGTCGATATTATTTTCACGTTCGCCCCTGTATCCTTTGAGTAAAAGGATACGGGGGTGATCTTTATGGGATCTACGCTTGAAACATCTATAGTCTTTACTGCTGTGATAGTGATCCTGTCTGCTCTTATCATGTGGCCGTTCGAATTTGTGAAGGATTCATACGGATATATGAAAGAGTGCGTTGAGGATCCTCTCATGGAGGATGATTCATACAGTGTCATGACTGTAGAGGAGATGAATACAATCCTGACAGGATTATCCGAGAATTACAGGATGATCATAGGAGGTGTCAAGAATGCGTTCGATCAGTAAATGCAAGGGCAGACGCCATGGTACGACGACACTGTTCCTGGCGATCATACTGACTTCTGTCATCTTTATCCAGGTGACATATTTTTCACTTGTTGTCGAACTTGACCGCAAGGCCTGTTTTCACCGAGCTGTTACGACTCAGGCAGAGTGCTTTCTTGCGGATTATGACCGTGAGCTTTTCTCGGTATACGGTCTGTATGCATTTGATATCAATACTCTGGACTGCGATGTGTTTCACAACGTGCTGACTGCCAACGGGATAGATGAAGGTGACGTGATAACGGTGTCGGGAATAGATACATTCGATACAGAGGATCTTCGTGCCGCTATATCTATGTACTACGCGACCAGAAGCCCCGGTATCGTTGTTTCAGGCCTTATCGGCTGCCTTTCTTCATATCTTGATGAACTGGATGAAATGGGCTTTACAAAGAATATAAAGAAGTTCATGAACAGTGATGCGGCAGATGTACTGAAGGATATCATCGAAGGTGCGGAGAACATCACCGAGATACTGGATAATATTACTGATTATGTCGATCTGTTTGGAATAAAGGACAAGGTACGGTCTTTTAAGAGGTTCTTCAGTTCACTTCGAAAAGTATCCGATTATGTCCCTGATTCAGGAAACGGGTTCGATCCTTCTGATCTCGGATTCGGGATAGAAATGATGGAGACTGCAGCTGACCTTTACGATTCGTCTTCGGAATTCATAGATGAATATGCATTCCATCCGTGCCTTTGCCATTATGCTGTCTATAATTTTGATTCTTATCTCGATGAGGATGTGACCATTAATAATACGCCTGTGTCTGAGATACATTCAGGAGATGAATATGATGTTGAATACATAATAACCGGTAAGAAAGGTGATGATGCGGTCGATACTTTGGCGGTACCGATGTTCGCCATCCTCTTCGTAAGGGAGATGGTCATCACATATACCGATAAGGAGACGATAGGCGTCATAGAGGGGATAGCAGATGTGCTCTCGGTACTCGTATCCGTAGTATCGGTCGGAACTGTCGTGCTCCCGCCCGAAGTATATAAGACAGTCATTGCCGTTTTATACTCGGTGATCGGTACCGTATCGGACGTTAAGGATATGTATGACGGGGAGAAACTGTCTTTTCTGTCTGTTAAGGGACATGATGTGATAAAGCTCGGTTATAAGGATCTTCTGTTCCTTTTTATGCTCTTTGGTGATGACGATAAGATCCTTAAGAGAGTAACAAGAGTGATCAACAGGGATTACAACGGATTTGCCACAGGGATTACGCTCTGTTCTATGTATAAAGGAGATGTGTATTTCTATGAAAGAAGATATGAACTGTACGAGAAAGGGTAGTATCACGCTCGAGACGCTGATATCGTTTACGGTCTTCCTTATCTTCTGCCTTTCGATGATATCGATGACTGCTTTCTACAGGAGCGACATCCTTATGCAGAGAGCGGTACAGATATCATGTAAGGAATTCTCATTGCTGACGCCTCTTTCGGTAACTGCATCGGATACATTATCGACGATCATCAATGTTATCCCTTCGGGAACTGTCAGGTCTGATTCGGTGATCGCTACAGCTGCGAAGGTGGCAGGGGCGATAGACATGGAATATGACGGTGCATTGACCGAGCTCCTCATGAACGGTATGCTGTCGCATAAGATGGCCGATGATATCGCCGCCAACTATATCGAGCTTAATAACGGATCGGATTATCTTCTTCCAGATGTGATAAATGTCGACGTGTCTCTGTCGGATAATCATTCGATGATCGAGGTCAATGTAGAGTACAGGACGGATACCTTCGCCGGAGAAGTGACGAGGAATGTATATTCGATAATCCCGTTTTACGGTTATTTCGATCTGTTCCTTAACGGCAGTTCCCAAACACCGTCAGGAGATGATGAAGCGTGGAGCAGGGATAACTTCACGAGGGGGGATTATTTCAGAAAGAAGTTCGGGATGAACCTTCCTTCGAACTTTCCTGTTATCGATTCATTCAAGAACGGAACGGCGACTTCGGTGCTCAGCATAGATCTGACTGCACCGACATATTCGGATCCTGATGAGGTAAATGAGGTAATACAGGCGAACATAATGAACCTGTCTGCTTTTGACGGTGATTCGATAACTTATGCAGGAGAGGAATATACGGTAGACGGAGATGACATAAGAAAAAAAGTCCTTATAGTTGTCATACCGGAGAATTCTCCTGAAGGTTCTGACCGGACATTTTCCGGACTTAAGAGAGCTGCAGATGCTGCAGGGGTCGTTCTTCAGGTCGAGAGGTGCGGTAATTCGTATAAATATGCATAGAATTGTTATTTTTTTCATATAATATGATAAAATCTATTGATAAACACAGTAAGGAAGGATCTGCCAGATGAGATTCGGTATTCATTCAAACGACACAAGAGACATCGGCTATAAGATAGCGTCGGACCTGTGCCGTTCTCTCATATCAAGGTCGTGTGTTCCCGTATTCGAGGAATACATGAAAGACAGCGTCATCGCGTCCATAGAGGGAGTCGAGTTCGGTGATTTTGAGACATGCGACATGCTGGTGTCGATAGGCGGAGACGGAACATTCCTTTCGGTTATTGCAGATTACCGCCATCTGGGGCTTCCTTTTATCGGTATCAACAAGGGAAGTATCGGATTCCTGACGGAACTTACCGAATTCACTTATGAGGATTTTCTCGACAATCTGATCGAAGGAAAGTATACGATAGTCGAGAGGATGCAGCTTTCATGCGAACTCTATGACAAGGATGGCAATCTCAAGGATTCCGATATATGTCTTAATGACTGTGCCGTTTTGAGAGGTGATAAGCCCCATATCGTCAGGCTTTCCCTGTATATCGACGGCGAGAGGGTAGAGAAATTCTATGGTGACGGTATAGTCGTAGCTACGCCTACAGGCTCTACGGCATATACGCTTGCTGCAGGAGGTCCGCTTATTATGCCTTCCATGGATGTGCTCCTTATCACTCCTCTCTGCTCTCATACGCTCCAGAGTACGAGCTATGTGATCGGTAAGGACAGTAAGGTCGAGATTCATCTTGGCGATTTTGAGTCGGTACCGATAATCGTTCCTGACGGACATGATTTTGCAAGACTGTCTCCTTATGACGTACTGAAGATCCAAAGATCGGAAATGTCTGTAAAGACGGTCAATCTCGGACATTCCGGATTCTTCCAGAACGTAAGGCGTAAGATCATCGCAAGAGGTAGCTTCTATGAAAACAGCCAAGAATGACAGACAGGAGATGATCATAAAGCTCATCAAGGAAAATGATATCTCCACACAGGAGGAACTTACTTCCCTGATGAAGAAAAACGGTTATTCCGTTACACAGGCGACGTGTTCGCGTGATATCAAGGAGCTCGGCATAATCAAGGTTACCACGCCGAATCAGGGAACAAAGTATGCGGTCCTCGAGAGGACCGGAGATATTGCTCCCGGCAGGCTCCTGGCGGTCTTCTCGAATTCTCTTATATCCTGCAGGAATGCAATGAATATCGTAGTCGTAAAGACACTTCCCGGTATGGCACAGGCTGCTGCTTCCGCGCTGGATTCGCTTTATCTTCCTTCTGTCGTCGGTACTATCGCGGGTGATGATACTGTATTTGTCGCTACCGAAGGACCTGATGAGGCAAATGCACTCGTTTCCACGATCAATGACATGATCAGGACCGGCCGAGGAAACGACGAGGAGTAAGGAAAGATCCCGTTATGCTTACACGTCTTGAGATAAATGACTTTGCTGTGATATCACATGCCGTTTTCGAGCCGCAGGGAGGACTGAACGTAATCTCGGGAGAGACCGGCGCAGGTAAGTCGCTGCTCATAGATGCAATAGGCCTGATCCTCGGGTCCAAAGCATCAAAGAACCTTATCAGGACTGAGTCTGACTGTGCATATGTCGAGGCTGTATTTGATATCGATGAAAGTCAGGATGAAGAGCTGAAGGCATATCTTGATGGTCAGGGGATAGATCTTTCGGATGGCCAGATAATAATCTCCAGGAAAGTCTCAAGGGACGGGAAGAGTATTGCCAGGATAAACGGACGGACTGTCGTTCTTTCCGTTCTTAAGGATGTTTCCTCATATCTCGTCAATATACATGGTCAGCATGATACCCAGAGGATCTTTGATCCGTCGTCGCATGTTGTACTCCTTGATTCTTTCGGCGGAGAGAAGATACGTGAACTTAAGGACAGTTACAGGAAACACCTTTCCGAGTACAAAGAGACAGTCCTTGAGATCAGAAGGATAACCGGTCTTTCGGACAGGTCGGAAGCAAGGAAGGATTATCTTCTTTATGCAATGGGGGAGATCGATAATGCTTCCTTAAGACCCGGTGAGGAAGAAGAGCTTAATCAGAGAAGGAAAGAGATCGCTCTCAGCAGGGAAGAAGCATCTGTCTATGCCGAGCTCGATTCGCTGTTTAACGGTGATGGTACTGAAGGGTTCAGGTCTTCTCTGGAACTTATCAGGCATAAGACGGAAAAACTTGCCGATAAGGATCTTCATAAGAGGATAGAGTCGCTTTTCTACGATACGGCCGAGCTGTCATCAGATATCGCATCCAAGGTTTCAAAGATCTCTTATGACCCCAATGAGGAGCAGAGTATAGAAAGCCGTCTCGGGCTTATCTACGATCTTAAGAGTAAATACGGCAGTACAGTGGAAGAAATCCTCGGATTCTACGATAATGCATCGAAGGAACTCGAGGAGATAACGAACGGCGCATCTGTTCTTGCCGAGCTGAAGAAGAAGCGAGCGGCGGCGGAATCAGAGACTCTTAAGGCGGCGGAGGCGCTGACTGACGAGAGGAAAAAGACAGCTTTGATCCTTTCTGACAGGATAAGGAAGGAACTGTCGGAACTTGAGATCCCTGATGCCAGATTTGAGGTCTCTTTCAGAAGAAGACCCAAAGAAAGATTCTTCGGAGCAGAGGGCATTGACGACATCTCATTCCTTTTCTCGGCAAATCCCGGCCAGGAACTCCGCGATCTTTCCGAGACTGCTTCGGGAGGAGAGGCTTCAAGGATAATGCTCGCCATAAAGGCTGTTCTCTCAGAGGCGGATAAGATCCCGACACTCATTTTCGATGAGATAGATACAGGGGTTTCCGGTAAGGCGTCGTTGTCGATCGCATATAAGCTCAGGGCGATCTCAGGCTGCCATCAGGTCCTCTGTGTAACGCACACATCGCAGCTCGCCGCGGCAGCGGAGCATAATTTCCTGATATCAAAGGATATTGCCGGGGATACGACTTCTACCGTCATCACCGCACTTGATGCGGATTCAAGGGAGCAGGAGGTGTCGAGGCTCCTGTCAGGAACTTCATCCGAGGAATCGCTTACCCTCGCCAAGAAGCTCATCGAATCTTTCGTCTGACAGCTCGAAAAGCCTCTTTATATCATCCGGAAGTCCGGCTGTCATCTCCATATCCTCTCCTGTTACCGGATGTGTAAAATGAAGATAAAAGGCGTGAAGGGCCTGTCTTCCGACCAAAGGATCGAGGATCTTACTGTTCTTTATCGATTCATCGGGATTATCAACAGAAAGGGGACCGTAGAGGCCGTCGCCCACGAGAGGATGACCTTCCGAGAGGGAGTGGACCCTTATCTGGTGACATCTTCCGGTTATCAGCCTGAATGCGACCAGGGAAATATTCTTCTCATTATCGGCATACAGTGTCTTATAGACTGTGGCACTGTATTTTCCGTCTGGATCGTTTTTGTCTGTGACATCCCTAACCATTACCGAACCGGGGCGCCTTTTTATGGGCTTTTCGATGAGACCTTCTGCAGGGTCGTAAATACCGTATACGGCGGCGATATAGAGTTTTGTGATCTTCGTGTCCGAAAATGCGTTGTGTACGAATCCGTTCTTGGCTATGACTGTAAGGCCGCTCGTCTCTCTGTCGAGCCTCATCACGGGATGAAGTGTCCTGTCCGAAAGCCTGGTAAGAAGAGAATCGTCGAGATGACCGTGTGTCGGGTGCGTGACCATATCTGAAGGCTTATTGACGACGGCAAGATACTGATCCTCGTAAATGACCGGGATATCCGCATCTTTCCTTAATTCGCCGGCATCGTCATCATATTCTGCAAAGACCTGATCTCCAATCTTAACATGGTCTATGACCCTCATGTGGATGCCGTTTACTTCGAGCTTTCCGTAAAGCTTGACGTTCTTTATCATGATCCCGCTCATTCGGAACCTGTTCTTCATTATCGAACGCAAAGTCTGTCCGTCGTCCTCGTTTGTTACCGTCCAGTGAAATTTCATCTTCAGCGCCTTGACATAGTTTTCCTTTATTTCTAAAATAGATGTTGGCTTATAATAGCTTATTAAAGCGAACTTTGACAACTAAATATTTGGAGGTGAGTACCAACGTGGACAAGATAATCATTGGAATTATCTGTCTGGTTCTTGGTATTCTTTTGGGTAGTGTTTGTGTAATGCTTTACTATAAGCGCGGACTTTCCGCTGCACAGAAGCAATTGCAGGAAGACCAGGATAAGGCTGAGGCAGAAGGCGAGAAGAAGCTTGCCGAGGCACAAAAGGATGCAGAGAACCGGAAAAGAGAACTTCTATTGCAGGCAAAAGAGGAAATCTCCAAGGCACGTGTCGAATTGGAGCACGACGTCAGGGAGAAGAGACAGGAGCTTGCAAGAGAGAGAAACAAGCTTGAGCAGAAAGAGGATAATATCGAGAGACAGCTCGCCAGCGCAGAAAACAAGCGTGCTGAACTTGACAGAAGGCTTCAGGATATCGCCATTACGGAACAGCGTACAAAGGAGATCGAAGCAAAGAAGCAGGCAGAACTCGAGAAGATATCAGGTCTTTCCATAGCAGAGGCAAGGACACTCGTTCTTGAAGCTGCAGAGCGTGAATACAGTCACGATATGGCTACGATGCTCAAGCAGATGGAAGAGAAAACAAAGCAGGATGCAGATAAGATCGCCAAGGACATCATCGTTACATCGATCCAGCGTTATGCATCCGATTATGTATCCGAAGCTACCGTCTCGGTCGTTAACCTTCCCAATGATGAGATGAAAGGACGTATCATAGGTCGTGAGGGACGTAATATACGTGCCATTGAGACCATCACCGGAGTCGATCTTATTATTGACGATACACCGGAAGCTGTCATACTCTCATCGTTTGATCCGATCAGGAGAGAGATCGCACGTCTTACTATCGAGAAACTCGTAGTTGACGGAAGGATCCATCCCGCAAGGATCGAGGAAATGGCAAATAAAGCCAAGAAGGAGATCGCACAGACGATTAAGCAGGAAGGTGAGAGAGCCGCATATGAGACAGGCGTAATGAACCTTCATCCCGAGATCATCAAGCTCCTCGGTAAACTTAAATACCGTACGAGTTTCGGCCAGAATGTTCTCCAGCACTCTATCGAGGTCAGCTGGATCGCCGGAATGATGGCAGGTGAGCTGGGATTGGATGTTACCTTTGCTAAGAGAGCCGGACTGTTACATGATATCGGTAAGGCAGTCGACTTTGAGCAGGAAGGTACACACATTGAGCTTGGCGCAGATATTGCACGTAAATATCGTGAGACTCCCGAAGTCACTAACGCAATTGAAGCCCATCACGGAGACGTTGAAGCTCAGACAGCAGTGGCAGTACTCGTTGCAGCAGCTGATGCAATATCGGCAGCAAGACCCGGAGCAAGAAGAGAGAATCTTGAGACTTATATCAAGAGGATCCAGAAGCTCGAAGAGATCGCCACAAGCTTCGAAGGAGTCGAGAAGAGCTATGCTATTCAGGCAGGCCGCGAGATCCGTGTAATTGTTTCTCCCGAGAAAGTCGGAGATGACGAGATGATACTTAAAGCCAGACAGATCTGTAAGAAGATCGAGGATGAACTCGATTATCCCGGACAGATCAAAGTCAATATCATCCGCGAGACCCGTGCAACAGATGTTGCAAAATAAATTAAATGCAGATTTAAATTACCTTAGGAATAATGTGTTTATATATGGATCCACAAACAACACCTCAAAAAGACGGACTTCTGCGGTCCGTCTTTTTTATGCTCAGAAATCAGTTCTTCCGGAAACAGGGAGGATTATCTCGAATGAGGCTCCGAGGACAGTGCCGTCATCATCTTTCAGATTGGATGCCTTGATGGAACCGTTATGTTCCTCTGCGATAGATCTGGCAAGAGCAAGGCCTATTCCGTGCTTTCCGTCAGATCCTTTGGCAAATCTCGTAAATATATCCTTAAGGACTTCATCGCTTATTCCCGGACCGTCATCCGATATGCGGAAGATGATGTTGCTGCCTTCCTTTGATGCACAGAAAGATACAGTTGACTTTGCATATCTCAAACAGTTGGAGAAGATATTCTCGAACATCCTGAAGATATCATTCTCGTTGGCATAGATATAGATCTCTCCGATCTTTATATCATTAGTAAGTTCCTTGCCGCTGTGGAGAAAACCGCCGCGTACCTTTTCTATGACCATCTCCGTAAGCTCTCTCGCGTTAAGGAGCTGCTTTTTCACCTCGTAGTTGCCGCTCTTGGACATATCCATCTTCGATATCGAAAGGAGGTTCTCAACAAGATTTGTAAGCCTCGTCGTCTCGTTGATGATGATGTCAACGGCCTCGTCCTTTTTCCCGGGATCCGAATCGAAAACTCCGTATTTGATACCCTCGGCATACCCCTGGATAGACATAAGGGGAGTCCTCAGTTCGTGGGATGCATTCTGGAAGAAGGTCTTCTGTTCAAGATCCGTTTTCTCGAGCCTCGTTGCCATCTTGTTCATCACGTCTCCGAGATCAGACAGCTCTCTTGAGACGATATGTCCCTTAAGGGGTTTAAAATCACCGCGTCCGATCCTTCCTGCAAATCTTGCAAGTCTTCTCGAAGAATGGAAGAGAGGGAATGATACGATGATGCTGGCAACAGCCGCCAGGATGATAGACAGCACGATCGATCTCAGGAGCGCGATGTGCATGGCATTCGAGAATGAATAATAGGATGATGAGTCAACATAGATGAGAAGATAGTATGTATCATATGAGTCTGCGCTCTGATCATTGCTCTCGCTGTATTCGACCTTTACGAACCTGTAGTAGATATCCTTATCGGTATAAGTCGCGGTCTTTGTCTTTCCGCCGGTCTCTATTCCGTCCTCGCTTATGACGGAGTTGAGTACCGAGTTGGCCCTGGCGGTCGCTGACATTGAATAGGATTCGGTAGGCCAGAGTACCTGATAGCCGGTCTCGCTTGTATTATCCCTGCCGAAAAGAACGATCGACGCGTCATTTGAAAGGTCTGATGAAGATACGATGGCATTAAGGAGAAAGGTCCTGATCTCTTCGGGTGTACTGCCTGATTCGTCTGTGATCGAAGTCCTGAAAGCAATAGCAAAGTTCTGGCAGGAGCTGATAGTATTGTCGATCCTTCGGTCACATTCCGATGCTATGTATGAATTAACGATATAATTATTGGCTATACCGATAACAAGAACGGTAAGAAGTGTGATGAGGATCATCGAACTGTATATATGCAGTGCGATCGGGATCCTGAATGATTTCTTGTTCTTCTTACTTCTCATCGTCCCTGTCGTCTTCTTTTTTGTTTATGAGTCTGAAGCCGTAGCCCCATACTGTCGTGATCTTAACGTCTGAAGAGGAGATCTTCTTGCGAAGCCTCTTAACGGTATCGTCGGCAACTCTGGTCTCGATCTCGGTCTCGTAGCCCCAGATCTTGTCAAGGAGCTCCGTTCTCGGTACTGCGCGGTCTTTGTTCGTTATAAGGTATGTAAGAAGCGCGTATTCATTAGGAGTGAGGGGGAGATCCTTATCCTTTATGGTAGCCGACTTCGTCTTGCGGTTGATATTGATATCGGCGAAAGAGAGTTCCTTCTCATCTCCGGGATGGCTGTTGCCTGCGATATTCTCCTGACGGCGGAATACGGATTTGACTTTTGTAACGAGCTTTATCGGAGAGAAGGGCTTTGTAAAGTAGTCATCGCTTCCGAGGTTAAGTCCCTCGATATAATCGGCATCGCTGTCCCTTGCCGTAAGCATTATTATCGGGACATTACTGATCTTCCTGATCTCACTGAGGATAAAGAATCCGTCTCTTCCCGGCATCATGACATCAAGGATTATGAGGTCACAAGGGTCGGTGATGAACTTCTTGAGAAGATCGTCTCCTGTGGGAAATCCGTATACGATATATCCTTCGCGCTCGAGGAATGTCTTTATGAGGTTTCTTATATTATCATCATCATCTGCGATGTATATGAATCTGTCCATTGAACAATATGTCTCCTGTCCTTACGTTTACCTGTTTATAGATTGTATATTAACCGTTGAAGATTTGTACAATAAAATGGTGAATATTTGAGGGAAAATTGTTACTATTTTTACGCCCTCATTTGTTAGAATCTAATAGTACGCAAATCAACCAACATCGTATACGGGGTAAATTATGTCAACGGTCCTTGTTACCGGAGGAATGGGTTTTATAGGTTCTCATACCGTTATCGCACTTAATGAGAGCGGTTATGATGTTGTTATCGTCGATAATCTTTCCAATAGTAAGACAGAGGCTCTTAACAGGCTTCGGATGATAACGGGAAAGGACTTCAGGTTCTACCGTGCAGACTGCCGCGACAAAGAGGCAATGAGGACTGTTTTCGAAGAGAATAAGATAGACAGTGTCATTCATTTTGCAGGACTTAAAGCGGTAGGTGAATCCGTACGCATGCCTATCGAATATTATGACAATAATATCAACAGCATGCTCACGGTGCTCGAACTTATGAATGAATATAATGTCACGGATCTCGTTTTCAGTTCATCGGCAACGGTATATGGAGAGAGTGAAGATGTTCCTTTTACCGAGGAGAGTCCTCTTGGCATGTGTACTAATCCCTACGGATGGACAAAGTGGATGATCGAGCAGATACTGAGAGATACATCCCGTGCATATCCTTCGATGAGGATCGCACTGCTCCGTTATTTTAACCCCGTCGGAGCACATGAGAGCGGTCTTATCGGCGAGGATCCGAACGGTATCCCGAATAATCTCTTTCCCTATATATCAAAGGTTGCTATCGGCGCCCTGGAGAAGCTTACGATATTCGGTGATGATTATGATACGCCTGACGGAACATGTCTTCGTGATTACATTCACGTCTGCGACCTTGCGGAAGGACATGTGAAAGCATTAAGATACATTGCAACAAATGAGGCGGGTATAGACGTCTTTAATCTGGGAACCGGAAAGGGAACTTCCGTCAAGGAGGCGCTTTCTGCTTTCGAGAAGGCATGCGGACATAAGATCCCTGCTGTTATCGGACCCAGGAGGGCGGGCGATATACCCGTTTGCTACGCCTCTACAAAGAAGGCGGAGGAGAAGCTCGGCTTCAGGGCAACAAGAACAGTGGAAGAGATGTGCGATTCCTGCTGGAACTGGCAGACTAAGAATCCGAACGGACTTTCGGATAAGGCAGAATAAGGAGATTGTTAATGAGATTTTTTAAGAGCAAGGCCGGAAAGATCGTAATCTGGGTAGTAGTATCGATCATGGGACTGATGGTAGGCGTACTCGGATGCGCATGGATGTATCTGACATACCTTTCCAATAAATCCGATTATATCGATTCTGAGGTTGCATTGACTGCAAAGATCAAAGGCGAAAACGGCGAAGATCTGGATATGAACGTCAGCGAAGCTATCGCGAGCGATACGCGTTTTACCACAACGAAAAAGATGCATGAGGAAGATTCGATCCACAATTTCCTCCTTATCGGTATCGACAGCAGATCCCCTAAATATTCCGACGGTGGTATCGGTGGCCTTGCGGACGTAATAATGGTAATGTCCATCAATGAGGAAACAGGCTCGATCAAGATGATCTCAATTGCAAGAGACTGCTATGCACATATCCCTTCAATGCGTGACCAGAAGATCAATGCTGCAATGTCCCGAGGCGGTGCAGAGCTCCTCAAAGCTACGATCGAAGGTAACCTGAGACTTAAGATAGACGGATATGCTTTCGTCAATTTCTATCATATGGCTGAAGTCATCGATTCAGTCGGCGGCGTATATTGTGACGTAACGAGCACCGAGGCTTACGGAACGGGCGGACTTAACCACAACCTCCGCGAGCTCAAGTATGATGACCTCCAGATCAACCAGACGGGTTATATCTGGCTTAACGGTAAGCAGGCAGTTGCTTATGCGAGAATACGTAAGATCGACAGTGACTATAAGAGATCCGAGAGACAGGTAGAAGTCTTAAGAAGCCTCCTCGATCAGTTCATGAAGCTCTCTGTTACAGGAAAGGCAGCTGCTCTCGAGGATATACTCGAGCTCATCGCTACGAATATACCTTCATCCGATATAAGGAGCTATGCACTTGACTTCCTGCCTTCACTCAAGAATGTAAGTATCGAATATATGCAGCTCCCGATCGAAGGATGCTTCTATTCCGGAATGTATGGAGACGAGTGGAGCATAAGGCCTAACTGGAATGCCATGATCCCTTATGTCCAGAAGTTCTTCTACGGCAAGACGATCGATTTCGATCCGGTCGACGATATATCGAGCTCGCCTTCTCTTGATAAATGTCCTAAGGACCTTAAGATCGAGGATATGTTAAAATAAGACCATACGAATAATTCCTTTTACGGGAGGTTAGTATGGGCAACAGATCAAAAAAGGCTTTAACGATGCTGCTGGCAGTAATAATGTCGGCAGCATTTGTTGTTTCTTCGTGCGGCGGTAAGGAAGAGAAGAAAGAGACGACGGTAACGACGACTGAGACCGCAGCTCCGACATCAACGCCTACTCCGACGCCGACCCCCACGTCGACGCCTACACCTACGCCTACGCCGACACCCACGCCGACGCCTGATTTTATCGATAATGAGCATGTGCACAATTTCCTTCTTATCGGTATCGACAGCAGGAGTACGGAATATGCGACCAATTCCGGTGCGGGAGACAGGTCGGACATAATCATGATCATGTCCGTAGACGATGAGAATAATACGATAAAGCTCATGTCTGTAGCCAGAGATTCATATGCCATCATCCCCGGAAAGGGCAACAACAAGGGAACCAAGATCAATGCCGCCATGGCATACGGAGGAGCGCCTTTGCTGCAGCAGACTCTCGAGATGCATCTGAGGATCCCTTTCGAAGGGTATGCATTTGTCAACTTCTTCAAGATGGCGGATCTTATTGATGCCATAGGAGGTGTTACGGTCGATGTAACAGAAGGAGAAGCATACAGCGAGGGAGGCCTCAACCACAACCTCCGTGAGCTCGGTTATGATGATCAGCAGATCTCCTCGACAGGAACGATGACGCTTAACGGCAAACAGGCTGTTGCATATTCCAGGATCAGGAAGATAGACAGCGACTTCAGAAGATCCGAGAGACAGGTCGAGGTACTGCGCAGTTTCTTCAATAAATTCCTTTCGCTTTCAGGATCTTCGAAGGCGAGTTTAGCCAAGACTGCTTTCAATCTGATCAGGACTGATGTCGATTTTGCTGAGTTCTCCAAGTGGGCTATCGATTTCTATCCGTCGCTTTCTGATACAAAGGTATATTATATGCAGCTTCCGATACCCGGCTGTTCCAATCAGGGAACATACGGAGGAGAGTGGAGCATCAGATGCAACTGGAACGCTATGATCCCTTATGTTCAGGACTATCTTTACGGATACAGACAGGATGTAAGACATGCTCCTACGATATCCCATGCACCTTCGGATGACGAGTGTCCGAAGGACATCGATGTGAATGATCTGCTCAAGTAAGGATTGCCTCAATTTTGCTTTGACTTTTTTTGATATTCGATATTGACATACCGGATGCATAGAATTATCATTATCACTGTTGGCACTCGATGGTAATGAGTGCTAACAGTGATTCTTTTTATTAATAATAATGGTCAGGAGGTACATTTTATGACGATCAAACCATTAGGAGATAAGGTAGTCATCAAGAAGCTTCATGCAGAGGAAACAACAAAGAGCGGTATCGTTCTTGCATCCGCATCCCAGGAGAAGCCTCAGGTAGCAGAGATCATCGCGGTCGGCCCCGGCGGAGTCGTAGACGGCAATGAGATCAAGATGGAAGTTACTGTAGGTCAGAAGGTCATCATCAGGGACTATGCCGGAACTACGGTAAAGCTCGACGGTGAGGAAGTCATCATCGTAAGGCAGGAAGATATTCTTGCTGTTGTTGAGTAAATATCAGGCGGAGGTAAGTAAAAATGGCTAAAGATATTAAATATGCTGAGGACGCCAGAAAGTCTCTCGAGGCAGGCGTCAACAAGGTAGCGAATACAGTTAAGGTAACTCTCGGACCGAAGGGAAGAAACGTTGTACTCGATAAGAAGTATGGTGCACCCCTCATCACAAATGACGGTGTTACGATCGCCAAGGAGATCGAACTTGAGGACAGATTCGAGAATGCAGGTGCCCAGCTCGTTAAGGAAGTAGCTTCCAAGACGAATGATGTAGCCGGTGACGGTACTACAACGGCAACTCTCCTTGCCCAGGCTATAATCAGGGAAGGTATGAAGAATGTTGCTGCAGGTGCTAACCCCATCATCCTGCGTAAGGGTATATCGATGGCTGTAGACGCATCCGTTAATGACATCCTTTCGAAGGCCAAGAAGGTCGACGGATCCAAGGATATCGCAAGAGTCGCTGCTATTTCCGCAGGCGATGACAAGGTCGGCGAGTATATCTCCGAGGCAATGGAGAAAGTAACATCCGACGGAGTTATAACAGTCGAAGAGAGCAAGTCCATGCAGACAGAGCTCGATGTCGTTGAAGGTATGCAGTTCGACAGAGGATATATCTCTCCTTATATGGCAACTGATATGGATAAGATGGAGGCTGTTCTTGACGATCCTTCCATCCTCATCACAGACAAGAAGATCACTAATATCCAGGAGATCCTTCCTGTTCTCGAGCCTATCGCTCAGTCAGGCGGAAAGCTTCTCATCATCGCTGAGGACATCGAGGGTGATGCTCTTGCAACACTTATCCTTAATAAGCTCAGGGGAACATTTACATGCATCGGCGTAAAGGCTCCCGGATACGGTGACAGAAGAAAGGCAATGCTCGAAGATATCGCTATCCTTACAGGCGGTGAGGTCATCACATCAGATCTCGGAAGAGAGCTCAAGGATACAACTGTTGATCAGCTCGGTCATGCACATCAGGTAAAGATCACAAAGGATAATACCGTTATCGTTGACGGTGCAGGAGATAAGGATCAGATCAAGGCAAGAGCTAACCAGATCAGGAAGCAGGCTGATGAGACAACATCCGAGTTTGATAAGGAGAAGCTCCTTGAGAGACTTGCAAAGCTTTCCGGCGGTGTTGCCGTTATCAAGGTCGGTGCTGCTACTGAGACAGAGATGAAGGAGAAGAAGCTCCGTATCGAGGATGCTCTCGCTGCTACAAAGGCTGCAGTAGAAGAGGGTATCGTTCCCGGAGGCGGAACTGCTTATATCAACTCCATTCCTGCAGTTAAGGCTCTCCTCGATTCTACAGAGGGAGACATTAAGACAGGTGTAAAGATCGTTCTCCGTGCTCTTGAGGAGCCCGTCCGTCAGATCGCAGCTAACGCAGGACTCGACGGAAGCGTTATCGCCGAGAATATCAAGAATGCCAAGGAAGGCCAGGGTTACGACGCTCTCAACGATGTATATGTTGATATGTATGAGGCCGGTATCGTCGATCCTGCAAAGGTTACACGTTCAGCACTCCAGAATGCGGCATCCGTTTCTTCTACTCTGCTCACAACAGAGGCACTTGTTACGGATATCCCCGAACCTGAGCCTGCTGCACCTCAGCCTCCGATGTACTGATAACTTCAGTTTCAGGTAAATGATTATGACACGGCTGCTTTTCGAAGCGGCCGTGTTTTTTATTTTGATAAATATGCATCTTTGAAATATAATAACGTCTATGGAAAAGAAAAAGATAATCATCATCGGCTGCGGACGTGTTGCCGTTAAGCATGTTAAGGCTATAAAGAAGCTTTCACAGGTATGTGAGCTCAAGGCTCTTGTCGACGTATCGGAAGATGCGCCTGCGAAAGTCCTGGAGAGCGCTAAGTACGATCCTTCGGACGTAAAGGTCTATAATGACTACAAGCAGGCGATAGATGAGATCAGCCCTGATATAGTTGCGGTTACCGTTCCTTCCGGACTTCATTATCAGATCGCCGGATATGCCCTTGAGCACGGCTGTAATCTCCTTCTTGAGAAGCCTATGACGATGTCTTCAGGTGAGAGCAGGGAGATATATGAGCTTTCAGAGCAGAAGGGTCTTAAGATCGCTATGGGTCACATATACAGATATTTCCCTCTCGTCGGCATTCTCCGCGAGGATATTAAGAACGGGGTGTTCGGTAAGGTCGTATGCGGTGACATATCGGTAAGATGGGGCCATGGTGACGATTACTATTCCTCAGCTGCATGGAGAGGAACGTGGAGATCTGACGGCGGTGCTCTGATGAACCAGACGATACATGCTATCGATCTTCTCGTATGGCTCATGGGTTCGAAGCCCGTAGAGGCAACTTCGATGCTTTCGAAGAAGGTAAGGAATATCGAAGCCGAGGATCTTGGAATGGCGGTCCTTCGTATGGATGACGGAGCGCTCGCGAGCATAACGGGTACGACTGCAACTTCCGATAAGGAACACGGTGCCCAGTTCTCCGTTTACTGTGAGGACGGTACTGTATCACTCGGTCTTTATAAAGGGAAGCCCAGGCTGGATATAAGGAACGGTAAAGGGAAGAAGCGCAATCTGAGATATATCGTTAAGCAGATCAAGCTTCATGGAATATCCTCGCTTACGTCGGCACTCAATCCTCATCACGGTATATATAAGGATTTCCTTGAAGCCCTCGAAAATGGCAGACAGCCGGTAGCTGATGCAATGTCCGGATACTCTTCCGTAGATACGCTCATGGGCATCTACAGATCGGCCAGGGAAGGCCGTCCTGTCGAGCTCCCGCTCAAAGAAGATTTCTCGAGTGTTGACATGACGGGATTTTTTGAAAAAAACAGTTGACATCGCGATAAGCAATGTTATAATAAACAGGCTGTTAAGCACCATTAGCTCAGATGGTAGAGCAACTGACTCTTAATCAGTGGGCCCCGGGTTCGAGTCCCTGATGGTGCACCAGAAAGATAAAGACCTTGCAGATAACTCTGTGAGGTCTTTCTTTTTGCCTCGTTTATCTATCGTTACGTTTCTTTGTTATAATTATCTTATTACTGCATATCAGGGGGAACATTATGAGAAATAGAGGATTCAGAGCTTTAGTCTGTATGATAGCATCCGTGATCTTTTTCGGGATGTTTTTCACAGGCGTAACTACTGAGGACGTAAATGCCGATTCTACGTCTGAAACGGTCAAGATACATGTAAAATGGTCTTCTTTGGACGGAAAAAAAGTCAAAAATGATATTACTCTTACCGTTCCGTCAGGAACGGATTGGAGATCCGATCTGGTAGTAGATCAGATCAAGCAGGCATATCAGGATGATAAATACACTTATATCGGTATGTACAAAAAGCCCATGACAGATTTTGAGGGCTATGATGAGTTTATTTCATCATCTCCTTATCTTCCGGATCATCTGACAACTGATATCACAGCTTATGCTTACATGTTCACTTCGATCGAAGGTCCGAAGATCACGGTAACAAGACCTGTTCCAGGGTCTACATATGGAGATAATCCGGTTCCTGTTCTCACGGCAGAGAATATATGGACAGGTGAGGATAATCCGACATACCTTGGTTGGGATAAACAGAGAAGTCCTGATTATGTTTTCAAGGCAGGAGAGGAACTGCCTTTCCATGCTCTGATAGCTCCAAAGCTTGGCTATGTTTTTTCTTCTGAGCCTACTCTTGAAAACTGTACTGTAGAATCTGCTGATCTTGTATTTGGCGGCGTGTACTATCAGGTGAAAGGTACTGTCACGGTCCTTGATTTTGATGCTCCTTCATATAAATGGTCGTCTGATAACGGGACATGCACCGCCACCAGAGTCTGTAATTGCGATAAGTCAGTCAGTGAGAAGGAAACTGTAAAGACCTCATCGAAAGTGACCAAGGAACCGACAACTTCTTCCACGGGAACGAAAGTCTACACGGCGACATTCAGCAACGCTGCATTTAAGACACAGACTAAGACTGTCACTATCCCTTCGCTGACGCCTAAGCCCACTGATAAGCCTACACCCACCGCAAAACCTGATGCGTCAGGAGTCGGAGGATTCGTTGACAGGCTCTATGAGCAGGTCCTTGGAAGAAATGCCGATCCGAACGGTAAGGCTGATTGGATCGACCGCGTCATGACAAAAGGAAAGACAGGTGCCGATATCGCCCTGGGATTCCTATTCAGTCCCGAATTCCTCAACAAGAATATGAGCAACGGTGATTTCCTCGAGATCCTCTATAAGGTCTTCTTCGAC
>JAFXMZ010000023.1 GCA_017529925.1 Clostridiales bacterium
AAAAGCGATATCAGGAGATGGAACCAACAATTACCCAAGCTTTTACAGAGATTGCTGAACGGCAGCATCACGAGATCTTGGTTGCTTAAGGGACAAGCATTATGCAGGAATTTGAATTTACACACTAATTAGGACTTGACCCCCTAGCACGGCGGCATCAGGGCAAAGCCCCCCTGTTACCGTGTCCCCGGTCAGTCGATCTGATATGCGCTGACTGTATCTACTATATCGGTGAGGATCTCATTGCTGTAGATGTATCCGCTGTAGAGAGTATGTGCATTTCCGTCGAGGTCATAGTAGATGAAAGTATATGTCGTTCCGTCGCAGACATCTTCGCTGTAACCGGAAAAAGAGTCATCCTCAAAGCTCTCGGTGCAGAACAGATATATCTTCAGAAAGTCCTCGTCGCTCATCCTGAGGGCGGTCTCTTCTATAGGATTGGGAAGCCTTGCGTCCCCGCTGTAATCGACGTACATGCTGTAGCATCCCGACTCAAAGTCCTCGAGCGTCCTCTCGCCCTGCGGAGTCGATCTTATCTCGAGAAGGACACCCTTGTTCTTTCTTATCTCATCGAGGTCGATCTCCTCTTCGGCCTCTTTCTTTTCCCTGTCCTTCGAGCGGGACTTCTTCTCATCTTTCGAGCATGCTGCCATGCCCAGGATCATTGTTGCTGCCATCAGTATGCAAAGTAACTTTTTCATTTGTATATCCTCCGTTTTTGCGGTTCTTTGTCACACCATATAACACGCAGGTCATAAGCAGAGGTTGCGCGACGGCAAAAAAATAGTTCAGGACGCAGCTTTGCTGTATACTGTAAAAACCGCTCATAAATAGAAAAGGAGATCATATGCAGGGAAAAAGACAGACAGCGAGCATCATATTCATACTCCTGGCAGGGATCTGCTGGGGATTCATGGGACTTTTCGTCCGCCCCCTGTCCGAAAAGGGTCTTTCATCGTGGGACATCGTCTTCCTGAGATCTCCCCTGACCGCGGCCTTCCTGGCGGTCTTTCTTCTCATCCTCGACAGGAAGCGCTTTCGCATCCGCATAAAGGACATCTGGTGCTTTGCGGGTACGGGACTTTTGAGCATAGTCTTCTTCAATTTCTGCTACTTCCGCGAGATAACGGTCACGTCACTTTCCGTGGCTGCGATACTCCTTTATACTGCGCCCGCATTCGTCATGGTGATATCAGCAGTTCTGTTCAGGGAAAGGATCACTCTCGTCAAGGCGGCCGCACTCGTCCTGTCATTCACGGGTCTCATATTCGTCACCGGAGTTCTCGGTCACGGCGAAAAGCTCACGCCGGAAGTGATACTCACAGGTCTTGGTGCAGGACTCGGATATGCGCTCTATTCCATTTTCGGAAGGTTCGCCATAGACAGGGGATATGATTCTTATACTATAAGCTTTTATACATTTCTCTTTGCGGGGATCGCGACATTCTTCTTCGCGGATCCGGCAAGGACCGCCCGCGCAGCAACGGATTCGTCATGGAGCATATTCTTTGTCTTTATCTTCGTCATGGTATCCACAGTCCTTCCTTATCTTCTGTACACGAAGGGACTTAGGAAAGTGGATAACTCGAGGGCGTCCATAATCGCATCCGTCGAGCCTGTTGCCGCGACGCTGATCGGCATACTAGTCTATGGAGAAAAAATGACTTTAGAGACGGCAGCGGGCATCATCCTTGTATTATCGGGGATAGTCCTCGCCAATCTGTTCACGGGCAAAGAGAAGAAGTCATGATACTATTTCAGAGGTTCCCGGAAGCTCTTCTGATGACTTCCTCGGGGATGCCCTTGTAGAGCTCGCAGAGACGCTCGAACTGGCCTATGATGTCAGTCGTCATGCCCTTCCTTATCCAGTCGACCGCCTGTCCGAAAGCAAGGCATGTGTGATAGTGGATGAGCAGGTTCTTATCGCCTTCGGAGATCTCGATCCCGGAAAAGAGCGACTCGAAATACTCCGTGATGACATGCTCGCTTATCTTCATGAAATACTGATTGAATATATCCCTGTTGTTCGAATTATAAAGGTGCATCACGGCGCGCCTGTGTTCGAGCGTGAACTCGAGTGCCTTCAGGATCGCGGACTCTATGCTGTCGAAAGTGTGATGTCCGGAGATTATCTTTTCCGTCTCCTCCATGACGACATCCTCGATGAGGGAGGGGAGGTCCGCATAATGGTAATAAAAGGTATTCCTGTTGACGCCGCTTTCCTCGACGATATCCTTGACGGTTATCTGCGACAGCGGGCGCTGCTCCAGGAGTTTGAGGAATGTTTCCTTGATGATGTCTTTCGCGCTTCCCATACGGATATTGTAACACATAAAAAGGGACCGCCGGCGCTTCATGACCGGCAGTCCCTTCAAAGGGGATCGGAAGTGTCCTTTTATCAGGCGAAACCGTGTTCCGCCATTACATCGTAAAGATTCTTATTTCCGCTCTTTTCCTCTTTGCCCCTCACAACGAAAAGCGCGATCGTGAGGACGGTGGAAACGACGAGGATCCCGAGGAGGACCATTATGCATCCTGTGCATGACTCGCCTCCGCCTATCGTGCTCCTGAAGGCAGTTACCGTATAGGTGAACGGCATGAACCTGTTAAGAGCCTGGGCAAGAGGTCCCGAGATCTCGATCGGGTATGTTCCCGCGGATCCTGCGAGCTGGAGCACCATGAATATCAGCATGATGAAGCTTCCGACCTTACCGAGGAGCACGTTGAACAGATACATTATCGACATGAATGCTGCCGATGCGAGGCATGCGACCGCAACAGTTCCCGCGAACCTTGCAGGATCGAAGCCGAGCCTTATGTGGAGAAGGAGGACGAGGATGACCGCCTGGAGGACTGCCATCGGATAGATGACGCTCGCCTTGCTCGCCCACCACGAAAGTCCGTTCGTCAGCTTGTCATGCTGCGTCAGGGGATACATCAGACAGAAGGCGAGGGATGCGACCCAGAGTCCGACTGACATCATGTATGCAGCCATCGCATGACCATTGTCCTTGACGTTCGTTATCTTTGTCTCTTCTGTCGTAACAGGGCTTGCGACCATTCCGGCATTATCCTCTTCGAGTGATGCCGCATCGATCCTGCCGGCACCGTCCCTGAGGCCGTCCCTGAGATCTGCTGTTCCGCTCTTGAGCTGATCGAAAGAACCCGTAAGGGTATTTGTTCCGTCCTTGAGATCGGATGAACCGTCACGGAGTTCCTTTGCACCTCCGTTTAAGGTCTGTGCTCCTGAAACGAGAGCGTCGGCACCGTTCTTGAGATCACCGCTCTTTCCTGCAAGAGTATTTCCTCCTTCGGCGAGAGCATCGGCACCGCTCTTGATCCTGAGCGTTCCGTTATAGAGATCGTTCATCTTATCGCTGAGAGTCGATGCACCCTGACCGACGCGGTCGATACCGTCCTTCAGCGACTGCGCTCCGGTCAGGAGCCTGCCTGCGCCGTCGGCTACCTTGGTTGCGCCGCCTGATACGGCTGCGATCCCGTTCTTCAGGTCATCTGCGCCCTTTGCAAGTGCTGATGCGCCGTCAGCTGCAGCGCTCAGGCCGTCGCTGAGTGCGGGCACGGACTCCAGGAGAGTCTTTGTTCCTTCCTTAAGAGAAGCCGCGCCTTCATTAAGGGCACTGCTGCCTGCGCGGAGCTTTTCGAGACCGGAGGATAATCCGGACGCACCTGCCGCCAGCTGTGATGCCGAAGAATCGAGGGATGTCATGCCTGCATCGAAGTCCCCGTAACCTTTTGAGAGAGCCGATGTATAAGCTGCCATCTTGACCCAGTTCGGGTCGCCTGATGCGGCCATTGCCTGCGCATACTGGTCGATGAGTGCGATGTTGCCTTTTATCTCTGCCGAAGATCCTGCAAGGGCCGACACGCCGCCGGACAGTTCGCCCAGCCCTGAGGAAAGTGCGGCTGCACCGTCGGCTGCCGAAGCCACGCCATCAGTATATGTCTTTATGCCGTCGCACAGGTCTCCCGCGCCGCTGTTGAGCGAAGAGATACCGCTTTGGAGCGCCGGGATCTTTTCGACGATCGCATCAAGTCCTGCGCTGAGCCTGTCAGCACCGTCCTTAAGATCAGCTGCACCCGAAGAGAGTCTCTGTGTTCCGTCAGCAAGGTCACGGGCTCCGTCGCTGAGGTCTTTGCTTCCGTTAACGAGAGCGCCTGCGCCCTCACTGAGTTCGGATGTTCCGTCTGCGAGTGCCGATGCGCCGTCCCTTATCTTTCCGGATCCGTCCGACAGCGTCCCGACCGCCTCATCGAGGCTCTTTATGCCGTCATTTACGTCGCCGACACCGGCAATATATCTGTCGAGTCCGTCATCGAGTCCGACGGTTCCTTCGTAAAGACGGTCAGTACCGTCCGCGAGCCTTGATGCACCTTCGTTGAGTGCAAGAGCGCCGTCATCGATCTTAGATGCGCCGTCGTGAAGAGCATCCTCGCCCTCGATCAGCAGATCGGCACCGTCTGCCGCGGCTGTCATTCCGTCGCCGATCATTCCGAACTTTTCGAACATCACTTCGGCATATGTCTCGGAGACTTTGTTCTGAAGACCCATCTCGATCTTCGTCATCGCTGTCTCCGAAAGCTTCATGGCTATATAGTTGGTAGCCGGGTTGGTCTCATACATGAGCTCCATCTTCTCAGGATCGCTGTCGACGACCGTCGTAGCCCTGTATGAGAAGTCTTCGGGGATCGTTACCACCATATAGTACTTTCCGTCTCGAAGTCCCTTCTCTGCCTCATTGGCGTCCACGAAATTAAAATCGAGGGATCCGTCCTTTTTGAGATTGTCTACGAGATCGTCTCCTATCGTGATCTCCTTCCCGTCATACTCGGCACCCTTATCGAGATTTATGACCGCTACCGGGAGCTTGTCGAGCTCTCCGTACGGATCCCACATCGAAGCGAGGAAGAGTCCCGCATAGATGGACGGGATCAGTATGATCGCTGCGACCACCACGATGAGCACCGGATTCTTTAAAAGCCTTTGCCATTCCTTTCTGATCATTTAAGATTCACCCCTTTGTATTGATTGTCGCATCAATGTTAATTCCGGTATCGGGCAGTCACAATAGACAGAAATGCCGCCGTGTCTGAATACGGCCCTGAACGGCAGGACTTTAATATTTCTTTAACATCGCTTGGCGAATTCACAATATTCATGGGTTAAGATGGGATCATCAAAACAGGGAAGAGGTATGGAAAGATGATGAAAGGAATAAGGTTCATGGTACTGGCGGCGCTTCTCGTGGCAGCACTCACGGCCGGCGGCTATCTCGTTGTAAAGTTCTACGACATCATGCTCGGCATAGAGCGCGACATGACGTTCAAAGACGCGGCAGGCATAGGATTCAAGGCGCTCATGATCCTCGTCCTCGGAAAGCTCTTCCTCGTAAGCGGCAAGAAAAAGAGCGGGAGTGTGGAGGAGATCGCAGGCTGACGGCCGGGCTTTATCTCCCACTCCGAAAAGGGCCAAACCGTCAAATTGCCGCAAATGCTTTTCGAATAGTTGTATAATGACATAAGGGAATAAAGGTGAAGTCATCCGGGAAGCCGGGATGACAGGGCGCGAAAGGAAAGCATATGATCACGATCAGCGGTTTGAGCCACTCTTTCGGCAAACATGAGGTCCTGAAGGATGTTTCGCTTCAGGTGAAGGACCGGACGATAGTCGGTCTGGTCGGTATCAACGGAGCCGGAAAATCAACATTACTGAGACTTATATCGGGCGTATATGTCCCGCAGCAGGGTGAAGTGCTCTATGACGGGAAGAGCCCTCTCGACGAGAAGACAAGGAGGGACATATTCCTCCTTCCCGATGATCCATATTACAGCGGACAGACTTCGTGCAGATCCCTGATGAAGTTATACAAGACGTTTTATCCCGCGATGGATACGAATGTCTACAAAGAGATAATCGATGATTTCAGGCTCGATGACAAAAAGCCTCTCAGGACCTTTTCGAAGGGCATGAGGAGGCAGTCTTTCATCGCTCTGGCTTTTGCGGTGGCGCCCAAGTACCTGCTGCTCGACGAGGCTTTCGACGGCCTTGATCCCCTTGCGAAAAAGAAGTTTAAGGACAGGCTCTCCGACCTTATAAGGACGAAGGGCACGACTGTCATCATATCGAGCCATTCGCTCAAGGAACTCGGCGACTTCTGTGATGAATATGCCATGATCGACGAGAAGCATCTGATCGGGTCGGGCAAGGTCCTCGAGGATACTCTCGACATCTGCAAATTCCAGCTCGCGTTTAAGGCGCAGCCGACAGAGGATATGTTCTCTGCATTTGATATCAAGTCGATAAAGATCACGGGCAGGTTCGTTACCCTCGTTGTCTCAGGTGACGGCGACGACATCGAAAAGAAGCTCGCGGCGCTGTCGCCCGCTGTCATGGACCGCCTGGATGTCGACTTTGAAGAGGCATTCATCGGCGATCTTGACCGCAAGGTCAGAGGGGAGGGGTGATCATGTCGGTAACTAAGAATTACTTCGTATATCACATGAAGAGGATCCTGCTCCTTATCGGCGGAGGCGGAATACTTTCGATACTGTTCATGATGTCGGCGTTCATGCTGACGAGATATGATTACCGCTATGAGAGGATAGCCACCTATTCCGTAGCGGAACCCGGCACGATAATGATGATCGTCATGTGCCTGGCGTGCTTCCTCCCGATACTCCAGTTCTACGAATTCAAGAACAGGCGTAATCTCGATACATGGTTCTCGCTGCCGCTGTCCAGAAGGAAGATAGCCCTCATCCATTACGCGGGCGGAGCGGCCCTCATCACGGCGATATCGCTCATATGTACCGTGACGGGAACGATCATGATGGCAGACCAGGGCCTGAAGCATTACTCGGTCGGGTACCTGTGGTTATTCTTCCTTCTGTCGACTCTCTTTGCGCTGGCGGTATATACTTTTATGACCTTTGTCTTTATCGAGGCCAATAATGTATTCGACGGTGCGTCGATGGAGATGATGTGGCTCTTCCTTCCCATCTGTGCCGTTTACCTCGTCATCTTAATCATCGGTGCCATAACGATGGATGACGTATTCGATGATTCGTTCGGGTTCAGACTGGCGGAGATGATAACAAGCCCTATGATATTCTCGGAGTATCTGTCGGACGTATCCGGCGATATGATCAATACCGGTTATCACGGAGAATCATATTATGCTCCGCTCGCGAGTTCAGATGCCGATCCTTCGGTATATATCACGGTCGTCCTGATCGTCTGGGGCGTTATTGCCGCAGCCTCCGTATTCCTTCTCACGAGATCGTTCGCGAAAAAGAAGACGGAACTTGTCGGAGGGGTCACGGATTCCGTTATCGGTTACAGATTCTGGCTTCCGGTAGCTTCAGTCCTCATGATACTTCTGACAGGAGATAACAGCATAATAAGACTGTTCATGATGGGCATGATATTCTTCGCATATCTGGTCTACAGACGAGGCATCAAGACATTCAAAAAAGCGGATATCATCTTCCTTTCGGTCGCGACTTTCTTTGCCATACTGCCGATAGACTATATCCGCGTCCTGAGGGGATTCTTCGGATAAGGAGTTCAAGATGAAAAGCTTTAATAAGTCCGGAAAGATATCGAAGTCACTTGTAGTGTGGATCATCCTGACCGCCGCACTCGTCATATATCTTGCGCTTGCTGTGATCCTTCCGCGTGATATCGAGATCAGGTATTTCTCGAAGGAGGAATGTCCCGACGGATTAAGGCTCGTCCTGACAACGACGAGCGAAGTCTACCTGGAGACAGATGAGGATCTGGTGGCGATCTACGGCCGCTCAAGGCTGAAGGATCCCGTAACGATGCGTGTCAGGTTCAAGGGATTCAGATCCTATACCAAGGATCTCCTCGGCAACGATTTTACGTATCCCATACCCGTTTTCGAGATAATAGAGTAAGACGCCTGAGGGATCAGTTCCCGCAGGTCTTTTCTTCCGTTGAAGATTCTGATGAAGATTCCGGAGCGGATGCCTGTGCCTGTGCGGGCGCATGTCCTGCCGCTGCCCCCTGGGGCGCATTTCTCTTCTCAATAAGATGTTCAAACTGGAGCTTTATGAAGGCTGCTACGGGAACGCCTATGATCATGCCCAGAAAACCGCCTACGGCCGAACCTGCGATCAATGCGGCGATGACGAGCAGGGGATGGACCTTGATCGTTTTCGAAAGGAATTTAGGATAAAGGACATTCGCATCAGTGACCATGATCACCGTGAGAACGACGGCGCCGATGAGGACCGTCTTGAGCTCACCTGAAGTCAGGTAGACGATCAGGAGCGACATATAACCGATGAAAGTTCCGACATAGGGGATCAGGTTTCCGATACCTGTCAGGAGTCCGACAGCGAGGGCATACGGAACGCCGATCACGTACATGGCGAGGCTTATGATAAAACCGATCCAGAGCGAGTCGATGAACTGGCCTCTGATATAACCGGAGAAAACGTTGTCCGCATCGTCTATGAGCTTGTGGATCGTGCTGATGCGGCGCTTGGGGACTACGGCATGCATCGCCTTCCACCAGTACCTCTTGATGTTGCGTCCGTCGACCATGAAATAGATCGAGAAGATAATGGCGAAAAGGAGCGTCGTAAAGAATCCGCGCAGACCGTTGATTATGTCGGCAAGAGTACCCTGTGAGATCGTCGGGAGCTTTCCTACCGAAGCGAGGCTCAGGCCGAAATCGGATATCTTGTCATTTACTACTTCGATGAAGTTGTTGACCGTCTCGATATAGCTCGAGATCATCGCCCTTATCTGTTCCGTTCCGAGAGACGCGACCTTCCTGTAGATCATGAGGGACGCGAGTATCAGCGAAAGGATGATGAGAACGGTCACGGAAACGACAACGACGAGGACCGACAGGCTCCTGGCGAGCTTATCTCTCGACTTGAGGGGGCCCTTCTTCTGGAATAGATCCTGGAAGCCGTTGACGAGCGGCATGAGTATGTAGCTTATGAGTCCGCCGAAGAGGATCGGCTTCATTACCGCGACTATGAGATTCCAGACGCCTCCGAAGAACGGTCCGGCGTTATAAATCAAAAGGCATGCGGAAAATGTCAGGATGACATATATCGAGATCTTCGCATATTTCCTGTCGATCAGATTCATGTATGAAGCCTTCTTTCAGCATATAGTCTGCCGTCGGGAAAAGCGCCTCCCCTCAGGCAGATACATTATATCACGCCATGCGCGCGGTTGATATTTGGCAGTCTCTATATTATTATTTTTCTGTAAATAAGAAAGAGAGAAGCTTTGAAGGATCAGATGGAAATAAAGAAGACAGGTCTTCGTCTCCAAATGGAGAAACACAGGAATATCACTGCATATATTACGGCCGGATGCCTCCTGGTCGCAGTCCTCGTATTTATCTGGATGGTAAAGGATACGGTGCTCGCATGCCACGATTCCATGAAGGAATTCGTTGATGCAAGGATCGGAGGCGCGGGGAAGGGATTCGAGGACGGCGTCAAATACGGACTTGCGAGAGGCAAGGTCGGTATCATATTTCCGCTCGTCGTCGGCTTCAGATATATGGTCAACGGGACCGGTAACTTCATACTGATATGGCTTCTTCAGTATATCCCGGTATTTGCCAATGTTGCGCTCATCACATACCTTACCGGAAAGAAGCTCGGCAGGATAAACGGGATGTTCTGGGGGCTGATGTTCTTTTCGCTGCTGCAGATCGACATCTGGCACAACCTCATAACATGTTATCCTCTGGACTTCATGTATGGTCTGTTCCTTATGATATCGGGACTGGCGTTATTCGATTCCTATCTGGAGAAGAAGGGCTCGAAGCGTAACTTCCTGAGAGTCCTCCTGAGCGCATTTCTGTTCTACGAGTCGATGCAGGTATATGAGGCATTTATCGTCGCTTCGCTCTCATATGCGGTCATAGCTTTTTATCATGCGAAGAAGGGAAAGACGGGAATTAAAGGATTTATCATCTCACTGATCCCTCACTTTATCACGGCGCTGGTCTATCTCGGGATCCTCATCTACCTGAGGAGCCATCCTGTAGTGGATATCGCAGTTTCAAATGTGGAGACTTCGTCAGCCGCTCTTGAACGTTTCCCCAGGCCCTATTTTGTCTATACATTCGGCATGCTCCCGCTCAGGGATCTTCGCGTGATGCCGCCCGTCATAACTTTCCTTAAGCACATCTCCCTCAAGGGTGCAGCTGCGTTTGCCGCAGCGGGAGCGGGAAGTATAGCGGCTCTTTATGCGGAAGCCAAGAGATACAGGAACCTTGAGAAGGATCAGAGGAAGGAAGAGAACGGTAAGCTCTATGCTGTAGGATCGGTCGGACTTCTGACGGCGCTTACGTTCGCGATCCCCCACTCGCTCATACCGAGCTATCAGGACTGGGTAATAATCGGTCAGGCTGGCGGATATGTCCCGACGACCATATGCTATTTCGGATGGAGCGTCGTCATCGTATGCCTCATTATCCGTTTCATAAGGCTCGCAGCGTCATTGAATAAAAAGATATCGGAGATAACAGTTCCGGTCTTCGCCGTACTTCTTGCATTTAGCGCTCTCATCACCGTGGGCATCAACCTCACTTTCAGGAATATCGTTTCCACGACCGGAACATGGATATCACTGAAATCACAGACATATTTTGCGTTCATCACGGATGATCATGTCATCGAGAAGAATCCTGATCTCGTATATGCCCCTTCGCTTACGGGTATCCATATGAACCTCAATAAGGATGAGAGCCTGTCCGAATTCGAGATGGGATATGACGTCGATCTTTATAATGATCACGATAAGTTCACTAAAGCGCTCGGGGATTCCGGGGATGCATGCTATTTCATGTATGACGGCGATGCATATTGCGGTCTTATGATCGATGTCGGGGACTACAAGGATGATGTGGATTCGTGGGTTACGGATGCCCCCATATATGTTGTCACTCCCCATGAGGGGGAATTCGCGATATTCTTCATGTATGCCGATGACGGCACGAGGGATGTCAGATATGTCAGTTCTAAGCCCGGAGAGGGAGGATACTTCATTCCGGATGAGGAGATACTCATAAACAGTATCGATGTGAAGAGGGATTGATTATGAAAGCACTGTTTGCCGTGATCACGCTTATACTCGCATTCTATTATTTCGCCTCGGGCAGGAAGGACAGAAATATCGTCCTTAACCTGCTCTTCTGCATTACGGGATTTATATTCTCCTATCTCGTCCTCGCGGGGGCCCTTCATACCGTCGGGCTTTTCTCGGTCAAGAAGACCCTTTTCGCCCAGGTCATCGTATGGGCAGGGCTGTCGGGATATTCTCTTTTCAAGGGGATGAAGCCGTCCTGCGATATGA
The DNA here is from genome assembly GCA_017529925.1 of Clostridiales bacterium. GTDB lineage: Bacteria > Bacillota > Clostridia > Saccharofermentanales > Saccharofermentanaceae > Saccharofermentans. The sequence goes on from JAFXMZ010000023.1 coordinate 11,375, forward strand.
ACATCAGGCCATATCTTATACCTGTCATCGTATCGCTCCTGGTGATGCCCTTTGTGCTCCATGCACCCCATGAGTATTTCGCGATGGGACAGGATCAGGGATCGTATCAGACGGAAGCGATAATGTATATGAGGGGAAAGACCTCACGGCAGATGGACTATAACGAGCTCCATAACGTTAAGTCAGAATCGCTGAAGGAGACATTTATAGAATATACGACCGACCCCGAGCTGCTCGATACGATGAACTATGACGAGACCAATATCTTTAAGGTCCTGACAGGAAAGAGCGTTGGAACGGTCGATGAGCATTCGAGATATTTCCTCGGCATCAGGACATATGCATCGCTCCTCGCGATGTGGGGTATGTTCTTCGGGATGTCAAACATGGGAGGGGTCAACTGCCTTCTCCTCATAATGTGCATCTTCTGGATATTCGCACTGCTGAAAAAACTGGGCGTCAGGGATCTGACGGCATGTATCGCATGCCTTGTCTTTGCTTTCTCGCCGATCGCCATATGGGTCGCAAAATCGACCCTTACCGAGATGACGGTCACGGCCGTGTGGCTCGTCTTCTTCTACCTGATAACAGGCAGGACCAAAAAGGAGATCTACGGCGCTGCGCTCATGACGGGCATGTACGGAGTCGTTCATATGACGGTCTTCATCTTTGTCCCTTTATTCTTTGCGATCTTCCTGCTCCTATACTTCTACACGGGCAGCAAGGACTATGTCAGGGCGGCTCTTTTGTCCGTCGGTTCGTTCTTCGTGACATTCGTCTGTTCGATACTGAACAGCCCCGGATATATGCTCTATAACTACAGGAATCTCTACAGGGTCATCCCCGGGATGACATATGAGAATACTTTCTGGTGCGTGACCGGAGCATGCGTGATCCTGGCGGTCATCGCCGCCGTCTTCCTTCTCATCAGGAAGAATATAAAGATCTCTTTCAACATGGCAGTCCTCAAGTGGGGCATAAGAGCCCTCTTCGCGGCAGCCGTTGCATTTGCGGTCCTGAGGCTCGTCAAGGGCATGCCGGCGCTGTCGGAGTTTTCGTATCTTACGCTCTTTGCGATAGTGATCATGGCGGGCATCGCGATACCCTTGTATCTGTTCACAGACATCTTTGTCTTTACGGACAGATGGACCGACAGCAGGGAGCATCTCATAATGCTCGCCGTATTCTCATATACGGTCCTCATCTACTCCATGCTCTTCTATCCGCAGATAAGGCATTACTACTATTTTTCAAGATATATCCTGATGTATGTCGCGCTGGTGATCGTTTTCGCTGCGGCAGCGCTCGACAGGCTGATCACATCGAAAGGCACAGCGGGGAAGGCAGCGGCGGTCGTTATGGCAGCCGTGGCTCTCATCCTCTTTGCGCCTCACGATAAGTTTCTTCTCGAGAACAAGGACGACACCAGGGTCCGGTGGGATACGGTCGAAGAGCTTGAGGAGACTTTCGAGCTGGAGGGGACCAGGGCGGTAATGATGAGGAAGGAACTCTTCCCTCTGTTCTACTATGATCTGAAGTCGATCGGTATCGATGTCTATCCGATAACCGACAACTATGATGAGGACATAAAGGAAGTCGCAGCTTATTACGGCAATGCGATCCTCATCATGGATTATACGTTTGACCTTAAGTTCGAATCGACGAGCCCTGTCGTCAGGAGGATATATAATCATGACGTTCAGGATCTCAGTGAGTTCACGACACGTTTCTTCAGGCTGCCTTATAAGACATCCGACAATGCACAGACTATAACGCTCTACAGGTTCATGGGGGTATAAGATGATATTTGTCCTTCTGATCGGCGTACTCGTCATAATGATCATCGGGCTCATCTTCCTCTTCACGAGGTTTAAGAAGCTCGGCGGTGGCAAGGGGAAGAAGTCCGTCATAACGGCCGTTGTCCTCACGCTCATTCTTGCCGGGCTGTGTGTTGCCGATATGTATTTCTGGATAATCGCGATAATACATCTGGCATTCTTCTGGATAGTCGGGGAGATCATATTCCTTATCGTAAGGAAGGCTTCGGGAAAGAAGCCCCCCTATATCCTTACAGCGCTTACCGCAGCCGTCCTGACGACAATATACCTTTCGATCGGATGGTACTTTGCGCATCATGTCTATGTCACCGAATATACGCTCGATACGGATAAGGAGATACCGGGCGGCAAGGTAAGGATCGTCCAGATAACGGATTCCCATCTCGGAGCATGCTTCGACGGTGAAGGATTCGCGGAGCACATGAAGACGGTGCAGGATCAGTCACCGGACCTGGTAGTCGTAACAGGTGATTTTGTCGATGACGACTCATGCCGTGAGGATATGGAGAGATCATGCAGGGCATTAGGAGAGCTCAAGACGACATATGGTGTATTCTTCGTCTACGGTAATCACGACAAGGGCTATTACGACGGAAGGGACTTCACCGCGGAGGAGCTTGCATATGAGCTGCGCGCCAACGGCGTTACGATCCTCGAGGATGAGGAGGTCACCATCGGAGACGGTATGGTCCTCATCGGAAGGCAGGATAAGAGCAACAGGGACGGCCGCGCGGATATATCGGACCTGGTGAAGGATATGGATCCGGATGTCTATACGGTAGTGCTCGACCATCAGCCGAATGATTTTGATGCCGAGTCGAAAGCGGGCGTCGATCTCGTACTGTCGGGTCACACGCACGGCGGTCAGATGATCCCCCTGATCCACAGCGGCGAATGGTCAGGAGTCAATGATCTGACATACGGAAAGGAAGTCCGCGGAGATACGACATTTATAGTAAGCTCCGGCATCGCTGACTGGGCTGTTCCGTTCAAGACAGGATGCATCGCGGAGATAGTCGTCATCGACATAGTCTAAAGGGGGACGTGAAGGCATGAGCAAGTTTCGTAAACAGCATATGAGCGTTATGTGGCACGAGATATCGGGAGATGACAATAAGACTCCCGCAGTCGATGCCGCGCTCCCTGAGAAGACGGCACTCATAGGAAGGATAGGGCTCATGTTCCTCTCATCCGGAGCGGGAGCGTTCAGGGTAAGGGCAGCGATGAACAAGGTGTCGCGAGCTCTGGGCGTGACATGCAATGCCGAGATCGGCCTCAAGTCCGTCAACTATACATGCATAGAGGGTGGAGAGACATTTACTGACTGTCTCTCAGGCGTATCGACAGGAGTCAACACCGACAGGATCCATCATCTCGAATATCTTTGTGACAGCATCGGTGAGAAGGTAGACAGCACTTCCGTCGGAGAATTCCATCTTATCCTTGACGACATCGAAAAGAAGAAGGGAAACTACCCTCTGATCATATCTGTACTCGCTGCGGGAATGGCATGTGCGGCATTCTCGTTCCTTTTAGGCGGCGGCCTTTTCGATATGATCTGTACATTCTTCGCTGCAGCTTTAGGATTTTTCGTGAGGAAGATCTCGATATCGAGGCACCATACTTTCTTCCTTCATACGAGCGAAGCGGTGCTCACGGCATGTTTTACATATATCGGGATAGCCAAGCTCCTCGAAACAGTCCTTTCTGCCCCTACCGGCTTTCAGGCGGGCTATATCTGTTCGATGCTCTTTGTCATCCCGGGCTTCCCGCTCGTAACGGGCGGCATCGACCTTGCGAAGCTCGATATCAGGTCGGGCATCGAGAGGATAACATATGCACTCCTCATAATATGCGTTGCCACGATGACGGCCGCATTCTCCACACTCGCGCTCAAGTTCTCTCCTGCGGAGTTCACGGGCGGGGATATGCCGGCTTATATCCTGTTCATGCTCCGCTTTGTGATGAGCTTCGCGGGAGTATTCGGATTCTCGATAATATTCAACAGCCCCGTAAGGATGGCATCGCTTGCAGGCATCATCGGTGCCGTTGCCAATTCGATGAGGTTCCTCCTGGCTGATCATGTTACGTCTCCCGCGACTGCGGCATTCTTCGCGGCGCTGGCAGCCGGTCTCATGGCTTCGGCGATAAAGCGCTTTATAGGCTATCCCAGGATCACTATAACGGTTCCGTCGATCGTCATAATGGTACCGGGGATGCTGATGTACAAGGGGATATATTTCTTTGCATCGGGAAACTATGCGGAAGGATTTCCCTTTATCTGCAGGACCGCCCTTGTCGTGACGGCACTGCCGCTCGGACTCGTTTTCGCGAGGATATTGACTGACAGGAACTTCAGGAAGAGCAGCTGATATATTGCTCTTTACTTCCTTGGCAATATAATGATGACATAAGATATAAGGGAGGTCGATCCGTATGAAAAAGAGAAAGATCATAGCGCTTCTGACGGTCTTTGCGATCGCGATGTCGATCGTCTCGTGTTCTGACAGTTCCGGTAAAAAGAAGAGGAAACACAGGGACAGGGACAGAGAGGAAGAGACAGAGGAGACCGAAGAGTCCGAGACGGAAGAGACAGAAGAGTCCGAAGAGCCGACTCCGACTCCCACACCCGAGGCTACACCTACTCCTACGGCTACTCCCACACCGACACCGACGCCTGAGCCTACGCGCGCTCCCGAGCTGACGCCCGAGGAGGCAGGCGAGTTCACGGAATTCTACGATACCGCCATGGAGAAGGCGGCAGAGTATGCCAAGGATCATCCCGATGCGAAGTTCGGATTCGATTCCGTCTATGAGGACCATGAGAAATATGCCGTATTTATGATCGCCGAATCCGGTGAGGACACTAAGATCTACTATTCAAAGGACGGCTTTACCGAATATACGGGAGACTCGTATGTTAATGAAACCGCAGTCGTTCCCTATGATGAATTCTCAAAGCTCCCGTGTATCATGTTTGTCGATGAGCGCTCCGGGTATGCGGAGGATATTCCTGACGGCGAATACTACGGCGGCGTCGTTGCCATGTACCATGACGGTTCTAAGGTCTATGTCCTGGCAGGAGATCCTTTCTATATCTCCAAGGATGATTATTACAACCTTAAGGTCGGCGATACGGTCAAGCTTCCCGGCGTCGTATGGGGCGATGTGGATTCTATAACCGTAACCAGGATAAATGAGGGTGAAGACGGAACGCGCTTTGTCGAATTCGACGACATGAGCCTCTGGTTCTCGTCATGGACAGATGCCGATAAGTATCTTCTCGTATCCGACAGCGACAATCCGGTGCCTTTCAACAGCCGCCTTGTAGAACTGCCCATATCGCCTGACTGCGAAGTCGCCGATTATTTCGGACTGCTCTACGGCGAAGAGGCCGAGAAGGAGTTTGAGGTGGGTAAGACGGAGACAGGAAACCCCGTGCGCGATACTTTCTATTTCTATTCAGAGTATCTGAACAACCAGTATCCTCACTTCAAGAGCAACGGCTGGTATGACGGATACGGCCTGCTCTATCCGATCATCGTCGAGGACGGACAGATCGTTTATTTCGACGTAGAGTGGAGATAATCCGGGGATAATCCTCTGCCCGGGCAGTGTTCCCCGGCGCAGGAGTCCACCTTTTCGCCGGGAGTTATCCGAAAAGTTGGATTTTTGAAAAAACGGATAACAAATGAGAGTAAATGTTATCTGAAAAGTTGTTTTTTCGAAAAAACGGATAACAAAACAGGCAAATTGTTATCTGAAATTTCTCATATCGAAAAAACGGATAACAAATGAGAGCAAATGTTATCCGAAAAGTTGATTTTTTGAAAAAACGGATACGCGTCTTTGAACAGGATCCCGAAAACAGAAAAATGGGATAACTTTATGCAGATAGTATGTCGGGAGCCCCCGCAAGTTTATCTCGTGGCGATCTTGAGGACGCTGTCGCGGCCGTTGAGCTCTATCTTTACGTCGGAATTCTCGGAGGGGATGATGCCCGATGTCTCGATGAAGTTGCCCTTGCCCTCGCTCTTGCAGGATACCTTCATATCGGAAGGTACATAGAGCGTTGCCTCTCCGCCGATCATGTTGACGTCGAGAGCTGCAACGATATTCATGATGGTGATCTCGACGGTGCCCTTTGCATCCACCTCGATCCTCCCTGCATTCAGGTTCTTCAGGATGAGGACAGAACCGTCGTCTACTGCGAGCTCGATCTTCTCTGACTTCTCGGGGATGATGAGCTTTGTCATGCCGTTTACGTCATTGGCATCGAATTCGATGTCCGTATCGTACTTATTCGAGCTTATCTTTGCCGACTGCGGGAATGTTACCGTATCGTCCTTTGTGCCTTCGAGTACAAAGCTGCACTTTCCTTTTATCTTTATCTCTATATCCTTCATGGTGATGATCCTCCTTGTCGTGCTTATGGTTTGATTATACCCGTCAATTACGGCGGATTCTTTACGGGTATCTTATGAAAATCTTAATTTATCCTTAAAACGGCGGATATTTTACAGCTTTGACACATAAACTGGACAGAAAAGGGACAAATCAAATGTAGAATGATACTGGAAACACATGATGACCAAACGCGGAAAAAAGGAGATTTCCATATGAAAAGAAGAGCGGTCGTAAGCATCGTACTGGCGGCATCACTTATCGCGGCATCGGCATCGACCGGATGCAGCAAGGAAGAGCAGAGGAAGCAAAGGGAAGAGGTTAAGATCGATGAGAACTCCCCCTGGTACACCCTCGAAAAGAAGGAGGTCGCCGACCTTTACGACGGAGAGGATGCGACTGTCATTAAGCAGTATCTCGGCGGGAATGACGACATCAGGTGCTTTTTCGTCGTGCCATATTATGGTCTGTCATATGAGGAGATGGAAGCAGGCGCGAAGATGGAGAATGACTATTTTGTCACTTACGACGGCAACGGGGATCTCATAAACAGCCTCGATATATATGAAGCACTTGTCGATGGAGACGTCATCGGCAAGGATGCACAGTACCTGAATATAACGGGAGCTTCCGTATCGGACAGCATAAGCTTCGATTATATGGCTTTCGATGCGGATTATGAAACGCTGTCGGGACATGTTCAGATCGATCCCAAGACGGGGAAGATCCTGTCGCATAATAAATACGCCTCCGGGGCTGATGAGGAAATGGGATTCTTTATCACGAAACAGTATGATCTCGAAGGCATAGGAAGGATCGACACGGGACTTACCGACAACGGCGGAGAATCGACGCTCGGTATCGTGCTCTATGGTGAAGACGGTGCATCAGAGCCTTTCTATGTAAACGATATCTACCCGGGATCCGATGTTTTCGGTGCGTACAGGCCTCTCATTACAGATGACGGCAATGCGCTCATTAAGCTGCGCTGCTACGGTGGCGATGACCTCTGGCTCAAGGCAGACCTCAAGGCAGGTAAGATCACAAAAGCCGACACGGACATGTCCTTCCTGAAGGGCGAGGACCTCGACAATACGGGCTACTGCAAAGGAGTCGGCAACGTCTTCATGACGAACGAAGGAATAAAGAAGATAGATCTTAATGCCAAGAAGACAGAGCTCATCTTCAGCTTTGACGACTGCAATATAAACAGGAATGACATAGACAGCTTCAAGCTCCTTTCATATACCCCCGAAAAGATCGTGATCCTGCTGGACGAGATGACCACCGATTACGACGGCATGATGATCTATGAGGAATATATCATTACGCTCACAAAGGCCCGGAAGAATCCCAATGCGGGTAAGACTGTACTGATCGCCGCTTCGCTCGGCGAGGCTGATCCTGCGGTAGCGGATGCGATCTGCGAGTTCAATGAGAGCTCTGCCGATTACTTCATAAGATATACCGATAAGTATAATGTCACATCTTACGGCACGGTAAAGGATAAGACCACGGCGGTCATGCTCGACTCGTCGCTCGAGCCCGAGGAGCGCGGGATGTTTACTGATGAGATGGAGCCGGATCTGACGGAATTCTATCTCGATGCCGAGTCCGATCTGTCGGATCAGCTCATCATCGATATCCTTGCAGGCGAAGGCCCCGACATCATCTTCGACGGTTACGGATATTCATGTCTCAACAGGGAGGACTGTCTTCTCGACATATCTGACCTTGCCGACGGCATGAGCGGAAAGATATTTACTAATATAACGGACGCAGCGAAAAGGGACGGAAAGCTCTACCAGATCCCGCTCTCGTTCACACTCGACGGCATAGTTACCGACAGGGAGTCGGTCAAGTCCGGAATGATCGGATTCACTTTCGACTCATACGCGAAGTTCGTCGAAGAGGAGTGCAACGGAAAAGATCCGCTCAACATGTCGCAGCTCGGCTTTATAACCCTGATCGCCGAAGAGAACTATGCCGATCTTATCAGCGACGGCAAGATCAACGTCGGAAGGGATGTCTTCAAGAAGCCCGCAGCCTATGCGGCGGACCACCTTCCCGAGGAAGTCAGCGGATGGGGCGACTCAGACAAAAACTACTATGCCGAGGTCAGCTGCCTGTCAGATGCATTCATGATGAACCTTCATTCGAGGAATATACTCCTCGGACTGCCGTCGTCGAACGGCAAGGGCCCCTGCGCCTCCTGCGCATGCTCAGTCGGTATAATCAGCGATACATCATCACCTGAAGGATGCAAGGAGTTTATAAAGGTCCTCATGTCGAAAAACTGCCAGACCGGCTTCTCGAGAGACGCTTTTCCGATCAATGTCGAGGCTTATGACGAACTGGCTCAGAAGGCCATCGCATCTAACAACAGGATGTATGATATGTATTCAGAGGATATGAGCGAGAGCCAGCTCGCAGAGAGGGGCTTTTCGAAGACGACTGATAAGGATTCCGAAACATTTAAAAAGACGATATCATCATGTACGAGGATACGTTCTTATGACGCGCCGGTCCTTGTTATCATCCGTGAGGAGATCCAGGCATATCTCAAGGGAGACAAGGCGTTCAAGGATGTCGCGGACATCATCAACAACAGGGCGCAGACATATCTCGACGAAAGATAAGGACATATGAAAAGCGGACCGCGTCCCGGGACAGACTCCGGGACCGGTCCTCTATTTTAGTGCTAAAAACGGATATATCAGAATGTCGATCCCAGCCACTGAAGTGCAAGGATGACAGTAAAAGCGAGATTGATGATGGAGACGATCCTCAGTCTCCTCTTTATGCGGACATCCGCATCATAGCCTGCATTTCTCGACTTAAAGGCCAGGACATATATATTCAGGACGAGAAAGACAGGTGTCATGAGGATCGTTTCATAGAAAAGACCTGAATGGAAGGGCTTTGTGACGCTCCATGAGCAGTTGCTGCTCTTGCTCTTTGCATCCGTGATGAGAGTCGGGTTGGCGCTCAATGCCGACAAAGGTACGTCTTTCGCGATGTTGCGCGGCTCGCCGTAATCGCTGACGATAACACACAGATCATCACTGTGTATGCTGATGATCAGTACGCGCTCGCCCTCAACAGGGGCATTGCTGCTGTCGTCATCGTCCAGCAGCCAGTCGACAGCTCCGGGCTGAAGGATCCTCGCCGGGATCTCATAATTCGATTTATAGCGCACAGTCGGCTTCAGATCCCTGTCTGCCACGAGGGTCGCGTAGAAATTGACCCCGATCAGCAGGGTTACAAAAAGGATCGACGTGATGAAATGTATTATGCTCCATGTCCTTAAGCTCTTCATGATCATGATTATATCAGAAATCCTCATCGAAAATGTTATTTTCCGCTTCAGGGAGGGCTGTTTCCGATATCAGGCTCGGATGTATCAAAACTGACAGTTTCCTCTAAATACAAGAAAGATTACCTCATTAAATGTGTCAAAAAACGTTTAGTCAGTCAGATTGATGAACGCAGTGTAAACAGTTTGTAAGAACATTTTCGCAAGTATTTTTTACAGCAGTGATACTTTGTATAATCGGTATTATGTATAACCTTACTCTAAACGACAGGAGGTTTTTGATATGAAACGATCACGTTCAAAGACGATCGCCTTTCTGACCACCGTATGCATGGTATTGTCGTGCATTCCCTGGACACTGGCGAACGTCAGCGCTAATCAGGACCCGGTATTGAGAGATCCTGTGGATACTATGGATCCCGCACAGGTCTACTATCTCTATGCCGAGGGAAGAAGAGATCAGGAAGGATGGATCGAGGATTTCGATTACGGCAACGGCATGATCGTTGTAGATCCGGATGATCCTGATATTGAGATCCCGGAAGAATATGCCCCCTGCGGACTCTTTGTCTACGGAGGATATTATCAGCTCAACACGGATTATTTTCTTCCGGATTCGGATCGTAATATCACTGATCCCGATTTCCTGCTCCTTGCAGACAGTGCGGTCATAGAGACTGATGCTGACTATATGCAGTTTATGATGTCTCCCGAAGGAGATCATGTCTTCATTTCGGGCGGATCGGAATTGAGATGTGACGGTGTCGTCAAGACAGAAGTCAGCGATATCGGGATCGATCCTGACTTTATGAATATGGAAGATCCGTACGGATATCTCCTCGGATTCTATGACAGTTTCCGGTGGGATTTCGTTTATAACTATGAGATCCTTGAGAACGCATGGCTCTCGGGCGAGATCTGGGGCGACACGCTCACTGTAGATGCCTATGCGGGCTATGAGGTCGATGCCGGTACTTCGATAGGATTTAATGAGATCATCCTCAAAGAAAGCTCGAATTTCGTTATGGATGCAAATTCGCTCACCAGGATCCACGGAGGACTGACCGTTGAAGACAATGTGCAGCTATATGCTGATGAGAATGCTTCGCTCTTCCTTCAGAATGGTGCATTTGTAAACGGCTACGATCTCGGAGAGTCTGCTTATCTTGATGAGACGGACGAGGGCGTCGCTGCTAACAGTGATGTTTATTTCAGGATGACAGCTGATGGCTGGACAGATCAGGTCTTCGCCCTCAACTATGAGAGAGGATGGCATGAAAGCCTGCTGGATGATGCAGTCGTCAGCCTTTCCGTAAACGGCGGGGATCTTTATGATCCCGAGCCCGGTGAGCCTGAATTCTTCAATCCAGAAGATACACTCTTTTTTGTTGCGTTCCCTCAGGTCGAATATAAGGGTCTTCCTCTTGAACCGAAGGCATATGTCAATATCCTCGGGGAAGAGCCGTTAGGGATCCCTGTAGAAAGGATAATGGAAGAAGATAACGTCTATTACACATTCGAATATACTCCCGAAGACACCAGACAGTTCACTATCAATCTTGAGTGGAGCGAATATGACAGCTTCTGGTATGATCCGGAGACTGAGTATGAGTTTGAGGCTGAGAGATGGGGCAACGGAACCATATCGATACCGGATATCGATAACCTGCCCGAAGGAGTCGAGGCCGTAGAGAGCCCTGACGGAAACAGGTTCAAGATCAGAGTCTCCAGAGATGTGGTCGATGCTGAGATCAGCTTCAATATGAAGGCGGAAGACAACTCGTGGCTGAGCATCCTGCGCTTCGAAGGTACCATGGACAGGAAATACCGTATCTTCAATCCATGGGATGACTATTCGTATGAGCCCGGCGCCGAGGACAGGGATGAGCTCGAAGACTACTTCTTCGATGAAGACGACGGTTCATATACGCTGGTACTTCCCCTTGACGAGCTTTATGACGGCATGAGGATCATTGCCGATTACTGGGGTGTGTCTTCCGGTATCGGAATCGACGATACGAGAGGATATAACGTAAAGGTCAAGCTCGAAGACGAGTGGGTCGATATAAATGACATAGAAGGTATTGAGCGTGACTGGAGGATCGAGATCCCTCAGTGGCTTTTCGACGGGCTGGATAATGCCGAGCTCAAGTTCGTTTTTGAGCCGGATCCCGAAGCTCCCGGATATGATCCCGAGGCGCCTGCACCTGTGATCAAGGGTGTCTACTATGAATATTTCACGGAAGGACATCTCGAAAGGGAACTGCTCCCTCCGAATGAGGACAACGAGTACACGATCCCGACCGACAATCTGCCCTGCAATGTCTGGATACCCGACGAAAATGAGCAGATAATCTTTGACGGACAGTTTGGTGTCGGCTGGCACTGGATGGATTCCAATAGTGATGTTATCTCTGTCGAGGGTTATGGTGAGCTGATCAGTGAGGACGAGTACGGAAATTCCGTCTATTCCTTCGCTCCGGGAACGGAGATCAGGATAACGCTTAAGGACTATATGGATCAGGCAGTAGCCGATGTCATGACGCCGGACGGTCATCCTCTGGATGAACTTTATGCTGTAGAAGACGGTGACAATATTGTCCTGACATATACTCCCGAGACGGACGAAGCTTTCAAGATCGAGATCTATGCCGACTACGACGCGAGATATTTCGATAATTATAATCCCGAGGGCGATGACAAGATGATCAAGTTCGGCATCAGGGATTATGATGAGCAGAATCCCGGCGGAAGGATCGAATTCGATACTGAGAAATATGAGTTTGCCGAGTATCGTGAGAGCAAGAGGGTCCTCGTTCCCGGCGATGAGGATCAGGTCGAGTTCACTATCTTTGCCGACAATGATTTTGAGATCTTTGACAGGAACGGCAACAGGATCAGCAAGGAAGATAACGAGAACCTGATCTATAATGAGCAGGACAACTGCTGGACGTTCATCCTTCCTTTTGAAGGGGATGACAACTGGAACTACTTTGAGGTCAGGTTCATTGGAGAGCCCGGTGTCGTGAATAATACGGACCGCGATATCGAATATGAGTTCGTAGGAGTCGACGATGCTTCCGGTACTCTCCATCCCGGAGACAGGATCTCCTATCCCGAGGGTGCGACTGACGTCCAGTTATTTGTAGATAATTCAGAAGACAGCAATATCTGTGGCCTGAGGCTCAGATATGATAATTTCAATTATGATGACCTCTTTAGATTTGATGATGTTTCCGGGCCTGCGATGCTCGAAACTACTATCTTAGACGGAGTTACGATCTATGTTAACGGTGTCGAGTATCAGAAGGCATATGACGGTGAATTCATGTTCCTGTATACGGGAGATGCAGTAGACGTCAGTAAGCTGTCCGTAAAGGATGCAAATGATGATACGGTCCTCCTTGAGGATATTTATTATCTGCCTTTTGACAAGGATGAGATCTGCGATCATAAATTCTATATCGTGACAGAGCTTCCCGATCCTGTCGTAACGATCGAGAGGAATAATGCTGACATGGAATTCCTCGATCCTGATGAGCAGGGCATCTACACGATCCCGGACGAATATTTCTACGAGATCGATCCTCAGGATCCCAACTCCATGTATGACGGATTCACGGTTAGGATCTATGATGATATGAGCTACTGGGCATGGGACAATCTGTGGCCCGAGTGGAATGAGAAGAGCGTCGAGATGGAACTTTCGTTTACCGACACCATTCCGGAAGAGGCCAGGGCGGCTGCAGATGTCCGGATCATGGCAGACGGTGATACGGAAATGTCGAATCATATCAGAAAGGCCGATGCCATAAGGGAGATCTTCTCTGACAAATATGATCTCATTACTGTCTGCATCTACTCCGGAGGCAGTGATTTCAGGGTCAGGTACTGGGATCCTGCAGTTGAGCATGATGTTACGGTCGATCCTGACGATATCTACTGGGATGAGGATCTCGAAGCCTGGTGCTTTGATCTATTTGTCGGAAGGGATGAGGACGGCCGCTATAACGACAGGGTCTGGATCGATTTCTATCAGACAGGCATCAGGAATAACGGCGATGACAACCGTTATCTGATGGAATACAGCTATGGCGATTCAGAAGAGTGGACCGAATTCGTCCATGATGATTTTGTTGCATTTGACAAGACATACGATTCGACGAGCGTCCGCGTCACATCCAGATCCGAGGATCCTTTTGAGGATCAGGTCAACTGCCTGAGACTCTGGATCGACGGAGAGAATGGTGAGCCCGGACATGAGATCATCGTTCCTCTCGATGCGGATGGTGTCTACACATTCGATCATGTTGAGTGGGACTATCCCCAGATCGGCATCAATCCTTCATGGGCAGATGTATTTGACGGCCAGTTCCGATTCGAGAGAAGAGGAGACGGTGATATCACCCTGTCAGAAAATGTTATTTTCGATAACGTCTACAGTATGTATTCAGATGACTTTAAGGACGGCATAAAATTCAGCGTTACGGGTCCGGACGACGGCTTCTTCGGAATAGCGATAATGCCGAATTCCGGATGGACGTTCGTTCTTTCCATGACCCCGGGTGACTTCGAGATAACTCCCGAGTTCATAGAAGAAAACAACCTCAGAGCGGGCTTTAAGATCATAATCTATACAGATATTGATGACTTCAACTGGGATACGATCCATGCGACAGCAGACGGAGCCGAAGAGGTCGAGGTTCCCGTTGAAGTATGGCCTGATCCGCAGGTCAGGATGTCTGAAGGCGGCGAGATCGTTGTCGAGGACGGCCAGAATGTAACGGCTGTTTCCAACAGCAACTGCAACAGATGCCGTTTCATATATCCGATCACGGCAGATCCCGATCCCGTTATCAGGTTCAGGATCGACATGAATGCCGGCTGGGAACTCGAAGTAGTCAGGACAAACGGTGATGATCCTGAGGATCATCTCGAGCCTGATGGAGACGGTTATTACGAGATCAGTGTTCAGGATATGCGTGACGGAAGGATCTGGATAGAGTTTATCGACACGAATGAATATATCTATATCGAGGACGAACCTTCCAAGGAGATCATCTACTGGTACGGTGATGATGAAGATCATCCGTTCGCTACAGAGGACGGCAGGATCATTCTCCCCGCAGATGTCGATACCGTAACGATCAAGGTCAATGATAATACGGGTGACGATGCGATCAGGGGATTTGAGATCAAGCCTATCGTTCCGGGCGCATCGATCTATACTGAACTGCTGACGGAAGACAAGCTCGTCGTGACAAGAGAGGCCGGAGATTCCTGGGAGATGTACAGGATCTATCCGATCTATGAAGGCGAGGTAGCTGACGGCGAGATCAAGTTCGAGGATCATACCGGATGGGAAGGCGATGATAATCTTGGGAACAGGCTGGCATTCTATGACGGATACGGAGAATTCCAGCTGGATACGATCTACACCAGAGCCACGGCAGCTTTTGATACATTTGCCTTTGACATCGATGACGGCGGTCTGCATCAGTGTGCAGTATACAAAGTCTATGATGATCATCATGTTGAGTCGGTTCCCTATACCTATCCGGTAGAGCAGGGTGACCCGTCAGGTTATATTATCAGCTTCGAAGATGGAGCCGGATTTGTAGTCAAGATCTATGCTTCTGAAGAAGAGGCAGTCTATGACAACATGAACCCCGGCGATGGAGATGCGATCCTCGACTATCTCCTCGGCTATGATGAAGTTGACGGAGATCTCCTCCTCCACGGTGCAGTCAATGTCCAGAATGTTGGACAGGAAGCTGCTCTCGATGACGGAAGAGCAAGAGCAGCCGTCCATCTCGAAGGCGGGAACAGTGCGACGATCCGTATCAAGGCGGATGAAGAGTATTATGCAGTCGTAACAGACGGTACTAACGATATCACGGACAGCCTCGATACATTCTATGATGAGGAAACGGGTATTACATGGCTCGTGATCACCGTCACTTTCGATGAGGCAATGAATCAGGATATCATGCCTAAGATCGAATTCCTGCCGAGGATCGATATCAATACGATCGATGGTTATGCAGATACCGATTACATCATCTATTCCGGCGATCAGAAGACTCCCGAAGTGGTATTCTCGGACGGCGACTATACTCTCATCCTGGATAAGGATATTACTGTTGAATATGGTGAGAATATCAATGCAGCCGACAACGGAGGTACGATCACCGTAACAGGTATCGGAAAGTATATCGGTGAGGCAACCATCGAGTTCAACATCTATCCTCTGGCACTTCTGGATGAGAACGTAGAGATCTCTCCCGAATCGGCAGTATATACAGGTTCACAGATCACACCTGATGTTACTGTCACGGTCGGAGATAAGGTCCTCGAGGAAGGCGAGGATAAGGATTATGTAGTCCTCTATGATGAAAATATCGATGCAGGAGAAGACGCAGGTACTGTCACAGTCAGAGGTACGGGCAACTACGGTGGCGAGGTCATCGTTAAGTTTGACATTGCTCCTGTTGAGATCACGGAGGAATTCATCTCCGGAGTACCGGAATCTGCGGCATATACAGGATCGCAGATCACACCTGATGTAACGGTCAAGGACGGTGAGACAGCTCTTACCGAGGGTACGGATTATACCGTTACATACGGAACGAATAAGGATGTTGGTCAGGGTACCGTTACCGTTAAGGGTAAGGGAGGCTATGCCGGAACTGTTGATCTCACATTCGATATCGTTGCCAAGACCATCAAGTCTTCGGATGTAACAGGCGTTCCTTCTTCCATGACTTATACCGGATCGCAGCTCAAGCCTGCCGTTACGGTAAAGGTCGACGGAAAGACACTCAAGTCAGGCACGGATTATACCGTTACATACGGAACGAACAAGGATGCCGGTCAGGGTACCGTTACTATCAAGGGTAAGGGAAACTATGCAGGCACAGTAACATCCAAGTTCACTATCGATCAGAAGGATCTTTCTGGCGGAACGATCAGCGGCGCACCTTCTGAAGTAACATATACAGGTTCTGCTATCACACCTGCCGTCACGTTCAAGCTCGACGGCAAGGACCTCAAGGCAGGAACTGACTATAAGGTTACTTATTCCAACAATAAGGAAGTCGGCACCGCGAAGATCACTGTCGAAGGTATCGGCAACTACAAGGGCAGCACATCAGTGAACTTCACGATCAAGGCTAAGTCCGAACCGTCGCCTTCACCTTCCGGCAAGCCTTCACCTTCGCCTTCCGGCAAGCCGACAGATAACCCCACACCTACTCCTCCTGTAGATGAGACAGGTGTCGGCGGATTCATCGACAGGCTCTATGACAAGGTACTCGGAAGAGCTGCAGACCAGGGCGGTAAGGATTACTGGAAGAATCAGGTAATGAAGGAAGGCAAGACAGGTGCCGATATCGCCAAGGGCTTCCTCTACAGTCCTGAATTCCTGAACAAGGAAATGTCTGACGGAGATTTCCTCGAGATACTCTACAACGTATTCTTCGACAGAGCATCCGATGCAGGCGGTAAGGATTACTGGCTCGGCAAGATGGCAGGCGGCATGAGCAAGCAGGATGTCATCATGGGCTTCATCAATTCCACCGAGTGGGCAAATGTCTGCCTCAAGTACGGCATCCCTTCGGGCGGCAACGGAGTACCGAACAA